>NZ_JBKBHX010000031.1:0-506 GCF_046299575.1 Thermaurantimonas sp. | reverse complement strand
GGGCACTTTTTAAATCTAACGAAGTATAAATATCTAAACTACCTTCTAGATCAAAAACGATTTTGTTATCTTTTTTATGAATCGTGATTTCCATATATAAAATCCTTTTAAAATTATTACATATAGTGTAAAATTACTTTTAAAATAAATCTTATAAAAGATCAATTATTTTTCATTTGCTTTTTTCAACTTTTTTTAAAAAATGTATTACACATATGCTTAAAAAGCAATTTTTTTATTTTTGTTTTTTAATATATTTAAATTGAAGTAAGTTTTTTATGACACAAAAAGGATTTTACTTTAAGATGTTTTGCATAAAAACCTTTTAAAAAATTAAATGATAAGAATTGAGTTTTATTTATGAAAAATTAATTAAAAATTTGTTTCATTAAATCTTTGGAGGAACTAATATGCACAAAATTATTCTGCCTCATGGTTTCAGTTGTGAAATAGAAGAAGGGCAGGATCTTACTATTTATAGTCCTGCAGGCTACTTCAAGATGATC
>NZ_JBKBHX010000030.1:0-516 GCF_046299575.1 Thermaurantimonas sp. | reverse complement strand
TACCTCGCATCAACTTTTGTGGTGTATCGACAGTTTTGAGCTCCGAATTCCGCCACTGCGCCAAGCGCCAAAACGTTATGCCCAATGCCAAGAGACACCCTACTAACATTGACAATCCGACAAAAAACGACAGAAAAGCCAACGCTTCGTAAAATTAAAAGAGGTGCAAGCCAACACACAAAGCCAACGCTTTTGCACCACATTTAATTTTACCCCAACGCACCAAGCCCACCCACCACCCATTTGCATTTTTACTGAACAATTCGTACATTTGCGAACTGAATAATGTAATATCAAATAAAAAATGCAAAAAGTAAAGCAGACATTTACCGACAAACAAGTACTCGTAGCCAAGTTTTCAAACGCATTGGCAAATCCTATTCGTGTAGCTATTTTGGAGTTGCTTTCTACTCAATCTTGTTGTTATCACGGAGACCTTTCGGAAGAATTTCATATCGCAAATAGCACTTTATCACAACATTTAAAGGTTTTGAAAGTAGCAGGACTAATTCAAGG
>NZ_JBKBHX010000029.1:0-527 GCF_046299575.1 Thermaurantimonas sp. | reverse complement strand
CCCCAAATGGGTTTCTTTTATTTGAAAATGAAGCAAAGTATCTGCAAAACGTTCTTTTCGAAGACGGTATTTGTCTATTTTGCCTTCGCGGTACAATGCCCATTTGCGATCATTTATTCGGTTATACACAGTGTAAAACTCGTCAAAATCAAGCCCTCTGCTGCTTAGATTTGTCTCAAAAAACAATTCTTTCAGCACCAGGGCACTATTAGTTTTAAAATCCCAGAGTGTGTGGTCTAAATCAAAAAAAACGACTCTATAAGACAATTTGCGCATTCGTTCTTTGTTGACTATTAATAGTCACCCAATGTCTCGGGATTTTGTTCAAGGGCGCGTCTTAACTGATCGTCGTTTGGCGCTATGCCATGCCACTCATGACTACCAACCATGAAGTCAACACCGTGTCCCATTTCGGTTTTCATGATTAGAACAACTGGTTTTTGATTGCGCGTCAAGCTTTTGGCAAGCAATAGTGCATCAGATATTTCTATCAGATCATTACCATTGTCGCATTCAGCTACCATCCA
>NZ_JBKBHX010000028.1:0-592 GCF_046299575.1 Thermaurantimonas sp. | reverse complement strand
AATATTTGAAAAGAACTATTTGAAAGCAAATCACAACTATATCCACATCTTTTCGTGTGGATACAAGGCTGATTCAATATTTGAAAAGAACTATTTGAAAGCAAATCACAACTAACAAACTTATTTTGTTTTAATGCAAAAAGCTGATTCAATATTTGAAAAGAACTATTTGAAAGCAAATCACAACCTAATTCCTTAAACTTCTTATTGATAAAACTGCTGATTCAATATTTGAAAAGAACTATTTGAAAGCAAATCACAACTACCTTAATAGCTTCTACTATGGCCACCAAGCTGATTCAATATTTGAAAAGAACTATTTGAAAGCAAATCACAACTAGATCATCCAGAAGATGCAGCTGTTTGCCGCTGATTCAATATTTGAAAAGAACTATTTGAAAGCAAATCACAACTTAAAAGTTTAATTTTAATTTCACAGGCAAGCTGATTCAATATTTGAAAAGAACTATTTGAAAGCAAATCACAACCAAAGAATATGCTAAACAAAAAGGCATTAAGCTGATTCAATATTTGAAAAGAACTATTTGAAAGCAAATCACAACTTACCTGGTTCAATGCTTTTCGTCGTATT
>NZ_JBKBHX010000027.1:261-598 GCF_046299575.1 Thermaurantimonas sp. | reverse complement strand
AGGGCAAATGAATAAGGCTGCAGCGCAGCCGAAGGTTAATAGCCGAAAATCGTCAAAAACAATAGCAATAGCTCCGTTAGGAGCGAAACATTGAAATTTATTGGGTAACGCTCCTATGGAGCTGTGTGGTATCACGATGATTTTTCTATTAACCTCACGCTCCTACGGAGCTGAATGGTGTTTCAATGATTTTTCTATTAATCTTTTGCTCCTACGGAGCTGATTTTTTAACCTATTGATCTGATAGAAGCAATTTAAACGGCTGCAGCGCAGCCGAAGGTTAATAGCCGAAAATCGTCAAAAACAATAGCAATAGCTCCGTTAGGAGCGAAACATT
>NZ_JBKBHX010000027.1:0-163 GCF_046299575.1 Thermaurantimonas sp. | reverse complement strand
ATTTATTGGGTAACGCTCCTATGGAGCTGTGTGGTATCACGATGATTTTTCTATTAACCTCACGCTCCTACGGAGCTGATTTATTAACCTATTGTATCTACAGGGCAAATGAATAAGGCTGCAGCGCAGCCGAAGGTTAATAGCCGAAAATCGTCAAAAACAA
>NZ_JBKBHX010000026.1:0-624 GCF_046299575.1 Thermaurantimonas sp. | reverse complement strand
CAAAGAACAAGTTGAAAGCAAATCACAACTACAAGATCGATGTAAATGCAACACCAGAAGTTGGTTTTAATATCCTCAAAGAACAAGTTGAAAGCAAATCACAACGTAAAATTATTTAAACTCACAACCGCAGTTGTTGGTTTTAATATCCTCAAAGAACAAGTTGAAAGCAAATCACAACTAGAAGATAAAAAAGAAATAACGCTTTGTGGTTGGTTTTAATATCCTCAAAGAATCCCGACTTGTCGGGAAAAGCAAATCACAACAAAAACACCTGTATAATAAACGACTGTGAAGTTGGTTTTAATATCCTCAAAGAACAAGTTGAAAGCAAATCACAACTGTTGTGAGTAAGAGAACTTAAATAAGACGGTTGGTTTTAATATCCTCAAAGAACAAGTTGAAAGCAAATCACAACTTAATTTTTGTTTATCATCAACAAAACTAAGTTGGTTTTAATATCCTCAAAGAACAAGTTGAAAGCAAATCACAACAATTCCCTTTGTCATTAACTAAGCTCGATGGTTGGTTTTAATATCCTCAAAGAATCCCGACTTGTCGGGAAAAGCAAATCACAACAATTCCCTTTGTCATTAACTAAGCCCGATGGTTGGTTTTAATATC
>NZ_JBKBHX010000025.1:0-653 GCF_046299575.1 Thermaurantimonas sp. | reverse complement strand
TCAAGCACTTTTGCAGGTCGCACCAGCCAACGCTATTGCCAAAAACCTACAAAAGAGCTTGACTACACAAACGCTCGGACAGTAAGTCTATGCAGCAAAAATGAAAGGGAAATAATGAGAAAAATGAACAACGAAACGCTAACAAAGTGTATGTGCCATAAGGGTTTCAGTGGGTATTCAAACATATTAGCCCGCTCAAACTTCGGTGTATTTCGACAGGAAAGTAGTCCGCAATCCCTTACGGCACATACACTCGACCGTTAGGTGGCATTATAAAAAAGACAATGAGAACATTATTAGTACTTATAATTTCATTTATTTTCTCAATGACAGCTTTAAGTCAAGAGATTGGATTTGGGAAATATCGACTATGTTATGACATGTATTGGAGATGCCATTTTCAGAATCTATTAGAATTAAAAATTGACAGCACATATGAATTCACATACTTGGACGATACTCAAATGAAAAAGACACAAGGAACTTGGAGAATTGACTCAAGTTTTGTGGTATTGACTCCTTTTTTTATTCCGGACACAATTCAGATTACTGACGTATTTGAAACATCAAATAAAAATTTCAAAAAGAACTTAATAAGTATTAGTGAATCCTTTAAAGGAATTCCAAACCTTGAAATTAATTGTTTTTATAAT
>NZ_JBKBHX010000024.1:0-664 GCF_046299575.1 Thermaurantimonas sp. | reverse complement strand
AGTAGAGACAACCTTGAAGTCCACAAAAAACGCGTCCGAAATATCCTGCCAGAAAAGGGGAGCATCATCCTCTTTGAAATCACAGACAAGCAATTTGGCATGATGGAATTTCTCATAGGGCAGAAAAAGCAGAAGAAAACACCGGATCAAAAGGTAATTCAGCTACAGCTCGAACTTTTTTAAAATACGCAGGATCGTAAAAACGAGGGAAAAACAAAATCCGGCATGCTACCGCAGCCGGATTTTTTAATTGTATTTTCTTTGTAATCTTGTGCTTTTCAGGTATTTAGGACGGGTCGCGGTGTTTATGACCCAAATATACCTAAAAATGAAAGCAAATCACAACCCGCACTGTCACGGTGTCGCCCTTGACCAGGGTGTTTATGACCCAAATATACCTAAAAATGAAAGCAAATCACAACGATAAATAAGATTCAGCTTCAGCAGCACCAGGTGTTTATGACCCAAATATACCTAAAAATGAAAGCAAATCACAACTGCGAGAAACATACTTTTTGATGTATCCAAGGTGTTTATGACCCAAATATACCTAAAAATGAAAGCAAATCACAACGCAACTCAACTTTTATTAGACCAAAAGGGGGTGTTTATGACCCAAATATACCTAAAAATGAAAGCAAATCACAACCAGGGAGTCTCGATA
>NZ_JBKBHX010000023.1:0-692 GCF_046299575.1 Thermaurantimonas sp. | reverse complement strand
AACCGAAGCCGTGGAAATGACAGGGCACGATTAGTTGTGATTTGCTTTCAACTTGTTCTTTGAGGATATTAAAACCAACTAATAAATCTCTTACTTCTTGGCATTATTTGTTGTGATTTGCTTTCAACTTGTTCTTTGAGGATATTAAAACCAACTGATGTAGGAGTTCCACTTTGAAGCTTATGTTGTGATTTGCTTTCAACTTGTTCTTTGAGGATATTAAAACCAACTATGGCAAGTTTGTTAAAGTATTGTTTGCTGTTGTGATTTGCTTTCAACTTGTTCTTTGAGGATATTAAAACCAACACTCTAACCAGAAGGAAAACGGTTCTCATAGTTGTGATTTGCTTTCAACTTGTTCTTTGAGGATATTAAAACCAACCAATTGGACTTTTACAAATGAACATATTTAGTTGTGATTTGCTTTCAACTTGTTCTTTGAGGATATTAAAACCAACACTCTATATTTATTATATTGTTCCTGATATGTTGTGATTTGCTTTCAACTTGTTCTTTGAGGATATTAAAACCAACTTAGCAAGTTCGTTAAGCTCCGCCGACGAGTTGTGATTTGCTTTCAACTTGTTCTTTGAGGATATTAAAACCAACTTATCACAGGAACGGACATTCGCCTTAGAGTTGTGATTTGCTTTCAACTTGTTCTTTGAGGATATTAAAACCAACCAGTATCC
>NZ_JBKBHX010000022.1:0-900 GCF_046299575.1 Thermaurantimonas sp. | reverse complement strand
AAACCATTGTTTCTGACTACAAAACGGACTTGTGTATTGGTACTCCCGCAGAAAGAATTGTCTATACCCAACAGGGAGACCAATTCGGCATCAAACTGTATAGGGGTGCAAACTTGTACTGGACCAACCCACGAGCTAAAAGAATTGTTACATGCCTCGCGTAGATAGACGTGATAACATGTACCGACAACCAACGGGGTGAGGTGGAAATTTTTTGAAGTAATGCCACTGATCAATGTGCCCTGTGCTGATCCCGGAGTAAATCCGACAGGACCCCATTCTATTTGAAACGTATCAGCACTCGACTGCCAACTCAGGAATGCTCCCTGAGGATAAATGCTATCTGCCTTGAAAGCCCAGGCACCTGAACAAGGCAACGGATTAAACTCGATCGCACCCGGATCAGGAGTAGCTGTGCGTGCTACTCCATTAATATCGGTCGGGACCACTGACAGAAGATTAGCTCCTATATTGTTAATAGCCCCTGAACTTGGAGTGTAATTAGCTGCGGATGGATTTAAAAATCCCGGATTGGCGAAAATCCCATTTTGATCTTTTCCTGTAGCCTGCCAGTCAGAAAAAGTATTCAGAACTGCTCCGTGGAAGAAAACATTTGTATTGACGTCACTGAAGTAGACATTATTATTATAGCTGATACCGGTATTGGCCGTGCCCTGGTACATGACATATTTCGTACCGCCATTTGTGCGGGTGTTTACAAATAGATTGTTGCGGACATCTACGTTGGTAAACGTTCCTGTGAAAAACGCCGGAGTATTGGTTCCGGTACCGGAGAAGAGTGCATCCTCCACCACAATTGTATTGTGATAGACGTCCCAATGCTGACTGCTGATCATATACAGGGCATATAACAGACCTGAACTATTCATATTGTACACC
>NZ_JBKBHX010000021.1:0-934 GCF_046299575.1 Thermaurantimonas sp. | reverse complement strand
ACCCCATTTATGTACCTTCTGGCACGCAGTAGAAAGAAAAAAATACGGCATTCCGGTAATCATTGAAAACCCAAATGAAATATGGGATAAAATTTTAAACGATAAAGATAAATATCCGCAAAGCTTTTTAGAAAAATTGCCGAAGGATAAGTGGAGATTACAACAATACTTTCAACCTAACGAAATTTTCTTCATTCCAAATTCGGATAAAAAACTAAAATACAATGATTGTCTGTATAGATTACAAAAAATGAGCATTAAAGGAAATGGTCAACTGGATATTTGGTTTCGACAAATCTTTGAAACACAAATCATAGACAATAAGTTGTCGAGCAAATCACAACGATTCTTTAATGTACAAAGCATAGGTGCATTAGAAAAACTTAATCCTCAAAAAATTAGTGTAAACCGCTTGGGCGAAATTGTTGCATAAAAAAAGGGCGAGTTGCCCCGCCCTGTCTGTTTTCACAACGGTCATTAAAGACCTTATTGTGATTTGCTTCATGACAAATTTAAATAAATATTTCGAATTAACATCCAATTTATTAAAGTTAATTTATTAGGTAAGCACTATCTTATTCAAGGTTCATTTTTATGATTTTTTAAAGTTCAGCCAAAGTTCTCATACGGTAGCCCTTGCCTCGGTAGCAATATTCAAAATTTAAGGCATTGAATCGGTTAGAAAAGCCTTTTAGGAAAGAGCTTTTATTTGTTGGGGGATGTATATGTGACTCAAAAGCCCTGACCAGAAATTCCGGATCGGCTCTAATTAAGCAATTTAAGCCGATTAAGATTAAATATTACGAAAAATCTTTCATTTTAGGTATATTTGGGTCATTGCAACCCACTGCCCGCGCAGAAGTTTCGGTATTGAAGTTGTGACTCACAGAGCCCTGACCGTGAGCGTCAGGGTTAGCTTTCATTTTTAGGTATA
>NZ_JBKBHX010000020.1:0-973 GCF_046299575.1 Thermaurantimonas sp. | reverse complement strand
AGCGGTTCCAAGCGTACCTTCGTTGTGATTTGCTTTCAACTTGTTCTTTGAGGATATTAAAACCAACCCATCAAGAGCAGCTTGCAATCCAGTCGTAGTTGTGATTTGCTTTCAACTTGTTCTTTGAGGATATTAAAACCAACCAGAAACCAGTAGGACCTTGTAAACCACAAGTTGTGATTTGCTTTCAACTTGTTCTTTGAGGATATTAAAACCAACATAATTGTATCACTATCGTCGCTGGTGGGTGTTGTGATTTGCTTTCAACTTGTTCTTTGAGGATATTAAAACCAACAATCAATTTTAATTATAAAAGAAATGATTAGTTGTGATTTGCTTTCAACTTGTTCTTTGAGGATATTAAAACCAACCCTGAATATCTTCTTTTAAACCATCAACTAGTTGTGATTTGCTTTCAACTTGTTCTTTGAGGATATTAAAACCAACATAAAGGAATTATTTACAAAAGAAATAATGGTTGTGATTTGCTTTCAACTTGTTCTTTGAGGATATTAAAACCAACTATATATGCATTATCCCAATCAGCTTTGCTGTTGTGATTTGCTTTCAACTTGTTCTTTGAGGATATTAAAACCAACAGCTTGATCATTATTTTCATACAACCCTTTGTTGTGATTTGCTTTCAACTTGTTCTTTGAGGATATTAAAACCAACTTGACCTTGCGGAAGTGGATAGCGATTGCTGTTGTGATTTGCTTTCAACTTGTTCTTTGAGGATATTAAAACCAACTAAGGGGGAATTTCACCCAATATTTCCTTAGTTGTGATTTGCTTTCAACTTGTTCTTTGAGGATATTAAAACCAACTTCGGTCATTCTTATTATCCCTTTCTAAATGTTGTGATTTGCTTTCAACTTGTTCTTTGAGGATATTAAAACCAACGCGACCGTCCTGCTGTACCGTTGCCACTAGTTGTGATTTGCCTTCAACTTGTTCTTTGAGGATATCAAAA
>NZ_JBKBHX010000019.1:0-979 GCF_046299575.1 Thermaurantimonas sp. | reverse complement strand
AGCAATTGGCGCGGGTTGTGATTTGCTTTCAACTTGTTCTTTGAGGATATTAAAACCAACTTGTCATCTTTTACTCCTATTTGTTTTTCTGTTGTGATTTGCTTTCAACTTGTTCTTTGAGGATATTAAAACCAACTAGCAAAGCCACCTGTCTTTCATCATTGCTGTTGTGATTTGCTTTCAACTTGTTCTTTGAGGATATTAAAACCAACGCTTATCATATATTTTGGAATCGACTTTCAGTTGTGATTTGCTTTCAACTTGTTCTTTGAGGATATTAAAACCAACTAATGTCGTGGAATATGTCTCCAAATTCACGTTGTGATTTGCTTTCAACTTGTTCTTTGAGGATATTAAAACCAACCCAGACAATCGGTGGAGTAAAAACATTCAGGTTGTGATTTGCTTTCAACTTGTTCTTTGAGGATATTAAAACCAACTCAGCACGAACGATTTCCCAATAATATTCAGTTGTGATTTGCTTTCAACTTGTTCTTTGAGGATATTAAAACCAACAACTGCAGTTGTGAGTTTACATAATTTTACGTTGTGATTTGCTTTCAACTTGTTCTTTGAGGATATTAAAACCAACAAAGCTCGAGACTCTCTCGAGACTCTCTCGGTTGTGATTTGCTTTCAACTTGTTCTTTGAGGATATTAAAACCAACAATCCAATAACAAAGTTATTGATGCTTATCGTTGTGATTTGCTTTCAACTTGTTCTTTGAGGATATTAAAACCAACGCGGTGGCGCGCGACCCGGGCCCGCTCGCTGTTGTGATTTGCTTTCAACTTGTTCTTTGAGGATATTAAAACCAACGTCTTATTTAAGTTCTCTTACTCACAACAGTTGTGATTTGCTTTCAACTTGTTCTTTGAGGATATTAAAACCAACACAAAAATAGTAATCCTGCGAGGCAATAACGTTGTGATTTGCTTTCAACTTGTTCTTTGAGGATATTAAAACCAACATCTTTAT
>NZ_JBKBHX010000018.1:0-1599 GCF_046299575.1 Thermaurantimonas sp. | reverse complement strand
ATATGGGTTGGTTTTAATATCCTCAAAGAACAAGTTGAAAGCAAATCACAACTTGGTATCGTAGATAAACAAATGGAAAAGCGTTGGTTTTAATATCCTCAAAGAACAAGTTGAAAGCAAATCACAACTCTCCATTACTTGCTTCTTTAATATCAGAAGTTGGTTTTAATATCCTCAAAGAACAAGTTGAAAGCAAATCACAACCTTAAATAAGGTCTTGGCTGATAAACTATTGTTGGTTTTAATATCCTCAAAGAACAAGTTGAAAGCAAATCACAACAATGCAATAAGCATTAAAACAGTTGACTTGTTGGTTTTAATATCCTCAAAGAACAAGTTGAAAGCAAATCACAACTTCTCCCTTTGTACATATCATTAACAATATGTTGGTTTTAATATCCTCAAAGAACAAGTTGAAAGCAAATCACAACGGTAAGGGATAATTTTACTTTTAGTCAAACGTTGGTTTTAATATCCTCAAAGAACAAGTTGAAAGCAAATCACAACTTCCAGACCGTGTTGACCTTACTTTTAGATGTTGGTTTTAATATCCTCAAAGAACAAGTTGAAAGCAAATCACAACGGAATATTTAATTGATTATTTATTAATCTGTTGGTTTTAATATCCTCAAAGAACAAGTTGAAAGCAAATCACAACCACACGGCGGATATGCTTATGCTAATTAGGTTGGTTTTAATATCCTCAAAGAACAAGTTGAAAGCAAATCACAACAACATTATAAACTTTTCCTTCTCTTATACTGTTGGTTTTAATATCCTCAAAGAACAAGTTGAAAGCAAATCACAACAAGAGAAAGAACTAACTACAAATTTGAAGAGTTGGTTTTAATATCCTCAAAGAACAAGTTGAAAGCAAATCACAACTATGAAATTATAATAATGACTCAAGAACCAGTTGGTTTTAATATCCTCAAAGAACAAGTTGAAAGCAAATCACAACAGACCGCTAAGCACAAAGGACAAGCTACTGGTTGGTTTTAATATCCTCAAAGAACAAGTTGAAAGCAAATCACAACCAGATTTTGTAATGCTTCCAATCGGTAACTGTTGGTTTTAATATCCTCAAAGAACAAGTTGAAAGCAAATCACAACGAGCAGTAACCTGTGGTTATGGTTCGCCTTGTTGGTTTTAATATCCTCAAAGAACAAGTTGAAAGCAAATCACAACTGTTGGTTCATTCACTTGAGAATTATTTTGTTGGTTTTAATATCCTCAAAGAACAAGTTGAAAGCAAATCACAACAAATATTATGTTGCTGTCTTGAAATGGAAAGTTGGTTTTAATATCCTCAAAGAACAAGTTGAAAGCAAATCACAACAATATGAGAACAGAATGCTTGGACAAATTAGTTGGTTTTAATATCCTCAAAGAACAAGTTGAAAGCAAATCACAACGAAATAGCACCAGATAATATTTTATACTCTGTTGGTTTTAATATCCTCAAAGAACAAGTTGAAAGCAAATCACAACAGGCGGAATAGTCGAATAAGGACTTGTTGTGTTGGTTTTAATATCCTCAAAGAACAAGTTGAAAGCAAATCACAACTCGAGACCAAATGTTTATGAGTGTTAAGTCG
>NZ_JBKBHX010000017.1:0-1611 GCF_046299575.1 Thermaurantimonas sp. | reverse complement strand
CCTGCAAATTGTGGTGAAGAATACAGTTTTTGTTGTGATTTGCTTTCATTTTTAGGTATATTTGGGTCATAAACACCATTTAAAATCTCCCATTCAATTAGATCTACGTTGTGATTTGCTTTCATTTTTAGGTATATTTGGGTCATAAACACCTTAAAATGCCATGTAATAAATTTATGCCTTGTTGTGATTTGCTTTCATTTTTAGGTATATTTGGGTCATAAACACCTTTTTTTGAAAAAAAAGTGCAGAAAATTTGGTTGTGATTTGCTTTCATTTTTAGGTATATTTGGGTCATAAACACCTGGTCTGCGGGCCTTTTGGTGTTACAAACAGTTGTGATTTGCTTTCATTTTTAGGTATATTTGGGTCATAAACACCCTTAGTTTTTAAATCCTTTATAAGTCTTCTGTTGTGATTTGCTTTCATTTTTAGGTATATTTGGGTCATAAACACCTGGTCTGCGGGCCTTGTGGTGTTACTAACCGTTGTGATTTGCTTTCATTTTTAGGTATATTTGGGTCATAAACACCGGGCAAAGCGCCTTTTCTCACCAGCGGGAGGTTGTGATTTGCTTTCATTTTTAGGTATATTTGGGTCATAAACACCGCAAAGAGTTATCCGCCATATGAATTTTTCGTTGTGATTTGCTTTCATTTTTAGGTATATTTGGGTCATAAACACCGGAATGGTGGCGGTGGACGACACCACGATCGTTGTGATTTGCTTTCATTTTTAGGTATATTTGGGTCATAAACACCCGCTGCGCGAAGCGCTCAATCCGCCGGCGGTTGTGATTTGCTTTCATTTTTAGGTATATTTGGGTCATAAACACCATCATGACACCCCGGACGGCAGGCGGCTATGTTGTGATTTGCTTTCATTTTTAGGTATATTTGGGTCATAAACACCTCAGCTTGTAAAGTCCTTATTAAGCCCTAAGTTGTGATTTGCTTTCATTTTTAGGTATATTTGGGTCATAAACACCTTCTTTTTCAAAGTTTTCCACTGCCGGTCCGTTGTGATTTGCTTTCATTTTTAGGTATATTTGGGTCATAAACACCCTTGAGACCTTCAATGATGAAAAAGAAGCGGTTGTGATTTGCTTTCATTTTTAGGTATATTTGGGTCATAAACACCTTCGAAATGCGCGTATTCGCCCTGACCCTCGTTGTGATTTGCTTTCATTTTTAGGTATATTTGGGTCATAAACACCAGGAATACATGCCGGTGTTTTTTACATCTCGTTGTGATTTGCTTTCATTTTTAGGTATATTTGGGTCATAAACACCATTTGAGGAAAGAGTTGCTGAGAACAGAAAGTTGTGATTTGCTTTCATTTTTAGGTATATTTGGGTCATAAACACCTTAACTGGGTTGAGCACTCCATGGCAGTAGGTTGTGATTTGCTTTCATTTTTAGGTATATTTGGGTCATAAACACCTGATGGGAAATCAACAGTCCGTCGATTTCTGTTGTGATTTGCTTTCATTTTTAGGTATATTTGGGTCATAAACACCAAAACTTGTTTTATTTTTACATAGTTAACCGTTGTGATTTGCTTTCATTTTTAGGTATATTTGGGTCATAAACACCTATTGTTGGTTATCG
>NZ_JBKBHX010000016.1:0-1773 GCF_046299575.1 Thermaurantimonas sp. | reverse complement strand
CGGGCAAAGCGCCTTTTCTCACCAGCGGGAGGTTGTGATTTGCTTTCATTTTTAGGTATATTTGGGTCATAAACACCCGAGACGCATTTCAGTCCTCTTTCTTGGGCGTTGTGATTTGCTTTCATTTTTAGGTATATTTGGGTCATAAACACCATTTGGCTCTGACATGGTCTGCTCGCCTTTGTTGTGATTTGCTTTCATTTTTAGGTATATTTGGGTCATAAACACCTCGCCATGCGCTGACCGCCGCCTTCACCGAGTTGTGATTTGCTTTCATTTTTAGGTATATTTGGGTCATAAACACCAAAAAAGTCGTTGAGCTAATTGAAAATGAGTTGTGATTTGCTTTCATTTTTAGGTATATTTGGGTCATAAACACCGCCAAGGGTGCTTGAGACCTTCAATGATGAGTTGTGATTTGCTTTCATTTTTAGGTATATTTGGGTCATAAACACCCGACGGACTGTTGATTTGCTATCACGACAAGTTGTGATTTGCTTTCATTTTTAGGTATATTTGGGTCATAAACACCCTGCAAATTGTGGTGAAGAATACAGTTTTTGTTGTGATTTGCTTTCATTTTTAGGTATATTTGGGTCATAAACACCTTGTTCTTTTTTCTTTGTTCTCATATTATTGTTGTGATTTGCTTTCATTTTTAGGTATATTTGGGTCATAAACACCACACCTCTCGCCGTGGTTGTGGGTTATGCAGTTGTGATTTGCTTTCATTTTTAGGTATATTTGGGTCATAAACACCAATGAAAAAAAGGATTGTAACAAACATGGTGTTGTGATTTGCTTTCATTTTTAGGTATATTTGGGTCATAAACACCCTTACATCCAAATTATCCCAGTAACACGTTGTTGTGATTTGCTTTCATTTTTAGGTATATTTGGGTCATAAACACCTGGAATGTATAAATTTTTGTTGTTTTTTTAGTTGTGATTTGCTTTCATTTTTAGGTATATTTGGGTCATAAACACCCTGATGTTCTTAGCCTATCGAGACTCCCTGGTTGTGATTTGCTTTCATTTTTAGGTATATTTGGGTCATAAACACCAGAGCATACATCGTTCGATACTTTAAGGTCGTTGTGATTTGCTTTCATTTTTAGGTATATTTGGGTCATAAACACCATTAAAAGTGCGGGCAATTCCGGAAGGCAGGTTGTGATTTGCTTTCATTTTTAGGTATATTTGGGTCATAAACACCAAAAATCAGCTATGCAATGTTCGATTGTTGTTGTGATTTGCTTTCATTTTTAGGTATATTTGGGTCATAAACACCAGTGGTTACGCCAGTTGTATTTGATTGGATGTTGTGATTTGCTTTCATTTTTAGGTATATTTGGGTCATAAACACCGAAAAAATGTTAGGGCGTTCGATGACACTAGTTGTGATTTGCTTTCATTTTTAGGTATATTTGGGTCATAAACACCAAGTGGGATATAGACGGCAAATTAATTGTCGTTGTGATTTGCTTTCATTTTTAGGTATATTTGGGTCATAAACACCTGTGTAAATGGTCAGCTAATGATAGAAGCAGTTGTGATTTGCTTTCATTTTTAGGTATATTTGGGTCATAAACACCCTTTTTGACCCAAATAAATTTAACTGGGAAGTTGTGATTTGCTTTCATTTTTAGGTATATTTGGGTCATAAACACCCGGCATGAAGTGCTGTTATTCACTCGCAATGTTGTGATTTGCTTTCATTTTTAGGTATATTTGGGTCATAAACACCAGTGATCAACCCAGTTGTATTTAACC
>NZ_JBKBHX010000015.1:0-3272 GCF_046299575.1 Thermaurantimonas sp. | reverse complement strand
GCTGGTGCCCCACTTGTCCGCTGAATGTGGCACAAGTCTATTGTTGGGATGGCGACAATCCCGGCATTGCCTACTATCTGCCTGGCTCTGGTAATCCACCTCACGTACTACCGCTACCCGCAGGCGCACATGATCCTGATATCATTGTAGGTAGAGAAGGATTATGGGGATATGTGGTGTATGAGTTAAGTGGACTAATAATAGTAGATGAATTTTTTAGAAATTCACTAAGTCCATTAATGATCTCTTACCCCACAAACACCTGGGTATTGTCATCACATGGAAGACATCCAAATATTGATAGGGCTGTTGATTGTTTTGATTATCCATCGAGTGCTATTGGAATCATCTATGAAGATATCTTAAATAACGAAATTTACATGCATTATGGTGGAATAGGAGCAGGATTCGGCCCGCAAATTTCAATTAGTTCAATATCATACTCTTCATCAAGTATTAGAATATATTCCAATCGCTGGAATCCTGACATAAATATTTCAGGATATCAAAACAATTTAGTTTATCAGTTTTGTGCATTAGGATATCAAACATCACCTAATAACGGGATTTTTGTAGATTATTTTGATGATAATGGATCATTTGCACCCTATGCTCCAAATGATGCTTTTGAAATAACTGTTTCCAATTCATTAGATATTCATCCAAGAATCGATGGTTTTACTTATGATAATAAATTAATAAATGGTGGAATTTCATCATACATTATCACACTTTCACACAATGATGAAATATTTTTTAATTACAACCAAGGGCCATCAACATGGCCTATCATAAACATTTCATCGACGATTAACTCAAATCCAATTGTTGCTGCTGCTGGAGACCCTAACGATATAATATGGGAATCCGATTTTCACGTTGGAAATAACGTAATGGGAAGGGAAATTAACTTTGGCATATTTGGATTTCTACAGCCTTTTTGGAAAGATGCTAATGAGTTCAACAACATAAATAAAACAAGCTATAAATTTCCATCCATAGCATTCGGCTATTGCAATGCGACTTTATACGCTATGTGCTGGTGGGGAGAGGATGAAAATATTTATTTTAAAGAAGCTGAGGTTTCAAATATTTTTTATCGAGCGGAAGATAAAACCCCATCCACAATAGCACAACAAATCGATAAGGATAAAAATGCATCAATAAGTTCAATTCCCAAAAGCTCCCATGTAATAATTACAAACGTTCTTGGGCAGTTAATCTACAATGGAGAACTAAATAATTTTGAAACAAGTCGATTGAAAAAAGGTGTTTATCTAATTCAGTATATGTCTGGCAACAACAAAAAATTACTAAAGTTTGTAGTGCCATGAAAGGAAATTTTTTTAAATTTTTATCTTTTATTTTTTCACTTTCAAATATCTATTCTCAACACTACAACACCTGGATATTTGGCCAAGGCATCAAAATGGACTTCAATACCACACCGGTGACTATTGATTCAGTAACTACTTGGATGCCTTCTTCATCTCCTCCATTTCAGGATATATACAACCAGACATCCGCATATTGTAATGAAAATGGAGAATTAGAAGTGTATTTTTTGAACGGAAAATATTATGATAAAAATAATGTTCATATTCTGGGTGGAGAAGTGCCAAATTACCACTACAATGTTATAACTCAAAATTTTTATAATCTTTTCATGGCCCCTTTAAGTACTCCTTTAATTTCTTATTTTTTTTCATTCAATAATAAAGATACCATTTTTCATTTTTATACCTTTATTGAAGAGACAGAATTTATCCCGGCATATAGAGAAAATTCAGCACTTCAATTAAATATGCTAATCAAAGACAATTCAGGAGGGTATTCAATTCATAAAATTTCTACATTAAGCCTAAAAAATATTGCATATAATAGATTGAATGGATATTATTTGTTATTCGTTGATTTTTCAATTTTAAAAAAAAATTTCAGTGAAATATTATTTCACTTCAAATGTACTGGATTTCATTCACCAGGCGGAATACTTGTGCAGGTCACAAGATTAGGATCTATTAGCATTTTTACACCAAATTTTGACACAGGTCAATTGGTTCCTTTACCACCAGATTTCAATACTTTTTATTACTTCAACAGTATTGGTTTAAAATTAGAATTTTATAAATTAGATACAAATAATTTAACTATTTTAAAAACATCAAAATCATTTACTTTTCCGAATGAAATTATTTTTAATAATAAAAATTTTAATTTCCGCCAATTAATTCCTTCCACTACAGGCAGGTATTTGATTAGCTTTTACATAAGAAAAGATACGGCTTTTCCTTACCCTTTCATTGATGAATATTTATTGGTTCGATTCGATTTGTATTCTAAAGACTCTTTAGATTTTCATAATAAAATTGGGATAAAAGCTGTTCCAAATTCACCAATGATAGATTCCTTGTTGAGTAGTTATGTAAACCGTCACATGTATTATCAAAATACGCCGGCTCCTGATGGTCATGTGTATGTCTTCAGACTAAGAGGTGGTCTAACAATGGGTGATTTTACCACATTACATTACAGAAATTGGCCTGGAAATCGTTATTTATATCGAATCAAAAACCCTGACGACTCGCTGATGAGCAATGTGGATATAGAGTTTGTCTATTCGTTCAGACCGTTTAAACTCTATCCTCAGTTTCCAACATTTCGCACCTCTGATGTTTTACCTAAACCTTTCAAGCTGCTGAGCAACTGCACCGACTCTACCCACTTTCATCTCAACTACACGGCCATAGCTGATTCGGTGTGGTGGGATTTTGGCGACCCGGCCGGTCTGGGCCCGCTAAACCACAGCTCGCAGTTTCACCCCGTGGTTAAGTATCCGCAGTATGGCACCTACTATGTGCAAGTACAGCTCTGGTACGATGGCGACAGCATTACGACCATGGGCGATTCGGTGAAGGTATTGCCCGTACCCCAGGTGGACTTGGGCTTTTCCGATACCTTGCTCTGCCGTGGTGAGAGCGTGCTGCTGGATGCCTCACAGGGCTTTCCGGCCACTTATCTCTGGAGTACAGGCAGTACCGACAGCATCCTGTCGGTCAGCAAGTCGGGTCGCTACTGGGTGCAGGTGTCCACTCCCTGTGGTACAGTCAGTGATACGGTCAGCTTATCGGTGATTGACCCACCGACGGTGAAGGTACACGATACGGCCGTATGCTTCTTTGGGCCGGTGCTCTTCGATGTATCGGCTGATAGCGCCACCTACCTGTGGAGCGACGGAAGCACATTGCCCACCTTTGCCCCCCGGCAGATGG
>NZ_JBKBHX010000014.1:0-3809 GCF_046299575.1 Thermaurantimonas sp. | reverse complement strand
CATCGAGCATCTGGCATCGATGAACGATTGCGGTATGAATGCCTACTGCGGCATTCATCTCCACCGTGCGCTCAACACCTGGGTATCATCAAACTCAATAGAAAACCTCTGCTATGGCCTTTATGGCAGAGACAATCTGCTCTTCACACGCATTGAGTGCAACGATTTTATCTCCACCTTGGGCATCTACTTCCACGAGGTAAACATCGGCAACATCGGATCCCCCGGCCAAACAGCAAAAAATAGGTGGATCAATCCTAGCTCGCAAGATAAAATAGTTGGGTCTTTATTAAATACAAATCCTTCCCCGATTTATTACTGAAACACCAGTCAGGGATCAGATTTTAAACCCCAAACAAATATTATTATTTCTATTGATAATGCAACTTTATATTCCTGCATCTCAGCCTCGTCGTATCGACCGCTTGATGCATCAGAACTGCTTGCGCCTGGAATACAACTCTACACAAATCCTTTTACAGACCGATTGAATATTCAAGGCAGTGGTCATTCCCGGGTAGATTTATCCTTGTACAATCTGCAAGGTCAGCTTGTGTTTCAAAAATATCAGTTGAGCCTAGGCAAATTGGTTAAGCTGGACCTGCATGATTTGCCGGCAGGTATTTACATGCTTTCTACGCTTCGAAGTGGCTATCAAAATGTATATAAACTAGTAAAACAATAAATGAAAAAAGCCGGATTAAATCCTTCATCCGGCTTCAAAAAAATCAATGCTGATGAGAAAGTATATCCTAATTGTTCTGGTAAGTATATATACCCATGGAAATGCGAAAAATCTGGTTCGAAATTCTTCTTTTGATGAGTTGGAAAAACCATGTAATACCTCTTTTGGGTGACCTTTTGTTGGACTGGAAAGGGTAATTTCTCATGGTGGTCCGATTGTTAAAAATTGGCATCTTAATCTTTATATGTCATATCCATTGCTTGAATATACTGATGTCAAGAGAAATGGTAAACTTTATACACAAAATACTCCGAATCCAAATCTGTTTTTACATGATCCCAATAAAATACCTATTCCACAGTCAAGAAGTGGAATTACACATCTCGCATTTTTTAGTACATTTATTTATGATAACA
Organism: Thermaurantimonas sp.; assembly: GCF_046299575.1. Lineage (NCBI taxonomy): Bacteria > Pseudomonadati > Bacteroidota > Flavobacteriia > Flavobacteriales > Schleiferiaceae > Thermaurantimonas > Thermaurantimonas sp. Next base: position 2,708 of record NZ_JBKBHX010000014.1, on the reverse strand, counting down.
GATCAGTAAATGGAATTTGTACTTCACTTCATCAAAAAGAGATTCGAGTTTCATTAGTTGGTAATGTTTTAAAAGACACCGGCAAAACGGGCGATTATTGTGGTTTTTTTATGCTCGTGCCGATAGCAGAAACTCCTTTCGATTTAAAAGTATTGGCATCTTTTTAAAAGATGATTCATTGTATGTATTCCGGCTCGTCCCACCTTACCTCACTCATTACACCTATGCTGACCTTCACTCGATTGGCCATGTAATCCTGATTAACGATTCGGCTTCAATAAATCAGTCTGCTGAATGGAAGAAGATATCATTTAAATCGACCATAAACAATGGAAATTATAATATGATGTATATAGGTTGGTTAGAGCCAAACAGAAATGATAATTTCAGCTCCATCGTCGATTCCACAGGTGATTTGGTGCTGATTCGATGTGGAATAAATCAAATACCAGAAAGATTTGTTTCTATACTCTACATTGACGACGTGCATTTTTTCCGGTGCAGCGATACGGTCTTCAGGGTGCATCTGCCGGCTGATACGGTGCTGTGCGTTGGCGATTCTATAGTGCTCACCCTTACGGTAATCGACAGCCTCTACGCCCTGGAATACGAAACCCGCACCTACCTCTGGAGCACTGGCGATACCACATCCACCATCACTGTCACCCAGCCGGGCAGCTACCAGGTAAGGGTGACCATCGATGGGGAGTTTATGGCCCGGAGCGACACCATCAATGTCGGCTTTATCAGTGACTTTGTCACCACGGTCTAGCCGCACCCCGACACGATCTGCAAGGGGCTGTCGGCACAGTTGGCCGTGCCGGTACCCGCCGGCATGCCGGGCATCACCACGGTGTGGAGCACCGGAGACACGACCTATGCCATCACGGTGCGCGAGCCCGGCACCTATTTGGCCTATAAGTACAACGAGTGCTTTGCCCACACCGATCCCTTCAGGCTCTACGCTCGCTTCTGTTGGGATAAGGAGCAGACCTTCACCACCCTGTATATCCCCAATGCATTTACGACCAACGCTGATGGGCGCAACGACTGCTTCGAGGTAGCAGGCGAGTATCTGGCCAGCTATCAGATACAGATCTTCAGCCGCTGGGGCGAGCTGGTGTATCAGAGCGACGACATCGGCCAGTGCTGGGATGGCACCCACCGCGGCCGCCCGGTACCTGACGGGGTGTACCTGTATGTAATCCGCCACACCGACCGCCACGGTAATCCCATGCCCATCCGCCGGGGAGACATACGGCTGTATCGGTGATTTTATTTTTGACCTTTAATCGCAGACTATACAGCTAAACCTGAAAATTACAGATCTGCGCTGATTTAGTAACGTATGTTCGCGAATTGGTCTGCAATAGCACACGCTCCCCCTCTTAACAGCCAAATGATCAGAGAGCCGAAGGTAGCGACAATACTCCCCTGAGCTTTCGCCGTTGAAGCCTGGGGGATTAAAAAATCCTATCCTTCTTGACGGAAAGTTTTCAAAAAAATGACTGTGAAAACCTATATCTACTTGTTAGCTAAGTATATTTTTTCTAGCTAATTCCCCTTTTATTATTTCCAATCGCTTTGTCCACGTATTCTCCACAGCTTCTAAGAGAGGTGCATGAGACTCATAATTTTTCTCTAACAGTTCGTATATAGCCTCTACAAACCCTTGAACACCCTCTGCTACGGCTACATGCCCTGATACTTTATCTGTTAAATCAGGTAAAGGTGTCGTGACCACTGGCTTATTACATGCTAAATATTCATAGTATTTTGTCGGAAATACACCTGAGGTGCGATCGTTGATCAAGTAAGGAATCAAACCCACATCTGTACTGTTCAATGCTTTGTTCAACTCGAAGTATCCTATTCGGCCAGTAAAATAGACATTCGAATGCTTTTTGAGCCTACCTAAACCTTCTTGCCTGAAATCGCCAATCAACACAAACAGAAGATCAGTGCATGTCTCCACAATGCCTTCCATCAAGGGCACATCTACCACCAGATCGGTACCCATATAGCCAACTACACCTCTGTAATGGGCGGCCCGCTGAGCAATGTCTTCGAGGCCAGTCGTAGGGTAAAATCTCCCGACATCCACACCCTGAGGCAAGTACATGATATCCGGCCTTATATATGCATAGTCTTCTATAGTAGTGAGGCTGTCAGCTGTTATTAAATCCGCTGATTCTACCGCCTTGCGTTCGACTTCTTTTGCCTTGCTCGACAACTGATCAGATACCTGACGACGTGCAAATAAGTCCAACCAGCGAAACCCCCCTTTTCGAAAATAGTGCAATATAAAGGCATTGCAGTATCCCGCATATACCACCGACTCTTCGGCAGGGGCAGCCTTCTTCGACAGAATTTTGTAATTCAACCTGTCGATTGCCTTTTTGTAATGAAAAGGTAGGTAAAAGTGATTGACGAATTCAAAATTTCTCCCAACAGGGTTGGTTAATATCGCCGGAGCTGACTTTCTTTTGTTAGCCGAGTATTCCTGAATTTTATGCAGTAAATCGTTTATTCCATAGTTGATTAAACCATAAGGCTGATGCACAAAAGCTCTTTCAAACCACTCTGAGGTTCGAAAAATCAACTCGTGCTGCCGTTCCCAGTTATGTCCCCAGTGAACTGTAGGAAATGTAACGAAGTTGGGAAGATTCAATTACTTTTTTTTCTTTTTTCTCACGAAGACAAATACC
>NZ_JBKBHX010000013.1:0-6108 GCF_046299575.1 Thermaurantimonas sp. | reverse complement strand
CTATTAATTTTAAATGAGTAATAATGGTCGTCTTACCACTTCCCGGTGCACCGGTGATCACCACTCGTATTGGCTCTTTCTGCATTTCGATACGCTGATGTCCATAAATAAAGAAAGGGCAAGCTGACCATATCACACCGCTACGACTCGCTACCCTTGCTTCATTCCTGACCTGGGGGATTCACGAGGAGCTGGTTGTATGGGACTTGCCCTCTGCAAAGGTAGTTTTTAGTCCCGTTTAATAAAAACTTAATATATCGCTTAATCCTTATGCCAATGAAACAGAGGAAATTGCCTCATGAATTTTTTGACCTCTTTGTGAATCTTGGCTAAAGTGCTTTCTGAAGAATGATTTTTCAAAGCCTCATCAATCCAGACCGCTATCTTCTGGCAGTCTCTCTCGTCCAGACCTCTGGTCGTAATGGCCGGAGTACCAATGCGAATACCGGAGGTGACAAAGGGCGATTTGTCGTCAAATGGCACCATATTTTTATTTACCGTAATGCCCGCCTGCCCTAGCGCAGCTTCGGCTGCTTTGCCGCTGAGGTTTTTATTTCTGAGGTCGATTAGCATCAAGTGATTGTCAGTACCTCCGGATATGATGTTGTAATCCATATCTTTTAGCATACTAGCCATAGCGCGGGCATTCTTCTGCACTTGCAGGATGTACTTCATAAACTGATCTGTAAGCGCCTCTCCAAATGCCACGGCCTTGGCTGCTATGACATGCTCAAGAGGCCCGCCTTGCACTCCGGGAAAAACCGCTGCATCTATGAGCGACGACATCATGCGCGTTTCGCCTTTTGGAGTTTTAAGACCAAAAGGATTTTCAAAATCTTTGCCCATCAAAATGAGTCCGCCTCGAGGGCCGCGTAAGGTCTTGTGGGTAGTCGTAGTCACAAAATGACAATGAGGAAGCGGATCATTGAGCACACCTTTGGCAATCAAACCTGAGGGATGCGAGATATCGGCCAATAAAAAAGCTCCGACTTCATCTGCGATAGATCTAAATGTCTTGTAATCAATATCCCGACTGTAAGCAGACGCACCGCAGATAAGGAGTTTGGGTTTCTCATGCAAAACGCGCTCTCTGACTTTTTCGTAGTCGATCTGTCCGGTTTCTCTCTCCACTCCGTAGAAGGCAGCTTGGTAAAGCTTTCCGCTGAAGCTCACCGGGCTGCCATGCGTCAGGTGTCCGCCGTGAGAAAGGTCAAATCCCATGATTTTGTCACCGGGTTTCAGAATAGCCAGATATACAGCCGCATTTGCCTGAGAGCCACTGTGTGGCTGTACACATGCATATTCTGCCCCGAAGAGCAATTTGGCCCGATTGATTGCTTCAGTTTCAACTTCATCTACAACCTCGCAACCGCCGTAGTATCGTCTTCCGGGAAATCCCTCTGCATATTTATTGGTAAGCACACTTCCCATAGCCTTCATGACCTGGTCACTGGCAAAATTTTCTGAAGCAATGAGTTCAACACCGTCGGTTTGACGTTTTTTTTCTTTCTTTATAAGGTCAAAAACATAGTCATCTTTCCACATAAAAGTGATGTAGGTTTGCATATTAAATTCTGGTCAAATATCCATACCAAATGAATACACTTCAATTAAAAAATCTGAAATGCTGGTTAGAAATTCCTGAAAAGAGTGACTTTCCGGTTTACAATCTTCCGTATGGTATAGGTTATTTTGAAGACGGAAGCCACTCAGCAGTTAGTCGCATAGGAGATTACATTATTAATCTTTCACTCCTGTTTCAGAGTGGACTTCTTCGGGCCGATGGTCTTGTTCTCAAACATTTTGCCTCGGAATTTTTAAATGACTTTATAGATCTTCCTCGTGAAGTACACCAATCTGTTAGAAGGCGGCTTATTGAATTGCTTACAGATAAGCATGCCGGACTTTATGACCTAGATAAAGAGATTAAGGACAATATCATCGTATCTCATCATCGCGTACAACTACACCTACCAATAAAACCGGGTGATTACACAGACTTCTACTCTTCCAAAGAGCATGCTGCCAATGTTGGAACCATGTTTCGCGGGCCGGAAAATGCATTGATGCCCAACTGGCTGCACATGCCGATTGCTTATCACGGTCGTGCATCGAGTATTGTTGTATCAGACACCCATCTGCATCGTCCATGGGGCCAAATCCTGCCCCCTGGAGCTGACAATCCGATATTTTCACCCAGCAAGCAGCTTGATTTCGAACTTGAAATGGCTTTTGTAACGCGCCGTGGTAAACCACTCGGCCAGCCCATAAAGGTTGATGAAGCAGAAGAATATATTTTTGGAATGGTCATTTTCAATGATTGGAGTGCCCGAGATATACAGAAGTGGGAATATCAACCCTTGGGTCCGTTTTTAGGCAAAAATTTTGGTTCAACGATATCACCATGGATTGTTACTCTTGATGCACTTGAGCCCTTTCGCTGTGAAGGCCCTCAACCGGAAAAGGAACTTCTCCCCTATCTCAAATCTTCGGGAGAGAAAACCTTCGACATCCAGCTCGAAGTGGATATTATCCCCTCCGATTGTCAACCTACAACGGTGTGCCGCAGCAATTTTAAATATCTGTACTGGAACATGAGCCAGCAACTTGCACATCATACTGTAAACGGCTGCAATATTCAGGCCGGAGATATCATGGCTTCAGGCACCATTAGCGGAACTGCAGCGGACAGTTTTGGCTCCATGCTCGAACTCTCCTGGAAAGGAACCAAACCCATAAAACTATCAGACGGTACAGAGCGGATTTTTTTACTCGATGGAGACACCGTGATAATGCGTGCATTTTGTCAGAAAAATGATCTGTACTTGGGTTTTGGCCAGTGTAAATCTACTATTCTGCCCGCAATCAACTACTAATTTCATTATTTTAAATAGAATATGAACTTTCATCAAACTGAATCACCCATCCTGGAGCACAATCGAATCTGCCACATCATCGACCGTATGGCATGGCAGATATATGAACACCATTATATCATCACAGACCTGTACATGGTAGGGATTACACCAAGAGGAAGTATATTATGTCAGTTGCTTGCGAACCGTCTGAAAGAAATTTCCGCTATAAAAATTCATATTTTTTCCTTGACCCTTGACAAAGAGCTGCCACATACATTACCGGCAAAAATTACCCCTGACCTACCCGGTCTCGATGGCAGGAATATTCTCATAGTAGATGATGTGCTCAACACTGGAAGTACTCTCTTGTATGCCCTGAAACCGTTTTTGCGCTATCGTCCCGCTTCATTGACTACTGCTGTACTTGTGGACCGAAATCATAAACGATTCCCCGTATACTGCGATGTAGTGGGTATTCAGTTATCCACCTCTCTCCAAGAGCATGTTTTTGTAGATTTGTCATCTGATCGATATAAAGTTTATTTAAGATGAAAGTAATGAAACAAAAAGCGATATTTCTGCTGATGGGTATTGCGATTTTAGCTCAACTAAATTCGTGTAAAAGAGCAAACAAAAGTTCTGAAGCCACCGTATCTGTGGAAGTCAAGGCTGAGTCTCCTCTATTTGAAGGAGTCAACACGGCAATCGGAATTTGGGATGTGAACCTGAAAAAACTCTTTCCGGATATAGATTTTTCAAAAGAAAAAATTTCATCAGCGCGGTTCGAGGAGGTAACATTGGTAATAGATCCAAATACGAAAGTGCAAAACGCAAAAATTGAGATTTCAGGCAGAAATGTTGACATGCAGAAGATTGCCTTTGCTAACAACATAGCCGCCGAAGAATCTGAAGTTCAACTGATAGTAGCTGATGAACAGAAGAAAATTGAACGGTTTCTTCAGCTTGATAGGATAAATATAGTAATGGATGCGGATTTGGCAGAAGATTTGGATGGTGATTTTTCTGCACTAGTCAAGTTTAAACTGCGTGTTAACTATTAAATTGAATTGAGTATGAAAAAAATCGTTCATTTATTTTTTGCAATTTTTTGGATCACCTCTCAGGGATTTTCTCAAAATTCAGATGAAGCTGACCGCTTAATTGGTGTTTGGGAACCTTCACATGGAAAAGCCCGCGTAAAAATTGAAAAAATTGGCGAGAAATACTATGGTAAAATTGTTTGGCTTCGCGAACCCATTGATCCTGTAACCAATCAGCCCAAAGTAGATAAAAACAACCCTGATGAGTCAATGCGCCAAGTGCCCCTAAGAGGCTACAGAATTCTTAAAGATTTTAGCTACAGCGGAAAAGACGAATGGACAGACGGAACCATCTATGACCCGGAAAATGGAAATACCTACAGCTGTGTCATTAAGATGAGAGATGAAAATACCCTAGACATCCGAGGTTTTATTGGGGTAAAAGCTTTGGGGCGTACCGACGTCTGGACACGCGTGGCCGTAAAGAAAAAAGAATAAAATATGCTTTGGCGATTAACACATTTTACCCTCTTCCTGCTCCTGGCTGTACTGCCTATCCATTCGCAAGTAATCACTGAATCCGAAGAGGACGATGAAGACGACTACGACTATGGCGATGTAGAATACCTTGGAAAACCAACCAAAACCTACGCCAATTCACGAATTTTTGGTCTCTCACCTCAGCGCTTTTTCTCACTGGGATGGGACGTACAGTTGCCTTACGAAATGCGTTTTACGGAGATCGGTACCTTTCCGCTGGACAGTGCCAATCTGAACTTTGATGCTGAAAAAGGACTTGCAAACTACACTGGAGGTCTTCGATTGCAATTTATGACTCCTGTGATATCCAATAATCGCTTTCTCTGGCAAACGCAGGTGAACCTATGGGATGTGCAATACACGGCCCGCAAGCGCAGTCATGAATTCTGGCGTGACTCACTCATGCATATGACTGATACACTTGATCGATATGGCCTTCGAACAGTCGGATGGATCAATACCTTCTACATACCCTTCGATGAAAAGAACTTTATCATAGCTCAGATTCAGCTCGATGTAAGCGGAAACTACAGTTGGGCCAACATCACAGACGGTAAACTTTTGTATTCTGGTGCCGTGTTGTATGGTCAGCGACCCAACGATCGCAAACAATGGGCCGTAGGTATTTCACGCACATATCGCGCTGGTGGCATGAACTATGTGCCTGTCTTGCTGTACAATTGGACTTCACTTTCCAGAAAATGGGGAGCCGAGATATTGCTACCTGCCAGGGGTCATGGTCGCTACACATTCAGCCCGCGTTCTTTGTTGCTCTTTGGATATGAACTGGAGGGCTCCAGCTATCGCATCAGCCAATTCAGCAACGATGAATTTGATTTTTTGATCCGTAGGGGAGAACTTCGCCTAAGACTGGACTACCAGCGACAGATCAAAAATTTTTGGTGGCTGGGATTACAAGCAGGCTACCGGATTATGTATGCATTTGATGGAGACCGACTCGAAAAAGGCCGGCCTGATTTTTATAACTTGATTCGCACTCAACCATATGCCATGAGAAATCAAACTGACGGAGCATTTTATTTCAATGTTTCTATTAATTATGTAAGTCCCTGACATTTTTGAAATATAGTTAATAAAAACCGACTTTAGGGTCGGTTTTTATTATTTAATCTTGTATATAGAAAAGGATTTTGCCGGCACGACTACTTCCAAATCATTAGTCGCATTCGGCTCTATTTCTACTTTATCGCCAAAGAGGTGCCGCATGGATGACAGTGAGATAAATTCAGAAGGATTAAATCGAATACTTTGTGATTTCACATTGGATATGATCAGATACTGCCCTCCCTCTTTATCAGTCTTTGTGTAGAAATACAACCCTTCTCTTGGTACAAAATGTGTGAATCTGCCGGTAGAAAGAGCCGGATGGGCTTTTCTCATATGATTTAAGCTACTGATAAATCGGAAAATTTCATTCTCTTCATTCGTTCGCCCTTCCGAAAAAAATTTGTTGACCTTATCATCAGGCCAACCTCCGGGGAAGTCTTGACGAATGAGACCGTGCCCATCGGTATGAGCCATTAAAATTTCAGTACCGTAATACAAGCAAGGGATTCCTCTGAGCGTGAGCAGCCAACCAAGCGCAATTTTCAGCTTTTGCAAGTCCCTCCCCAAAACTCCGTAAATGCGTGCTACATCATGATTGTCTA
>NZ_JBKBHX010000012.1:0-6126 GCF_046299575.1 Thermaurantimonas sp. | reverse complement strand
GCCGGGCACGTCGTAGATCCAATACACACGCTCGATTTTGAAGGGGATATGCTTAAATTCCTCGATGAAAGAGAGGTTTCCGCGGGGGTCTTCAAATTTGGGGAGAGGGATGATTTGTGGCATGGAGAGATTCAAAGATTCAAGAATTGACATTAATAAGTTATTTGTAGTCTTTTAAGTTATGGGTAACAGTGATAAGAGTAAGATCAAGGATTAATTTAAAAAAAGCCGTGTGGAGAGTGGAGAAATAATGGTGTGAGTTAAGTTCTCCGGCTTTGTTAAGCTAACTGTATCTTATGTTATTCACTCCAGACCACCCGTCTTACGTAATCGCTGTAGGCAAGGATGATCCGAACCACTTTTTCACTCACATTGGGCATGGCGTAGTCGCTTACTTGCCTGAAATTTCTTTCATTACCTGTTTTTTGGTATTGTAATTGAACCAGGCCCTGCATAATCCTTTCGGGATTGAGGCCTACCATCATCACGGATGCTTCCTCCATGGCTTCGGGGCGTTCGTGGGCTTCGCGGATGTTGAGGGCACGAAAATTCATGATGGAGGATTCCTCTGAGATGGTGCCAGAGTCGGAGAGGACGGCGAAGGCATTGATCTGCAGTGCGTTGTAATCGGAGAAACCTAATGGTTTCTGCCATTCAATCAATGGATGCAAAGCATACCCATCTTTTTCACTTTTGTCTTTTGTCGTTATACTTTTGTTTTGCCCTTGAAACTCTTCTAACTTTTTTCGGGTACGAGGATGCGTTGAGACAATGATGCGATAGCCATATTTTTCGGCGATGAGATTCAATGAATTAATTAATCCTTTAAAATTTTTCTCGCTGTTAATGTTTTCCTCACGGTGGGCAGAGACGACGAAATATTTTCCTTTTTCGAGGCCAAAACGTGTCAGTACATCAGAGGCCATGATCTTTGGCATATAATGATGCAGGACCTCATACATGGGGCTACCCGTCTTTATGACCCGATCGGGCGGAAGTCCTTCGCGCAGCAGATATTCCCGGGCTATACTACTGTAGGTGAGGTTGATATCGGAAATATGGTCTACAATCTTGCGGTTGGTTTCTTCCGGAACGCGCTGGTCGAAACAACGGTTACCTGCCTCCATATGAAATATAGGTATATGTCTTTTTTTTGCCGGAATGGCACAGAGGCAAGAATTGGTATCGCCCAATACCAGGAAGGCGTCGGGCTTTTCTTTTTCGAGTATGGGATCAATGTTGATTAAAATCTGACCAATGGTGGCCGAAGGAGTTTCTCCGGCTGCATTGAGGAAATAGTCCGGCTTTCTAATCTCTAAGTCTTCATAAAAGATCTGATTAAGCTCATAATCGTAATTCTGGCCGGTATGGACGGTGATGTGCTTAATGGCTTCGGATGCGTCGAGGGCTGCCATGACGCGAGAGAGGCGGATAATCTCTGGACGGGTGCCAACGACGGTGAGGACTTTGAGTTTATTCATGCTAAGGTGGTAGGGTGCTATAGTGTGGTAGCGTGGTAGATTGGTGAGGTGAGTGAATTATGGTTTTTTGCGGAGAGAGCGGATGAGTCCGAATATCATGCTTCTGATATGGTTGATGTTAGACTGTATTTCGATTGATTATATGTAATTAAGGCGATAGGTTAGTCCAATAGTGTTTCTATTTCGGCAAGTGAGCCATTGGCAATATTCAGAAATTGAAGAACTTCTTTTGTAGAACTACGCCCTGATCCTTCGGCAATGTTTGACGCCACGGATACTGCAGCCCGGCGCAATTGTGACGTTAATCCATATAATTCCGTACTGGGGAAAGATTGGGTAATATTGTAGATATCCACTGAAAGTTCCATGGATTTTTTCCAGACATCCAGATCCCTAAAACTACTTACCCTACTTAAATCCCTTTCCATAGCGATTATTTAACCTATTGTATATTAGTAATTTACTACTTTATTGTTTTCTCCATCATCTCTACACCCACGCCTCCACTTTTCCACTTTATCACTTTTCCACCTTTCCACTTTTCCACTCCGTGCTAAACTTTCTCAAAAAACGTATCGGCATCCTCTGGATTATAATGTTCGTTGATCCAAAAAATAGTGTAAAGCTCTTCCTCCCCAACATTGGTGATGTTGTGTGTGTGCCAGATGGGCATGTCCACGAAAGCGGGTTGGCTGCCGTCGAGGTCGAAGTTCATGATTTTGTTCGTGCCAATGCGACGCAGTTGGATGCGGGCTTTGCCTTTGATGACGGCGAAGCGTTCAGCTTTTCGGGTATGAAAATGGTTGCCACGAGTAACTCCACACATGGTAGTTGAAAAGCTTATTTGTCCTCCACTGTTGAGTTTAATAGTTTCGACGAAAGAGCCTCTGTAGTCGGTTTTAAGTTTTAGTAGATAAGGAAAGAAGCTTTCATGGTCGATATAGCAGAGAAAGGTGTTCCAGAGATTGCGGTCGAAGGGTGTATTGAGGTTGGGTATTTCCCCCTTTTCGAAGTAGTCGTTTCTGTATTGTGTGAGTTTGGAAAGTAAATCGGAGACTTTGATGGTTGAGCTATGAGGTATCTGTTTGGTTTCACAGTGTTTCACAGTGTTAATCTGTGGTTGATTCTGAGCGACGCTGTGCAACTGAATATCAGATATAATCTCTTTTACCAAATCTCCTACGTAAATCAATTTCAGTTCTCCATCCACCTCGATTTTTGGTGTTTCGTTATGTGTAAGCTGGTGACAGAAAGTAGCCACAACAGAGTTGTAATAAGGATGCCCGAAAGGACCAAAGACATTGGGAATAATGAGTCCAGTAAAGCAAGCGTTGTTTTTAAGTGCCCATTGTTCGAAAAGAAGTCGTCCTTCTTTCTTGGATTTGCCGTAGAGGTTGTCGCGTTCTTCCTGGGTTGATGATGAAAAAAGTATATGTGGAGTTGATTTGGTGGCTTCGCAGGCGGAGATGAGTTGTTTGACCAGACCGATGTTGGTGTTATAGATGACTTCGGGATCGTTGTGGCGGTTCATAGCGGCCAGGTGAACGATGGCGTCGCAGGATGAGACAAAGTTCCTGAGTTTATCTTCATCCTTAAAATAACCATCCTCAAAGGGAATGCGGTCATATTTATCATTGTAAAGCCCTAAGGTGTTAAATAGATGGGTGCCTATGAAGCCACGTTGGCCGGTGATTCCTACTTTAATCATCTTTTTGTTTCACAGAGTTTCGCGGTGTTTTGAACAGAGTTTCAAGGTATGAGTTTTTGTGGCAAAGGCGTAAACGGTGTTTTGAACTGAGTTTCAAGGAGTTATTTTCTTTTTGTACTGTGTGACGCTGTGTTTCCTTCTTGTAACACTGTGGAACTTTTTATTTATAGAACTAATCTTTTAATACCATCTTTCAGGCTTTTAGTGTAGAAGTTTAACAACAAACCCACGTAATGAGCTGATAAACGGAGATAAGTAAGCACTTGCGGTGTATGCACATCCGTAAATGCTTCCACAGTTTTAAGTTCAATAACAACCCAATCTTCAACTAAAATATCGATCCGGCAACTACAATCCAGTTTTAATTCTTCGTAAATCAATAGCAGTGGTTTTTCTTTTTCAACTTTGAAACCTTTCTTTCGCAATTCATAAACTAAACACGCGTGACAAGCTGATTCAAGTAGTCCCGAGCAAAGAATGGGGTGGACTTTGTAGGCTTAATCCTAAATTTCGTTTGTAAGTAGGTTGGTTTCCATTTCTGTTGATTGCATTGTTACACTGTGTTTAACTCTGAGTTACTCCGTGTAACAAATTTCCATAAATCAAGAGGAAACCTTATATCATCCATTTTTGAGTCTTCCAACAACATATCAGAAAATACTATCAACGTTGAGTCTGCTTCGAGGGCTTTGAAGCCGTTGACGCGGCCTGGAGGGATGGTGAGGATTTCGCTTTGGGTATCAATGAGGGTATAGGCATTGATTTTGAGGTCTTTAGAAGGTGATTCCCAGTTATCAATAGCTATAGAATTGATAATGAAGCTGCCTTTTGAGACGAAGAAGTATTTGGTTTCCAGTTTGTGTCCCTGCCAGGCACGAATGGTATCGGTATCCGGGTGGGTGATGGCGTAGAAGCGCTTTACATTTTCAAAATGAAAATCGTTTACGAATCTTACAATCCCACGTTGATCTTTATGAATGTTGCCTTTGATAATTTGCACAGTGTGTTTTTTTCTCAGTGTCGGGTTCAGTGTTAACCAGTTTATTGTGAGGTTTTTTATTAAAATGTTGCTGAATTATTGAGGCTTCACTATGTTTTTCAGAGTTAAAATCTGAGAAACTTTGTGTAGTATAAAATCATTCCGGATATTGAATTGCTTCCATATCACCGAGGATATCTCGACGAATCATTGGCAGTTTCAGCAGTAGGCTCTTCATCTCTTCTAAATCAAGTTGTTTCGTGTTATGCGAGTGGTATTCATCATATTTTGAAAAATCCTCAACGCCTTGGCTATAGTATAGTTCATAATTAAGATTTCGGGTGTCGGCCGGTATGCGGTAGTAACCTCCCATATCATGAGCTTTGACCATGTCCTCGCGGTTTACAAGGGTTTCATAAAGTTTTTCGCCGTGGCGTGTGCCGATGATGCGTATCGGATTGTCAGCCTGATAGAGCTCAAGTAAAGCTTTAGCCAAAGTTTCCACTGTGGCTGCCGGGGCTTTCTGTACGAAAATATCTCCATTTTGCCCATGTTCGAAAGCATAAAGCACAAGATCGACCGCGTCCTCCAGGGTCATCATAAAGCGGGTCATATTCGGGTCGGTGATGGTGAGGGCTTTTCCGGTTTTAATCTGATCCACAAAAAGGGGTATCACCGATCCACGGGAGGCCATGACGTTTCCGTAGCGTGTTCCACAAAACACCGTTCCGTTATCCTCAAGGTTTCTGGAGCGGGCAATCATCACCTTTTCCATCAGCGCTTTCGACATACCCATGGCGTTGATGGGATAAGCCGCTTTGTCGGTGCTTAACACAACTGCACGTTTGACGTGATAACGTTCGGCGGCACTCAGCACATTGTCCGTTCCAAGGATGTTGGTTTTTACTGCTTCAATGGGAAAGAACTCACAGGAAGGAACCTGTTTAAGGGCTGCAGCGTGGAAAATATAATCAACACCTTTTACCACCATATCCACAGCACTCTGGTTTCGTACGTCGCCTATGTAAAATTTTACTTTCGGGTTATTGAGGCGTTTTCGCATATCATCCTGCTTTTTTTCGTCGCGCGAGAAAATGCGAATCTCATCAAACCGTTCGTCATCCATAAAACGGTTCAACACTGCGTTGCCAAAAGAGCCTGTGCCTCCAGTAATTAACAATTTACTACCTTTTTTTATTACCATGTTAACGTACAATTATGCAGGCAACTCTATATTTAAAGAAATAATTTCAAAAAAATATTTGATTAAATTTTTTTAATGTTACCATTGATCATTATGTAAACTTCCAAACTCTCCGGACACTGGGCGCGGCCGGTCTCATCGAAGTGCAGGCGATGGCCATATTCGCTCATCCAGCCAATCTGACGGGCCGGATTGCCCACGACCAACGCATAGGCCTTTACGGCTTTGGTCACTACGGATCCAGCGCCTATAAAGGCATAAGGCCCTATGTCATGGCCACATACGATGGTGGCATTGGCTCCGATGGTAGCGCCCCTGCCTACGTGTGTTTTGAGGTATTGTCCGCGTCTGTTGACAGCAGACCGAGGGTTGATGACATTGGTAAAAACCATGCTCGGTCCGAGAAAGACATCATCATCGCAGGTGACCCCTGTATAAATACTGACGTTGTTTTGGACTTTCACGTTGTTGCCCAGGATGACTTCAGGACTTACCACCACATTTTGACCCAGATTGCAGTTTCGACCGATTTTACAGCCGGTCATGATGTGCGAAAAGTGCCAGATTTTGGTTCCTTCCCCAATTTCACAATCGTGATCTATTACTGCGGTGGGATGCGCATAGTAGGATTTTTCAGTCATTGGCAGGGGTATTAAAATTTTTAAAAAATTAATTAATGACCTTCAGGAGCTCTTTCTTGTAATAATCGACAGTCACTTTAAGACCATTAAGCAGATCTGAATCCGGCTTGTAG
>NZ_JBKBHX010000011.1:0-9447 GCF_046299575.1 Thermaurantimonas sp. | reverse complement strand
ATATCGATGACCATTCAGTGATCGGTGTTAAATCAGTATCAATGAATGAGCCCTTCTTTGTAGGCCATTTTCCCGGAGCCCCAGTGATGCCTGGTGTATTACAGGTGGAGGCTATGGCCCAGGTAGGTGGCATTTTCGCGCTTAGCACGGTGCCCGATCCGCACAATTATCTCACCTATTTTCTGCGCCTTGATGAAGTAAAGTTTAAACAGAAAGTAGTGCCCGGCGATACACTTATTTTTAGACTCGAATTGATATCGCCTATTCGACGTGGTATAGTACAAATGCATGGGGAGGCCTTTGTAGGCTCCAAATTAGTGATGGAAGCTCAGCTCACTGCTCAAATTGTTAAAGAACGAAATGATTGATAGACATGACACAGCCTTTAGCCTACGTACACCCTTCAGCCAAAATAGCCGATAATGTAGTAATTGAGCCCTTCACTGTTATTCACAAAAACGTTGTGATCGAAGAGGGTACCTGGATCGGCAGCAACGTAACCATTTTCCCCGGTGCTCGCATTGGAAAGAACTGCCGAATCTTTCCGGGGGCAGTGATCTCGGCTATACCTCAAGACCTTAAGTACAACGGCGAAGATACCACTGCCATTATCGGCAATAATACCACCATTCGCGAATGCGTAACCATAAATAAAGGAACAAGTGCTCAAGGCTACACGAAAGTGGGCGACAATGTGCTCGTTATGGCTTATGCTCACATTGCACACGATTGCATTATTGGTAACAACGTCATCCTTGTAAATGGCACAACTCTGGCTGGTCACGTTGTGATTGATGATTACGCAATACTCGGTGGTCTGAGTGCAGTTCATCAATTTGTGCATATCGGCGCACATGCCATGATCGGTGGTGGTAGCCTTGTGAGAAAAGACGTTCCTCCATACGTTAAAGCCGCTAAAGAACCTCTCTCCTACGTGGGTATAAACTCCATTGGCCTTCGACGTCGAGGCTTTTCAAACGAAAAAATCAACCACATTCAAAATATTTACCGCATCCTCTTTCAAAAGAATTACAACTATTCTCAAGCTCTGGAAATCATCGAACTGGAAATAGAACCCTCTGACGAAAGAGATGAAATCATTTCGTTTATCCGAAATTCACAACGAGGAATCATGAAAGGCTACACCGTTGGAAAAAATAGTTCTAAAAGCGCAGAACCTTTCTAAAAGGTTTGGAAATCAACTCGTTTTCAAAGATTTTTCTTTCGAACTAGAAGGTCCAGGACTCTACGCCATTACAGGCCGCAACGGAAGTGGTAAATCAACCCTGCTCAAAATACTATGTGGACTACTTGCGCCCACCGCTGGTGAGGTTAAACCCTTGATTGATGGCGTGCAGATCACAGAACGTTTTACATCACTTATTTCAATTGCCACTCCTTATCAAGAGCTTCCAGAAGAACTGTCCTTAAAAGAATTAGTGGATTTTTACGCTGCCTTTCGCGCATTACAACTACCAAACACAGATGATTTGTATATAAATTTTCAGCTGCCAATTACAGGGCAAAAACCCATAAAAAGTTTTTCCTCGGGAATGAAACAACGCGTAAGGCTTGGATTAGCTATTTATACACAAGTACCCTTTCTTTTTCTCGATGAGCCCACTTCTAATCTGGATGCTACAGGAGTGCAATGGTATAAATCTCTTGTACTGGAGCAACTTCCAAAAAAACTCATCGTGGTTTCAAGCAATCATTTGCCCGATGAGTATCCAAATGCAAGAGGAATTTTCGAAATTCAATAGAGGTTTAAACCTTTTAAAAATTGGATGGCCTTTTCATTGAAAAATTCTGGCTGATCTACATTGCACACGTGACCACTTTTGGGAACTATTTCTAAATGCGAATTCTTGTGTTGTGAGGCAATGATTTGTACCGATGGCAAGAACATATAATCCTCATCACCCATCAGATAAAGCGTTGGATGTTTTGGTGGATTTTCCCTGAAAAGCTTCATCAACGGCTTAATCTGTGAAGTGATTTTTATCCAACGCAAAAACTCTTTTTGATAAATCTTCCTGGCTTCGTTTATAAATAAATTTCTGGATTTTTCATGCCTCTTTTTAGGCATTAAAATGTGTGCATAGATTTTATAAATCCAAATAAAAGGCAATATACGCTTTAAAGCATGAGCTAATCGCACAAGAATGCGGCTCCTCAGATTAAAGCGTATTACCGCACCACCTAACACCATTTTCTGCACCCGACCGGGATACTTTTCTGAAATTTCTCTTATGATAATGGTGCCTAAGGAAATACCCACAAAATGGGATTTTTCAATTTTTAAAAAATCCAGAAGTTTTATTACATCATCACAAATATCAGAAAATTGATACCCCTCTCGTTGCATCCAATTTTGGAAGGGATTTTTTGAATTTCCATGCCCGCGTAAATCCAGTAAAAGTATGTGAAAGTGCTTCCGAAAATCTCTCAACTGCTTGTACCAAATATTAGAACTACCCCCCGCACCATGAACCATGGTTACCCAATCTGCATTGGGATCGGAATGTTTAAAAACTTTATGGTACAAGACTTCAGTAGTCACATTGATACTTTTATTACCTTAATAATGGTCGATCGGTCTGTTTGTTTAAAATACGGGTCAAAGGATGACACCGGAGCTATCCACATCCACTCTGTGCTATAGTAGCTTGGCTTTTTTCCGTTTATTTCTAGCACATCTGACTCCGTGTATCCATGTAAGTACACTTCGGTTTTCGAAACATCAAAGTACATATTCCCTTCGACATGTTGTATTTTCCATTGGTGTACATTACCTGGAATAAATTCCCATTTTATTAAGGAATATTCACCATTTTTATATCCATATCCTTCGCCTTCATCGAGGTAAAATAATCCAGAAGAGGGTTTATTTCCTTTGTACAAGTGAAATTGATAAGGTCCTCTGAGCGTATTTTCCGCATTTTCGCTTGCTTCAGCACTCATCAGGGCATGACCTGCTCTAACAAATACCGGAATTCGATGTCGATGGAGCTCTACGACGTGTTCACCTTCAGCATATATCTTACTGGTAAACATGTTATAATAATCTCCCTCTGGCAACCATACCTTTCCATATGCTTGTCCTGGCAATACCGGGCAAACCAAGATGCTTGAACCCACATAAAACTGATGGCCATACGCGTGGCTAAAGGAACGCTCATCGTAATATAGTGTATAGGCCATAGGTCGATTCACAGGCTCATCGTAGATTACAGCTTGATAAAAAGCTGAATACAAATAAGGGAGCAGTTTGTAGCGAAGAGTAATAAAATTGCGACTGACTTCTTCTGCTTCCTCTCCAAAAGACCACGGCTCGTGATCGCGACTGTTGATCATAGAATGCCCGCGAAAGAAAGGATTAAAAGCTCCCACGGCAATCCATCGCATAAATAACTCGGGCCAACATTCACCGATGAATCCACCTACATCATTGCCACTGAAAAAATAACCACTTAGCGATAGGCTATTGATGAGACGCTGACCGAGCAAAAGATGTTCTTCGTTCGAAATATTGTCGCCTGTCCATTTCCAGGCGTAGCGCTGAGTGCCGGCAAATGCTGCCCTTGTAAGGGCAAAAGGCCTTTTGTCTGGTCGCAACTCTTTTTGAGCCTCATAGGTAGCTCTCACCATTTGCATACCATACACATTGTGTGCATGGAGGTGTGATGTGTGCTGCCCATCGTAAGTAAATCGAGTAAAATCTGGGAAGTTTTTTCCCCAAACGGCTGGTTCGTTCATATCATTCCAAAATCCGGCAACACCTTCTTCAAAGTGTGCTCTCATCTGGCGTTTCCACCAGTTGCGAGCTCTTTCATCTGTAAAATCAGGAAAATAGCATCTTCCCGGCCATGCTTCGCCTACATACAACTCTCCGTCTGGATATTTCACAAAAACATCTTCTTTTTTCCCTGAGTCACACGCAGCATAGCCATCTTCTACCTTAATGCCCGGATCTTGAATAATGACCACTTTAAAACCTTTACCTTTTAAATCGGCCAAAAACTTTTTGGGATCACTGAAGCGCTCCTTATTCCAAGTAAACACCTTATATTCGTCCATATAATGGATGTCGAGGTATAATACATCACAAGGAATCTTCTTTTTTCTAAATGTATCTGCCAAAAGCAGCAGCTCTTCTTCTGGATAATAGCTGTAGCGACATTGCTGGTAGCCAAGCGCCCAGACTGGTGGAAGCTCAGGTCGTCCTGTTAGGTCTAAATATTTGGAAATTATCCCCTTAACATCTCCGGTGAAAATGAAAAAATAATCGATATATCCATCTGTTGACCTAAAAAATGAAAATCGATCGTTTGAAGCTCCGAAATTGAAATCTGTTCGACAAGTGTTATTGACAAAAATTCCATAAGGCAAATGTCCATTAATGCCTATATAGAAAGGAATACTGCTATACAACGGGTCAAACTCCTGATGATAGGCAAAAGCATCCGTATTCCAATGCGTATATTGCCACCCTCTCCGGTCAATGGGTCCTGTTTTTTCACCTAAACCAATAAAACGTTCACCTTGCTGAAGCTCTTTTAGTACACTTATGCCATTTTCTTGAATTTGAATTCCTAAATCAGCGTCTCTATTGATTAACTCACCTTTAGTTGTATAAAAACTTATTCGAAACGGATTTTCGTAAATAATCGCCTTAAACTTACCGACATTCACTTGCAGCGATTCATCATTTACTCTTTGAATGTCTAATGGTCTTTTATCTTTAAAAACTGTGGAATATGGATTTTCAATTCTTTTTTTATTCCTTGTTATAAGTTGAATTCTCAATACATCTTCAAGCGGTTGAGTTATCACTACTTCAATTTCGCCGGACAATAATTGCAATATGTCTTTTGAAGGATCAGACGTAGAAGCCATGAAAATAGTAAGTTTTTTTGTGCCCTAAAATAAAGCCTTGTAGCATTAATCCTTACTAATCTTTGAGAGCAAATAAAATAAAAAACCGGGATTGTAATATCAATCTGCAATCCTAATAAATATCATGTTGTCTATTATACGGCATTTTTACATTTGATATCAAAAAATAAATCATGCCATGAAAATACCTGGCCTGCTAATATTTGTTGTACTGCTTTTTTTTTTTCGTGCTCTAAAGACAAATTTGATTTTAATTCTTTTAAAGACTTAGAGTTAAGCCCTGAACTCTGGTTTCCTTTTGGTGAAATTAGCTTAAAACTTTCAGACATCAAGCGAGATACTTCATTCATTTCAACAGATCAAGATGGCTTTATTACTATAATTCTAAAAAAAGATTCAATCTTAAGAACCAACTTGGCCAAAGCTCTGATTGTTCCCGACCAGGATACTATACCCTTAGCTGCGGTTACAGGCCAACAGATCACTGGTGATATTTCTGTTTCGCTATTCAACAATGCTGAAATAAAGAAAATCTACTTTGATACATTAGAGATTTCTTGGTCAATACCCTCAAGTGTTCCCCCTGGTGTAGAAATGGCATTACAGTTCATTCAATCACAGCATCAAACCGGAAATTTAACATTTCAAATTGACAATATAAATAATACACCTGGCATCTTTCATAAAACAATTTTTTACAACGGATACCTTGATTTGTCAAAAAACAATACATCACATAACACGCTTCAGCTTAACACTTCCGTGCTACAGTACCCTTCATTCATCCCTGCAGGTACTCCTATTCCTTTCTTTATAAATTTATCAAAAATTAAAATCGCAGGTATGGAAGGCTATATAGGAAGTAGCCTGATTGAATTACCTGTATTCAACAGTAACCTTAATATGAAAGGACTTGAAAAATTTAGAGAAGGCATCACGTTTAGTAATCCAAAATTGGATTTGTCGATTTTCAATAATACTGGATTAGAAATCGGTTTTCAGCCAAATATCTCTGGAGCCTCAGCTGCTGGAAGTGTTACTTTGCTACAGATACCCACAATTACAGTATCTAAAGCTCCTAATCCCGGTCTATTTTCTACTACTCAAGTTCAGCTAAATAACTCAAACAGTAATCTGGCAGAAATGCTCAAAAAATTACCAGAATTTTTAATAACAAGTGGCTCACTGCAACTGAATCCTAATGGAAAAGCAAACAATTTCCTTTTTAATAACAACGAGATAATAATAAACGGAATTTTTGAGATTCCTATGGAATTTTCTGCTAAAGATATGTACTTTGAAAAAGAAATATCAAACTTTAAATTTTGGAAATCTAATTCTACAAATTTACCTGAGTTTATTGAATTTGAATTTGCAAGTGAAAATGGATTTCCATTTGAGTTGTCTGTTTCAGCCATTTTTTTAGATTCCATCACAAACTCTGTTATAAGAATTTATAATGTTGATATTTTAAAACCAGCTACTGTTAACTCATCTGGCCGGGTGATTGCGCCCAATACATATGTATCAACATTAAGGATAAACGAAAACGATTTGACAGCACTTAATGCCGCAAAAAGTTTTTATTTGAGAGTAAAAATTAGTACACCAAATAACGGAAATCAATCGGTAAAAATATACGATTCGTATTACTTCAAAACAAGATTGGCTGCAAAAGCTAAACTTAAATTTAAGCCTGTGAGATGAAAAAGATTTTAATTGCTTTAATAATAATTTCTGGTGGATTATATGGACAAGTTCCTTATTCATTTTACACATTTTATCCAGTGGCACACACACAAATTGTTAATCCAGCTGCTCCAGTAAATGAAAAATTTACGCTAGGATTTGTCAATACAGGAATGATGATCGAGAATACGCCATTTCGCCCTATGGAATTCTTTTTAAAAACGAGTAATGTAAACGATGTATTGCGAAAATCTATTTCAGGAATGGATAATTCAGATTATTTAAATTTAGATGTTCGAACAGATCTGTTGTTCGTAGGTTTAAAAATTGGAAAATTATATTTTTCTGGTGGTGTTTATAATCAAAAATCTGTTCTATTCGGATATCCAAATAACTTGATGAGTTTACTCTATTTTGGAAATGCTCATTTTCAAAATCAAACTATCAATTTATTAGGAAATACAATTGATATTACAGATTATTCTGCTATTCATTTTGGTGGACAAATTCGATTAAAAAATTTAACTATCGGAGGAAGAATTAAACTCATAAATGGTATTCAGTCCTTTAGAACAGAATCTACGACTGCCCAGGTGAGTTTTTACGATACTGCATGGACGCTGAATACGGATGTGTTAATTCGAAGCAGTGGAGATTTTTCTGAATTTACTGAGAGAATGATTAACTACAGAACCCATCTTTCACCTGGCAGCACTGGAAACAATGGCTTTGCATTTGATATCGCTGCCAGTTATGACTTCAGCGATAAACTACGCATCTCAGCGGTGGTGGCCGATATCGGAAGCATTAAATGGAATGAACAATTAAAAGAGTACTACTCAAACGGCAACGTTAACTTCAATGGCTTGAATATCAATTTAGCTGAAGACGAACAAGTTGATTCATTCGATCAGATTATTGATTCAATCAATTCGGCATTAAATATTCAAGAAAGACCAGGTGAGAGCTACACTACTTCTTTACCAGCCAGGTTTTCTATTTTTGTGGACTATAAATTTTTCAAAAATCAAAGACTATCAGTTTTTGCTGATCTACGCAAAACTTCTATATCCAATATGTTGGCTTTCGGAGCACAATATCATATGCCTATAACAAGATGGCTTTATTTCATGGGTTCTTACACAGTTATAAACAATAATTTTTCAAACTTTGGGGGTGGTTTTATGTTTAAATTTTTGGGAATTCAGATATATGGTGTTACAGATCAAATAAATGCAATTTTAAATCCAGAACGATTAAACGCTATAAACTTTAGAATGGGAATTAATATCTCACTTTCTAACCCAGAATATTATAAAAGAAAAAGTTCTGCTCAAAATGAACTTAAAAACTAGAAAACATTTAAAATGAAAAATTCAAAAAGACATTTTTTGATACTCTTTTTTTCAGTTTTTTCAATTTATTCTTGCGAGGACGAATTTTTATTGCCTAGTCCGGAAAAGGTGGAAAACACTCAACTCTACGCTGAAGTCTTGGGTGAATTCCTATCGGTGTGGAGGCGAATTGACGAAGGTATTCGAAATCCAACTGTTGCTGCAGGTGGACAAGTTGTGATCGATCAAGCTACTGTGGTTAAAAATGGAAATATTTTATCTATCGACTACGGCAACATTCAAAAATTATGTGCCGATGGAAAGACGCGTAGAGGAAAGATAGAAGCAGCTATAAAAGGCGATTATGGTTTTACAGGTAGTTCAATAATAATTTCCTTTATTGGTTTTAGAGTTGACGACATTCCAGTTGATGGCTCTATTACGATTTCGGCGGTTTCATCTGACCCGCAATTCAATGTACATTCAACGAATTTTTCGTACAGAGATTACCTTTTAAATCTCAATTCCATCATGACTTGGCACAATGGATTCAATACGTACACTTTTATTGACGATACTCTTACTTTGACTTTACAAGGAACTGCATCTCGACAATCGAGAAACTTTACGCTAAAGTATGAAACAGATTCTCAAAACACCATAAAACTTGCCCTTGGCTGTAATTATAGAGTTGTAAAAGGTCTTTTGAATTTACGCATTGATAAAGATAGCTCATTAGTAAAATTTGATTTTATTGAGGCAGACGGGTGTAATGATCTCATAAAGGTTGAATTTGTAAACGAAAGATATAACACTTTTATAAAATTTTCAGGTTTTTGATTAGAACCTCCTAAAGATGAAGTTATTATTGTACATTTGTGCGCTGAAATAAGAACGTTTAACCGGGTTTCGCACCCAAAAAAACTCAAAAATGGCAGTAAGACTCAGATTACAAAGACACGGTCGCAAAGGACATGCATTCTACTACATCGTAGCGGCCGACAGCAGAAGTAGAAGAGATGGTAAATTCATTGAAAAGTTGGGAACCTACAACCCCAACACCGACCCAGCTACTGTAGAACTAAACTTTGAATCGGCTCTACGCTGGATACAAAACGGTGCTCAGCCCACTGATACTGTGCGCTCAATCTTATCAAAGGAAGGCGTACTTCTCAAAAATCATCTACTAAAAGGTGTTAAGAAAGGCGCTCTCACCGAAGAGCAAGCAGAAGAGAAGTTTAGTAAGTGGCTGGAAGAAAAAGCAGCTCGTATTCAAGCTAAAAAGCAACAATTACTTGCAAAGCGCGAAAAAGCAAAACAAGCTCGTATCGATGCTGAAAGAGCATATAACAATCAGCGCATCGAAAGGAGAAATGCAGCCGCAGCTGAATCTGCTTCCGAGAATTCAGCTACTGAAGAGGCGTAAAAAATGATTTATTTGGTTTAAGCCAGGTAGATATAATGGCTAAATCAGAATTTGTGCCTGTAGGTATAATTTTGAAACCACATGGTCTTAAAGGTCATG
>NZ_JBKBHX010000010.1:0-30696 GCF_046299575.1 Thermaurantimonas sp. | reverse complement strand
CTGCAATCCTTAAATATTCGTCACACTGTCCGAAACTACCACACGAGTCAGAAGTTGTGAATACAAGTTGTTTCAGTTTAGGAACTTCTTCATCATGAGGTAAAGCTGGTAAGATGAAATTTACGCTACTAAGAAATGTAGTTGCTGTTTGTTTTGCTTGAGGTGTCATAATTGATAAAATTTAAGGTTAGTTGAACAAAAATATTCCTAGACAATGAATTTAAAAACAGGCTTTAACCTGTATTTTTGTCTTCAACAAATTTTCTTGATTGGATGTCAACAAGAAAAGTTAATGAAACTCCAATGGCATTTGACACTTTTAAAAGTGTTTGGCAGGAAGCCTTTATTGCATTTCTTTCTATTTGCCCATAACTAGAAGGTGCAATATCTAGTCTACAAGCGACATCTGCCTGAGTCAAATTATATGCCTTTCGGATTTTTCTAATTCTTTCAGATAGTTCCATTGTTGTTGTCTTTTTAGCATAGGCTATAACACAAAAATATACGCAATTCGCAATGCATGCATCGAATTGTGAAATATTTTTTAAAAATTTTAATATGTTGATGTTTAAATGATTACATAAATCTACTGTTCGCGATAATGATATCAATTAATTTTTGACGCTTCAAATGTTGTACTTTTGATATCTATATTGCGAAACGTGGGATTAATAAAGGACTATACAATCACAACTGGTACATTTGAGCATCGAGATGTGCTGTGGATTTCATTCGAATATTCGGATGTGCGCAAGGCTTTTTTAAAAAATCTTCTTCCTAAAGCTCGTTGGGAGCCGACTTTTAAAGCCTGGTGGGTAGTTGATACGAATCAGCATAGGGAAAAATTGGGATATCCACTGAAAAATCCTTATGAAGAATATTTTTCTAAAGTCAACGCTATACATCATTCGGACCTAAAAAATTACATAAGGCAACTTCAGCTCAAAGCCTACAGTGCAAATACCACTAGGGTGTATGTGGGTGAATTTGTGCGTTTTTTAGTTACCATTAAATCACATCCGTTGTCATCTTTTTCAGCTGAACGTATAAAAGATTATTTGCTCTATGTGTTAAAGAAAAGAAACCTCAGTGAATCGTCGCTTAACACAGTGGTGAATGCACTGAAATTTTATTACGAACAAGTGCTTGGGCAGAAAAAAATGTTTATCGAAATTCCACGCCCAAAATCAAAAAAATCGCTGCCAAAAGTTCTCTCTAAAAACGAGATTAAACGTCTGTTTTCAACCGTTGAAAATCCAAAGCACAAGCTGATGTTGGAGATGTGCTATGGAATGGGCTTACGCGTAAGTGAAATTGTAGGCATTAAATTGAATCACATCAATAGCGCAGATAGTCGGGTACTGATCGAGCACGCCAAAGGCAAAAAGGATCGCTATGTGCCCTTACCTGAGCGGGTAAAAAGCCAATTGGCGAAATACTACAAAGCCTACCGGCCCCAAACCTGGCTCTTCGAAGGGGCACCGGGCAGACAATATTCCGTTAGAAGTGTACAGTTGGTTTTTAAAAAAGCCATGCATTCGGCAGGCATTTTCAGGCAGGTAAGTATTCACGGTCTCAGGCATAGCTATGCTACGCATTTGCTGGAAGCAGGTGCTGACATTCGGGTGCTACAGGAACTTCTTGGGCACAGTTCTGTCAAAACTACT
The DNA here is from genome assembly GCF_046299575.1 of Thermaurantimonas sp. Lineage (NCBI taxonomy): Bacteria > Pseudomonadati > Bacteroidota > Flavobacteriia > Flavobacteriales > Schleiferiaceae > Thermaurantimonas > Thermaurantimonas sp. The sequence goes on along the minus strand of NZ_JBKBHX010000010.1, from coordinate 29,029 downwards.
CAAATCTACACTCACGTTACGGAAGAAGCTCTAAAGCGCATTCAAAGCCCCTTAGACACTCTGTAATCCTGGGAAGTGTTTATCACCGCTCGATTGGTTTGGTGGGTCTTTTCCTCCCCTCCCCCACCTGTAAAAGTTTACACACCTTTTAACCAGAGCTGATTGTACCTTTGCTGCGCTTTTTTCACATAATTATCTGATATTCAATCTGAAATAATGAAAAATACCTTCGTGGACTCTGGTGCTAAGGACACGCGTTCGGGCTTTGGGGCGGGGCTTCTGGAGTTGGGCAAGCGCAATGACCGAGTGGTAGCACTATGTGCTGACCTTACTGGTTCGCTCAAAATGGATGCCTTTAAAAAGGCTTTTCCTGAACGATTTTTTCAGGTAGGGATTGCCGAGGCCAATATGATGGGCATCGCAGCGGGGCTTACTATCGGGGGCTTCATTCCTTTTACGGGTACGTTTGCCAACTTTTCGACCGGTCGGGTATATGACCAAATTCGCCAGTCGATCGCCTACTCACACAAAAATGTAAAAATCTGTGCATCGCACGCCGGTCTTACCTTAGGTGAAGACGGCGCTACCCACCAGATTTTGGAAGACATTGGTCTGATGCGCATGTTGCCGGGCATGGTGGTGATCAATCCGTGTGATTACAACCAGACTAAGGCTGCTACCCTTGCCATAGCCGAATACGAAGGGCCGGTGTATCTGCGCTTTGGTCGCCCGAAGTGGCCAAATTTCACACCTGAGAATCAGGTTTTTGAAATTGGAAAAGCCATCACCCTGATTGAGGGCAGCGATGTAAGCATCTTTGCTACCGGTCACATGGTATGGATTGCCCTTCAGGCGCAGAAGCTGCTGGAATCTCAAGGAATCGATGCCGAAATCATCAATATACACACCATAAAGCCCATCGATCAGGAGGCCATACTAAAGTCAGTGGCCAAAACCGGATGTGCAGTGACTGCTGAAGAACACAACCGCTACGGAGGACTGGGCGATGCCGTAGCACAGGTGATTCTGACCCATCACCCTGTACCTCAGGAATATGTGGCTGTAAACGACTCCTTCGGCGAAAGCGGTAAACCGGAGGAACTTCTGGCCAAATACGGCCTTACACCTGAAAACGTGGCGCAAGCGGCCATCAAAGCCATCGAACGCAAAACCAAAAAATCGTAAGCAACGTGGGTATTCAATCGGATATACAAGTACTGAAAGCATGGCTGCCACAGGTACGCCGTGACATCGTGCGCATGGTACATGCCGTGCAAAGCGGGCATCCGGGAGGCAGTCTCGGTTGTACGGAATTTTTTGTAGCCTTATTTCAATATGTGATGGATCATGACCCGGCCAATTTTACAATGGATGGGCGAGATCAGGACCTCTTCTTCCTTAGCAATGGACATATCACACCGGTGTATTATTCGGTGCTGGCCAGAAGTGGGTTCTTCCCAGTGAGTGAATTGGCTACCTTCCGACGGATCAATTCGCGTCTTCAAGGCCATCCGGCTACGCACGAGCACCTGCCCGGAGTGCGCGTAGCCACCGGTTCACTCGGACAGGGACTGAGTGTAGCCATAGGAGCTGCTCTGGCCAAAAAGCTGAACGGCGACCTGCATACCGTCTACACCCTGCAGGGCGATGGTGAGCTGCAGGAAGGCCAGATCTGGGAAGCCGCCATGTTTGCCGCACACCACAAGGTGGACAACATCGTGGTCACAATCGATCGCAACAACAGACAGATCGACGGCGATGTGTCGGATGTAATGGATCTGGGTGATCTGAAAGCCAAATTTGAAGCCTTCGGCTGGCTGGTGGCTGAGTGTGAAAACGGCAACGACCTGGTAGAGATAGCCGATGCTCTGCTGCTCGCAAAGAGCCTTACGCGCAATGAAAAGCCGGTGGTACTCATTATGAAAACTGAAATGGGCCACGGTGTGGACTATATGATGGGCAGCCATGAGTGGCATGGCATAGCGCCAAACGACGAACAATTGCAACGCGCATTAGAACAAAATCCGGAGACGCTGGGTGATTATTAAATCATTCAGCTTTTAAAATCCAATTTATGGCAACGCGCGGATACAAAACCCTTTTTTTTGACCTTGATCACACACTGTGGGATTTTCACACCAACAGCACGGCAGTGCTTAAGGAAATCTTCACCGAGACCGAACTGCATCGAAAAGGTCTGGACTTTGAAGAGTTTTACACCGTGTACAACCGCGTGAACGATCAAAAGTGGGCTTTGTATCGCGAAGGAAAAATCGATAAATACAGACTTCGAAAAGAGCGCTTTGCCGATACGCTGGCGCATTTTCAGATCACTGAAGTACATCTGGGTGATTATTTCGAAAATCAATATGTAGAGCGTTCGCCTCGACAGACAGCCCTTATGCCTGGCGCACTTGAGGCCTTGGAATATCTGCACGAGCGGTATGTGCTGGCCATCATCACAAACGGATTTACTTCAGTGCAGATGATTAAACTGAAATCCTCAGGGTTAGACAAATATTTCAGGGAAATCGTGACGAGCGAAATGGCCGGCGCCAATAAGCCTGAGGCTAAAATTTTCGTAACAGCACTTAAAAATACCAAAACGCGGAGAGAGGAGGCAATCATGATCGGTGACCATCCTGAGGCTGATATCGCTGGTGCGCGCAATGTGGGGATGGATCAGGTCTGGTACAATCCCTTTGGGCATAAAAGCGATGTAATGCCCACGTACGAAATACAACACCTCTTAGCTCTCACAACCATACTCTGATGACATCCGCTGCCAAACATCACTACCGGGAAAACTTTCGCCTGGCGTGGCCTGTAATGATCGGGCAGCTGGGCCAGATCACCGTGGCTGTGGCTGACAATGTGATGGTCGGTCAGCTGGGTACGGAGCCTCTGGCGGCTGCCTCGCTGGTAAACGGGATTTTTACGGTGATTCTGGTGTTTGGTATCGGAGTGGCATATGGACTTACGCCACTGATTGCCAACGCACATGGTGCCGGGCGGATGCGGCAGTTGCCACTGCTGCTGAATGCTTCGCTCTGGCTCAATCTCGGTATCGGGTTGGTACTATTTCTTCTGCTGGAGGGGTTGACACCTGCACTACACCACATGCGGCAAGACCCGGAAGTCGTTCGACTTGCAGCGCCTTACATGACCATTGTAGGTATGTCGATTATACCTATACTGGGCTATTATGCTTTCAAGCAGTTTGCCGAAGGACTTGGGCATACACGACAGGCTATGCAAATCACCATTGTGGTAAACGTGCTCAATGTGGTGTTGAATTATGTATTGATTTTCGGAAAATTCGGTTTTCCGTCTCTGGGACTGAATGGTGCCGGGTATGCAACGCTGATATCGAGGATTGTGATGTGGGGGGCTATGGCAGTTTTCGTGCTCCGCAGTCGATTGTTTAGACAAATTACTTTTGTTTTTTCACCGTTATGGGTTCTCCGTACGCATGCGAGAGAAATATTAGCTATAGGAGTTCCGAGCGGTTTTCAGTACATTTTTGAAGTGAGTGCCTTTGCAGCGGCATCGGTGTTGGCCGGGATGATCAGTCCTGAGAGTCAGGCAGCACACCAGATCGCTATCAATCTGGCTTCAATTTCTTACATGGCAGCCACTGGTCTGGCTGCGGCAGCTACCATTCGCACAGGTAATCTGCTGGGCAGATGCGATGGCCACAATCTACACCTGGCTGTGCGCACTATACTGGTGATGACGGTGGCGTGGATGAGCTTTGCCGGGATGGTATTTCTGCTGGGCAGAGATTTCTTTCCAGCTCTGTACAGCAACGAGGCTGAGGTGATCGAAATCGCTTCAAAACTGCTGATTGTGGCGGTATTTTTTCAGATATCGGACGGAGTACAGGCCGTAGGTCTTGGAATCATGCGCGGACTGAAGGATGTGCGCATTCCAACCTTAATCACTTTTGTAGCCTACTGGGTATTTGCCTTGCCAGGCAGTTACTATTTTGGGGTGTACAAAAGCGAGAATGTGGTGGCGATTTGGGTATTTCTGGCGGTAGGACTTACGCTATCGGCTGCCATGCTGCTATGGCGGTATCGAGTAATTATCCGTAGGCTTCAAAATGAACTGGAAGTGAAACAAAATAAGACTGAATTCGTTTAAAAAGTTGGGTTAATTTTGCTGAGCAAACAAAAGGGGGGTTTTTGTTTGTGTTTTCATGTGTTTTGGGTAGGGCGCTGTGAAGCGCCCTATTCATTTTTCAGAAGTAAAAGTTGTCGTGGGAATTTTACTATCTATTTAATTGCCTTGTAAAAGCTTCAGAGAGGTATTTGAGATTTTTTATCTGGCTGTTGGGTATTTATGAGTGTGGGTTTATTTGTTCTTTTTATCTATTTGTTTAAAAATATAAGTTTGGTACATGTTGGTTTTGTTTTTTCAGCGCTGCCCCGGGGCACCGCTCCGCGTGAGGCATACGGAGGGCGCGCGTAAGCGCGGTGCGTAGGCTGAGCGAAGCGAGGCCGGAGCACGGGAGCGAAGCGTACCCCGTAGTACGCCGACCCTGACGAAGGCGCCTGGTGCGCCTTGTCAGGGGCACGCCCAAATGAAAAATTTTAATAAAGTTTAGTAGGCCAGGAGGAGCTCTTGTTTTTGCTGTTTGACCTTTTCGCTTTCGATGTATTCGTCGAAGGTCATGAGCTTGTCGATGAGGCCGTTTGGGGTGATTTCGATGATGCGGTTGGCCACAGATTGGTTGAGAGCGTGGTCGAAGGAGGTGAAGAGGATGTTGCCGGGGAAGTCGATCATGCCGTTGTTGAGGGCGGTGATGGACTCGAGGTCAAGGTGGTTGGTGGGCTCTTCGAGGATGAGGAGGTTGCCGCCGGTCATCATGACTTTGGAGAGCATACAGCGGACTTTTTCACCACCGGAGAGTACTCTTACGGATTTGAGGACTTCCTCGCCGGTGAAGAGCATCTTGCCAAGGAAGGAGCGGATATAAACTTCGTCCTTAATGGGTGAGTACTCGCGCAGCCAGTCGATGAGGTTAAGGTCTTTTTGGAAGTATTCGGAGTTGTCGTTGGGCATGTAGGCGGTGGTGATGGTTTGGCCTACGAAGATGGTACCTTCGTCGGGTTGGAGCTCTCCGGCGAGCATTTTGAAGAGGATGGTGATGGAGCGGGGGTTGTCGGAGAGGAAGGCGATTTTGTCGCCTTTGTTGACTTTGAAGGTGATGTTTCGGAAGAGTGGTGTGCCGTCGGTGTCGTATCCGGCCAAGTTGGTGACGTCGAGAATTTGGTCACCGGCGGGACGGTTTTGCTGGAAGATGATGGCGGGGTACTTGCGGTTGGAGGGTTGGATGTCTTCGACGTTGATTTTTTCGAGGAGCTTCTTGCGGCTGGTGGCTTGCTTGCTTTTGGAGACGTTGGCGCTGAAGCGCTGGATGAATTCTTTGAGTTCGGCAATTTTTTGTTCAGCCTTTTTGTTGGCTGCTGCGCGCTGACGTGCGGCCAGCTGGCTGGCTTCGTACCAGAAGGTGTAGTTGCCGGTGTAGAGCTTGATCTTGCCGAAGTCGATGTCACAGATGTGTGTGCAGACGGTGTCGAGGAAATGGCGGTCGTGGGAGACGACGATGACGGTGTTTTTGAAGTTGAGCAGGAAGTCTTCGAGCCAGCCGATGGTATAGACGTCGAGGTCGTTGGTGGGCTCGTCCATGACGAGGATGTCGGGATTGCCGAAGAGTGCCTGAGCGAGCAGTACGCGGACTTTTTCCTTACCGGAGAGCTCGCTCATGAGCTTGTAGTGGGTGTCTTCTTTGATGCCGAGACCGGAGAGGAGTGCTGCTGCGTCGCTTTCGGCATTCCAGCCGTCGAGCTCGGCGAAGCGGTTTTCGAGCTCAGAGGCACGGATACCGTCTTCCTCGGAGAAGTCGGCTTTGGCGTAAAGGGCTTCCTTTTCCTTCATGATGTCGTAGAGCTCGCGGTGTCCCATAATGACGGTGTCGAGCACCGGATAGTGGTCAAACTCAAAGTGGTTTTGCTTCAGCACGGCCATGCGCTTGCCGGGCTCTATGGATACCTGACCTGAGGTGGGAGAAATTTCACCGGTGAGGATTTTGAGAAAGGTAGACTTACCGGCTCCGTTTGCGCCGATGATGCCATAACAGTTGTCGCCGTTGAATTTGAGGTTTACTTCGTCAAAGAGGACGCGCTTTCCAAACTGTAGGGAAACATTAGAAACAGTAATCATTTGTAAAAGAGCTAATTGCGCTAAAATCTTGATAATCCAGTGGCTTCATCCAGAATCGAACTGGAATCTTGGGTTCCGGAGACCCACGTACTATCCATTGTACTATGAAGCCTGTTGTGTTATTTTTTGGCTGACAAAAGTAGTGTTGCGACTCAAAACTGTCTGTTTACACAATGGTAAAAATCCATTCTACAGGAGAATCAGCTTAGAAGTTTTTTTATTTCATTGCGCCGGGCAGCTGCTATACCGGCGTTGAATTCAAAACCTATGATAAGGATGAGCGAGTTCACATAAATCCAAAGAAGGATGATGAGCAAAGTACCTATAGATCCATATAGGCGGTTGTATTGGTTGAAATTGTTGATGTAATAGCTAAACAATTCGGAACCGAGCAGTATAAGTAGCGTGGCCAAAATGGAACCAGGTGAAAAAAATTTGAAAAGGCTGCGGTCTGCAGGGCCGAAGTAATAGAGCAGCGAAATGGCAAAAAAGATCACGGCTACGAGGGAAGCATTCCGTCCTATTCGCAGAAAAGATTTCAGATCGGCCGGGATGACTTTGATTTCAATGAGCCAGTCGGTGAAGCCTTCGGTAAAAATAATCAGGGCAATACCAATAATGAAGAGAACCGATAACAGCAGCGTGAGAAAAATGGCCACCAGCTCCTGACGCCAGAATCCGCGGGTTTTAAACTGATGTACACTCGCGTTGAAATTGCTGATCAGAGCGTTTGTACCGTTGGTAGCAAAAATCAGTGCGGCTATAAAACCAAAGGAAAGCAGCCCTCCCCGCTTGTTGTTTATAATATCATCGATCGTACTTTCTGCCGCTTCGAAGGTATTGGGTGGCATGATTTCGTGCAGTAATTCGAAAAGCACCTTTTGAAATCCATCAATCGGAATGTAAGGTATAAGAGTAAACAAAAAGATAATTCCCGGAAATAGAGCGAGGAAAAAGCTAAAGGATACACTGGCTGCGCGAGAGGTTACATTGCCCTGAAGTACGCCAATGTAGAAAAATCGAAGCACATCGTAGAGGCTCTGACCCTGAAAAAAAGGAATTTTGATGAAGCGCAAAACTTTTAAAAACCATTGAAAATACACCTTTATAACATGGATAAAATTTTTGTATTTTAAAATTAGAGAACTCCAAATCTTCATCCTGCCTTAAAACTTAAATCAACAGATCGCACACTGTGGGTAAGCGCTCCCATCGAAATAAAATCGACACCAGTTTCTGCATATTCAACGATATTTTGTTCGGATATACCGCCTGAGGCTTCAGTTTCCATTTTTCCGTTCACTAGCTTTAAGGCTTCCACAATCATGGAAGGTGAAAAGTTGTCGAACATGATGCGATCCACGCCACCCACGGTCAAAACCTGTTCCACTTCGTTGAGGTTTCGGCACTCGACTTCAATTTTCAGAGAGAGATTTTTTTCGGCAAGGTATTGATGGGTTTTTCTTATGGCTTTTTCAATGCCACCTGCAAAGTCGATGTGGTTGTCTTTGAGCATGATCATGTCGTAGAGACCAAAGCGGTGGTTCGCCCCTCCACCGATAAGCACAGCTCTTTTTTCCAGAAAGCGCATGCCAGGCGTGGTCTTGCGTGTATCGAGCAGCCGACAGCGGGTATGGCTGATCATATCGGCCAGCCGACGTGTGCGCGTGGCAATACCACTCATGCGCTGTAAAATGTTCAGCATCAGACGCTCGCCAGAAAGAAGCGCGTAAATTCGAGCTGTCACTTCGAAAGCGATTTCACCCAATTGACAAACAGCGCCATCCGCTTTATAAAATTGGATTCGAGCATCGGGGTCTAATTTCTTGAAGATGGGCTCAATTACTTCTAATCCGGCAAGTATGCATTGTTCTTTAACGAGCAATTTGGAAGTGCCGACAGCATTAGAAGGTATGCAGGCTAAGCTGCTGTGGTCGCCCGAACCAATGTCCTCTTGTAGCGTATAGTTTAAAAAATAATCAAGCTCTTCTTCGAAAGTGGCAAAGTGCTTAGGTCTATTCATCTAAAATCGCGTCTTCATACTTTTGCAAAGGTTACATTCAGCCCTACGAATTTGAAAATTTCCCTTCTCACGATTGGTAAGTCAAACATCAGCTATGTAAATGAAGCTGAGGCCTACTACCTACCCAAGCTACGCCACTATACCCGATTTGAATACCTTAAACAAGAGCCCAAAAAATTGGCGAATGCCGATATCGCTTCTATTCAGAAAGCTGAAATGGAGCTCATCATGCGTGAAAAGGAAGGTATTGATTACTTAATACTCTTCGATGAGAGAGGAAAACAGCTGAGCAGCAGAGAACTAGCATCTTTTATCGGTCAGATGCAAAACGACTCCGTGCGGCATTCACTATGGGTAATTGGCGGTGCATATGGATTTCATACCGAACTTTATTCAAAGGCAAAAAAGATTGTATCGTTATCAAAAATGACTTTTAGCCATCAACTGGTGAGAGTCATAGTTTTGGAGCAGCTCTACAGAGCTTTTACTATTCTTCACAACCATCCATACCATCATGATTGACATCGTTTTTGCTAGCAACAATGTGCATAAATTGGAAGAAATTGCCTCTATGCTTCCACTAAATATGCGCATCAAAAGCATGAAAGAAGCCGGAATAGAGGCAGACATACCTGAAACGGGTACAACGTTGAAAGAAAATGCCTTTTTGAAAGCCGATTTTTTGAGAAAAAAAGGATTCAATGCCGTACTGGCCGATGACACCGGGCTCGAAGTATCTGCTCTTAACGGTGCTCCCGGTGTGTATTCAGCGCGCTATGCTGGTCCGGAGGGTAACGCGCGAAAAAATATTAAAAAACTGCTTGCTGAATTACAAACTGCTGCCGATCGAACTGCTCGCTTTGTAACGGTGCTTTGTTTTATAAGAAAAGGAGAAGTGCACTACTTCGAAGGGGAGGTAAAAGGCGTAATAATCGACTCTCCGAGAGGTAATCAAGGCTTCGGATATGATCCTGTTTTTTTACCTAATGGTTTTAATAAAACATTTGCAGAGATGACTTTAGACGAAAAAAATTTGATTAGTCATCGAAAAAAAGCCTTAGAAAAATTTCTTGAATTTCTTCAAAATAGCAAACAGTGAATATCACACTGATCATACTCAATTTACTTGGAGGCCTAGCCATTTTTATTTATGGCATGAAAGTATTGAGCGAAGGCCTGCAAAAAGTGGCAGGACTTCGCTTCCGTAAGGTGTTAAATTTCATGACAAAAAGCCGTATTCTGGGTGTATTTTCTGGAGCATTAGCAACAATTTTAGTACAATCATCATCGGCCACTACAGTGATGATTGTAGGCTTTTCAAGTGCAGGTGTAATATCCCTTTTTCAGTCGATTCCATTGATTATGGGAGCAAATATTGGCACCACACTTACTGCATGGATTATTTCTTACTTAGGCTTGGGTACATTCAACTTAATCGATTATGCATATATATTGAGTATTCCGGGTGTAATAATGCTGTTTTTCAAAACAAAAAAAATACGTTATTACGGCGAGATGATTGTAGGTCTTTCGCTGTTTTTTGTCGGATTAAAATTTATGCAAAACAATACAATTTTAATTGAATCAACTACCGAATTTTTCGAATGGATTTCTCTCTATGACATAAACCTGAACTTTACTCTTCAAAACTTGTTTCTAATACTTTTTTTCATCTTCATTGGTGTTTTGTTGTCAATTTTTTTACAATCTTCTACTGCTGCCATAGCTGTAACCATCATTTTTGCTTCTGAAAATCTGATTACTTTTCCGATAGCTGCAGCTATTGTTTTGGGTGAAAACATTGGAACGACTACCACAGCCAATTTAGCTGCCTTACTTGCTAATATTCAAGGAAAAAGAGCTGCCATAGCGCATACTATTTTTAATGTAATTGGTGTTTTTTGGGCCATTCTCTTTTTTGTTCCTCTTATAAATATTTCTACGGAAATTACACATTTTATTACAGGCATAACACCATTCGATTCTTCTGAAGGCTTAGTAAAAGGCATTCCAATATTTCACTCACTTTTTAATATTACAAATACCATTTTACTCTTGCCTTTTATCGATCAAATTCAAAAACTTTGTTTGAAAATCTATCCATCAAAAACAGAAGATGAACAAACAGAAATAGAATTTATTTCGAACTATATCGTTGGGACCCCTTCACTTAATTACTTAGAGGCTGAAAAGGAAATTTACAAATATGCCGTAAATGCTGAAAAATCATTCGTATTACTCTCTGAAATAATGAATGAAATCGAAAGCGAAACCTTTGAAAAAAAGTTTGAAAAAATTCTTGATTATGAAAATAAAACCGATCGAGCATCAGTAAAATTTACCGAATTTTTACTCAAAGTTAATGGTCAGGATGCCGGAGCAGAAATTTCCATTCTAATTCGCAAAATGCTCAGCGTAGTGAGCTATTTGGAGCGAATTACTGATCTTACTTTGCGCATAGCCGTCAATTTCAGGAGAAAGAAAGAAAACAAAATGTTCTTTACACCCAAACAGCGCAACGACATTTTACAACTTATGATGCTTGTTGAGCGCAGTTTTGAGGTGATGAAAGACAGTGTATATTCTTTTGAAAAAAGCGAAGAAAAATTAATGGATTCCGAACAAATCGAATTACAGATCAATGACCTCTACAAAGATTTTAGAGCTAATTACCTAAAAGACATCTCAAACAATCAAATGAACACCCAAGTGGGTTTACTTTATCTGGATGTTGTGAACGACTTAGAGCGTATTGGTGACCACCTTGAAAGCATCGTATTGGTAATCAATGGATTAAAAATGTAATGTAGTTGATATTGTGTTCGAATTATCCTTTCAGCTGTACATTGAAAAGCATTGTGCCCAATTACATTTGCATTGTAAAACAAACAGACATTTTAACGGTAAATAATACAACTTATACAATTGAATCTTATGAATTACAATTCATTCGCCTATCGGCATATAGGCATCAGAGAGGAAGATGAAGCTGAAATGCTCCGTGAGATTGGGGTTTCGTCGTTAGACGAATTAATTTTTAAAACTGTACCTGAAAACATTCGGATAAAGCCGCTTGAGGGACTCGATGCTCCAAAGACTGAAAGAACTTTTTTGACCCACCTGAAAAAGATCGCAGGAAAAAACAAGTTGTTCCGAAACTACATCGGTATGGGCTATTATGGGACTGTGCTGCCGGGAGTTATTCAAAGAAACATTTTTGAAAACCCGGGATGGTACACAGCTTACACACCATATCAAGCCGAAATAGCTCAAGGTCGCATGGAGATGCTGCTGAACTATCAGACGATGGTCTGCGACCTTACAGGTATGGAGATAGCTAATGCTTCACTTCTGGATGAGGCCACTGCAGCTGCCGAAGCCATGACGATGCTTCACTCAGCACGATCCAAAGAAAAACTCAACAGCCATAAGATTTTTGTAAGCGAAAGCATATTCCCTCAAACTAAAGCATTGCTACAAACAAGGGCTACTCCTCTGGGAATTGAACTTGAATTTGGCGATTTTCGAACCTTTCAACCTCTCGAAGAATTTTACGCCGTACTGATACAATATCCGGACGCAAACGGTGAAATCCAAGATTATAGAGCATTTGTAAATATATGTAAAGAACAAGGCATACATGTAATTGTAGCAGCCGATTTATTGAGCTTAGTACTACTCACCCCTCCAGGGGAGTGGGGCGCAGATGTAGTAGTAGGTACGACTCAGCGCTTCGGTATTCCTCCGGGCTTTGGAGGTCCTCATGCAGCCTATTTTGCGACTAAGGAAGAATACAAGCGCTTCATTCCTGGTCGAATTATCGGTCGAACTATCGACAAGGATGGCAAGCCGGCTCTGCGCATGGCCTTGCAAACACGCGAACAGCACATCAAACGCGAAAAGGCTACATCAAACATTTGTACGGCTCAGGTGTTGCTGGCTGTAATGGCAGCTGCATATGCTATATACCACGGGCCAGAGGGCCTTCGCCACATAGCTCGAAGAATTCACCACAACGCTATTCGACTCTCTTCATCACTCGAAGCTCTCGGCTACCAACAGCTCAACAAAAGTTATTTCGACACTATACGGATCGATCTGGGCGAAGTGGAGATCTCGAAATTGCGTCAAATAGCTGAGAGCAATAAGATGAATTTCAACTATATAGACTCTAAAACAGTCTCAATCAGCTTAGGTGAAGCCACCTACGACGAAAGCCTTGAAGACATCGTTCGTGTATTTGCTGAGGCGAAGGGAATAAGCTCTGTTTCACTACCCGGTGAGGTAGAAACCACAATGCCTGAGGATCTTCTGCGCACTTCGCCTTTCTTGACCCATCCGGTATTCAACAGCTATCACAGCGAAACCGAGATGATGCGCTATTTGAAAAAACTCGAGCGCAAAGACCTCGCTCTTAACCATAGTATGATACCCCTAGGAAGCTGCACTATGAAGCTGAATGCCGCAACGGAAATGATACCACTCTCTTGGCCTGAGTTTTCGGATATTCACCCATTTGCACCAGCTGATCAAGTAGAAGGATACATGCAAATTATCCGTGAACTGGAAAGAGATCTGGCAATAATCACCGGGTTTGACAGTGTATCGCTTCAGCCCAACTCCGGAGCACAGGGTGAATATGCTGGTCTGATGATAATACGCGCATATCATCAGCACAGAGGCGAAGGTCATCGCAACGTAGTGCTAATCCCATCATCAGCCCACGGCACTAACCCTGCTTCAGCCGTAATGGCCGGTATGAAAGTAGTAGTGGTTAAATGTGATGAAAACGGCAACATCGATGTAAACGACCTGCGCACTTTGGCTGAAAGGCACAGCAATGAATTGGCAGGGCTTATGATCACCTATCCTTCTACCCACGGTGTGTTTGAAAGTGCCGTAAAAGAAATAACCGATATTATCCATGCCCATGGAGGACAGGTGTATATGGATGGTGCTAACATGAATGCCCAGGTGGGACTCACCAATCCTGCAGCCATTGGAGCTGATGTGTGCCACCTGAATTTGCATAAAACCTTCGCTATTCCGCACGGTGGAGGTGGGCCAGGAATGGGGCCGATTTGTGTAGCCAAGCATTTAGCACCCTTCTTGCCAGGTCATCCCATTGTAAAAACAGGAGGTGAACATGCTATCACGCCCATCTCAGCTGCACCATATGGCAGTGGCTTGATATTAATTATTTCATACGCATACATTAAGATGCTTGGTGCAGAAGGTCTGACAAATGCCACCAAGTATGCCATTTTGAATGCCAACTACATCAAGGCCCGTTTGGAAAAACACTATCCAGTACTCTACACCGGAGAAAATGGCACAGTGGCACACGAACTCATTCTCGACTGCCGAGCCTTCAAGCGCGATGCCAACATCGAGGTAATAGATATTGCCAAGCGTCTGATGGACTATGGATTTCATGCACCCACGGTATCCTTCCCGGTGGCAGGTACGCTTATGATTGAACCCACTGAAAGCGAGAGCAAAGCCGAGATTGATCGCTTCTGTGAAGCAATGATTTCAATTCGGAAAGAAATTGAGGACATAGTCCTTGGCAATGCCGATAAAAACAACAACTTACTGAAAAACGCACCTCACACCCTCGAGATGCTTACAGCAGAAGAGTGGTCACTACCTTATTCAAGAAAAATTGCAGCTTTTCCGCTCGACTATGTGGGTGAAAACAAGTTTTGGCCCTCCGTGCGACGAGTAGATGACGCTTATGGTGACAGAAACCTCGTATGTACCTGTGAACCAATCTCTTCGTATGTTGAGTAACTTTAACAATTGTTTTAGGGCAACAAAAGTTTTAACTAATATTTGTTTTATTGTAATTTAGCGAAAATTTAAATACCTATGAAAAAAACCTTACTAAGCTTTTTACTCATCGTCAGCTTCTCAACTTTTGCCCAATCTATCGTTGAAAATGCTGCAATGATGGAATCCAAACTACTCTTTCAAGAGCTGCCTCAAAACAAAAAAGTTAAGCTACTTCAGGCCTTAGAAAACTCCCGCAATCTGCGTTATGCCAACAAAGGCAACAAGGCTGTAGCTCAGCGCATGAGCCACATAGATCCGGTAGCTGCTATCAAGCAATTGACCTTCGTATGGCTGACCAACGGGTTTTTCCCTGACTCACAGATGACAATGGTGACCTCATCAGGCACCAGCCGTGTGAATATCCATGCCGTTTCAAGTGTGCTTGATCCCAACTCACAAGCTTTTGCCTTGGCTCAGCTCGATTATTTTGCACCGACAAACCCCATCAACATCGATACGATCATCGTGTACGGTTACTACGATATCGCAACTCCTAATCTTCAGAACTTTACTGGTGATTCTCTGCGCGTAGATGTAATCTGGGGTGACATTAACAACAACACAACCTGGAGGGTAGGTGTACAATATCCGGCAAATACGTTCCCAGGACAAACAGCTGCTATCCCTCTGACAGTACCCAGATACAGCGGTAGCCCTAACCACGGTTTCCACAATGGACTTACAGCCACAAACAGAGTGGTGCTCCATTATCGCCTACGCGTAGTAGACAGCGCTGAGGTAGAATTCAAAATTCCACTGCCGCAATCGCTCAACATTCCCGCAGGAAACAAGGTAGCTGCTGTAGTACACTTTAAACCCGGCTACTCATATCAAGCTGGTGACACTCTGTACGATGCGAACAATACAAACAACCCAGTACGTCGTAACTTCTTTAGACCTATTTATGCTCGCGATCCGCAGGCTCAACAAAACGTTCCTACCTTCCTTGAAGCTTACGACCTTTACCCACAGTCAAGAGCCGTATTTGGTAACCTCTTTGTTGGAACCCGTTACGGAAACAATACAAACCAACTGCTTAACGAGCTGATCAACCCAAGTTTAACATTTGCTCCCTACATTGAGTTTTTCGTAACCGGAAACTCATCCATCGGCAAAGACGAGTTTGAAAAAGGTCGAATTCGCGTATTTCCAAACCCAACAACAGGAGAAGTTAACCTAAACATCGAAAACATACAAGCCGGAAGATACGATGTACGCATAGTGAATCTGCTAGGTCAAGTACTGAAGTCTGAAAATGTGTATCTCCACGATGGTGCAAACTTCAGGTTTGACCTCAGCGGCATGGCTAAGGGTATTTATCTGATCAACATTACAAACGGTACAACTACCCTTACAGAAAGAATTACGCTAAAATAAATTTCAGGCATAATCTTGCAATTATAAACAGCCTCCCCCTACATGGGAGGCTGTCTTATTTTTGCCCGGTATTTAATTAAATCTCACTTTTAAAGTAAACGGATATGAGTCTTGAGAATCAGATCAATGAAAAGATAAAAGAGGCCATGAAGGCCAAAGACAAAGACAGATTAAATGCCTTGAGAGCCATTAAATCAGCTATCTTGTTAGCACATACTGAAAAAGGTGCTGCAGAATCTCTATCTGAAGATACAGAGTTAAAAATCCTTCAAAAACTGCACAAACAGCGAAAAGAAAGTTACGAAATTTTTGTTCAGCAAAATCGTGAAGACCTTGCTGCCGAAGAATTAGCCCAAATGCGCGTGATTGAAGAATTTCTCCCAAAACCTTTGACAGAAGAAGAGTTGAATAATGAAATTTTAAAACTCATAGATGATCTTGGAGCATCTTCACCAGCTGACTTTGGAAAAGTAATGGGAGTAGCATCCAAAAAGTTGGCTGGCAGAGCTGATGGTAAAGCTATTTCAGAAGCAGTAAAAAAAATATTGAATAAATAATTTTTTGCCCATCGCATAAAAAATTCAAACACTTTCGTGATACTTTCGAATTTAAAAAGGGTTACCCTCGTACCCTTTTATTTACTTTTTCTATATACCAATGGACAGAGCCTTCTCTCCCAATATATCGATGAACCTATCTTAGTAGATGGAAAGCTGTCCGAATCAATTTGGCACGAAATATTACAACCTGTCAACCTTACCCAAAGAGAACTCTACGAAGGTAGACCCTCAAAGCATAAAACCTGGTTAGGAATAGCTCATGACGCCCATAATCTTTACATTGCAATACGTTGCGAACAGCCGTACCACACTATTACTGCCTACGAATTAGCTAGAGATTTCAATGTTCTACTCGACGATGTCTTTTATATACTGCTTGATACATATCACGACAGGAGAAATGCCTTTGTTTTTTATACCAATCCTCATGGAGCAAGAGGTGATTACCAGGTGTTTGACAATGGAAAGGCCACCAATATTAATTGGAATACTGTATGGGATGTAAAGACCTCCATTGACTCAGTCGGATGGTCCGCCGAAATTGTGATACCATTTATTTCCCTTCGCTTTGAATCCAGAACAGACTCGACGGTTTGGGGAATTAATTTTGAAAGAAACATCAGATATCTAAGAGAGCAATCGCTCTGGATGGGATGGAAACGCGATTCGCGTTTAAATCTAGTGACAAATGCCGGGCAAATTCATTTGTCAAAATTGCCAAATTCAAGGAAGTTCACGGAATTAAAACCTTATGGTATTTCAGGAATGGGCGGACAACTAAACAGCGAAAATGCTCTGAATTGGCGTTCGCTTATAAATACCGGTATGGATATCAATTACCTATTCAATGCCTCATACCGATTAAACATTAGCTTAAATACCGATTTTGCTCAAATAGAAAGTGACCGCCAGCAAGTGAATCTCACAAGATTTCCCTTGTTTTTTCCGGAATTAAGAGAATTTTTTCTCGAAGGACAAGACTTTTTCGACATGGGTTTTGGGGGTGACCGAATTATCCCCTTTTACACCCGAAGAATTGGTCTCGACAGCAACTATCAACCAATACCTATCATAGCAGGTATACGGCTTCTTGGCAAATCGAAAGGAACTACCTTGGGTGCAATGAATATACAAACAGCTAAAACCAACAGCGCCATAGCCGAAAATTTTTCAGCCTTTTCAATCCGAAAAGACTTAGGCCTACAATCTACCGTGGGCGGTATGACCATACTCCGCATCAATGAAAACTACCAACACACGACTACCGGTGTAAACTTTCGATTTAGTACCTCTCAATTTTTAGGGTCTAAAAACCTGAATGTTGGGGGAGCTTTGGTAGGAACTTTAACCAGTCAAACTCCCACAAACACAGAAAATTTCGCTTATCGGTTTTTCGTACAATATCCAAATGACAAGTTCAACATATTCTTGAGTACACAAATGGCAGGAGCAAACTTTTCACCCAAGGTAGGACTGATGCGTCGCGAAGACTTCAACGAATATTTTGCTATAATAAATTATCAGCCCCGCCCAAACCCAAACGGACCATGGAAATGGATTCGCCAATTTATAATAAGTCCGGGCAGTGTGACGCTGACACGTATAAACGACGGAAATAGACTTCAAACATTTCAATATTCCATATCGCCCATAGGACTGGAAACGCGCTCTGGCGAAAGCATTTACCTGTATGCAACGCGTCAGGCAGAGGGTATTTTTGTTCCGTTCCGAATCTTTGCCAACACCATAATTAATCCCGGAGAATATTGGTTTACGCGATATTCAGCTGATTTATCTACCTTTAGAGGTCGAAAAATTTGGATATCAAACAATTACTCTTTTGGTCAGCTTTTCGACGGCCACAGCAATGACGTTTCGATGGATATAAATGTACGCTCGAGCCGCTTTATCCAATTTACCCTGTTAAATTCATACTCACGAGCCATATTTCAACAATCGAGTTTTGAAGTATTGCTAACCTCCTTTCGCATAAGATATGCCTTCAATCCAAATACTTTTGGCTTCATCTTAGCTCAATACAATAGCGCAACCCATGAGTATTTATTGAATTATCGGCTTCAGTGGATTCCATTCCCAGGGGCTGATTTCTTTTTTATTGCCAATCAGACCCTTAGACCTGTGGCCGAACGGGGATTAATCACTGCCTCCATAAACGTTATGGGCAAGCTAATCTGGCGATTTGTAATATGATTAAAAATCGCAATTTCCCGGTGTACGGGGGAAGGGAATTACATCTCGTATATTAGACATGCCAGTGACGAATTGAACAAGCCTTTCAAATCCCAGTCCAAAGCCACTATGAGGGCAGGTGCCAAAACGGCGCGTATCGAGATACCACCACAAACTCTCTTCAGAGATGCCAAATTGGCGAATCTTTTCTAAAAGTACATCATATCGCTCTTCGCGCTGCGAACCGCCAACGATTTCACCAATGCCCGGAACTAGGATATCCATAGCGCGCACGGTTTTGCCATCGTCATTTAGTCGCATGTAAAAGGCTTTGATAGCTGATGGATAATCTGTGATTATTACCGGCGAATTGAAATGCTTCTCTACCAAGTAGCGCTCGTGCTCACTCTGCAGGTCGATGCCCCATTCTACTGGGAATTGAAATTTTTTCTTTTTTTGATACGGCGATTGCAAGAGAATGTCTATCGCATCAGTATAAGTGATGCGCTGAAAGGCATTTTCTGTTACAAACTTCAATTTCTCCAAAAGCGGCATTACGCGCTGATCGGCTGGTTTTGACTTTTCCTCTTCTGCTAATCTTTGGTCGAGAATGGCCAGATCATCCGCAGCATGGGTAAGAGCGTATTTAATGATGTATTTTAAAAAGTCTTCCGCTAGATCCATGTTGTCTTTAAGCTCGTAAAAAGCCATCTCAGGCTCTATCATCCAGAATTCAGCCAAATGGCGAGCTGTGTTGCTGTTTTCTGCTCTAAAGGTGGGCCCAAAAGTGTACACCTTGCCGAGCCCCATAGCCAGCAATTCAGCCTCAAGCTGACCGCTTACGGTCAGATTAGCCTCTTTGCCAAAAAAGTCTTTTGAATAATCTACCTCGCCGTTTTCGGTAAGTGGAATGTTCTTCTTATCGAGCACCGACACGTTAAACATCTCTCCAGCCCCTTCAGCATCAGAAGCTGTGATGATGGGAGAGTGAATGTAAAAAAATCCATTTTTATTAAAATACTCGTGAATGGCAAAAGCTAAATGATGCCGAACGCGAAAGATGGCACCAAAAGTGGTGGTTCTCGGTCGTAAATGTGCAATTTCTCGGAGAAACTCAAGACTGTGTTTTTTTGGCTGAAGCGGATATTTTTCAGCATCTGAATCTCCGAGAATCTCGATCGTTTGAACTTGTAATTCGATTGGCTGTCCTTTTCCTATTGATTCTGTAATAATTCCTTTTACTCTTATGCACGAACCTGTAGTAATTCTTTTTAAAAGCGAATCATCAAATTTTTCGAAATCTACTACACACTGAAAATTGGCTGCAGTACTTCCATCGTTGAGAGCAATGAATCGATTGCTCCTAAAAGTTCTGACCCAACCGCTAAGCGTAATTTCTTTACCTAAAGGTTTATTTTTATATAAATCAGCTATACTAAATTCATTTTTCATTTCGAAGTCAGAATAATTTCATCTGGGCAAAACTATTCAAACACTTTTTTAAAATAAAAAATAAACAAAAAACACTATTAAATTAACAAAAGATTCTAATAATCAAATTTGTTAAATAAATTCAAAACCAACTTTCAAAAAGATACACGATATATTTGTTTAAACTTTTATTTTGCTAAAAAATAAAAAAGAATGAAAAAAAGTTTAAAAATTAACTTCCTTTCATTCGTCTTGGCAGCTGCTTATTCAGCCAGTGGGCAGGTTTTTGTTGCTTCACCTGCGCTGAATACCCAGCTTTGCCAATGCGATACTGTACAAGTTACTTTTTTTGTAAATCCGGGTGTTTTACAAAGCAATAATCTAATTCGGGTCGAACTTTCCAATCCAGGAGGTTCAACTTTTAGTGGTAATTTTATACAAATTGCGCCACTTCCATTCGGTAACAACGTCCCACCCAATGGTCCTGTACACGGAACTGTAGGCAATATATTAGCAGTTGTTCCTTGCAATACACCCCAAGGGGCCTACAGAGTGCGTGTAACCTCCAGTTCGCCTGCTGCTGTGAGCGATTCAAGTGCTATCATCATCATTGGAAAAAGACCTCCATCAAAATTCACCATTACCGGAGGTTATGTAAATCCCCAGTTTCCAAATGAATACAGATTCTGTCAAGGAGATACCATTACTTTTGAGGGTCCTACTCCGGGATCCGGCGAAACATACGCTTATCAATGGAGAGTAAACGGAGCCCCCGTTCCCGGAGCAAATCAAAAAACGTTCAAATTCTGGCAAACAGCTGCCATAAGTCTTAGGGTATCACTGGGATCGTGTGATTCAATATCCAAAGATACTTTAGTAGTAGCCTATAAGCCCAATACAAGCACGACCGTACAACCTCAGCCGGGTGTAATAGCCATTAGTCCGGATAGTTTCAGATTTTGCGACGGAAATTACATAACCATCACAGCACCTTCAGGTCCGGGTTATAAATACCAATGGATTGTAGATACACTGGATATTTTTAACAATCCTCATCCTAAAACACTTGTAAACGATACATTGATTTTTAAAGAGGTATATGTAGCCGGCCGATATAGAGTCCGGGTTTTTGATGGATTTTGTTTTGACACCTCAGGCTATATAAATGTGATTACAGATTTTCCTCCGGTGGACTCTATAGTTCCTGCAGCTTTTCCGGGATCATCGGTAAAGGGACTCACTATTTGTTCTGGAGATTCAACTGTTCTCTCAGTTAAAGACACCAATGCACTGAATTATCAATGGCAAATCTCCTTTCCGCCAGGTTCCCCGTTTGTTAATATAGCTGGGGCAACTAATCCATGGTTTGTTGTGACGCCGGTAATCAATGGTACAACAGTAAACGATACTGCCCGCTACAGGGTAATCATTTCAAACCAAACCTGTAGCTACACTTCTAATTTCTTGCAGGTAAATGTTGTAAAATATCCTCAAATAAATTTTAATACTTCCAAAAATATCCAGATTTGTGCAGGCGATAGCGTCATAGTGGTTGTTTCGTCAAATCAGCCGGCTGTAAATTTTACCTGGCTGACCAGTCCGCCTCTCAACAGCAATGTGATTATACTAAAAAATCCGGGAGTTTATCCAGTGCGTGCAACTAACCAAAACGGTTGTGCATCATTCGATACCATCCGGGTAACATTGAGTAATCCTATAGCAAATGCCGGCCCTGATCAGACCATTCAAATAGGTCAATCTGTTACTTTGATCGGGTCTGGTGCCGGCCCAGGTGGTTTGTATTACTGGTTTGCAAATAAGCCAGTTTCATTCAGTAATCCCCTGTCTCAAGTGACTACTTCTATTCCTCAGACTAATAAGCCTGATACAATTACCTATTATTTGCTTGTAACAGATGCGGGTGGATGTCAGGGATTAGATAGTATGCGTGTATTTGTCGTAAAACCTCCAATTACCGACAGTACTGAAATTTTCAGAAATGTGCCCAACCTTCTCACTCCGAATGGAGATGGTGTAAATGATGTGCTTGACCTTAGCGAACTGATCGGAAATCAGACCTGCGAATTAGTGGTGATGAACCGATACGGAAAGATTGTCTATAACAGTTTGCCCTATACCAACAACTGGGCCGGTACTGACAATGCAGGTGCACCTTTGCCAGATGGTGCTTACTACATTCTTGTAGTATGCGATGATGAAGTGATTTACAGAGGCTCAGTGACAATCATTCAAAGTCAATTTTAAAAGAGTAGAAAAATGAATACGATTAATAAATTTGGATTTGCCCTGCTGGCAATTGGTTTTATCACTTCAGCCTATTCTCAGCAAGTTCCATTATACAGCAACTACTTTTTCACACCATACATTTACAACCCTGCCATGAGTGGTCTATCGGCTACTCCAGAGCTTTCAGCCATTTTTCGAAGGCAGTGGACAGGCTTCGACGGAGCACCGCAAACAGCTGCATTAGCCTTTAATGGAGCATCTCTCTCAAATAAAGTCGGCTATTCAGTGTATGCTTACAACGATCAGGCAAGCTTGCTTGAACGAAATGCCATTTATGGAGCCTATGCGTACAAAGTGCAATTTGGCGACAAAAATTTCATCGATTTTGGCATTGGTGCCGGCTATCTAAATCAATCAATCAACGTCACACTTATTCGCAACTCTGATCGCTTTGACCCGGCTGTCTTTGGACAAGTAAATGGCAGATCGATATTCGATGTAAACATTGGTGTAAATGCGCGCATCAACAACTTAATGGTAGGAGCCGCCGTTCCTCAGCTGTTTTCATCGCCAATTAAGTTTCTAGATCAGCCCACCGCACAAGTGCTGTTCAGCGCCTACAGACATTACAACCTGATGGCACAGTACGACCTAAATGTACAAGGCGACAGAGCACTGCTCAGCCCTCTTGTAATGATTCGCGGAGCGGAGGGGGTTCCTGCGATGATCGATGCAGGAGCTATGCTCAGAATACCAAAATATGGCCATCTCGGATTTATGTACCGTACTGATTATGCAGTTACGCTTAATGTAGGTGTTAATATTACTGACCAACTGATGGTAGGATATGCACACGACTTCTCGATTTCTGAATACAGCCGTACAATGGGCAACAGCAATGAAATCATCCTAACGTGGAGATTTGGCAGCAGTTCGAAGATAGACCGCATAGAAAACGAAATCAAAAAGCTAAAACAACAGCAAAGCAAAAAGGACGAAAATACTGAAAAACTCATCAAAGACCGCCTGGAAGAGCTTCGCGAAGAAATTCGCCGTGAATACCAACGCCAGGCCGAACAACAAGCCAGCCAGCAACCTCCTCAATCAGCAGGTGGACAGAAAGGCACTCAGCCAGCATCTCAGGTCGGTACTAAACCACAACAACCCACCCAAGGAAGCGGCAATCAACAGCAAGGCGGAACTGGCTACACCTCTGGCGGCCAACCCATTCAGCAATCTGAAATGGCCAGCAGCGTTGTTCCCGGCTCTAAGGGCTTCTATGTAGTAGCCGGCGTATTCTCAAACCTGAGCAACGCTGAGCGCTTAACGGCTGAACTGAAAAATAAAGGCTTCGACGCTCGCTACTTCCAAGACAAAAACAACAATATGTATTACGTGTACCTGTTTAAGTTTGATACCTACGCCAAAGCCAATCAAGTGCGCCAAAACAAAATTGATGGCAGATACACCGATGAGCTGTGGATTAAAATTGTTGATTAATCGTTTGGTTTAAGCACAAATAAAAAACCCGGCCTAGCAGCCGGGTTTTTTGTTTTTGAAATTCATTTACTTTTTAAAGTGTGAGATAATAATCTGTGCGATCTCTTCACCTATGCGCTCTTGTGCTTCTACGGTCGATGCGCCAATATGCGGGGTAAGCGAAACCGCAGGATGCATCAGCACGCGCATGGCCGGTGTCGGTTCATTTTCAAACACATCGAGACCGGCATAAGCGAGCTTGCCGCTGTCTAAGGCTTCGAGCAAGGCTTCTTCATCCACTACCCCACCCCGTGCAGCATTTACAATGGCCGACTTGTCTTTCATTTTGGTGATTTGTTCGCGGCCAATTATGGGCTTATCTGCCGCGGGCACGTGAAGGCTGATGAAATCACTTTGGGCCAATAAGCTATCGATATCGACGATGGGCACCTTGATGGTCACAGACTGTCCGTCGCAGAAATCCAATTTTACATCCACTGATTCTGAATAAAAGGGATCAGCAGCTATGACTTTCATACCCACCCCCAGTGCCAGACGGGCAAGCGACTGGCCGATTCGGCCAATGCCTATGATTCCCAAAGTCTTGCCCCGCAGCTCGCGGCCATCGGAATATTTCTTTTTCAGCTCGTTAAAGCGTGTTTCGCCTTCGAGGGGCATCAGACGATTGCTGTCGTGCAGAAAGCGCACCATGCCGTACAGATGCGCCATCACCAGCTCAGCCACTGAGTCGCTCGATGAGGCCGGCGTGTTCACTACGGCAATGCCTTTACTGCGGGCATATTCTACGTCGATGTTGTCCATACCGACTCCACCTCTGCCTATGAGTTTTAATCCAGGGCAGGCATCGATCAGGTCTTTACGCACTTTAGTGGCCGAGCGCACCAGCAGGATTTCGACCTGATTTTCGTTGATAAATTTTGGCAGAGCCTCCTGGGCAACCTTATTGGTAATTACTTCAAAACCTGCTGCTTCAAGCATCCGTATGCCGGCAGGATTCAATCCATCGTTAGCTAATATTTTCATCTTTATCCTTTTACGCGTTCAAATTCTTTCATCACATCCACAAGCACTTGTACGCTCTCGAGCGGCAATGCATTGTACATACTGGCTCGATAGCCGCCTACACTGCGATGGCCTCTTATGCCTGAGATCCCGGCATCTTTCCACATCTTGTCAAACTCGGGCTCCAGCTTTGGGTCGTGAAGCAGAAAGCAGGCGTTCATCCAACTGCGGTCTTCTACGGCCACCGTGCCATAAAAGAGCGGATTGCGGTCGATCTCGCCGTACATCAGTTCGGCTTTTTTGCGGTTGAGTTCTTCGATCCAGGCTAAGCCGCCATTGTTGATGAGCCACTCTAAGGTGAGCATGCTCACATACACAGCAAACACCGGTGGGGTGTTGTACATACTGTCTTTGCTTATGTGGGTGCGGTAGTCCATCATTGCCGGTATGGCGCGGCCGGTTTTACCCAGGATTTCATCCTTTACCACCACAAGGGTCGTACCCGCAGGCCCCATATTCTTTTGAGCACCGGCATAGATGAGCGAAAACTTGGAAAAATCAATTCTACGGCTGAAAATGTCAGACGACATATCGCACACCATAGGCACCGGCGAATCCGGAAACTCCTTCATCTGCGTGCCAAAGATGGTGTTGTTTGACGTGCAGTGGAAGTAATCAGCATCTTCAGGTATGGTGTAGTCTTTAGGTATATAAGTGTAGTTCTGAGCCTTTGAACTGGCGATGACATCCACCTGTCCAAAAAGTTTGGCCTCTTTTATGGCATTGGACGCCCAGGTCCCTGTATCTGTGTAAGCCGCCTTGCCACCCTCGCGCATCAGGTTTTGAGCTACCATTACAAATTGCAGGCTGGCCCCGCCTTGCAAAAAGAGCACAGAATAACCATCGGGCAGCTGCATCAGTTCTTTGACCAGATGACGAGCCCGCTCCATCACGGCTTCAAAATTCTTACTGCGGTGTGAAATTTCGATGAGAGAGAGGTTGAGATTGTCAAAGTTCAGAATTGCCTCCGACGCTTTCTGAAGTACCTCCTGTGGCAGAATGCTCGGGCCGGCAGAGAAGTTGTGTACCTTAGCCATGTTACGTGTTTTTGAATGGGCTGTAAAAGTACTTTAATCCGTCAAAACTGTATTTTGAAATCATTAATCTTCTTCTTTCCCACTGAAAAGTTTTATATCGATACTACTTTTGTACTTTTTTCTGCCGATTATCGGAAATTTTCTTTTTCATAGAAATTGTTTTGTAAAACTTCTTATTAGAGTGAGTTTCAGCATTACTTACAGGTAAAAAATACAATACATATTATTCATGAATCCTTTAGTATTGTTTTATAAACCGGATAAACTTTCCGATAAAAGATGACTAAAAAAAAGAATGATTTTTTTAAATAATAAAAAATTTACCTTGACTTAATACATTTCTTTTTTTCAAAGAAATTCTGAATAATTTTCAATCTTTTGTAAAGACCAGATAGTAAATTTGAAATTCAAAAAGAAAAATCAGATTTTTTTATATAGATTTACATACAAATCATCCGATGCATACATAAGTTTAAAGCCGGTTTCGATCTAGTCTTTTAATTCTGCGCAAACAGGGTCATTTAGCCTCTCAGCATTGCCATAAATCACCACGTAATCGATTTGTCTTTTATTTTCAGAATCCGGATTATGTTTCCATTCTACACCTGGGATGAAATTTTTTTGATGTAAAAAAATATTTGGTAGTTTATTATAATTTAGAATGATCGGAAACCAATTAACCGTTGACTCATAATTTTCTAGTAAAATTAATGGTTTTGTACATCCAATATAATTAGAAAAATGAATTTCCATCCAGTGGTCTGAAAAGTTAATGGGAAGCACAATGCTGTTATCTTCAATTTTCTCTGAAACGGCGTATAATGTCCTTGGCATGCTTGTCAAGTATCCGCAAATCCCTCCTGAAATGCTTAAGTTGAAGAACTAAATGTATAAACATTACAATAACGATCAACACGAGATTAATCCACGAAAATTTGACGCGCGTCACAATCCATAAGAGCAGAAAAATAAAAAGTATAAGAGTATATCGATCTGACATCATACCTGCACTCGCACCATTGGGTATCAATATGTACAAAATAAACGTAATAAACAATGGAATAAGGAATACATCCGATACGTGTACACGAAGTGTTTTTCTTACAGTATTTTTTACAAGATCAAAAAATATCATTACAATCAACACATAGAATAAATATTTAGTAAAAACTTTTTCAGAATCATAATCAAATACAATAAAAGGCCTTGCATCAATAATCCATTGAAGTAATACGGGAATGGAATATCTCTCATTGGATGGATAAAATTGAACTGTGCTGTAAAACACAAAAAATAAAATCAATGTAGTAAGCGATAACAGTAGCAAAAGTCCAAGCTCCTTAAATAATTAATGGATTGATGCCGAAAAAGAGTATCGTTTTCGATACGTTTGCAACGTATAATAAACAGTAATAAAACCACACGTAAGCCCTAAAAAAGCATACATTACTACATTGGTAAAATACATAAGTGATAACAATATGAATATAAGCCATTATCCGGAGATAGCACCGGATGAGTATCGTCGTATCCACAGTCCAACTGCGTAAAAAAAGAAGATAAAAGACAGAGAAAAATTATAAAAACCTAAATGGAACAAAAATGAGTACATAAAAGGGAATATCAATACGCTTAGTGCAACACTGTCTGAATTCATCTGTTTGACCAAAAATCGAAATGAAAAGGCCATTCCTGAAACATACAGAATAATGAGTGTTTTTTCCGCTAACCACGCTGGCATAACGAAGTGTAAAACCGCTAAAAATGCATGACTTGTCCAGTTAGGAATCCAAAACTTTTTTATCATAAAAAATTCACTGAGACTTTCATTTCCCTTGAGCAGATGAGCAATCATATTGGCATTATACAGGTGAGCGGGTCCATCCATAGATGGAAAAAATTTTATTGTAAAAAGTAGTACGATATTGAAAGCTAATACCAGGTAAAAAAATAGTGCACTTTGGATACCTTTGAACAAACCGTATAAAACCTTTTTTAAGTAATTGGTTAGATCCATCAGAGTGTTAGTTTGTTAAAATCATTTTTATAACATCCATATCCTGACCATCAACGATTAAAACCACATAATATAAACCTCCCTTAAGTTGTGAAGAACTCATAGTAATTGAACGTTCTCCTGTAGAATTTAAAGATATTTTTTTTTTACTTGTGTTCCATTTAAATCATAAATACTTAAAAAGGCTGGATGGATATTTTCAGGAAGAAAATACATTATTTTAGTAGTATTTGTGAAACATTGTCCCATTCGTTTTGACTGATTACAGAGCCATTAAAATCGTCTGAAAAGCCAGAATTTAAAACCTAATTTTGGTCATTAGATGGATTTTGTACTGACAAATACTTGCATAATAGAATATTTTAAACAAATAAACAAAAAAATTTGACCTTCATGCATTTTTAAAATTCATCAAATGTAACTAAAGTTAAATAATAATGGCCTTTGGTTATAATTTCTTCTTCCATATTACATCGTGGATCAATCCCACATTCAAAAAATTGGAATAATAATAGTCGTTTGTTCTCCAAGTATATGGTTGATAGATGAAATGTGCACCAAAGAACAAATTATTATTAACCTGAAAATAAAGGCCAAACCATACGTTGAAGAAAAACTTGGGCCTCTCAATCACTATACCATATGCGTTCGATCTGTCATCTACATTGAACATCCGCTGGGTAAATAATGGTATGGCTGTAAATCCCTGCACAAAGTGAATGCTCTCAAACTTGGATCTTAGACCAAATCCCAATGGATTGACCAACATTATATTTTTAATTCCAGGCTTATTGAACGCAACATATTGCCGTGTCCCGACGCCGATGGTGGCAAAGGGTATAGCATTTCCACGCCATTTTAGTTCGACGTTATAAGTTAACTGTAAATTGGAATTATGCAGGCGATCGTCCGTGGAGGTGTAGTGATTGCCTCCAACCGTGTAGTGGAAAAAACCTTTTATCTTGGACAGTTCCTGACCTTGTGCAGCCCACACGATACCTAAAAGTACAGCCTGAATAAGCAATCTTTTAGAAATCATAAAGCAGTGAGGTTTTGAGGTGAATATTCATCATAGGATTTTTATTATAGAATGCATCCTCTGACTGTATAATACTACCTGCTAAAAATACATCATAATCAA
The DNA here is from genome assembly GCF_046299575.1 of Thermaurantimonas sp. Lineage (NCBI taxonomy): Bacteria > Pseudomonadati > Bacteroidota > Flavobacteriia > Flavobacteriales > Schleiferiaceae > Thermaurantimonas > Thermaurantimonas sp. The sequence continues at coordinate 381 of NZ_JBKBHX010000010.1, read as the reverse complement.
GGGAAAAACCACCATTTATTTGTGTACACAACAATTTGAATTTCTATCACTTTTTTAAAAGCTATTAGATTAGAGGATTACATTTGAAAATCTATAATTTTTTTTCCAGCCTATTTAACGAGTGTTTGTTTAAATGTTTTTGGCCAATAATCTACCGCCACGATGCAGCCTTATCAATTTGTACTGTAAAAACAATTCGTTAATAAATCAGCTCCGTAGGAGCAAAAGGTTAATAGAAAAATCATCGCAATGCCACACAGCTCCGTAGGAGCGATACCCCAAGCATTTCAATGTTTCGCTCCTGACGGAGCTATTGCTATTGTTTTTGACGATTTTCGGCTATTAACCTTCGGCTGCGCTGCAGCCTTATTCATTTGCCCT
>NZ_JBKBHX010000009.1:1055-82419 GCF_046299575.1 Thermaurantimonas sp. | reverse complement strand
GACGACAGAGTGTCTGCATCCATTCATGCAACTGCTCACTGCGTTCGCAGGCATTCATGGAAAGATACATGGCGACTATCACAAAAAATGGTATCATCATTGACTTTAAAAGGTCTTAATCCTTGTTTTAGTGGAAGATACATGGCGACCGTGGTCTCAATGAGGCCGTTAGAGTGCGCAGACGCGCAGTCTTAATCCTTGTTTTAGTGGAAGATACATGGCGACATGGTTGAAGGCAGCGAATTCCCTCTCACCATATGGTGTCTTAATCCTTGTTTTAGTGGAAGATACATGGCGACCGAGTTCTCCCTTAACGGCTATGCCGTTTCGCTCAGAGTCTTAATCCTTGTTTTAGTGGAAGATACATGGCGACGACTTTGAAGTCGAAGTTTTCGGAATAGAGTATAATGAGTCTTAATCCTTGTTTTAGTGGAAGATACATGGCGACTTATACAAAAACGTATTGGGAGGGCATGTCCTCATTGGGTCTTAATCCTTGTTTTAGTGGAAGATACATGGCGACTAATATGAAATTATACAAAAACGTATTGGGAGGGCATGGTCTTAATCCTTGTTTTAGTGGAAGATACATGGCGACCCCTACGCAAAAAATAACAGGCAGATTATTAAGATCTCGTCTTAATCCTTGTTTTAGTGGAAGATACATGGCGACAAACAGAAAATGAGACTGAAAAAGTTTATTTTCGGTCTTAATCCTTGTTTTAGTGGAAGATACATGGCGACCAGCTATAGATGTGTTCAAAGAAGTGGTAAGAAAAGAGTCTTAATCCTTGTTTTAGTGGAAGATACATGGCGACTTAACTTCCTCTTACAGGAAGGAATAATCGTTGAAAGTCTTAATCCTTGTTTTAGTGGAAGATACATGGCGACATCTTTGGAAGAGACGTCAATCGTAAAGACGTTTTAGAGTCTTAATCCTTGTTTTAGTGGAAGATACATGGCGACTCTCTGAGAGATTTAAGGGTCTTCTTTATTACAGAAGAGTCTTAATCCTTGTTTTAGTGGAAGATACATGGCGACATGATATGGCGGGTGCTGGTGATGGGTTTCAAAACCCGTCTTAATCCTTGTTTTAGTGGAAGATACATGGCGACGCATGTGGCTTTTGTGTATCTTGTTTTGAAAGAGGGGTCTTAATCCTTGTTTTAGTGGAAGATACATGGCGACAGAAACTGGAATGGCGGCTATGCTCGCAAAATGAACGGGTCTTAATCCTTGTTTTAGTGGAAGATACATGGCGACGGAAACAAAAGGTCTTATATGGGACGAACTCTGGATCGAGTCTTAATCCTTGTTTTAGTGGAAGATACATGGCGACACATTCAAAGAACTGTGGTAGGTTTCTACCACAGTTTGTCTTAATCCTTGTTTTAGTGGAAGATACATGGCGACGCCAGTACGGTGTTAATAAACTACACCGAAAGAAGCAAGTCTTAATCCTTGTTTTAGTGGAAGATACATGGCGACGCGATGGTTTACCATGCCCGTTTAAAAATTTAGAAGTCTTAATCCTTGTTTTAGTGGAAGATACATGGCGACAAAACAAAGGAGCCGAAAGTAAGGCTCCGCGGTGCATACGTCTTAATCCTTGTTTTAGTGGAAGATACATGGCGACGTATAGAGGTTATGAAATGTGGCACTCCCACATATCAGGTCTTAATCCTTGTTTTAGTGGAAGATACATGGCGACCGGTTAGATGCGGGCGAATTCACTATTCTGCCCGCAAAGTCTTAATCCTTGTTTTAGTGGAAGATACATGGCGACAATGGAAATATATCAAAAACTCCTAAACGCTTTCAGACAGTCTTAATCCTTGTTTTAGTGGAAGATACATGGCGACAGATAAATATGGTAATATGATTGGTGATGGTACAGAACAGTCTTAATCCTTGTTTTAGTGGAAGATACATGGCGACAATTAATGAACTGATTAATTCACTCCCTGAAGAAAGGTCTTAATCCTTGTTTTAGTGGAAGATACATGGCGACCCTGCAGTTTTTGCAGGAAGGATACATAACCCTCCCAGTCTTAATCCTTGTTTTAGTGGAAGATACATGGCGACAGTAATACTGGACGAGGAAGAGCACGTGTATACAGATGTCTTAATCCTTGTTTTAGTGGAAGATACATGGCGACCCGTTGGAATGTAATGAAGACCATGTTGAGGTCTTCAAAGTCTTAATCCTTGTTTTAGTGGAAGATACATGGCGACAAATCTGCTACCACGTGATCGAGACCAAACACAAATAGTCTTAATCCTTGTTTTAGTGGAAGATACATGGCGACTATGTGTAAAATCCCCGACGATGGGGTTATTAGGTGTCTTAATCATTGTTTTAGTGGAAGATACATGGCGACTCGTAGAGTTTCTCGGCTATTTGGTTAAATAGCCTGAGTCTTAATCATTGTTTTAGTGGAAGATACATGGCGACAAGATACTCTAAACTGTGGTGGGAGTAAATCCCACCAGCCTTAATCCTTGTTTTAGTGGAAGATACATGGCGACAAAGATGATGTAAAGATCGATGTATTTGAACTCACAAAGTCTTAATCCTTGTTTTAGTGGAAGATACATGGCGACGAGCTAATCGACTATCAATGTAACTCCGATACGGGAGGTCTTAATCCTTGTTTTAGTGGAAGATACATGGCGACATGAACTCAGAGGGCTGGAGGTATTCACTCCGAATGCGTCTTAATCCTTGTTTTAGTGGAAGATACATGGCGACTTGAGGTCGATGTTAAAGTAAAGGACTCAGACATCCCCCGTCTTAATCCTTGTTTTAGTGGAAGATACATGGCGACAGATGAGGAGGGATGATTGGATTTGTGTAAACCTGTCTTAATCCTTGTTTTAGTGGAAGATACATGGCGACACAACCGAAAGCGTGTACGTGTACTACATTTTCGGCGATGTCTTAATCCTTGTTTTAGTGGAAGATACATGGCGACTGATGGGGTGATAAAACGTATCCGTCTATATATAGAAGTCTTAATCCTTGTTTTAGTGGTGCAGACGACAGAGTGTCTGCATCCATTCATGCAACTGCTCACTGCGTTCGCAGGCATTCATGGAAAGATACATGGCGACGTAACCCGTTTCCACGACATGGCGTTTGCCGGAGACGTCTTAATCCTTGTTTTAGTGGAAGATACATGGCGACTTGTTTAAAAATGTTTTAGGGGGATTCGTCCTCATCGAGTCTTAATCCTTGTTTTAGTGGAAGATACATGGCGACTTCAAATGAACTCATACGAAATACTCACTAACCCGCACGGTCTTAATCCTTGTTTTAGTGGAAGATACATGGCGACCCTATAATTAAGAGCATTAAAAATATAAAGATATGAGTGTCTTAATCCTTGTTTTAGTGGAAGATACATGGCGACGGCATTGAAGTCGATGTAAGAGTTCATGATAGCGACGTCTTAATCCTTGTTTTAGTGGAAGATACATGGCGACGAAATCGGCCTTTGACCTTTACAATGAATTGCTCAGCGTCTTAATCCTTGTTTTAGTGGAAGATACATGGCGACAATTTGATTGGTGATGGAACAGAACACGCCAATTATGTCTTAATCCTTGTTTTAGTGGAAGATACATGGCGACCAAAGATGGTGTCATCATTGATTTCAAAAGCACGGCGTCTTAATCCTTGTTTTAGTGGAAGATACATGGCGACTATTTATCAAGTGAATAGCACGAAGCCCATTCAGCCGTCTTAATCCTTGTTTTAGTGGAAGATACATGGCGACATGATAAAGAAAAAAGTGTTGGACACAATAAATAAGTCGTCTTAATCCTTGTTTTAGTGGAAGATACATGGCGACGAGAAAAAGTTTTTGATATAATAAAAACTTACGACTTTGTCTTAATCCTTGTTTTAGTGGAAGATACATGGCGACTTCGTTTCAGATAAGTTTTTTGCAACTAAGAAGGAAAGGGTCTTAATCCTTGTTTTAGTGGAAGATACATGGCGACGGTGAGAGTTCTCACCAATTTCGACGAGTTTGAGGGCAAGTCTTAATCCTTGTTTTAGTGGAAGATACATGGCGACGCCTTTGCAAATATGGCGTGAGCTAACCTGGCAGCAGGGTCTTAATCCTTGTTTTAGTGGAAGATACATGGCGACTTAAGAAGTTCATCTTCGGCTTCGTTGAAGTCGAAAAAGTCTTAATCCTTGTTTTAGTGGAAGATACATGGCGACCCGAGTCTTATAACTCGGCTGAAATGCAAAAATTTAGTCTTAATCCTTGTTTTAGTGGAAGATACATGGCGACGCGTTCATAGAACGCGAGAACGGCTTCGATAGGCTTATGTCTTAATCCTTGTTTTAGTGGAAGATACATGGCGACGCCATTGATGGCATCCCAACAGTAAAAACTATCTTTGTCTTAATCCTTGTTTTAGTGGAAGATACATGGCGACTTGCTAAAATGTCTGGATTAGATGTAAAAGGACTTTTGTCTTAATCCTTGTTTTAGTGGAAGATACATGGCGACAACACGAAACTTACGGCTCATTCGACAGGCATATCAAGTCTTAATCCTTGTTTTAGTGGAAGATACATGGCGACAAATGCCGACGCTGAAACTTGCCCGAATAATGTACAAGTCTTAATCCTTGTTTTAGTGGAAGATACATGGCGACAGTGTGGTAAAAACTTACCCAAAGTCTGAAACCCCCGCTGTCTTAATCCTTGTTTTAGTGGAAGATACATGGCGACTTTGTTTTGGCGCTGCGAGAGGCACCGTTGACGCCATCAGTCTTAATCCTTGTTTTAGTGGAAGATACATGGCGACACAACAAAGGTGAGTGCATTTGAAATATTCGACTTCGTCTTAATCCTTGTTTTAGTGGAAGATACATGGCGACAACTTATGGAAACACAGGTAAGAGTATATGAGCTCAAAGTCTTAATCCTTGTTTTAGTGGAAGATACATGGCGACTCAAGGGCTGTAAGTATGACAGAATTTTCTGATGTGGGGTCTTAATCCTTGTTTTAGTGGAAGATACATGGCGACTATGGCCAAAGTGTTTTTTAACAACAAAATCACCAGCGTCTTAATCCTTGTTTTAGTGGAAGATACATGGCGACATAGGTATCAATAATATACAAAACATAGAAAACTACGAAGTCTTAATCCTTGTTTTAGTGGAAGATACATGGCGACTATAGAAGTCGATGTAAAAGTGTCTGATAGCGAATTGTCTTAATCCTTGTTTTAGTGGAAGATACATGGCGACGGAGCAAGTCAATTGCTTTGGAGATTGAAAAAAGTTGTGTCTTAATCCTTGTTTTAGTGGAAGATACATGGCGACAAAGCTACGGCAAGCCCACAACTATAAAGGTTGATTAGTCTTAATCCTTGTTTTAGTGGAAGATACATGGCGACAGGTATTTTTGTTTTCTGTTGAATTTCAGTATGTTAAAGAGCGTTTCTCGGCATTTTTTACCTAATTTGTCCACGAATAAACCGCCTTTTCAGAACTTTGCAATAATCGCTAAAATCTTGATATTTCGCAAGTCAATTGATAAATATTAACATATTAATAACTTACTTTTCTCCTTTTATTCTTCTAAGCGCTTATAAAAATAGCTGATTTTTTCTAATCGTTATTGAAATTGTGTTTTTCAATAATAAGGGTTTGATATAATATTATTGTCTAATATTGTCTAATTAGAGCTTACCTCTTGTCAGTCGAGTCTAGTACCTGATTTTCTTTGGTTTTCACCGGAAGGTCTAGCTTCAGTAAGATTGCTCCTATGTAAGGATGATGTAGGTTTGCTGTTTTTTGAAGTGCTTTAAAATTTTTTGCTTCTATGTTTTTGATGTGGGTGAGATTAGGATTGGTGCTTTGCCATAATGGGTATGATAGGAGTAGTATTTATAGGTTTTGTTAGTTCGTTGAGGTCTTATGGAATATATGATATAAAGTCATGGTAAATTATTTTGCTGCTTCTTGAATAAATTCGGATATTCATTCTCGGTGGGATGTTTCGGCAGTTGGCTTATACCATGTTGCGAGGAGGTGATTGCTTTAATCATTGGTTAGTCGGTAGTTTTGATTTTTATGATGATAGTAATTGGCAAGTAGTAAATTTAAAGGAGCTGGAGAGTTTTTACTTATTTATTGTCATTTAAGAGATGGATAATTTTTCTCGGGCGCGTATGGAGTAATCGGGTTTTGGAGTTAGAGGTTTGGTCATTTCCTATTAGGTTTTTAAGCTGCCTGGAATTGAGGATGATATTTGTGTGGTTGCTAAAGTTCGAAATTCTTTTGGCCTGTACGGGCGTAGGCAATAGTTTCCGGTCTGGCATCTATGGATTGGCGGAGTATTTGTGTGAGTTAAATACAGTGATGTGATAATAATCAAGATTGTAAGTATGTACTTGGTACACTTGTCGGAATCAGTTGCGTAAATGTTTGGCTTTGTATCAAAGGCTGAAGTGGTGAAGGTGATCAGGAGAAGGGGTGAACGATAGGCACTCATTTGTAAGGCGTGCATAGGTAAGCCAAAAATGCTCGGCAAAGATCATAAGTGTTTGTTGGGGTAGGAGTGTTTGATTCGGTGGCATTGCCTTGTGAATAGTTTAAGGGTTGAAGGTTTTTAAGGTTACGCCATTCGATCTGCTACTAGTATATAGTGTGTATGGAAAAAACAGCTTAGATAAAAATATTGGAAAGTTGGAGACAATGTTCCAGATGGAGCGATGGTAAGTCCTTTTTATTTAATTCGAAAAATACAATGGTGCTAGGATAAAAAATAAGATATAGATGAGAAGTTTTTTACTTTAAAGAACTTACATGTAAGCTGCCATACAAGGCAGGAGCGCAATATATCCGCCTTCTGGATTTTTTTGGTGAGAAGATTTGTTCTGATGTTAAAATTAGATACCTTTTTCCGTGGAGTTGATTTTTTTTTTTAAATTTAGATTATGAGCCAAGTGTTAATACTATTTTGTTAAACAAGTTATTAGTCTTTTTTCTGAATGGGATTTTTCAGCTTACTCTGTGCCTGCTGTTGCGTTCTGTATTTAAGAGATCTTGTATGTATAGGTAACATTCATTGTTCATAGGTATGCCCTTTAGATGGTGTTTATCAGCATGAAATATCCTAATTTTAATTGTTTATTTAATGGTATACAGCAAAAAATTTTGAGCATATTTGTAGAATAGTTGAAGTTTTTGACAGAAGAAACGCTGGAATCGGGATTTTGAAAATTTATTAGTAAGTATACCTTTCTTGAAATGCAGAGGTTTTAGTGAAAAAACTTATTTTTAGAAATTATGTTCAAATTTTTTAATGTCTTTGGCAGCATGGAGGTGAGCGCAGTTTCACGCTGAAGTAGTGTGTAAGATCGGGTAGTGCTTTTTGTTTTTGTTTTGGCTGGAGTTTTAATTTATGTGGGTGGAAAAGCTGTGCTATGCATGAAAAAAGGCAGCATTCACAGTTAAGCGGTAGGTAAATCTGGAGAATCGGAGCCAGGCTGGCTGATTGAGACTAGGTCAGCTTGTGTGATGCTTGCAATATGAGGTAAAACCATACCAAAGTGCCTGAAAAAGGGAACTAGGGGAGGTCGGAAAGTCGGGAAATATTAAATATCAACTTCGAAGGTATAGCGAATGCGTCGGTAGTCAGCATGTGCGAAGAAGGATAAGCACGTATACCATAGGGTATTCTTGATGCGAAGGTAAGATTGGTTTTTGGGAATTTTGATGAGGAAACGCAAGCGGTAGTAATCGCTAACGCGTGCTACGGGTGGAAATTCCGGGCCTATGATACTGATTTCTGAAATGGTGGTGAGGCTCTGTGCCAGTTGAGAGGCGGCTGATTGAAGGATTTTGAGATCGCGATGGCGGAGGGTAAGCTGTATCATACGCACATATGGTGGGTAGTGAAACTCCCGTCGCTCGGTAGCCTGCCATTGGTAGAAGTCGCTGTACTGATGTGAGCAGACGTGTGTGAGCACGGGATGCTGTGGGGTGTAGGTCTGAATGAAAACTTTTCCTCTCTGGCCGCTGCGGCCGCTGCGACCTGCTACTTGTTCGAGGAGCTGAAAGGCGCGTTCGTGAGCGCGGTATTCGGGGAAGTAGAGGAGATTGTCAGCATTAACGACGCCAACGACTTCTACTTTGGTAAAGTTAAGTCCCTTTGTGACCATTTGAGTGCCGACGAGAATGTCAATTTGCCCTGTTTCCATATCGGTAAGGAGCTGTTGATAGCGCTTCTTGCTTCGGGCGGTGTCGATGTCGAGTCGCTCGATGCGCGCATTAGGAAAGTAAGAGGTGAGTTCGTCTTCGATCTGTTCGGTGCCGGCTCCATGCAACTGGAGCTGTGTGCTGCCACAGGCGCTGCAGGTAAGGGGTATGGACTTTTCGCTGCCACAGTAGTGGCATCGGAGTTTTTGGGCTGCCTTATGCAGGGTGAGGGTGATGTCGCAATGCTGACACATATAAATGAAGCCGCACTCGGTGCATACAAGGCGAGGGGCATATCCTCGGCGGTTTTGGAAGATGATGGACTGCTTGCCGCGGGATAAGGCATCTTCGATGGCTTGCAGGAGTATATGGCTGAAATTACCGCGCAGTTGGCCTTGTTTTCGAGTAGCTTTCAGGTCAATAATTTCGACAGTGGGGAGGCTTATGCCTTCATAGCGCTGGTGTAGCTCCACCAGATCGTATTTGCCGACCTGGGTGTTGAAATAACTTTCGATAGAAGGTGTAGCACTGCCGAGGAGTACACGAGCATCGAAGAGGCTAGCCAGATAGATGGCTGCATCTCGACCCTGGTAGCGGGGATTGGGGGCATCTTGCCGATAGGAGGGGTCATGCTCTTCGTCAATGATGACAAGCCTGAGGTCGGAATAGGGCAAAAAAAGAGCGCTTCGGGCACCGACTATTAGGCGACCGGCGGGTTCAGCTTTTCTAACGGATTCCCAAACATCGGTGCGTTCGCGGTCGGTCATGCGGCTGTGATAAAGACTGATTTGATCGCCAAAAAACTGGCGAAGACGGCCGATGAGTTGGGTGGTAAGGGCTATTTCAGGTACCAATAATAGGCATTGACCGCCGGATTGCTGCACCTGCTTCATCAGATGTACATAGATTTCGGTCTTTCCGCTAGAGGTAACTCCGTGCAGCAGGGCGATTCGCTTTCTTTGGAAAGAATCTAGAATCTGCTGAAGGGCTTGGTTTTGTGCAGGTGTAAGCGCATATGCCTGTATGCCGGAGCGACCGATGATGGACGATTCTTTTACCTCTGCGATTTCAAAGATGCCTTTTTCTACCAAGGCATCTAAAGATGACATGGAGGCGCGTGAAACTTCGAGCAGTTTCTCTCGGGTAACGAGTTGACCAGTAGATTCGATCTGGTAGTAGGCTAATAGGAGATTTTGCTGGCTCTTAGCTCGTGAGGTAGGACTGAGAATGCCGGCAATGAGCTCATCGTTATCAGGCCGGAGTCTGACGACTTTAACCCACTTTTCAAGACTTTGGTGCTTGATGGATTCTTTGATAAGCAATAGTCCGCTATCGACCAGTTGGCGAACGAGCTTAACAGCGCCAGTGCCGGAGAATTTCACTACGTCGTTGAGGGTAGTTTCGCTATTGGAACGAGTGAGTCGAAGTACTTCGAGTTCAGCCTCGCTCAGTTCACCGGGCCAGTGTTCTTCTTCGATCGGGCAGAAGAGTTGGGTTTCGCTTTCGAGTTTCAGGCGCGAGGGCAGGGCTACATTCATCACTTCGCCCGGAGTGCACATGTAATAAGAGGCCAGCCATTCCCAAAATTGCAAAATGCGCTGATCGTCGATGGCCGGTCCGAGTACTTCGAGGATGGCTTTTGGTTGGTGGTGTTCGGGTTTTTCGTCGTGGAGGCGGAGAACGATACCAGAATAAATTTTTCGATTGCCGAACTGGACGAGTACTCTGATGCCTGGCCGGAGTAAGGCGTGCATGCCTTCAGGAATTAAATAAGTAAAGCCGCCAGCCAAGGGCCTCGGGAGAAGTACTTCGGCAAATCGAGGTATGGTTTGGTTTTCCAATGGCAATTAGCTCTTAATGGAAACTTCGAAGGGTATGCGGTACTGAATGCTGCGCGCAAGTGTGATTTCGTCAGCGTATTGGAGTTCTTCGCCAATAGCTACTCCCCTGGCGAGTGTGGTGATATGTATGGATAAATCTTTTGTCTTTTTAAAAACGAAAAAAGCGGTAGTATCCCCTTCGGCAGTTGAGGGTAGGGCAATGATGAGTTCCTGAACGCCGGTTGTTTGAATGCGTTCGGGCAAGTCAGCCACGGCAATGTCAGAGGGGCCGGTTCCAGCCATTGGATTGATAAGACCTCCGAGCACGTGGTATTTGCCGTGAAATTGACCTGTATTTTCGATAGCAAGTACATCGCGCACATCTTCTACTACGCAGAGGCGAGTAGCATCGCGCCTAGGGTCGCTACATATGGCGCAAAGGTCAGATTCGGATATATTGTGGCATTCGCGACAAGTTTTTACTTCGCTAACTAATGCGTGTATGGCTTCAGCGAGTTTTAAACCCACTTCTTTATCGCGCGACAGCAGGTGTAGGGCCAATCGCAAAGCAGTCTTACGACCAATACCTGGTAGCTTGGCTATTTCTGTAACAGCATTTTCTAAAATGCGAGATGGCAAGGTAGGTTCATTCATGAAAATCAATCACTTATTACAACAGAGCTTCCATATGCAAAGAAAGGCAAATTCTATCTAAACTTCATTTAGGCAATAAGCGATTTGTTCCTAAGTAGGATGCAAGCTGAAAGTGTTCAAGCTGCAAAAAAGCTTTTTTTAAAAAATTGGGAAATGTAGTCCAGTTTAAAAAACGATTCAGTGGAGAATCATCTCACCTGCCGGCAATATGAGTTCATACCTCTTGTTTTTGAAGTAGCGTATATCGCTTTCTGTAGCTATGCGCACTAAGGCAAAATCACCTCCCCATGCACCCAGAGATTTAATCAGCAGAGGGTACTCTTTAAACAGCAATTGTTTGATTGTAGGTAAGCCAATAAGACGGCTGATGAGGACCTCATGTTGCTGAAGCAGGTAGTCAAAATCAGCTGAATTATTAACTCTAGATAGTTCAAGGCTTATTGCATCTACCTCGTTGATAAGTACAGGATCTACCTGAACTGATGCAGTGCGACTGAGCTCAGCCTGTGAGGATTGCTTTTTGCCTAGATAAAGAAATCGGAGGCTGTCTTCATCGGGCATTGAGTACTGCAGAAGTTGAATGTCGGGTTTTGGTTGGTCAAGTTTGTACAAAAGCGGTTTGCCATGCAGCGACACTGCCACATCGTATCCGCTACCCGAGAGGGTAGAAAAAAAGAGTTCGAAGGCATCGCACTGAGCCCAGTTGGCTATGAGCGCCACTAAGGTGCTGCTGCTGCCAAGGCCCCAGTGACGCGAGAATTCGAGTCGGGTTTCGACCTGGAATCCCGTGTACTTAAAAACGGGATTGAGTTCTTGAGCTTTTTTCAGGAGATTTTTAAGTATTTCAGCTTCAGTAGTCGATTCGTGAGGTATCAATTCTTTTCCTTCAAATGTCACTTCGAGCCACACTTGTCCGTCGGCATCACGAGCTTGCCAGATGAGTATATTGCAGTTGGGAAGGGGAGTGGCTTTGAGCTGCTGTCCGTAGCGCGTGGGCAATGCTAAGGCACGAGCGCCATGCATTACGGCATATTCGCCTGTGAGCATCAGTTTGCCATAGGCATAAGTTTCGAACGGAATTCTTTCCATCAAGAGAGTAGTTTTCTAACGTATTCTGCGTCTTCAGGGGTATCAACGGGTATGCTTTGAAAAGATGTTTCAATGCAATGAATTCGGTAACCAGCCACTAACCACCGCAGTTGTTCCAGTTTTTCTGCATCTTCCAGAGGGACTGCGGGCAGTTGTACCACTTCTTCCAAAACCTGGCTGCGGAAGGCATAAATACCAATGTGATGATAGTAGTTAAACGATTTTGTCCATTGCTCGCGGGGTAAGTCACGCTGGTAGGGAATGATGCTGCGACTGAAGTACAAAGCGCGATTGTACTGGTCGAGCACTACATGTACTGTACCCTCTTTGAGTTCGTCAGAGGACAGAACTTTTCGCACGGCAGTAGCGATTTGTACAGAGGGATTTGAAAAAAGAGCTGCGAGATTTTTTGGCAGCAGAGGGTCGAGCAAGGGCTCATCACCCTGAATGTTTATAATTACATCAAACGATAAACCTTCCATTTCGAGGGCAGAAAGTACTTCGGCACATCGGCTGGTACCGTTCTGATGTGTTGGAGAGGTCATAAGTGCACGTCCACCAAAGCTGTTTACAGCAGCTGAAATACGCTCATCGTCGGTGGCAACTATCAGTGTATCTACTGCTCTGAGGGCTCTCTCGTACACGTGTTGAATCATAGGTTTGCCACCTAAGTCAATAAGTGGTTTACCCGGAAGACGCGAGCTGCCATACCGCGCAGGAATAATGCCGAGTACTTTCATAAATATCGAATCAATAAAATGCTTACTACTGCAGCCGACAAAGTTCGGACCGATGACAATAAATACCCAGATGTGTTAAAAAGGAACTGCAAAAAAATAAGAGAGAAGGAGTGCTATGTTTATAATAAAAATCATAGGTATAAATGTGTTGAAAATCAAAGGAATTACAGGTAAACATTAAATAAATGAAGTCATTGTGGTATTATACGTATCATGAGTCACTAGGGTAGAGAAAAGAATTTCGAGAGGTAGATTTCATCATTTTGATTTTATTTTTGCGCCAGTCTGCAGGTGGCCCTAACACGGCCTTAATAGGGAATGCGGTGAAAATCCGCAACTGTACCCGCAGCTGTGAGCTTCGATACAGAGCGTTGTCCATTCTAATGCCACTGTTGCGACTTGAAAGCAATGGGAAGGCGGACGACGTGAAGCAAGTCAGAAGACCTGCCGCAGACGTAAATGAAAAGCCGCTTGTCTCTCGGGAATAAGAGACAGCCTGAAGATGAATGGATTAAAATTTTTAATTGGAGCTTGGTTGCTCTCATGGGTTATTTGTGCCCAGCATACGAATTTACCTGAAGTGGAAGTGCGCGCTAACCGCATTCATCTGTCCACATCAGGCCTAATGGAATTTTCTCCTGACTCTTCCTTATTAAAAAATAAGGCTTTTTTAGAAGTTACAGACTTGATGCGTCACTCCTTGCCTGGTGTTGTAAGGCAATATGGCCCAGGGATGATTACCACCCTCAGGATACGCGGACTAGCATCAGAGCACTTCAAAGTCGTTTGGAATGGCCTTAGCATCAATAATGCGGCAATGGGCCTCTTTGACTTCAGCGGTGTATCTGGATTTTCATTCGACCAAATATCAATTTATCAAGGCAATATGGCTGGTTTTTACGGTTCAGGTGCAGGTAGCGGAGCGTTGATGCTCACTTCGAAACCTGTGGCTGAAGCTTTTGAAGCCAGCGTTATTTCATCGATCGGATCGTTTGGCTACCGGCAGATCGGAGTAACAGCTGGAACTAATAGTGGCCGATTAAATACCAAAGTATCTCTACATCAATACCTCGCATTAAATAACTTTGAATACACAAACCTATCGAGACAGCGCCAAAAACTAGCCAATGGCAGCTATATTCATTCTAACGCCAATCTGGATATAGGCTATGAAATCAACGAAGGATTACGCCTGCAATTGGCCGTTTGGAAACAGAGGTCATTTATAAACATTCCTCCTTCTCGAGCAGAATCACGCTTTAACACAAGTAGGCAGTGGAACGATAATTTGCGTACAGTGCTCTCATTATCAGGTCAAGCAGGTAGAATCATATACTCAGCAGGTGGAGGTTTTATTTCTGAAAAGATTGTTTATCAAAACGATTTGCTTCGCTCATCCGATTCGAGCGAGGTGCGGGGATGGCAGACCTTCGCACGTGGTCAAATGAACGGAAAGAGATGGAATGCTATGTTTAACACGGAACTCAGTCACTACAAAGCGCCATCGGCTCAACGGGCAGAAGGGGCACAGCAAACGTTGGCAGTGATGAATATGACCCTAGAGCATTGGATGAAACAAAACTTACGCGTAGCACTCACCGCTAGACAGGAGTGGATGGATGGAAGTTGGGCACCAACAGTATTTAGACTCTCGAGCGAGAAAATTTTAAATACCCTAAAATTTAGTATTTCAGCGGGCAATCACTTTCGCTGGCCCACGCTGAACGAGCGTTTTTGGCTGCCGGGAGGAAATCCAAACCTTCAACCCGAATCAGGCTATACTGCTGAAGCAGGAGTTTTGTATGGACAAAATTTGGGTCCAATCGATATAGAAATAAAAGCTCAGCCCTTCGCTCAGCATATCAACCAACTGATCCTCTGGCAGCCCTTGGGAGCCTTCTGGTCGCCAATCAATTTACAGAGTGCCCGAAGTACCGGTATAGAGATGCGCGCAGCATCTAAACTAAGAGTAAAAAATCAACAGAACGTTGATTTTCAATTCAACTACTGCTTCAATCGCACGGAAGTAACAAAGGCCAACGGTAATATGGCTTCTACCTTGGGCAAACAGCTAATTTATAGCCCATTACATATTTCCAATATATTATTGGGCTACACTTTCAATACGTGGCAATTGCTTGCAACCACGCAGCTACAAAGCGCTCAGCATACATTGAGCGACAACCATTCTTCGGGAATTTTAAAAGGCTTTGTTGTGTTTAATTCATTCATATACAAAGAGTATTTATTAAAATATCTCCATTTGAGAGCAGGAATCGAAATTCGAAATCTATTTAATCAAGAATATCAATTGGTTGCGCAACGACCCATGCCCGGAAGAGAATATAGATTAAATTTTTTAATACGAAATTATAAACCAAAAACCAGAAATATATGACTAAAAATCACCTTGTAGCGACAGTTGTTCTTTTCGCAGTTTTAGCAGTATCTTGTTCTAAAGACGAAGCTATACAACTCCCTGAAAAACTCTATCAACCGGGAGTGTTAGTTGTAAATGAAGGTCCCTTCGGCAGTGGAACAGGAACGCTCGATTTTTACGATCCCCAAACCAAGAAGTTAGAATCAGACATTTATCAGAAAGTAAACGGAGTTCCGATCGGTAACATCTTTCAGTCAGTCTATTTCGATTTGTCATATGGGTATTTGGTGGCCAATAATTCGGGTGCTGTTCGCGTAGTAGATGCTAATAATTTAAAACTTTTGGGTTCTCTTGAGGATATGGCATCGCCACGCTATGCTGTAAGAACAGGTACTTTATCTGTTGCCATTTCCGATTGGGCATCCGGTAAAGTGTTTTTCTACCAAACACCGGCGTTTACTAAACTTGCAGAGGTAGAGAGTGGAAACGGTCCTGAACGCATGTATTTCCAGCAATCGGCTAATAAGCTCTATGTACTCAACTCCGGTGGATTCTTCACTGATTCTACCATAACAGTGATAAACACAACCAATTTTCAGGTAATTCGCAAAATTCAAGTTCCCTTCAATCCCAATTCCTATGCTGTGGATAAAGACGGCAAGCTGTGGGTAATATGTGGTGGCAAGAAAGATTTTACCAATCCCGCAAACAACACACCCGGAGCCCTGGTTCGTATCAACACAGCCACCGATCAGGTCGAACTTACACTTAACTTCACGGATGCAGGCAAATTCCCATCAAACCTTACAATTAACCGAGATCGGGAGGTGTTATACTTTGTCGATGACAAGTATTTCGGCGGGGTTTACAGAATGAACATAACTGCGAATGCGCTTCCCAATGCTCCCGTGATAAATCGCACAGCCTATGCTCTGGCAATCGACGACATTAGAGGCGACCTCTATCTGGGAGATGCGGGCAACTTCAATCAAGCGGGAAAAATGATTCGATACGCAGTACCTTCTCTTACACCCCTTGATTCACAGCAAGTAGGTGTAATACCTGGCAATTTTACCTTCAGATAGTTCAAAAAATAGATTTGATTCCTGGCCTGTACAGCACTATATGGTGCGTACAGGCCTTTTCTTTTAAGAGCAGTTTGATGCGTTTTGCCTGCATGTCCTTATGATTGGGGGAATTTTCCCGACCTTTGCCAGTGATGACTGAGCGACTTAAGTTTACAATTCGCGTACCTAATAAGAAAATTTTACACACACTCGAACAGCGTCTGGAGCGTGTTCAAGGTGGTGCAGGTAGATTAGGCGTTTTGGAAAAACTTGTTTTGAAATTAGGCATAATTCAAGGCAGTTTACACCCTGTAATTCAATATCCGAGATTTTTGCTTTTTGCGGGCGATCACCTTACCGGACTTAAATTGTCAAATGACCCGATTAGCCCTGCAGCGCGTAGGGTTAATAAGATGCTGCTCGATGAAACCCCGGTTCTAAAAATAGCCAATCAAGCCGAATTAGACGTAAAAATCATCGATTGTGGAATTCATTATCCCTTAGAGGGATTTATTGACTATTGGCTGCACAAAGGTTCACTGATTTTAAACAGAAAAATTCGCGGAGCTGCACGCGATTTTGTCCATGAAGCTTCTCTAACCACGCATGAAGTACACCAGGCCATTGCTTACGGAGCTGATTTGATCAACTCGTATTATTATCAAGGTTCTAATGTATTTTTATTAGGCCATATAGGTTCATCTTGTAGAGTTTCGACTATTGCTTTGGGCGCATCGATTCTGGAGGTTGAACCTGCGTCTCTCCTTCACATAATTACGGCAGAAGATGAAATTTTGGTGAAAAATGCTGCTTTAGCCCTCAAAAAACATCCGAAAACACACGATCCAATCAATCAAATAGCTATTTGGGGTACCTATCAAATCGCAATGATGGTAGGAGCCATACTTAAGCTTGCCGAGAAGGAGCTCCTGATGGTAGTAGATGACGACGAAGCGCTCTTAGCGCTTTACCTGGCATGGAAGTTACACCCCGAAATGGCTGAATATGTCTTGTTGGCTCAAAATTCCTCGCTCATAGCTCAACAAGTACAAAGACATATACAGATACAACCCTTTTTTGATTTTAAAATTTCGGCCGAAGAAGGTATGGGAGCTATACCTGTTTTTCAGCTTTTGAAAATGGCATGCGAAATTTTTAATTAATTTTTGTAAATCAGTTTTTTAAATTGCAATAATTAAACTTTTTATTTAGGTATAAAATTAATATAAAATATTGAAAATTAATATTTGACAATATTCTATATAAACTATTGATTGAGTTTTATTGAATTTACGATTTAATTCAAATTTTTAAAAAATTGATATTCAATGTAAAAAACAAAAAATATGATTTTATTAATGGATTAAAGAAGTATAAGTTGACACAAAGTTTAGAACAGATCAGAGATCTTTTTAGCTATGATAGGAGCTAAAGCGATACCCATACCAGATAGTCGCACTCCATATGCAATAGACGATGGAGTAGTTCCAACGAGATATCCCTTTTCATTTTCAGGCCCAAAGCCCATGATACCGGCCCAGCGATACTCTATACCCAGAGTTGTTGGAACTTTAAAATGTTTTTTTAAAACACGCTCTAACTCGCTCTGAATTAATTCGCTTATTTCAATTGTATCTGTAGACTCTCCTTTGAAGTCCAGATTTCGTGCTCCTCCGAGCAAAATTCTGTTTTCGCGTATGTTGCGAGCGTAATAGTAGCCTTCGTCCCAATGCAGATTGCTTTTCCATTCCAAAGGCTGGGGCAGAGGTTCAGTCACCAGTACCTGACCTCTTTTAGGAGCCACAGACAGCTCAGGTAATAATAAAGCAGCAAAACCATTTGTGCACACGATTGCTTGTCGGGTGTGAAGCTCTCCTAAATTGGAATGAATTACATGTTTGTTACCTGACTTTTCAATGTTATTAACTTCAACTCCGTTTAAAAGCACAACGCCATGCGATTGTGCCTTTTGAATGAGTTTTAGAATCAACTTTCCGGAGTGCAATTGGCCTTCGTAAGGCGTATAAATTGCGCCAATGGCCCCTTTAACGCCCTCAAGTTCTTCTAAGTCGTCGTCGATGATAAAAACTTCATTAGCCAGTTCGCCAAGCAGTTCGTTGATATAGTGGACTTTAGTGCAGGTTTCTTCGTACTTTTTCTTTTGGCCTTTAAAAAAGAGTTCGTAACCGCCAAGAAATTTAAAATCGATGTCGTAGGGCTTAATTATGTGCAGAAGTTCTTTGATACCCATCCATCGGTCGGTTACCAGGCGAATAGCAGCCTCCTCTCCTAGTGTTTCAATGTCATATAGTATTTCTGTGGGGCTTCCGAAACAAGCAAAACCGGCATTTCTAGTACTAGCTCCAAAGGGAATTAAAGAGCGCTCTAAGATGGAAATGCGAGCTTTTGGAAACTTTTCAGACAGTTTAAGGGCAGTAATCAATCCGGTTATACCACTGCCTACGATGGTAAAATCCGTTTCGCTCAGAAAGGCGTCTTTCTCCCAAAAACTCAGCGGACGACTCATACTGTTTGAACTAAGCGCTTATCTACATAGCTAAATGCCAGTAAAATGAGCGCACCGTAAAAGAGGGTACCGAGCAATTGATTGATCGCAAAAGGTATCGCTGCTACATAGCAAGATAGTAAGCCACTGAATGTTTGGGGATATAAAGCAGATTCATACCAAACTCCAAAATTGGTAACAAGGTAAAAAAGTACTGTAGAGGCAAAGGAAGAAACCAGCCACTTGAAAATAGAATTGCCTCGGGAGAGAAGGCGAGGAATGAAAACTGAAAATATGAAAGAGCTATAAATCAAAATTGCACCAGGCGTAAACCAGACAAATGAACCATAAAATTCAGAGTAAAAGATATTGTTAATGAGTAAATCAGACACAAACATAGATGCCACGGTAGAGAGCAGAGCCGGTAT
This sequence comes from Thermaurantimonas sp., assembly GCF_046299575.1. NCBI lineage: Bacteria > Pseudomonadati > Bacteroidota > Flavobacteriia > Flavobacteriales > Schleiferiaceae > Thermaurantimonas > Thermaurantimonas sp. The sequence continues at coordinate 63,505 of NZ_JBKBHX010000009.1, read as the reverse complement.
CCAATTTCGGTATGCCAAGCCACCAGCTATGGCAACGGCACCTATGGCTGTAAAATTGGGGTAGTGGGGAATAATGCGGGAAACAAAGGCAATAACCAGGAGAATTAAAGTGTATGTCCAATCTTTACGCGTCATTAAATAAAGGATTTGCTGCAAAAATACACGAGTAGCGTTACAAAAACGGATTCTCCCTGCTAGGTGTGAAAAAAAACACGCGACCATCACTTGTAAAGAGTGCCACCTTCACCACTTGGATATGATTAATATGTGAATTTACATCTGTAAATTCCCTGTTTTCGCTCTCCGTATCTGTAATTGTGTCTTCAATACGTTGTTCAGCAGAATTTTGAACATTTTTATCTGAAGTGTGAACCTCTTCAATAGCTGAAAATAAATCGTTGATTACTGGTTTTTTAGGCTCTGTTATCTTTGGAACTACTTCAAACATACCACCATGGCCTTTCAGAAGGTAATTGAAATTAACATTTGGAAATTTTTGTAATATTGCTTCCAAAATCGTTAAAGAAGGATTGTTGCGACCGCTGTAAATATGCGAGAGAGCAGCTGAGCTAATTCCTAGTTTTTCTGCAAATTCATTATTTGTAAGTCCTTGAGCTTGCTGCAATTCCTTGATTCTGTCAACAATTGTTTTCATCCTTCGTTTTTATTACAAATGTAAACTTGTTTAGAGAACTCTTTCTCTCTTACATCTGTAAAATAATCAATCTGATATTACATATGTAAATGTCTAAGTTTAACCATTACAAGTGAGTTTGAGTTTTTTATTGTAAATACCTTTGACTTTAAAAATTCATGTAGATGACTTCCAAAGTGGAATATAAAGGTGATTTGAGATGTGAATCGACACATATCAGAAGTCAGCAAATCATACTTACGGATGCCCCACCTGACAATCATGGCCGTGGTGAAGCCTTTTCGCCAACCGACTTGCTCAGCACTTCGCTTGCGACCTGCATGTTGACCATTATGGGTATAGCAGCCGGAGAGAAAGAAAATCTGCTGAAAGGAGCCTATGCTGAGGTAACTAAAGTAATGGCTTCAGCTCCAAGACGCGTAAGCGAGATACATTTAAAAGTGTATCTGCCGGAACAGTATCCGGTGGATGATCGACCTCGGTTAGAGCAAGCTGGCCGCAACTGTCCGGTAGCGAAGAGTTTACACCCAGATATCATGCAGGACATCGAATTTTACTGGACGCTTAAATGAGAATAGCTTTAATATTTCTCACACTGGCAGTAGCAGGCTGTGCCAGTTCAGGCATGCCAAGCGATCTGAAGCGGCATATTAAGGCAAAAAGTACTTCGTTGATTAGAGGCACAGTCGAAGTAAGTATGGATACTATTTTCTACAAAGGCGAGCCCTGGGGTATTATGCGGTTGGCTCCAGGTAACTTAGGACTATATCCTTCGTACCACATTTACACGCTCAGAGATCAACTGGTAATCACTGCTGTTCCAAAAGCTATAGAAGATTCAACTCAAGAAAGCCAAATGATCTATCTCATCCATTTTTTAAGTGAGGCAACCCCTGATCCTTCTATATATCCCGTTTTTTTGCGCAGGCGCGATTTGGCTCACGACCTCGTTTCTTATCGAGTTATTGAAAACAACACACTTAACGAATCAGGAATCAAAAACTTTCAGAGAATTTTTAAAAAATACACTGAAAATAATTAATACTTATAGATTGCACATTTAAAGTTGCAGCAAAAACTGCAGGGTATCGACTCCGTCAGCATAACTGTCGATCGACGGCCATTGTGCCTTGCCATAGTCATCCGTACATAGCGAACTTTCGGCACCTACAATGCATTGGATTTGATCGCGAAGCTGATTAATGATCAAAGCGAGTTCATCATTCGATGAATAGTACTCGTAATGAACCACGCTCACAGGAGTTGCAAGAGCCTGATTTTGACGGAGTATAAAGAAGCCATTTTCTAAAATAGGCTCCTTGCTCATTAAATAGACTACGCGGTTGTAGTCGTAATTGCTGGCATATCGGTGGTGCTGTATGATGTATCGCCAGTCGTAAAAAGCACCGAAGATGCGCTGCAAATCGAATCCTTCGGGTAAGTACAGCTTTGAAACAGATCGACATCCAAGGCCAAAGTATAGAAAGACATCATCAGCAAGACACTTCAATTGATCGTAGGTAGTATCTGCTGTGACGATGGCTATTGAATTTCTGTTTTTGCGAATGATATTGGGGTATTTTCCAAAATAATATTCGAAGTAGCGCGCGCTGTTATTAGAGCCTGTAGCAATAACAGCGTCGATGTTTTCGAGACGATCTACAAAACGAATGCGCTCAGCCACCGACTGATCTACTTCAGCCAAAATTGAAATCATCCATTTTGTCAATAGTGGATCGTCTGACGATGTTTTTACGCTCGCATTATGCCCTGATAGATAGACACATATCAAGTCGTGAACACCCACAAACGGTATATTTCCGGCCGTGATGATGCCGACGTTTTTGACGGATTTATGCTCCTTTTGATATTTGTCAAGCCAATTTTCCAGATTCTCCTCATTGAGCATAGAGGCCCAATATGAGAGGCCATACCACACATTTTCCGGGGTGAACCACGGATTTATGGCTGAAGCTTTTTGAATAAGTTCTTGAATATCAGAGGATAAATTTTGATTTCTATACTCTTCAACGAGCTTGTTTAGTTTGTTTCCAAATTCAGTTAAAATTTGAATTTCTGTCCCAAAAGTCATTTTTAGAGGCGGTGAGTGATTACCTTTGCAAAGGTAAATTTTGAAAATCGTACGATTCTATGGCTATTAAAATTACAGAAGAGTGTATAAACTGCGGGGCTTGTGAGCCAGAATGTCCTAACAATGCAATTTATGAAGGCGGCAGGGAATGGAGATTTTCGGATGGCACCTCGTTGAAAGGTAAGGTAACTCCAAAGTCAGGCATTACCTACGATGCCGATGAGCCCCAGGAGCCTCTAAGCTACGATGTATATTATATCGTTACTGATAAATGTACTGAATGTGTTGGCTTTCACGATGAGCCTCAATGTGCTGCCGTATGTCCCGTAGATTGTTGTGTACCTGATGAAAATCACGTAGAAACTCGCGAAGAGCTGTTGGCTAAAAAGGATTTCTTACATCTTTAGAAATTGAGCATTACATCTTTTCCCTTCTGTTTGCAATAAAATTGTTTCAGAAGGGTTTTTTATTTGATTGAAATTTATTTTTAATTGAGGACTACGTCGTCATGCAATCAAGCCATCAAAAAAAATTTTTTTATTTACTATGCATTTTCAGCTTCGTCAGTATTTATGTTAATCCTATTCGATCTCAATCGCTGCGCGAAGCAGAAAGTACTTTGGCAGATTTGGGTTCAAAGATTCTAAAAGCAGAAGAATATAACGCCAGAAAGCAGGCTTCTGATGAATTCTCCAAATTGTTGTACGAACTACTTTGTCAACCGGAAAGTTTTAATTACCCATTCGAACAGGTAAAAAACCTAAGCCGCCTACAGTCAAATGATAAGCTTGTGAATGTATTTACCTGGTTATTGCCTCAAACCGAACCCAATACATACGAATTTTACGGTATTCTGCAGATTAAAGACAAAAACAATCGAATTTATTTGTATACCCTTGTAGATAAGGCATCTGAAATACCTCAGCCCGAGTACACTGCACTTAATCCTGCCCGTTGGTATGGAGCTCTATATTATCAGATCATTGACGTAAAACATGGAAATCAAACGTTTTATACCTTGCTCGGATATCGGCCACAAGGCAAATCTGTACAGCGCAAAGTGGTAGATGCGTTGTTGATTAAAAGCCCTAAAAATGTAACTTTTGGTGCACAAATATTTTATATTCAAGATTTTGCAGATCGGCGATATATGAAAAAACCATTTCGGCTGTTTTACGATTACTCGGCCAGTGTATCAGCTACGCTTCGCTATAATGAAAAGGAGAAGATGATAATCATGGACCACCTGGCGCCACCCGATGCGTCTAAAAAAGGTCTTTTTGCTGTATATGGACCAGATTTTTCGTACGATGGACTATATTGGAACAACGGCCATTGGCACCTTAAAGAGCAAATAAAATTTGATACAGGTATCAAAGACGAAATTCCGACGGTTCCACCACCCGTTCGCAGAAAGTTTTAATGTCAAAAGTCAAAAGACTTGGCGCTATTTGGTATCATTTCATGCATATACACTAAAGCTCAATTTCTCATTACGAGTACTTTTGATTAAAATTCTCTCTTTATGAAAACAAATTTGCTTCTTGCGTTAGTTGCTTTTTTCTTTCTTTCATGTAATCAAGAGAATGACTCGTATGATGCGTCCATGTCGTCAGCTGAAATGGCGGAGTCTCGTGACCTTGCGGGTCATCCTAATGAAAATGTATTGAATAGCGATCAAGAATTTTTTTCAGAAAGATTGCTCATTAAAAATGGATCAATCCGATTTAAGACAAACGATTTTCAAACATCAAGAAAGGTATTGTTTAAATTGATTGAAAAGTTTAAAGGGATTGTTCAAAACGAAAGTACTGATCGTTACGACAATTCCATAAACCTCTACATCGATTGCAAAATTCCCTCAAAGCATTTCGATGCTTTTGTTGATACTCTAGAAGGAGTTTTTGGACGCCCCGAGTCGCGCAACATCCGCATTGAAGACATCACCAAGCACTATCGCGACACCGAAGCTCGCATACAAACGAAAAAAGAGCTTGAAAACCGTTATCGAGAATTGCTCAAACAGGCAAAAACTGTTTCTGAAATTCTGGAAATAGAGGCAAAGCTAAACGAAGTGCGTTACGAAATCGAGCAATATGAGCAAATGATAAAAAATTATGATAATCAACTGGCTTACAGTTCCTTAAATATTAGTCTGTATCAAGAATCAAGGCGCGAATTAGAATTTTTTAAAAAGGTCGGAGACGGCATTTACGAAGGATGGGACAACTTTCTGAGGTTTTTAATCGGCATCGTACATCTTTGGCCATTTGTCATCTTGATTTTGGTAGTAGTATATCTATTGAAGTTCAGGCGAAAAAAGTGAGCCGACTTCATTTTTTGTCTTTTTAAGCACTTTTTCTTCTTTGTACTTTTAAATGATTTGTATGAACCTTCGTAAGGTGTATTACCTTTATCGAGAATCATAAAGGAATTTTAAAGAATGGAATACAGTAAATTAGGTAAATCAGGTCTGCCTGTGAGCAGACTTTCTTTCGGTACATGGATCACCTTCGGCAATCAAATTGGTTACGACACTGCCAGAGAGCTCATGGTAATTGCTTATGATGCCGGAGTTAATTTCTTCGACAATGCAGAAGTATACGCCCATGGACGATCTGAAGAGGTAATGGGTCGCATTTTGAAGGAAACTGGCTGGTCAAGAGACACCTACACCATATCGAGCAAGGTCTTTTTTGGGGCAGGGGGGAAGCAGCCCACCCAGCGAGGCCTGCACCGCAAGCACATCCGCGAGGCCTGTGATGCTGCCTTGAGGCGGCTGCAAGTGGATTACTTAGATCTCTACTTCTGTCATCGACCTGATAAATCAACGCCCATCGAAGAGACTGTCTGGAGTATGCACCAGCTCATCATGGCAGGAAAAGTACTCTATTGGGGCACCAGCGAATGGAGTGCTCAAGAAATCATGGAGGCGCACATGATCGCTGCCCGATACAATCTTATCGGCCCTGTGGTAGAGCAACCTCAATACAACATGTTTCATCGCCATAAGGTCGAAGTCGAATTTGCGCAGATTTATAAAACTGTAGGCTTAGGACTCACTATTTGGTCGCCTCTGGCCAGTGGCTTGCTAACCGGAAAATACAATAATGGAATATCAGACGATTATCGACTCAAACGCGATGAACTCGCCTGGCTTGCCGAGCGAAATCTGGTTGAGGAAAATCTGAAAAAAGTAGCTCAGTTAATGGAATTTGCCAAAGAAATCGGCACCGATGTAACAAGGCTGGCCATCGCGTGGTGTTTGAAAAATCAGAATGTAAGCACCGTGCTTTTGGGGGCCAGTAAGCCCGGGCAACTTAAGCACAACTTAACAGCCCTTGAAGTTGTGCCCCTGCTAACTGGCGAAGTGTTGGATCGCATTGAAACTATACTGAACAACAAGCCTCAGCATCCACCCTTCTGATGATCGGCAATGAGTTTTTTACGTTCGATAGCTAATCAAATTTTTCAAGAGCATAAAAATCACCTGCACGACGTCGCTGTGGTATTGCCTTCACAGCGGTCGTGCATATTCTTTTTAAAGTATTTAGCTGATTGTTCAGAATCGGTCAGCTTAGCCCCTGATGTACTTACGATGGACCAGTTCATGACACGTATTGCCCAACAAGAGCCTACGGAATACTCAAAATTGCTGCTCGCCTTAATAGAGGTTGCTCGTAAACAAATACCTGAGCGCTGCGGCACACTGAGTGAGTTCCTGTCGTGGGGACCCATCATACTCAACGATTTCAATGCACTGGACGAACAACTGATTGAACCCAAATCGATACTTACTAATACAGCTCGTGCCAAATTACTTGAGCAGTGGCAGCTGCAAAAAGATCGGGAAAAAGGCGAAATCGAGAAAAAATTTGAAAAATTTTACGAATCACTTCCTGAGCTTTACAATGAATTCCTAGTTCAACTTAAACAGAAAAAATACAGCTCTCGAGGCCTTGTGTATAGAAGGGCAGCTGAGAATGTAGGTAAATACCCTTTACCGGGCCACAAGGTGTACTTTATCGGTTTTAATGCACTTACAAAAGCTGAATTTGAGGTGATAAATACTTTGGCACTATCGGGAAAGGCTGAATTTATTTGCGATTATGACGAATATTACTGTACCCATTTTCAAAATCATGAAGCCGGTACATTTTACCGAAAATGGCGAGAAATGGACCTTCTGTCACAAAAAAGTAGGTTCACAAATGACCTTTTGACACAGCAAAAAAGAATTACTCACCACCGCGTGGCTGGTCGAATACAACAAACACAAATTATCGCTCAAGTGATAGAGCAACTCAAAGAATACGGCAATGCAGATTTTAAGCGCGTAGCCGTTGTACTGCCCGATGAAAACATGCTCTTTCCCATACTGCATAATCTGCCGGTAGTGCCTGATGGCATCAATGTGACCATGCAACTTCCATTAGAACAGCTACCGGTTTATCAATGGATAATATCCTTCATTAAATCAGTGGAATATGCGAGCCGCAGTGAATCGTGGGGTACATATTATCATCGACAGCTGAAAGAAATATTATCAAATGCCTTAGCATATTCCTTTTTTGATCCTGAACGCATAAAAAAACTTTTACAAGAAATCATCAACTACAATTTAATTTTTGTCGATTACAAAAAGATTAACCAAATCCTTTTCGATAGCGATCATTTTCTCTTTACACCCGCAAAAACACCACAACAACTCATCGATGCGACACAAGCGCTACTCGAATTGGGGATAAGAAAATCGCCCGAGCGTGATATACTCGAAAAAGAGCAGTTGTACATGATGCGCGAAGTGCTTGCCGAACTGAAAGATGTAACGGCTGCTTGGCCTGACGACTTTTTAAAGCTCCAAGATTTGGTGCTTTTCGTAGAGGATATTGCTCGAAACTACGGCATTAATTTACGCGGAGAGCCTATTCAAGGTCTCCAAATCATGGGAATGCTTGAAACGCGATTGCTCGATTTCGATACAGTCATCATCCTCTCGGCCAACGATGGTATTTTGCCAAAATCTACATTTCATCAGTCAATCATACCCTACGATATTGCTGTAGCTCACGGATTGCCGGAGCATCGCCATCAGTTGGCTATTTATTCCTATCACTTCTATCAACTGATTAGAAATGCCAAAGAGATTCATCTGATCTCCTACGCACCAGCCATTGGAAACGAAGAAGCAATACCATCCCGTTTCATTTTTCAAATCGAATGGGAGCTTGCTGCTGAAAATAAAAATGTTCAATTCAACTACATTTCACATACCCTTACTCCGAAAATTGACAAGTACTCGTTAGAATTTCATCTAAAAAAAGATGAAGCCTTTGCACGTGATTTGTCAGAAAGGCTCAAATCAAAAGGAATTTCTCCAACACATTTGGCTAATTATATAGAGCGTCCAAGGGATTTCTACACTAAGTACATGCTCGGCATTCAGGATGTAGATGAAGAGGTAACAGAGCAGGCCGACGCCCGAATCAAAGGTGTCGCTGTACACAATACATTGAAGCGCCTGTATGAACCCTTTCTAAATTCCACATTCCCGAGTGTTGAAGCATTAAAAGCTTTAGAAGCCCAAGTGGACCAGATACTCGATGAAGAACTTCACCGTGAGCTACCTAATGCTGATTGGAATACAGGCAGAAATTTTCTCGAAAAATTTCTCATCAAACAAATGATTTTAAATCAATTACAAATTGATAACAACAGACTTAACGATCATCCTCGAAACACAAGGAGTCTATCCATTGTGCATTTAGAAAAATCATTTGAAACTACTTTAAACGTGCCAAACCTTGGTGAAATAAAATTGTACGGAACTTTAGATCGACTCGAAAGAGACGGCAATCACTTTCACATTATTGATTATAAAACCGGATCGACTACCCAAAGCAAACATTTTGATCTTGAAAACATTGACTTTTTTGACAAAAAAAAGCGATTAAAAGCAGGGAAGCCACTTCAACTCTTGTGTTACATGTTGATGGTAGCTGATTCTTTAGGTAAAGAAGGAAGTACTTACTCGGCTGCACTCCATTTTATAAAATACAAGAAAGAGCAAGAGAAATTTTTGTTTAAAGCAAAAACCAAAGGACGGTATTCTTTGGACGATTTAGACAGTTTTACTTTTAATTCTGAAGATTTAGAGACCTACCGAGCCATCGTCATTGGTTTGATAGAAGAAATGCTCGACATCCACACCATTGAAAATCAATATCTAAGTGAAATTCAAGAATTTAATAATTGATTTTAATTATCAAAAAATAAATTCAATTTAAATATGCAATATTTTCAACCTGCTATTTTTGCGCAAAAAGAGAAAACATGGCCGTAATCTTAGCTAATGATCAATCGTTTAAACAATTACTTTCTGAAAACGAAAAAGTAGTCGTTAAATACTTCGCGGATTGGTGTGGCGCGTGCAAGATGTTTGCCCCAAAATATCGCCGTGTGAGCGACGAGGAAAAGTATAAGGATATTGTATTCCTGGATGTAAATGCAGAAGAAAACCCCGATGCTCGCCATGCAGCTGGTGTAGATAATTTGCCCTTTTTAGCTATTTTTAAAAATGGACAACTTATCGAGGGCAGTGCCTCTGGCAAAGAAGAATACTTGAGAAAACTACTTGAAAAACTTCAACAGGCATGAAAATACCAGCCATAAAAAAACTTTTACCCTATGATATTGAGGCTCTTCGAAAAGCCGAGCAAGACCTCTACGAAGAACGCACCCCAGATATAACCATCGATGGCGAAGACGAGGGCGAACAACTCACTCATGTATTAGCTGCCATCTGGATCAAAGAACAGATGCAGGCCGGAATGAGCGAAACCGAAGCCATCAGAGCATATACGCAGCGCGTGCGTAACTCCATAACATAGAAACTATGCCTGTGGTTAGACACAGGTTTGGCGATTTTTTACCGCCGGGTGTGCGATGGATCTTTTTGGGTACGTTCAACCCAGAAGCATCGTGCAACCCGGCTTCTTTCTATTACAGTCGCCCTCAGAATCACTTTTGGCGGCTTTTACCGGAAATTTTTGGAATGCCCTCGCTGAAAAATGCCCCGTCTGAGGAAAAAAAATTCTTTTCAGAACAATTGAATATAGGTTTTATTGACCTGATTCGATCGGTAATTGTACCCTCTGACTGCGAATGCAATTTTAAAGACGCCTATATCGATAACAAAGTAATAGAATGGAACAACGTAACCGAGCTTCTCAGTGATTTGAAAACAATTGATCAAGTGCTCTTTACGCGTAAAAGTTTTCATGATATTCCCAACATTCGAAAGCAAATTATTTCGATTCAGTCTTTTTGTGAGGAAAAAGGAATAAAGTTTTCACTCTTACCTACACCGGCGAGAATCTATTCAATTGAAAAACAAAGAATTTGGAATAAAGAATTTATTTGGAAAGACCAAAATTCAACATTAGCACAACGTCAAAATCACTATCTTTGATATTAAGCCCAATTTAAAATTCGAGATTTCCTCGTACAGATTTAATGACATTTACAAAAGTACCGGTGGTCGGCAAGATTCACCTTCGCACAAAAACAGTCGATCAACTTCTGAAGAAAAGCGATTCTTCAAAACATCCACCTCCGATGGCCTCTGTGAAGAAATTACAATTCCATCAGAAAGAAATTTTTTCCTGTATTCCATTGCCTTAATATGAGCCGATGGACCGGTTATTACATACATTTTCCATTCTGATGCGTGCATGAGGTACACATACCACCAATGGTAATAGGCCTCCGGATGCTCGGCAGCTCGCTGTTGTAGGGCATTGATCATGGCCATCGATCGTTCGGTGTACTCTGGTTTTCCAAGAAAATGACCCATCAACATCAGATTTTCAGCCATAATGGCATTTGACGATGGAATGACGTTGTCTTCCGTTTCCACTGCCCGCTGAAATAGCAAACTATCATGTGCCGGCGTATTGGAAAAGAGAATTCTGTCCCGGGTTTCATGGGCTTCAAAAACTTGTTTTAAACACTTTTCAGCCCTTTCTAGATACCTTTCATCGCCTGTAGCGGCAAAGAGGCGGAGAGATGCCCGGATGTTCTGAGCGAGGTCATCGAGCAAACATCTCGATAGATATTGACCATTTTTATAGTAATGTGCATGTCGGTCGATTATTTTTTGAACAAAATCGGCCAAATCAATGGCTTTTTCAAGCCAACGACCTTCGCTAGTAGCTTCATAGGTGGATACTAAAGCACAAACGACCATCAGATTCCAGGAGGCAATCACTTTGTCATCTACACCCGGACGAGGTTTTTTAGCTCTTGTAGTATTTGCCCTTTTTATAAATTCATCGCGATAGAATTTAGCTTCGTTCAAGCTAAATTGGTGTTTTTCGGCATACGATTCAAGCGGTTCTCTCTGGTGCAGTACATAATGTCCTTCCCACTGTTCGCTGGGATACAGAGCATACACATCGCGTAGAAAATCAGCTGGTAGGCCCTCGAGTATTTTTTCTATCTCTTTTGGCGTAAAAGTGTAAGTTTTGCCTTCCTCGCCATCAGTATCGGCATCGAGAGCTGCGTAATAGCCTCCCTCTTTTTTACTCATTTCATTTTCTAACCAATTAAATGTTTTCTGAAGAACTTCTAAATACATTGGATTACTCGATTGTTTAAAGGCTTCAGCGTAGAGCTCCATGAGCAATGCATTGTCGTAAAGCATTTTTTCGAAGTGCGGAATTTTCCACTCCGCATCAGTCGAATAGCGGTAAAATCCGCCTGCAGTTTGGTCAAAGATGCCACGTCGAGCCATTTGTTGCAACGTAAGATGCACAAAATCAATAGCTTTTTTATTCTCAGCCCATACGCCAAGCCGAAGCACATCAAGCAATTGCATAGGCATCATAAACTTAGGAGCTCGGGTGGAGCCGCCTGTATCAAAATCGCGATGCTGTAAATACTTTTCGAGTGCCTTTTCAATTTCAGATCGCTCGGGTTTATGAAATCCTTTGAAATCGGGTGTACTGTGCAGAATGCTGATGCCTTGGCTCAATTTATCGGCATATTCCAGTAGCTGATTTGGATTATTCTTTTGTAATTCAGCTATTTGTTCTAGAGCACTCATCCAACTTTTCTTGGGTAGATATGTCACGCCCCAAACAGGCCGACCGTCAGGTAAGGCTACGATGTTCAGCGGCCAGCCTCCGCGGCCGGTCATCAGTTGAAGGGCATCCATGTAGATTTGATCAACATCCGGATGCTCTTCGCGATCCACTTTTATGGAGATGTAGTGTTTATTCATAAGGCGAGCTACCTCTCGGTCTTCAAAGCACTCGCGTTCCATAACATGGCACCAGTGGCAGGCTGAATATCCGATGCTGATGACCAACAATTTGTTTTGATTTCTTGCTGTATGAAATGCTTCTTCTCCCCAAGGATACCAATCCACCGGATTGTGTGCGTGCTGAAGTAGGTAAGGGCTGGCAGCGTTTTTAAGGCGATTCACTGACTTATCCGATTAATAATTGCGTCGAAAGATAGGTGTTTTTAGTCCTGTAAAACCCTTTATAGTTCTAATCTTTCATAGTTGTTAGCAATTCTCTGTTTTTAACAACTTCCCCCTTGCGATTGACCTTTTTTAATTAAATGGTTTAGAGAAAGGCTTAAGATTTAAATATGTTAAAATATTGTTTAAGTGTATAAAATACACTTTCTTTGTAGCAAAGTATTGATTTAATGAAAAAAGTATTACTTTCTGCGTTTACCTTTTGTACATTTTGGCTGCAAGCTCAGTTGAGGACCGTAACCTTCAGGGTTGATATGAGTCAGCAAACGGTTTCTTCAGCCGGAGTACATATAGCCGGGAGTTTTCAAAACTGGAATCCTGCCACCTCACAAATGTCAGCCGTAGGCAGTGGTGTGTACTCTTTTAGTACACAAATTGCACAGGGAACTGCCATTCAATACAAATTTATTAATGGAAATACGTGGGCAGGAGAGGAGCAAGTACCATCAGCATGCGGTGTATCTAATGGATTTGGAGGATTCAATCGATCGCTAACGGTTACACAAGACACAGTATTACCTATTGTTTGTTTTAGCTCCTGTACTACCTGCCAACCCTTGCCGCCTACCAAGCTTGTGACCTTTCGCGTAAACATGTCGAATGTTGCATCAGTCAGTCAGTTAGGTGTGCGAATTGCGGGTAGCTTCCAAGGCTGGAACCCAGCATCTACACCCATGACCAAGAGCGGAAGTATTTGGAGTTATACCGTAGCTCTACCTGTAGGGCAGACCGTGCAATACAAATTCATCAATGGAAATGCATGGGGACAAGATGAGACTGTGCCCGCGGCTTGTGGCATAGGCAATCCGGTAAATCGCTTCCTCACCGTACCAAATAACGATACGATACTTCCGGCTGTTTGTTTCGGAACATGTAATACAAATTGCCCCGTAATACCTCCAACTCCGAAAAAAGCTGTCACCTTTAGAGTGGATATGAGCCAGCAGACGGTGAGTCCGAATGGTGTATATGTGGCCGGGAATTTTCAAGGCTGGAATCCGGCCACTTCCCCAATGACTTTTGACACGGCTACCGGATTTTACGTGCGCTTAGATTCAGCAAACGTGGGCGATACAATTTTTTATAAATTCATCAACGGCAATGCATGGGGGCAGGATGAAACTGTACCAGCTGCTTGCGGCATAGGAGTACCCACGCCTAATCGTTGGTTTGTGATGCCAAATACAGATACTGTTCTGCCTGCAGTATGTTTTGGCATGTGTGGTCCTTGTCCTGTGCCTCAGCCGCGAAATGTCACTTTCAGAGTTGATATGAAAAATCAAACCATCTCACCAAATGGAGTTTATCTGGCCGGTAGTTTTAACAATTGGTCGCCTAAGGCTACGCCAATGACAGCCAACGGAACCATATACACAGCTACTGTAGTGATCAATGCCGGTTCGACTGTTCAGTATAAATTTTTGAACGATTCTACCTTCACAGGTGCTGAGGCTGTGCCCCCGGCCTGTGGAGTGAGCGATGGTTTTGGTGGATTCAATAGAGTTTTTACCGTTGCCAACGATACCATTTTACCAGCAGTTTGCTTTTCGATGTGCGATACATGTCCGGCACAGGTGCCTACTTCTAAGGTTACCATCTCAGTACTCACACATGGCATACAAGTGTCGCCCCAAGGAATGTTTGTAGCTGGTACATTCAACGGATGGAATTTTACACAACATCAAATGAGCCTGGTGAGTCCTAACAAGTATCGAATCACATTAGACCTACCAAAAGGCGAACAAATATTGTATCGATTTTCTACGACAAATAGCCCGGCTGGTCAAGAGCTTATCACCGGATCTTGTGGATTCCTTGGATCCAGAAATCTCACTGTCCCAACTTCAGACACTACACTGCCCGATGTGTGCTTTAATCGATGCGACTTGGTTTGTACATCATTTTCTATCGACGAAAATGCCTATTTCTCTCCGAAGGCTTCCTATCGCAATGGAGTTCTAAACTTATCTGGACTCCCTGCCGGAGGTGTGCCAACCACACTAAGAATAGTAGATGTGTCAGGTAAGTTGATTTATTCTATTGTTTTTCATTCATCCGGTGAGTTTACCTCACAAGTTGAGTTAGCTACAGGTGTTTATTTTATTCATATTTATGTAGATGGAATCAATAAAATACAAAAACTTCCAGTGGCTTATTACTAATTTTGATAAAAGATTCATAAAGAGCGGGGAGCAAGGAGCTTCCCGTTTTTTATTTAAATAAAAAAATTCAAAAATTAATTAATACAAATGCCAGTGTTAATAACTCAATTCTTCTCACCTCTGGCAGAATTGCGATAGTTCTTAAAATTGAGAGTTGATAGTTTAGGTTAATGTTATTTCAATAAATGTCTGAAAATCAAATAAAATATACCGAAGAGAACATCAAGACTCTCGAATGGAAGGAGCACATTCGTCTGCGGCCAGGCATGTACATCGGCAAGCTTGGCGATGGAAGCTCGCCTGACGACGGGATTTACATATTGCTTAAAGAAATCATCGACAACTCCATCGATGAATTTGTGATGGGAGCGGGTAAGACCATAGAAGTTACTATAAATGACCGCACTGTGACGGTGCGCGACTATGGCCGCGGCATACCCCTTGGCAAAACAGTGGATGTAGTAAGCAAGATCAATACCGGCGCTAAATACGATAGTCAAGCTTTTAAAAAATCAGTTGGTCTGAATGGTGTGGGCGCAAAAGCTGTAAATGCACTTTCTTCGTACTTCAAAGTACAAAGCATTCGCGATGGCAAAACAAAATGGGCTGAATTTGAACGAGGTAATTTAAAATTTGAATCCGACATTGAAGATACAACTCTCAGAAGAGGTACCCGTATCATTTTCACTCCGGACGATACGATTTTCAAAAACTTCAAATTTGTCGATGAGTACGTAGAGAGAATGATGTGGAATTACGCCTACCTGAATGCCGGACTTACCATCATCTACAATGGACAAACCATTCGTAGTGAAAACGGACTCAAAGACTTACTAACCCATACGATTGACTCGCCCATCTTACACGAAATCATACATTTGAAAGGCGACGATATCGAAATAGCAATGACCCACAGCGAACGCTCGCAATCAGAAATTTATCATTCCTTCGTAAACGGCCAGCATACTACACAGGGTGGCACACATCAAGCGGCCCTTCGCGAAGCGATGATAAAAACCATTCGCGAGTTTTACAACAAAAATTTTGATACAGCAGATATCCGCCAGTCTGTAATTGCCGCAATCTCTCTAAAAGTAATCGAACCAGTCTTTGAATCTCAAACAAAAACCAAGCTTGGCTCTACAGAAATGGGTCCAGGCTTGCCCAGCATCAGGGCGTATGTAAATGATTTTGTCAAAAAAGAACTCGACAATTATTTGCATAGAAACCCAGAAGTGGCTGACGCCATCTTGCGAAAAATCGTAGCTGCTGAAAAAGAGCGTAAAGAACTGGCCGGCATTCAGAAGTTGGCCCGCGAGCGAGCAAAAAAAGTCAGTTTGCACAACAAAAAGTTGCGCGATTGCCGCATTCACCTCACTGACGTAAAGGATGAGCGCTGCTTCGAATCAACTTTATTCATCACTGAGGGCGACTCCGCCTCAGGCAGCATTACTAAAGCCCGCGATGTAAATACACAAGCTGTCTTCTCTCTTAAAGGTAAACCCCTCAACTGCTATGGCCTGACTAAAAAAGTGGTGTATGAAAACGAAGAATTTAACCTGCTTCAAGCCGCCCTTGACATCGAAGAGTCGATTGAGAATCTTCGCTATAATCGCGTAGTGATCGCCACTGATGCCGATGTGGATGGCATGCACATCCGATTGCTGCTCATCACCTTCTTTTTGCAATTCTTTCCTGAATTGGTTCGCGAAAATCACCTCTACATTTTGCAAACACCCCTATTTAGAGTACGAACCAGAAAGGAAACCATCTACTGCTACAGCGAAGAGGAAAAATATGAAGCTCTTAGAAAGCTTGGAAACAAGGCTGAAATCACCCGATTTAAGGGACTTGGGGAGATTAGTCCCGATGAATTTCGCCATTTCATTGGCAAAGATATACGCTTAGAGCCAGTACTCATTGGTAAAGACCAAACCATCGACCAAATACTCGAATTTTACATGGGTAAGAATACCCCGGCTCGTCAAGAGTTTATCATTGGCAATCTAAAAATTGAAAAGGGCGAAAATCCCCTTGATTTGAATGACCATCAGCCCGCCGAACTCATCGAAGAGCAGCTATGAATCTATATCCGCGCATAGTATACATGGGCACGCCTTATTTTGCTGTGCCAGGTTTGAAAAAACTAGTGGAAAACAACTATCATGTAGTAGCTGTAGTCACCACACCCGACAAACCCGCCGGACGCGGACTTAAATTGCAATCTAGTGCAGTAAAGCAAGCGGCTATTGAACTCGGAATACCTGTCTTGGAGCCTCAAAACTTGAAATCAGACGATTTTTTTGAGTGTCTAAAATCTTTTAAACCAGATATTCAAATAGTAGTAGCCTTTAAAAAATTACCCGATAGAGTTTGGCAACTTCCACCTCTTGGCACATTTAATCTCCACGCATCCTTGCTCCCTCAGTACAGAGGTGCTGCACCCATCAACTGGGCAATCATCAATGGAGAGCAAGAAACGGGTCTAACCACCTTCTTTATTAACGACAAAATAGACGAAGGAAACCTTTTGCTCCAAACCAAAATACCCATTACACCCGAAATGACGGCTGGTGAACTACACGATATCATGCTTGAGCCAGGCGCTGAACTGATACTGAGAACTTTGGAAGGAATACTTAAAAAATCCATTATTCCTAAAAAACAAGAAGATCAGGAAAATCTTAAATCAGCACCTAAGATTTTTAAAGAGAACTGCCTGATTGACTGGACTAAAAGTGCTACAGAGGTTCATAATTTTGTCAGAGGTCTGAGCCCGAGTCCGGGAGCATATACGATCTTAGAAATTCAAAATAAACCAACTATTGTAAAAATTTTAAAAACAAAAATTCTCGAAAACTCCATCAAAATTCCTCCTAAAATACTACATGTCGAAAATAAAAAACAGCTCATCGCAGGGTGTGCAGATGGGGCTCTCAGCATTGAAAAACTAATGCCCGAAGGAAAAAAAGAAATGACTGCAACTGAATTTTTAAATGGTATTTTGAATAAAACAAATCTGTTAAAGATTAACAGTTAAACGTTAAAAATTTACCTCAAATTTTTTTCTCAATCTCTTGTATAATTTCATCTTTCAGCTACTTTTGTCGTTGTAAAGAAAAAATTAACATAAAATTTACTATTATGAACAAGACAGAATTCATCGATGCCGTAGCATCAAAGGCAGGAATGAGCAAGGCTAGCGCCAAAGCTGCAGTTGATGCTTTCATTAGTACTGTAAATGAGGTACTTAAGAATGGAGACAAAGTGATCCTCACAGGTTTTGGTACTTTTTCAGTGGCTGAAAGATCAGCTCGCGAAGGAAGAAACCCTTCTAATGGCCAGACCATTAGCATTCCTGCAAAGAAAGTTGCTAAGTTTAAACCAGGTAAAGAGCTTGCTGATAGCATTTCATAAGAAGAACAACTTTTATCAGCAACTCTACTCGGAAAAGATTCTACCGGCCCTCGAGTGGCCGGTTTTTTATTCATCAATTATACCAAGTCGGTTCATAATCTCAGGATTGATAAAGAGATAAGAGTGAAATTTCAGATCTTTTGAACTAAACAAGTAAATGTCATTAACACAAATTGGCAAATAACCTGTATCTTCTAAATCTTTAATGCAAAAACACTTGTCCTTAGTATTCCAAAGTATTACTCCCATGCGCTCTATCCCTACATCAATGCGAAATTCCACGATATCGAGCTCATATAAGTGCTGATTGTTTCGGTCTTTTAAGCCAGAGTATTCATCTATTTGCTTGTAGTACAGTTGATGACCCGACCACCATAGACCATTGCGCGAATAGAATTCATACGATTCACTCATCACGCGCTTATAACCTACGATTTTATCGTCTATTCTTAGCCGATATCGCTTTTCTTCAAACATGCTATTTTAACGGAAATGAGATTAAAATGTTTTTGATCAAAAATTCAAAGCACAATGTATCATGCCGTTGGCAGTGGGTGTCAGTTGTATAGAATGGTTGGAGCGTCTGGTTTGAAGATGAATTTTTGGTATGAAGTAACCAATTGACCATCCTAATACTGCCCCTGTCATTACGTCGGTTAGATGATGTACTCCTGAGTAATATCTCAAAAATCCAGAAATAACAGCTGACGTATATGTGCTATACATTAAAAAGGTAGCCCATAAACTTTGCTGTTTAAAAACTTCCTGGCAGGAGTGTACAAATCCTGCAGCAGCGAAGGCCATTGCCGTATGTCCGGAAGGGAAGGCATTCAAACTCTCGATGCCCTTATATCTCATAATGTCATATTCATCGGTGTACATTTCAGGTCTTGGCCTTCGAGTAAGAGCTTTCAGTGTTTGAACAACCAGTAAGGTAGTGGTGTAAGTCTCAATGCCCATGACTGCCATTGTCGATAGATGGGAGAATGATTTCGAATAGGTCGCCAACAAAACAGGTAAAGTGATGGTAGTCAGCATTGCATAATGACTTACGCGCTCTGTAGTGGAATTATATGTTCTGAAACTAATTCTATCGAGATAAAACAATCGTTCTCGATCAAGTTGTAAAATTTCATCCGCTTTGGGTACACTTAAATGAGCTTTTATAGCTCTATTTGTGCCGACTAATACTAGATTCCCAACTGTTAGGGATATATCTAAAGAATATGACAGCCGATATGGAAAGGTTGAACGTTGAGTGAACGCAGTAAAAGGCAGCAAAAGGATCAATAAAAAATAAATTTTATAACTTCTCATTTTCAAGCTGTTTAGCTGCATCATCGAGTTTTTGGTACCACTCCTCTCCGTATTTTCTGATGATGGCATTTTTTAAAAAAGCATACACTGGTACCTTTAGTTGAGCACCCAATTCACAAGCCGGACTGCAGATTTCCCAGCGATGAAAGTTCACTGCTTCAAAAGTTTTGTATTTTGTAATTCGGATAGGATATAAATGACAGGAAATTGGTTTTTGGAAAGCAGTTGCCCCAGCTTTCCAAGCCAATTCAATACCGCATTTAGCTGTTCCATCAGCGTCAAAAACGACATAGGCACATTCTTTCCCATCCACAAGAGGAGTTACAGGTTCACCATCACGTGGGTCTTTCAACCAGATACCTTGTTCTTCTATGGCTCGTATGCCCTCAGGCCTTAAAAATGGTTTAATATTCTTGAATTCTTTCTCCAGAATCCGAGTTTCTTCCTCCTCTAAAGGTGCACCAGCATCGCCTTGCACGCAACAAGCACCTTTGCATCTCGACAAATTACATACAAATTCTTTGGCCATTACATCTTCAGCCACTACTGCACCGTCAATTTCTACCGCAAACACAAGCAAGAATTTATGTTACAAAGTAACTGTATAACTCCTCAGGAAAAAATTTACACTTTAAGAAGTATTACCAGTGACCTTGTAAAAAGTAAAAAGACACATTTACATCTTACTTTTGACGCAAATCAAAGCCTCAATAATCTACCTGCTCAGATGTGTGCCCATCACCACCACACCTTTACCATTGATATTCATACACATATATTACCCGAACATTTACCTGACTTCAAGAAAAAATTTGGTTACGGAGGATTCATTTTTCTCGAGCATCACGCTCCCTGCCGTGCACGCATGATGCAAGATGGTCGATTCTTCCGCGAAATAGAAGACAACTGCTGGGATGCAAATACTCGCTTACGCGAATGCGGTATGCACCATGTAGATGTGCAAGTGCTCAGCACAGTGCCTGTCATGTTCAGCTATTGGGCTAAACCAGAGCACACCCTTTACATTTCCAAGTTTTTAAACGACCACATAGCAGAGGTCGTGCATCGCTATCCCAAGCGATTTGTAGGGCTTGGCACTGTTCCTCTGCAAGACACAGAATTAGCAATCGGTGAATTAGAACGCTGTAAATCCATAGGTTTAGCCGGAGTGGAAATTGGCACGCACGTAAACGATCTTAATCTCGATGCACCTCAGTTGTTTCCCTTCTTCGAAGCATGTCAAGACCTGGGAATGGCAGTCTTTGTTCACCCTTGGGATATGATGGGCAAAGAAAAAATGCCTAAATACTGGCTTCCCTGGCTCGTAGGAATGCCAGCCGAAAGTTCTTTGGCCATTTGCTCGTTGATTTTTGGGGGAGTATTTGAGCGGCTGCCGGATTTGCGGGTAGCTGTGGCACACGGTGGAGGGTCATTTGCAGCCACTTTTGGCAGAATCGCTCACGGATTCGACGTCAGACCCGACCTCTGTGCCATCGACAATCCGTATCATCCGAGTAGATATTTGGGTAAATTTTGGGTTGATAGCTTAGTGCACGATATCAACATGCTCGATTTCATCATACGCATGTTTGGTGCTGACCGTGTTGCTCTTGGCACAGATTATCCTTTTCCTTTAGGCGAGTTAAACCCCGGTGAACTAATTCATCAATACACTGATGACGAAGAATTGAAGGCTAAGTTGCTTCACGGAGCAGCCCTGCAATGGCTCAACTTGGATAAATCGCTCTTTCTGGCTGATTAAAACCGTATTAATATTTGATTCTTCTCTACTGCATCGCCTTGTTTTACTAAAATAGCAGTCACCGTGCCTTCAGCTGAGGCCTTAATGACGTTTTCCATTTTCATAGCCTCCAGCGCAAGTAGGGGAGTACCTTTTGTAACCGCTTGTCCTTCATCGACTAATATACGCCTAACGAGTCCGGGCATTGGAGCTTTCAACTCACTGACTTTCGTCGATGCGTTTCCGCCCAGTCCCATTTGCTTCATTATGAGCTCTTGATCGCTTGTAATTTCGAGTTCAATGACCTTTCCATTGATTATAAGTTTGGCTGAACCGCTTTCAGGTATCTGAAAGGGTTTTATTACTTTGAACTTGCGACCTTTATAGTGCAGAATGTATTCATATTCAGTTAAGCGCTTCAACTCGATCTCGTAAGGCTCCCCATTAATTTCGCCTTTCAATCGGTTGTTTTTTCTCGGCTTTACGTCTAAAACCTGATCTTCGTATTTTATTTGCATATCCAGCGTATGGAAGTTCAGCCAAAAGTAAACATAAACTCAGTGTTTAGAATTCTACTAACCTATTTTTTAATTCTTTTGATACATGGAAAAGCAATATCTCAATCAATTGAAAATCATCATATTGAAGTCAATCTTCATGTAGATTTTACAAAAAATGTAGCTAAAATTTCCTATTTACTCACACCTCCACCAGGAAATTACACTGCGGAATATTTGATAGAAGTCCCAACTCAATCAATACAACATTTTAAAAAGTACGTTTTAAAACCACTGGATGAAACAGCTTATCAGTACGATGGAAAAAGGCTTATTTTTCAACACAGCAATAAAAAATTTTTAAAATATTATTTCGATGTTGAAATTCCTCTATCTGACCTACAAAATGATTTGATAATAACGGAGGCTAAAAATATATTGGTATTTCAATTTAATGAACAAACTTTCAAAAGATTAATTCCAAAACCTTTCAAGAAAAACTACCTAGTTTCACTATCTATTTGCAGCACAGTCAATTTTAAAGTAAATGGCTCAAAATTTCACAGCTTTTCCGATAGAAAATCGAATACTCAATGTGTCTTTTCAAGATCTTTGACTCAAGATGATTTACAAAGGATAAATATTGCATTTGAAAGACCAGTAGTTATCGCCTCTTCGATAGAAAATCAAACATTGAAACCGTCAATTCAACCCCCTTCATCTGTTATAATTAACCAAAAAACAGAACCAACAATTCAGTCCACAGATACAGATAATCAGCAGCTGGCAGCAGCAGAAAAACAATCACAACCATCGATAATTAACGAACCAAAAGTCACATCGAGTTTGGCCCAAACAACTTTATCAAAATCAAATGCTTGTTTCACATTTATACCATATTTTAATAATTGCGGGGTTGATTCAACAGTATTTCCCAGTATTTTTTACATACCAAAGAATCGGAATTATTTCCTGATGCCACAAAGAATTTCAAATGAACACATGTGTCTTCAAGTAGCATTGATGCAATGTTTTAAAAATTCTGAAATTTTTGATGTACTCAATGCCTTTGAATTGGTAAAAGAAATAGTAAAAACATCATATCAAAGTACACATGCATTAATGCTGAGAAACATTGTTGATAATCATGTGAAAAACAACAATTACACAAATAATCGACGACTATATTATATACTTTTGTTCTACAATATGTATCACTATAATGGATTTGATGTATTAAAAGAAGTAATAGATGAATTTATTACAAACTATGCTCAAAAACAAATATATGAAATACTCCAAAGTAAAAACATTCAAATAGATATCAATCGAATTCATTTTAATAGACCTATTACCAATAAGTTTTTTATAACTTATGAGATAAAAATGTCATCCAATCCAAATGTCTTTAAAATTCAAATTTTAGATGAAAATCTATTAATAAAAAAAGGTACTTTTCTCCGATGGATTGCCTATATGAAAGATCAAAAAATAGATACTATAATTACTCCTACTACAGGTGAAAAAGTCATGATTTTCGATATATCAACACCCTCAGATATTCTCTTTTTGTACCCGCAGTGGGAAGAACATATATTGATACCAACTCATGAAATACGGCCTGAATACCAGGCACTGCTCGAGCTCAACTATGGATATACTCCTTTAAATCGATACAGAGCCTTCCGTACTATGATTGCAACCGGCAATCCCAACTTACTCGCAACAGCTGTATCACTCGCATTAGACGATTCTCTCCCAGAAATCCGCAACTTCGGATTTGAACGTCTCGACGAAGTACCAGATTTTCAAATCAGAAAGGTAAAAGACGGAATACTTTTGGGAATAGCACAGACCGATGCCTATACACGGCCCATTGCCTATCGCAATGCAGAGCGTTTCAAACTACCGGTAAAAAGACCTGCTATCAGTGATCAAAAAGAACAGGATTTATACGCTGATCTTTTGGTTATGCAGCAATTCGAAGGTCTTAAGGCCACAGAAATGGCGTTAGAAAGTTTTATAGAAGGCAACACAGATCCTGGTCTCATTTGGTTTTTAGCTGAAGCAGGTGAAAGAGAGATACTCGACCTACTCCTTACCTTCGAAAGTGGTATACCTTTTGGCGATGCATTTGAAAGAATTAGTATTGTTTATCAGGCACTTGTGTTTAATTCCAAAAAAGAACAAAACCGTTTGGGTCTAATGAATAAGGAATACATCTTAACGAAATTATTAAATGCAGGTATGAATACATCAGAAATTGAAATTTTGTGGAAAAATCTCGAAGCAAACATCCAACTTTTTAAAGCATCTTTCACCAATTAAACGATGAACTTTTTAGTTTTTTGTAAATTGTTTTAATTGCTTGTAATTAATATATGGATATTTTGATTCGAATCAGCCAATTTTTGTTAAGCCTTTCCATTTTAATTATTTTACATGAGTTAGGGCACTTTATCCCAGCAAAACTTTTTAAAACCCGCGTCGAAAAGTTTTATCTCTTTTTCAATCCTTGGTTTTCTCTTTTTAAGAAAAAGATCGGAGAAACTGAATATGGCATAGGATGGCTTCCGCTAGGCGGATATGTGAAAATATCTGGAATGATTGACGAAAGCATGGACACCGAACAGATGAAACAACCTCCTCAGCCCTACGAATTTCGCTCAAAACCGGCCTGGCAAAGGTTAATCATTATGGTAGGAGGTGTCACCGTCAATGTGCTTTTGGCAATAGTCATCTACATAGGCATGCTGATGTACTACGGCGAAGAATACATCCCTACCCAGAATGTAAAATACGGAATTGTAACTGACAGTGTAGGAACTGCCTTAGGATTTAAGAATGGCGATAAAATCCTATCCGTCAATGGAAAATATCCCGAACGCTTCCATCAGATTCCTTTAGAAATATTGCTTTCAGGTGGTGGCTATGTAGAGGTCGAGCGCGATGGAAAGCCTGTGCGAATTACCATTACGGAAGAAAAAATTTCAGACATCATTAAATCCAAAAGTACTCTTTTCGGGCTTCGATTTCCATATTACGTCGGTGGATTTGTAGAAGACAGTGAGGCAAAAAAAGCTGGACTTCTAGAAGGTGATCAATTGGTGGGCATTAATGACTTACAACTACAGTTTTTTGACCAATATTTGGAGGAAATTCCCAAACACAAAGGCGATACAATCACATTACGTGTTAACAGAGCAGGCAATATTGTCTCCATACCTGTATTTGTGCCAGAAAGTGGAAAAATAGGTGTGTTTGCTCAGAATCCCTCTCTGTTTTTTGAAACTAAAGTAATAAAATACGGATTTTTTGAAAGTATCGGTGCGGCATTTTCAAAAGCTGCAACCATGCTGAGTGACTACGTACGTCAGTTTAAAATCATTTTCAATCCAAAAACTGAAGCTTACAAAGAGGTCGGTGGATTTATAATGATTGCGAAGCAGTTTGACACCACATGGAACTGGGAGAAATTTTGGTCGTTCACAGCTTTTCTATCCATTATGCTGGCCTTTTTAAACATTTTGCCTATACCAGCTCTTGACGGTGGCCACGTGGTATTTCTGCTATGGGAAATACTTACCGGCAAACCAGCTTCGCAAAAGGTTTTGGAATATGCTCAGATCGCAGGATTTTTCATACTGTTAGGTCTTTTAATTCTAGCTAATTCAAATGATATTATCAAACTTTTTTAATTCCCAAATATCAATGTAAGCTTTGATTAAAATCATTTCATAGAATGAAAGAATCTTTTTCATTTGCTTCGTTTCCTGGAAGTGTGATGAAGGATAAAGAGCAGTTCATTAAAGATAATTTTAACAAACTTTTGCCTGAAGGTTCTCATATTCTTTTACAATATTTCATATCATCTGGTGATATAAAAATTTTCAAAATAGGTGAAGAGATTCTAAAAAAAGGCGAACCTTCCGATAAGTTTTATTGGTTGATCGAAGGAGGAGTAAAAAGCTATAGAAACGGCGAATTAATTCTTCATAAAAATGGTGATTTTTTAGGCATTTCAGCTGCCATTCAGGATATGCCAATTTTATACAATTATTCTTGCATTTCAGAATTATCGGTTTTACTCGAATTACCGACCAAAAAATTGCACGAGCTTATGACTCGTGAGCCACAAGCTGTTTTTCCAATAATGCAAGTCATTTTTAAAAAAGCTGAACTCACAGAGCAAAACGGCGTACAAATCATACAAGCGGACTCAGAGGGCAGGCTCCTACAAGTGCTTAAATATTTGATTTCCAAATATGGATTAACAGAAGACAACAGCATCCCAGTAGAATTAAACAGCGATGACCTTGCATTGCTCAGCGGATCGTCACGCACGTCTACTTACCGTTGGTTGAAAAATTTCGAAGAAAAAGGAATAATAAAAAGAAACGGAAATAAAATAAAACTGATTAATCAAAAGCTTTTTCAAAAACCATTGATTTAAAAAACTCTTCGAACAAATTATACATCTTTTTGAGGTATTGTGAATGTGAAGTGAAGTACTTTTGCATGTATGTATTCGAGCGATTCATTCCATTACCTCAAACGAGGAGTTTCAGCCAGCAAAGACGATGTACATGCAGCAATAAAAAATGTAGATAAGGGGCTATTTCCAAAAGCTTTTTGTAAAATAATTCCTGATTTACTTGCTGGCGACCCTGATTATTGCTTAGCTATGCATGCCGATGGCGCCGGCACAAAATCATCTCTGGCCTATGCCTACTGGCGCGAAACCTGCGATTTAAGCGTGTGGAAGGGGATAGCCATTGACGCCCTTGTGATGAACATCGATGATCTGCTTTGTATCGGCTCCATTGGTCCGTTTTTGATAAGTAGCACCATCGGCAGAAATAAACATCTTATTCCAGGTGAAGTCATTAAGACCATCATTGAGGCCAACGAAGAGTTTTGTCAGCTGTTAAACAATTTTGGAATTAAAGCTATTCTAACCGGCGGTGAAACGGCTGATGTCGGTGATTTGGTACGAACAATAATTGTAGATTCTACTGTAATCACCCGTTTAAAACGCAGCGATGTAATCGATAATTCCAGAATAAAAATCGGTGATGTAATCGTAGGCCTTGCATCTTATGGTCAAACGAGTTATGAAACTGTTTATAATTCAGGTATAGGCAGTAACGGCCTAACTGCTGCTCGCCACGATCTGTTTTCGAAGGAAGTCGCACATAAATATCCTGAAACCTTTGATCCTGGATTAGACCCTTCAGTAGTATATACCGGACCTTACACTCTCACCTCTCCACTGATCGGAACACCCTTAGATATGGGCAGAGCAGTACTGAGTCCTACTCGTACGTATGCACCTGTCGTAAAGCAAATTTTACATGAAGTGCGCGAAAGCATTCACGGCATGATACACTGTAGTGGAGGAGGTCAAACCAAAGTATTGCACTTTGCAGAAAATGTACATATTGTGAAGGACAATCTCTTCGGACTTCCTCCTTTATTTGCAGAGCTCCAGCGAGTGTCAGGCACTTCATGGCGCGAAATGTACACTATATATAATATGGGACATCGCATGGAAATTTACTGCGACCCTGAAGTAGCTGACAGAATTATCGAAATTTGCAAAACCTTTCACCTCGAAGCCCAAATCGTGGGTAGGATAGAACCACCATTAGAAGGTAAAAAGTTGACCATCAAAAGCAATTTCGGAACTTTTGAATATTAAATGTTTTTTGTAATGGATTCGCTTATTGAAAAAATTGAAGCGCTTGAACTAAAGTTTCAAGACATAGCTGACCAAATAGTACAGCCTCACATAATCGCCGATCAAAAAAAATATGTAGCCTTAAACCGAGAATATAAAGAGCTGGAAGCCATTGTTGAAAAGGGCAAACAGTTCAAAAATCTCTACAACTCATTACAAGAGGCAAAAGAAATTCTTAAAACTGAAAAGGATCCTGAGCTACGCGAAATCGCACTGGCTGAAATCGAAGAAGGTGAACCTCGATTGGAACAACTACGCGAGGAGATTCGACTTCTTCTGCTGCCTAAAGATCCTGAAGACGCTCGAGGATGTACAATGGAAATACGTGCCGGTACCGGTGGAGACGAAGCTGCCATTTTTGCTGGCGATTTGTTTCGCATGTACTCAAAGTATTGTGAAAAACGCGGATGGAAAGTAGAAGTACTCGATTACAACGAAGGTACCTCTGGCGGTTTTAAAGAAATCATCTTCAAGGTAAACGGCGAAGGTGCCTACGGCGTATTAAAATACGAATCAGGTGTGCATCGCGTGCAACGTGTGCCACAAACCGAAACTCAGGGTCGCGTGCACACTTCAGCTGCCACAGTTGCAGTGCTGCCTGAAGCTGATGAAATTTCCTTTGAGCTCAATCCAGCTGATGTAGAAATGCAAACAGCCCGATCAGGTGGGGCCGGCGGTCAGAACGTAAACAAGGTAGAAACCAAGGTAATGCTTACCCACAAGCCTACGGGTATAGTAGTTACCTGTCAGGTAGAGCGATCTCAACACGCCAATCGCGAACGTGCTATGCAGATGTTGCGCGATAAGCTATTTGAAATGGAATACACTAAGCGCATGGAAGAAGTAGCCTCAAAGCGTAAGACAATGGTAAGTACAGGTGACCGATCAGCTAAAATCAGAACATACAACTACCCTCAAAGCCGGGTGACAGATCATCGGATCGGTCTTACGGTTTATAATCTGGATGAAATCATGAACGGCGATTTATTCAAATTCTCAGAAGAACTCGAATTAGCAGAAAATGCTGAGCGCCTGAAAGAAAGTGCAGAAGTATAAACCTCAGAGATATGTTTACCAAAGATGCACTCGACAACCTAATCCTATCTAAGCGCACAGTACTATGTGTTGGCCTCGATACAGATCCGGCAAAAATTCCGGCCCACATTACAGGTACTATAAGGCAAAGAGTGATGGAGTTCAACACATCCATCATTAAAGCTACTCATAAATATTGTATCGCCTATAAAATCAACACCGCGTTTTATGAAGCGATGGGTGCAGAGGGTTGGCAAATTTTATTTCATACTGCCGAATATATCAAATCGCATCATTCTCAGCACTTTTTAATAGCTGACGCAAAGCGTGGTGATATTGGCAATACCGCTGAACGCTATGCGAAAGCGTTTTACGACGAAATGCCCTTTGATGCCATAACGCTTTCGCCCTACATGGGTATCGATACTGTGGAGCCATTCATCCGTAGGGGAAAATTTGCCATCGTCCTTGCACTTACCTCTAATACGGGGTCATCTGATTTTCAACTACAACCTATGGACGATGGAAAGCCCCTTTACCAGAAGGTACTTGAAAAATTTTCAGCAAAATTTGGTAAAGACGAAATTATGTTCGTTACCGGAGCTACTCACGGTACTATAGTTAAAACGGTTAGAAGTTTGGTTCCAAATCATTATCTTTTAATTCCTGGTGTGGGAGTGCAAGGGGGCGACTATCTAACTACGCTCAGTAATGCCTTGAACGAATCAGGTGCAGGAGTCTTTATCAATTCAAGCCGCGAAATTCTATACGCATCTTCTTACGAAGATTTCGATGTAGCAGCAGCTGTTGCAGCTTCAAAATACAACTTTTAAAATAATTATATTTTGTTACTAATGTATAGGTGGATATTTTCTAAATTACTGAATTTCAAATTTAAAGAAGATAGGAAAAAATTCTAATTTTCAATCAAATAATTTATTTGTAGTTACATTTACAAGTAAATTCAAAAAACAACATTTTGAAAAAATAGCAAAAAATATTTAAAAAAATTACATAATTGGTTTTAACATAAAATTGCTAAAAAAGAATTCGAACAAATTATTTGAAAACTTTGTGTTTAAAAGTATCTTTGTCATGTAAATTTAAGGCATCATGATTACTTACACACTCGGATGGTTCTTGTTTTTAATTGTTTTCTTGATGGGATTCGGTATGCTCATCTTCCTCTCATTGTTTATTGGATACTGGCTAACATTAGTGTCTATAGAGCAGATAAATCCGAAACTCGCCCACAAAATCATCGGACACAAAGAAAAAGAATAGCCCTCTTGGCAAAATATATTTAAAATAAAAAAGAGGCTCAACAGCCTCTTTTTTGTTATATACATTGTTTTATTAATAAAAATCTACGTGATCTCATTATTGGCATTAAAAAGATATTCTAAACAAACTCTATCGCTCAAATTTTCGGTCACAAAAAACCTTCAAGAAGTTGATCGAATACTTCATATTTTGTTACATGAAATGGGATATCGATTTGTAACAGGTAATAAATGGGAGCTTGCTGGACCTTCAGCCTTTAGTCTTTATCGCCTAAGATGGATACCTGAGAGATTTATGGATGTCAATATATTAAAAAAAAATGAGAATGAAACAGAAGTAGAACTCCTCGTTTCTTATTACTTATTAAGGCGTAGGTTTAAATGGAAAATCGATTCCATATTGATGAATGAATTACATATTATAAAAGATGTTCTTACGCATAGCAATTTAGATTCTAAAATTCGGGACGAAGTATTCATAAAAAGTCTTGACTCTGGAAAGAATTCCTACAACTATTTCCTGCTTTTTATTATCGTAATAATTACTGCTTTACTCGTTATTTTACTATTCAGTATACCTGGAAATGCAAAGTGGATTTTCATTGGAATATTTTTAATTATTCAAGTTTTTTTGCTGTACTGGTTTCGCGCACAGAATAAGATTTGAAATATATAAGGATAAAACGGAAATTTGTAAATGAAATCCTCTGATTTTCTGAATGATTTTATTGAATATCTCAAACTGGAAAGAGGCTTATCACAAAATACTGAAAAATCTTATACTACTGATATACAGAAGTTTTTAGATTGGATTGATAAAACAGGTAAAAATGTATTAAACATTACATTAAGCGATTTAGAAACATTCATTCGGGAATCAACTACAGGTTTAAAATCGCGTTCAATAGCTCGTCAGATAACTGCTATCCGACAATTTTATAAATTCTTGCAAATCGAAGAATACCTTCAAGAAAATCCTGCGGAATTATTAGAACTTCCAAAGCTCGAAAAATACCTACCTGAAGTATTGAATGTTGATGAAATCAATCGAATTATTGAGGCTATAGATGTTTCTACTGATGAAGGATTTAGAAACAAAACAATCATAGAAGTACTTTATGCCACAGGAATACGAGTAAGTGAGTTAGTTTCTCTTAAATTAAGCGATATATACTATGAAGAAGGATTGATAAAAGTGACTGGAAAAGGTAATAAACAACGTTTTGTACCAATCCATCAAAATGCATTACATCTTTTAGATATATATACTAAAGAAATACGAACAAAAGTCATTGATGAAAAAAAAAGTAAAAATTACGTTTTTTTAAATAGGAGAGGTGCACCTCTTACACGCGTTATGATATTTACATTTATTAAAAAATATGCCGAAGAAGCAGGGATTCAAAAGAAAATTTCACCTCATACCTTTCGACACAGTTTTGCTACACATTTGGTAGAGGCTGGAGCTGATCTAAGAGCCGTTCAGGATTTACTAGGTCATGAGAGCATATTGACGACAGAAATCTACACACATTTGAGTCAGAAACATCTGCGAGATATGATCAATACCTATCATCCCAGGTCAAATAAAAAAATTACTTTTCCCAAAAAAGATATTTAAATTATCAAATTTATGACAGTATTTTTGTCATAAAAAATCCAAATGGAGATTCTTGCTGAAAATATTCGCCTCTTGCGCAAGCGCAGACGACTATCGCAAGAAGAATTGGCCTCAGCCGTAGGAATCACCCGGTCAGCAATTAATTCCTATGAAAATAGACTAGCAGATCCACCTCTGCCGGTTTTAGTACGATTGGCTGAATTTTTTAAAGTCAGCATTGACCGATTGGTGCGGCAAGACTTGTCGAAACTACGCGAATCAGAACTCAGCGAAATCGATCGCGGAATCGACCTAGATGTACTAGGTCGTAGGCTCCGCATCTTAACTACCACCGTAGATGCAAACAGCGATACACTTACAGAGTTAGTCCCTGAAAAAGCAAAAGCCGGCTACACCACAGGATATTCTGACCCTGAGTTTATAAAAGAACTGCCCGTTATCCAGCTTCCCTTTTTGTCAAAAAACCGAAAATTTAGGGCTTTTACTATTTCGGGCGACAGTATGCCACCGGTGGGCAACGGAGATATTGTAATAGGCGAATATGTCGATGATTGGCTAAGTATGAAATCAAACATCCCTTACCTACTCGTTACGAGAAATGAGGGAATTGTTTTTAAAATTGTGAAAAACCTTCTGAATGAATCGGGCACTTTCCTTTTAATTTCTACCAATGTAGCCTACAGTCCATATACGATACCTGCTGATGAAGTTCTAGAAATCTGGAAGTTTCGATATTTCATCAGTTCTGAATTAGCTACCACTGAGCCCTCCAAAGAGGCTATTTCTAAATCGCTCAGAACGATACAAGAAGACTTGTCGAGCATCAAGCGACATTTAAATGTTCCCTGATTTTCAAAGTATCTCTGGTTTGAAAATAAAACTATTGGAAGCTGTGGCAGTATGCTGTAGCTTGTTGTACACATGGCTATTGGCTGATGGCAACATGGCCTGCTGGTGGTTTGCCATTGTGGGGTCAATGATTTATGTATTTATAACTTTTTCAATGGGTTTAGTAGCCGAGGCAGTGCTTCACTTCTTTTATTTACTCACTGCTATTTATGGACTCTTTAATCGAGGTAGTTGGGTAGAGGAGGGGGTACACTCATCACTTACAGCTGCTACACATGCATCAGCTATAGCTATCTTGGGAATACTTACTTTAATTTCAGGCCACTTGCTTCAGAAGATAAAAGGGGCAGCAGTCACATATCTCGATTCTTTTACTACGCTATTTAGCTTCTGGGCTACTTGGTTGATGGTAAATTTTTATCCGGAAAACTGGCTGTATTGGATTGTAATAGATGCTGCTTCGGTAGTCTTGTACCTCAGCAGAAGGTTATATTTATCTTCCTTACTCTTCTTCTTTTACACCCTGCTCGCCATCAGAGGCTGGCTGCTCTGGACGCAGTATTAATTTAAATTTTTCTTTTTTAAAGTTTCTTCTATTCCACGCAGCATATCGTTTACAGAATTTTCCCAGCTGTGGCTGCGCGCAAAGGCGATTCTTCGTGCTTTTAACTGATTATCATGTTTTTCCGATAGGGCCTTTTCGATAAGCGTCAAATAATCGTCGGCAGTAGTAGCTAAATGTACATAGCCTTCGAAAGCTTCCATTGCTTCAGTGCGCGTAGCTACAGTCGGTTTACCCATCGCGAGGTATTCGTCGATTTTGCGTGGATAATTACCGATAGTCATCGGATTAATTTCTTGTGGATTGATGGCCACATCGAAGAAGTACAAATATCTGGGCAGTTCTTCGGGTTTTCGAGGTCCGAGGAAGTGAACATTAGCCATTTGATGCAGGGGAGAAGCTTTAAAGTGCTCATCTTCAGGACCCACAAATACAAATTGCCAATCAGGTCGAGCTTTGGCGATTTTTTCCAGCAGAGCAAGGTCGAGTCTCAGCTTGAGCAGTGCACCGATATAGCCGATGATCGGACCTTGAATGTGCTGCATTTCGGCGGGTTTATCGTATGATTTCTCCGGGTCAAAGAGGTCGAGTTCACACCCTTGACCGATGTAATAGCTATTAGGATTATACCTGGCGCAGTAATTTTTCAGATAAATGCTGTTAGCAGCAGCCATATCGCTTTTTGCAATAAGAAGTGGCTCTATGCGCGTGCCGTGCTTTTTGAAGTAATCGGTTGAAATCAGATTGTCGCGCGAGTAATAAATGCTAAAGACGGGATTCAGAAGTTCTTTCATGTAAAAACTGCGAAACATATCGCTGTCGTTAAAGAGAATAAAATCTTTGAATCCAACGTGTTTCAGAGCAAATTTTACTTCTTTCGCCTGTCTGCGGTTGTTTATTTTATTAAAGAAGTCAAACAGTGGTCCATCAGGCAGCCAGTTGATGCTTTCAAGTACGACCCGTGGTGTAAATGTGATAAGCCGATCATTGATATTTTCAAATGGTTTGATCCTTCTTTTCAGTATGCTTTTGCGATACTCGATGTGCTTACGGTCGTTTGGCGAATTTCTCAGTATTGTAAATCTGTCTAAAGGAATATTTACGTACAAAACATTGAAGTTTTTACTCAATTCGAGAGCAATGTTTTTACAATTACTGCCAATAGGTGTATCCCAGGGCTGCTGGCCGAAAATGACAAAATTTTGTGAAGGTAGATGGAGCAACATTGTTAAAATGAATTATTCCTTCACAAACATATTTATTATTTGCAAATGCGCTTTATGATTTAAATGTTTTTTTTACTTCAAAAAACAACTGATAATTTCTTATAAAAACTTTTCGGTCATTTCGCAATGAATTATTTAAATCTTAATTGATTTTTATCATTTTTTAAGTGCATCATATCAGAGAATTTTACAAAAAATTGAAAGAAATGATACTCGGCATTTCCTACCCCATTCCTCAATCGTTAGAAAAGCTGTACTACCGATGTGAGCCACTTGAAAATTTCGTATTCAAGTACCCGGAGATACAGCATCTCTGTGCTTTTCACAATGTGAAAGAGCTTTATTTAATAGGATCAGCTGCAAGGGGACAGTTTAAAGAAGGCGATGACTTGGATTTTATAATTGACTTTTTGACGGATGAACATTCAGAGCGCAATGAAAAATTCGTTTCATTTAAAATAAGTCTTATGGAAATTTTAAACCAAGATATCGATCTATATGATGTAAAATATTTAACAGAAGACTTGATCAAAAAAGGAGATACTACAAGAATTTTGTTGTACCAAAAGAGTTAATAGTCATAAAAGTAATTTTCCGGAAATCCGAGTAAAAAAACACTTCTCCTACCACGAGTCAATGCAGTATAGAGCCAGCGCAAATACTCCAGTTCAACGGGTTGTTCTGAAGGCAAAAATGGCTTTTCGACAAATACCGTATCCCATTGGCCACCCTGAGCTTTATGTACTGTAATTGCGTACGAAAATTTCACTTGAATTGCGTTGGCATATTCATTATCTGTTACAATTTTTTTGTAATATTTACGAGCTGAATCTGCATATTTTTCCTCTGAAATATTTTTTAGTAAAAGTGCATATTCTTCATAACCCATAGAGGCGGACTCGCTGTATAAGGTATTTAAAAGCAAAATGGCATCGAAAGGCGGTTGGTCATCGATATCTGGCATACGGGCACGCACTTTTGCAAACCGAAACCCGTATTTTTCTTCAATTTTATATACTCTTAAAACCTCAAGAATATCTCCATTGGCTAAAAAGCCGGCAGGTGAAGTTTCTTCTAACCAGTAATAGTTGTTTTTCACTACCATAAGCCGATCTCCGGCATCTAATTCTGACTCCTTGAATAGTATTCTCTGTCTTATCTGTGCATTGTACATATTCGCTCGCTTGTTTGAGCGCACGAGTATTACGCTGTTATCCAGGTTTTTTGCGCTAAAGGCATCTGACAAATACTCAAAAATCTCTGCCTTGTCTTTTAAATCTCTGAAATCTGAACCGCGATAGAATGGAGGTAAAAAAAGGTTTTCGGAATTCATTGAATCTCTTAACCTTGTTGCATTAAGCAGAATCTTTGACCTGTCTTTCTGACGCACTACTTCATTGAGTTGGGCAGAAATGGTATTTACAAAGAAGTAGTTTTTCAGCAATTCTTCATTCAGAGCCGGGCTTTCTGATTGTTTAACTGGTGGTAGCTGCGCATGGTCGCCGATTAAGATCAATTTATTGCGCTGGCCGGTGAACACGTATTCGATGAGATCTTCAAGCAGGCTTGTTTCCGAATCTTCAGTCTGTAATCCGAGCATGGAGGCTTCGTCAATAAAATACAATGTATCGTTGTTTTGATTGATTTTCAACCTGAAGATAAACTTCCCTGACTTCGATGAAGTGTAATAAATGTGCCTATGAATGGTTGAAGCTGACAATGAGGCATATTGACTCATTACTTTAGCAGCTCTTCCTGTGGGTGCCAACAAAAAAAAACGAATCCGCTTCGGAAGGCTCTTAACTAAGGCAGTGATGAGAGAGGTCTTACCTGTACCGGCTGAGCCTCTCAAAATGAAGATTTGCGCATTTGAATCTGAAAGAAAATCAATAAGTTTTTTAGCTGCAACTTTTTGGTCAAGTGTAGGTTCATTGTTGAGCGCTTTAAAGATATTATCAATATTAATCATAGTTTAACAGAGCCTCCCGGGCTAAAATTTGATTTTTTGAATTTTGGTGTAGCTTTGTGCAAAGTTTTTCAAAAAGCTGTTATGAATCCAAAAGTAAAATTCACAGTAAACCTTCTTCTTGTCATAGGATCTGTATTTTTTGCCTACATGATTTACGCTTCAATTCGCAAGCCCATCGAATTCAATGAAATTAGAAAAAAGAGATACGAAAAAATAATTGATAGACTTAATTTGTTGCGCGATTTGCAAATCGAATACAGAAAAGTAAACGGATCGTATGCAAACGATTTCGATGCCCTTATCGCATTTGCTGATACTGGCAAAATCGCCATCGAAGAGCGCAAGGATTCTTCCTTCATGAGATATGATAAAACATATCAAACCGATATAGTAGTCGATACAGTAGTAATTCGCATTTTAGGATACCGCAGCGTACGAGAAGCTTTATTAGATGGAAAAGGAATTCAGGATATTAATGAGATACGCTATATTCCATTTACCGATAAAAAAGAATTCAAAATCGCAGCCTCTTCTGTCGAAAGAAATGGAATTGTACTTCCTACTTTCGAAATATCAGCTGCCGACACTGTAATTTTCGAGGATTTGAAAGGAGAATATGGTCAGTTTATCTCCAGAGAAAAAGCCCTAATACTCGGTAGTCTTACCGAACCAATAGTCAGCGGCAATTGGTAAAATTGGTTTATTAAAATTTGTCGAATTATCGTTGGAAATAGCATCAGGTTTACAGATTCTTCAAGAAACAGATTCTTTAAAAGTTCAGGAGCTTTTTTCAACGCATCCGGCTTTGCAAATGTCCATCAGAATAAAACCTGATGGCATTTCTTTTTTAATGGTATCGCATTCGCAACGACGAATTCTTTATTATAAAAATTATGCTGTAGATAATACCCCTTTGAAGATAAAATTGCTTGAAAAAGCCATTTTAAATGAACAACCATATTTGCTTTTTGCAGAAGCAATAAAATGGTCGTTTTATGCAGAGCAATTCACAATCGTTCCAGAAAATATTTACGATGCTAAACTGAACTATTATTACCTGAATTATACATGCGATCTAAAAGAAAATGAACTAATTGCCGCTGTTTATTCAGATGTAGTAAAGGCATATTTTGTTTTTGGTATCGATAATCAGTTGAATGAATTTATTACTAAATACAGCCCGTCAAGATTTAAGCTTGCAAACGTAACGGTAGCAGATAAACTTTTGAGAATGCAAGAGATTACGGGGCTTGGGGTATATGTAGATCTGCTAAAAGATGGATTTTTTATACTGATTGGCAATAAGGGAAAATTGATGCTTAACAATTTTTTCAAAACAGAAACTCCTGAAGATGTAGCCTATCATGTCCTATTTTGTGTGGAACAATTTGGATTGAATCCAGAAAAAATTCCTGTGTATTTAAGCGGTTTAGTTTCTGAAGGGGATCCTAAACACAAAATACTGTCGAAATTCATCAAAAACTGTGAGTTTACAGCATTGCCAAAAGGAGTAGATTTCCATCCCTTGGCAGGCGATAAAAGTGTACATCATATTGCCTTTACGCAAATTTGTGAAATTCTTTGATATGCGAATCATTAGCGGGAAATTTAAGTCGAAGCGCATCATTGCGCCTGCCCATTTGCCGGTAAGGCCTACTACAGATATGGCAAAGGAATCGCTATTTAATATACTGGCTAATCACTTTTATTTTGAAGACATTAAAGCTCTTGATTTATTTGCAGGAACGGGAAACATTACGTATGAATTGGCATCCAGAGGGTGTGAAGATATTACATCGGTGGATATAAACGGACTTTGTACAAAATTTATTTATGAAACGACTCAAAAACTGGGATTAAGAAACGTTAAAATTGTTCATCAAAATGCATTAGAATTTTTGTCGAAGGCTTATCATAAATATAATTTGATTTTTGCCGATCCTCCCTATGAGTTTGAGCCATATGAAGAAATAATTGAAAAAGTTTTTAATCGAAACCTTTTGACAAACGATGGCTTGTTGATAATTGAGCATTCTGAGCGCAAAGACTTTACGAATTCACCCTATTTTTACGACCATCGCAAGTATGGAAGCGTTCATTTCTCATTCTTTAAACCTGACGAAGAAGAAGACGATGAAGAAAAAAAAGCAATTGATTATTTTATGGTTGATAATCAGTTTTTTATCGGCTAATTATACCAATGCGCAAGAGCGGGTAAACACATCGAAATTTCGTCGCATTGAAGAGTGGAATACGCCCAATGCATATCGAACTGCTTCAGGTGCTCCTGGATTTAAGTATTTTCAGCAGCGGGTTGATTACAAAATTTCCATCGTTTTAGATGACAAAACACAATCTATATCAGGCGAAGAAGAAATCACCTATCTCAACCTTTCACCTGATGTTCTAACACACTTGTGGATTCAGCTCGATCAAAACATAAGCCGCGAAAACAGTACAGCTCGCCTTATCTCGAAGATGCGCATGAAAGACACCATCAGTGTAGAAGAGATGGCGTATTATTTTCCTGATTTTAAGGGTGGTTTCACCCTATCAGCAGTGGTAGACA
Source organism: Thermaurantimonas sp. (assembly GCF_046299575.1). Lineage (NCBI taxonomy): Bacteria > Pseudomonadati > Bacteroidota > Flavobacteriia > Flavobacteriales > Schleiferiaceae > Thermaurantimonas > Thermaurantimonas sp. The sequence goes on along the minus strand of NZ_JBKBHX010000009.1, from coordinate 25,223 downwards.
AATCGGGCAGCAATGAAAAATACTACGTAAACGGCACCATGATGCGCCTTGATTTAAAAAAACCATTAAAACCTGGTCAGAAATACACCTTTAAAATCAAATGGTCTTATCCGATAAACGATCGGTTAAAATATGGAGGAAGATCGGGCTATGAGTATTTTCCAGCTGATGACAATTATTTATACGCCATTGCACAATTCTTTCCGCGCATGGCTGTGTACAACGACGACCGCGGTTGGCAAACACAGCAATTTCTCGGTCAAGGTGAGTTTACGTTTCCCTTTGGAGATTATGATGTGCGGATAACTGTTCCGGCAGACTTTGTGGTAGGTGCCACAGGTGAACTACAAAATGCTTCTCAAGTACTTTCGAAAGAGCAACTTAAGCGACTTAACGAGGCTAAGCACACCTTTGACAAACCAGTATTTGTTATAACACCACAGGAAGCTTCAGATAACGAGAAATCACGAACGACAAACACTAAAACATGGCACTTCAGAGCTAAGAATGTGCGCGATTTTGCCTTTGCGGCTAGCCGCAAGTTCATTTGGGATGCAATGGCTGTAAAGTTGGGCACAAATACTCCGCTGGCCATGTCCTTTTATCCAAAAGAAGGCAATCCATTGTGGGAAGAGTATTCTACCAGGGTGGTAGCCCATACGCTCAAAGTTTATTCAAAATACACCTTCGACTATCCGTATCCTGTTGCTATATCGGTACATACAGACCGCATTGGAATGGAATATCCGATGATTTGCTTCAATGGTGGACGCCCGAGACCTGACGGTACGTATAGCAAAGCCACCAAATACGGCATGATCAGCGTGATCATTCATGAAGTTGGGCACAATTGGTTCCCGATGATCGTAAACAGCGACGAGCGCCAATGGACGTGGATGGACGAAGGACTTAATACCTATCTGCAATATCTTGCAGAACAAGAATGGAAAGAAAATTACCCCTCAAGGCGCGGTGCTGCCCGCAACATTGTAGATTACATGAAAAGCGATCCTTCGACATTAGTGCCCATCATGACACAATCAGAGTCAATCCTCCAATTCGGAAACAATGCCTACGGAAAACCTGCCACAGGCCTGAATATACTTCGCGAGACCATCTTAGGCAGAGAACTCTTTGACCATGCTTTTCGCCATTACGCCAATCGCTGGAAATTTAAACACCCGACTCCCGAAGATTTTTTCCGCACCATTGAAGATGCCGTGGGCCAGGATCTGTCCTGGTTTTGGAGAGGATGGTTTTATACCACTGACGCTTGCGACCAATACTTGAAATCAGCCAGGCTTTTCGTACCTCAAATTGTTCACAAAAAAGATAATGTGTATGAGAAAGTTGAAACCTTTGAAAATCTGCCTGATGAAATTAAAAACAGATTGAGCCAAAACGAAAGAGAACTGATGCAGACCCCTTACTTTCTCGAGCTCACGATACAGAATAAAGGAGGTCTCATAATGCCTGTCATATTAAAATTCACTTTTGAAGATAGTGCCACACACGTTCTACGGTTACCAGCTGAAATTTGGCTTAAAAATGAAAAAGAATTCACAAAGGTTTTTCCCTTTGCTAAAAAGCCCGTACGTGTAGAATTGGACCCTGAACTTGAAACAACTGATATTGACACATCGAATAATCAGGTTGAAATTACCCGTTCGAATACCTTCTATATTTTTACCTTCAAAAATCAGGCTCAGTGAAAAGCAATAAAGTTTTCATCGGTGCACTTTCACTTGCGCTGATTGGATGTACAGTAAAACAAAAAACAACGGCTCGCACTGATGAGCTGCGCTTCGAATGGACGGAACAAACGACCTCTAAAACACCAACTAAACAAATAGATAAAACGCTAATCGAAACTCCTGAGCCTGCTCCAATCAAAATCTCCGCTCGCCAGTTTGAAAATTTTGACGACAAGGCAAAAGCCATTACAGATTTTACCCTCCAATGGGAAGGTACGCCCCACCGCATCGGAGGTATGAGTCGCGAGGGTATCGACTGCAGTGGATTTACGGTTCTGATGTATAAAGAGCTGTTTGACCACAAATTCACTTCTCGTCGCTCGGCCGATTTGTTTACAGAGGTCGATCCTGTTCCCAGAAAAGACCTAAAGCCTGGAGACCTCGTATTTTTCAAAATCTACGGACGACGCATCGATCACGTAGGCGTTTACATTGGCGATAGCGTATTTGCACATGCATCTGTACGAAAAGGCGTAATTTTTTCGAGATTAACAGAACCGTATTACGACCAACGATTTTACATGGGAGGCAGGGTAAAACAACCATCGAAAAACGAAAGCTCCTCAATCCAGTAATGCCATGAATTTTTTAAAAAAAATCTTTGGAAAAGAAGAGAAACAAACCCTTGACAAAGGACTTGAAAAAACCCGAAACTCCTTTCTCCATAACCTTGGAAAGGCCATAGCCGGTCGCTCAACTATTGACGATGAAGTTCTCGATGAGCTTGAAGAAATACTTCTAACAGCAGATGTAGGAGTACAAACTACACTAAAGATTATAGAGCGCATTCAAAACCGCGTAGCAAAAGATAAATATCTGGGAGCAAATGAATTAAATCGCATTTTACAAGAAGAAATCGCTGGTCTTTTGGCTGAGAAAGAAGATGCTCAGCAGAGTGAAATACCTGAAGGTATAAAACCATACGTTATATTGGTCGTTGGCGTAAACGGAGTTGGCAAGACCACGACCATAGGAAAATTAGCTGCACGATATAAAAAAATGGGCAAAGAAGTGGTGCTTGGAGCCGGAGACACCTTCAGGGCAGCTGCAGTTGATCAGCTCGTTACCTGGGGTGAAAGGGCTGGCGTACCAGTAATCAGGCAACAGATGGGCAGCGATCCAGCTTCAGTGGCCTATGATACTGTGCAGTCAGCTATTTCAAGAGGGGCCGATGTGGCCTTCATCGATACAGCGGGTCGACTGCACAACAAAACACATTTGATGAACGAGCTGGCTAAAATTCGGCGAGTTATTCAAAAGCTTATTCCCGAGGCTCCACACGAAGTCATGCTCGTAATTGATGCATCCACTGGTCAAAATGCCTTTGAGCAGGCAAAACAATTTAGCCAAGCTACACAGGTTACTTCATTGATCGTGACTAAATTAGACGGTACTGCAAAAGGAGGAGTCGTAATAGGCGTGAGCGACCAGCTCAATATTCCCGTTCGCTACATCGGAGTAGGGGAGGGCATCGATCATCTCCAGCCCTTCGACAAAATGGCTTTTGTAGAAAGCTTTTTTGGAAAATAATCTAAGATAGCGCCTAATGAATCCATCGGTGCTGATGTGTGTGCTCAATTGGGGGTATGGACATGCAGCCAGATGCACCATCATAGCGCAGCATTTGGTCAATAGTGGTCATAAAATTTACATCGCCTCTGATGGTGTTGCCCTCAGATTTTTACAAAAACACCTGCCCGAATGTGCGATTATTCCATTACCTGAATACAATATAAGATATTCAAAGTCAGGAAGATGGTTAATTCTGAAAATGATTGTTACATTTTTCAGAATGATACCCACCTTTGTGAAAGAATGGTTTGCAATACAAAGAGCAATTAATCGTTATAAACCCGATGTTTTAATCTCAGATACAAGACCCTTTTGCCACAGCTTAAAAGTTCCATCCATTTACATTACCAATCAGATCGAAATAAGACCCTTTACGCTCGGTTTCATTCATCGATTGCAAATAAAGAAGTTTAACCAAGTATGGATACCCGCCATTGAAGGCGACCCAATTGGCGGATTTACCACAAAAGTTTTTGGAAATCTGAAGAAAAAGGCTCATTATATCGGATACATTCCCAATTATCAAGATTTTACAACTAAAAAAAAAGAAAAAAAGTACTACATCGCAGCCATACTAAGCGGACCAGAACCCGCTCGAACAAATATGGAAAGTCTTGTATTACAGGAGTTTAAAAAAATAGACAAACCTACTGTACTGGTTAGGGGAGTGGCTGGGGGCAGTTCAAAGCCTTACTTTGAGTCACATACGTTGATTTTCGACTTTCTGACCTTAGAAAAAGTGGCCAAAGTGCTCTCAGAGTCTGAAATTTATGTGGGCAGAAGCGGCTTTAGCGGAATTAGTATGATGGTAGGGCTTGACATAAAAGCTATCGTAGTCCCTACGCAAGGTCAACCCGAGCAAGAGGCCAATGCACATCACTTGGCTCTGAATCGTCTGGCGATAGCAATGGATGAAAAAAATTTTAATTTAGCTAAAGCTTTGTGTGAATTAGAAAACATTTACTCACTCCAAAACATAAAAAACACACGTATACATTTTTCAGAACTTTTAAAAACATTAGCGCCATTAAAAAGATTATAGCAATAGACGCAGGACTGAAACGCTGCGGTATAGCAGAGACCGATGTGCTGCAAATCATCGCCTCGCCACGCGAAACGATTGAAACTCGGCAAATAGAAAAATTTTTAGAAAAAGTTCTTCAAAGTGAGCCTGTTGAAGCTGTGGTATTAGGCTATCCGATACGTTCTGACGGAAGCATTAACGAAGATGTGGAAGCAGTCTATCAAAAAATCACGCGCTTTCTTAAAGAAAAATTTCCAGCTGTTACCATTCATCGCATTGATGAGCGCTTTACATCGAAATTAGCTCAACGCGCCCTTATCGATTCTGGAATGAAAAAGAAAGACCGACAGAAAAAAGAAAATCTCGATCAGGTGAGCGCAGCCATCATCCTTCAGGATTTTTTAGAAGCAAGTAGATAAAACAGGAAATTTAAGCATTGCCCATTTTAAAGGTACCTGCTATAATTCTGGAGTATAAGCCTGAAACAATAATCACAAGGATTTTAAATAATTAATATAAAAAAATATATTTAACATAATATAAATTATGATTAAAATTTATTTTTGTGAAAATGTCGGTTGTATCGATGTGTTGCCGTTATTTGTAAATTGATTTTGAATATTTTTTAATTATGAAAACTGGTAAAGTAAAGTTTTACAACGAAACCAAAGGTTATGGTTTCATTGTAGCCGATGACCAATCGGGCGAAATTTTTGTACATGCAACAGGTCTGAATGAAAAGATCAGCCAGGATGATCGGGTTCAGTATGAAGTTGAATCCAATCGTCGGGGACCTCAGGCAGTGAATGTAAAAAAAATCTCCTGATATAACTGAATTACTGTTTGTTGCTCTCTTAAGCCGCTTATTTAAAAGCGGCTTTTTTTATTCCTTTAGCATGCTGTTTGATGTAAATCACAAAGATTTATGATATTTGGGATTAATAAATTATTAAGCCATGAAAGAACAATTCAAAACTATTGATAAAGAAAACATAAGAAATCTGCACTTCCCAAAAACCGATGTACTTTCCGATGATATTCAGCGGAAGTTGCGCAATTTGGAATTACAGAAAGCTCTTACTCTTGGTAACTCTGATAAGGTAAAATTCAACATTTACTTTGAAGACGAATCAAATAAGCTAAAAGTGTATACAACCATCTGGGGGCTTACAGATGATCAGGTTATCCTTAAAACAGGTGTTACACTTCCCGTCAGACGAATTTATTATCTTGAGTAATCCGGAAGATTTATTCTAAACCGGTTTTTTTGATCTCCCTTTTATAAGGCTGTTGGTCTATTTTCGCTTCAAATATTATTATATGACAGCCCCGGGAGACAAGAAGCTGTTTTTGCTCGATGCTTATGCCTTAATCTTCAGATCCTATTTTGCTTTTGCCAGGAATCCCCGCGTAACCAGTACAGGGATGGACACATCGGCCATCTTTGGCTTTACCACTACCCTGCTTGATTTGATTCAATCAGAAAAGCCCTCTCACCTGGCTGTAGTATTTGATACCGATGCGCCTACCCAGAGACACATCGACTTCGCTGATTACAAGGCTCACAGAGACGAAACGCCTGAAGCCATTAAAATCGCTGTACCTTACATAAAAAGAATTCTTCAGGCCATGCACATACCTGTACTGGGAGTAGATGGCTATGAGGCAGATGATGTAATCGGCACTCTGGCACAGAAAGCTGCAAATGAGAGCTACACAGTGTATATGGTCACTCCTGACAAGGATTTCGGGCAGTTGGTCACTGAAAAAATATTTATATATAAGCCGGGCCGAATGGGCAATCCAAATGAAGTATGGGGCGTGAAGGAAGTGTGTGAAAAATTTGATATAGACCGCGTAGAGCAGGTCATCGATATGCTTGGCATGATGGGTGACACTGTTGACAATATACCCGGAATACCAGGCGTAGGAGAAAAAACTGCAGCCAAGCTGCTCAAGGAGTTTGGAACACTGGAAAATGTGCTCGAAAATGCTCACTCCATCAAAGGAAAACTCGGTGAAAAAATCACAGCTGCAAAAGAACAGGCGTTGATGAGCAAGCGCCTGGCAACCATCATGACGGATGCACCGGTAGAGTTTGACGAAAGGCGCTTTCAGCTCGACCCCCCCGATTTGCCTGCTGTGGAAGAAGTTTTTAGAGAGCTGGAATTCCGAACATTAGCACGCAGATTCAAAGAGCTGTACGGCTTACCGACAGAAGACAATTCGAAGGAGAGCCCCTCCCCTTCTCCCTCAGGAGAGCCAGTGCAACTCAATCTTTTTGAGCAACTTGATTCGCAGGAATCCCATTCTTCAGGTAGAAAAACCATTCGCGACACAGATCATCTCTACACTCTCATTTCAGACATTCAGGGATTTAAACAGCTTATTAAAGTACTCGAAAACCACAGCGAAATCTGCATTGACACAGAAACAACATCACTCGATGTACTCGATGCCCGGCTCATTGGCATAGCTGTCAGCTACAGAAGTAATACAGGTTACTACGTTCAACTCCCTGAAAATGAAGATGAATTAAAAGACTGGTTGGTCTTGTTTGAGCCACTTTTTGCCGATGAATCGAAATTATGGATTGCTCAGAACTGGAAATACGACTACGCTGTATTGAAAAAATACGGAATTCGCCTACCGGCCAGGGTTTTTGACACCATGCTGGCACACTACGTCATCAATCCCGACACCCGGCACAACATGGATATATTAGCTGAAAATTACCTGAATTATAGCCCCATATCCATCGAGACACTCATTGGAAAGAAAGGCGCCGGTCAAGGAAATATGAAAGATGTGGATGTAAAGCTGGTGGCTGAATATTCAGCCGAAGATGCCGACATTACCTTTCAGCTGGCTCAGGTTTTTAAGCCAATGCTCGCTGAGCGAGGTGGTGAAAAAGTATTCTACGATGTAGAAATTCCATTAGTGCCCGTACTGGCAGATATGGAGCTGGCAGGAGTAAAAATTGATACTACCAACTTAAAACAACAAAGTCAGGAAATTGATGTCGAAATCCAACGAATAGAAAACGAAATAACTTCTCTGGCCGGTGAAAAATTCAACATTGCCTCTCCTAAACAACTGGGAGAAATTCTTTTTGAAAAACTCAAAGTCGGAGGCTCAAAGCCCAAAAAGACCAAAACCGGACAATATGCCACGGGTGAAGATGTACTCCAGACCTTAGAAAAAGAACATCCGATCATTCCGCTCATCCTGGAATACAGACAGCTCACCAAGCTTAAAAACACGTACATCGACACCCTCCCGCAGATGATTCATCCGAAAACCGGCCGCATACATACCAGCTTCAATCAGGCTGTGGCAGCTACCGGACGCCTGAGCAGCAACAATCCCAACCTTCAGAACATTCCCATCCGCACCGAGCGCGGACGTAAAATCAGAGAAGCCTTCGTGGCGGACGAGGGTTATAAAATACTCTCAGCCGACTACTCTCAGATCGAACTGCGCATCATAGCTGCCATCAGTGGCGATGAAGCTATGATTCAGGCCTTTAAAAACGGAGAAGACATCCATGCAGCCACGGCTGCCAAAGTTTTTGGCGTACCTCGCGAAAAAGTAACCAAAGAAATGCGCTCCAATGCAAAAACGGTTAACTTCGGCATTATTTATGGCGTTAGTGCTTTTGGACTCAGTCAACAAAGTACCCTTACAAGACAAGAAGCTGCTGCAGTGATAGAAGCGTATTTTAAAACGTACCCCGGTATTAAAAATTACATGGACAATCAGGTGAAAAAAGCCCGTGAAACCGGCTATGTGGAAACCATACTGGGCAGACGTCGATATCTGCCCGATATCGAAAGCCGCAATCAAGTAGTGCGCGGTCAGGCAGAACGCATTGCCATCAATGCACCCATTCAAGGCAGTGCTGCCGACATCATCAAGCTGGCCATGATCGACATCCATCGGTTTTTAACCGAAAACTCCTGTAAAACCCGCATGCTGCTGCAAGTACATGACGAGCTTGTTTTCGAGATTCATCAGGATGAACTTCATCTTAAAGACGAAATCAAGCGAAGGATGGAAAACGCATGGCACTTTGCAGTGCCCCTTGTGGCCGATACGGGTATAGGGGATAACTGGCTTCAGGCACATTAATCACACCATATGAAAATCAAACAATTTTTTCTGTCTGTATTGCTTTCCAGCGGTGCAGTCTTTTCCTATGCCCAGAGGGCTACTCGAGTTACAGTCTCCGGATTTGTATCCGAGAGGCGATCGGCCGAACGGCTGGTAGGAGTAAATGTGTACATCCCGAATCTGAAAGTGGGTACAATTACCAACAACTACGGGTACTACTCACTGAGCATTCCGCGCGGCAGGCATACCATCGTCTTCTCCATGCTGGGTTTTACATCCAGGCAATACGAAATTGACCTCAGGCGTGATACGGTAATCAATGTGGAACTGCAGGAAGAGATTGCCGAACTGGAAGAAGTTGTCATCATAGCCGAGAAAAAACAGGCTGAAAATGTTCAAATGAGCTCCATCGACCTACCAATGAAAACGGTAAAGAAAATTCCTATGCTCTTCGGCGAAACGGATCTGCTCCGGGCGATTCAGTATTTACCCGGTGTGCAGAGTGGCAATGAGGGATTTACCGGCATCTATGTACGCGGTGGAAGTCCTGACCAGAACCTCATATTGCTCGACGGCGTGCCTGTGTACAACGTCTCGCATCTGTTCGGTTTTTTTTCTGTGTTTAACAGTGATGCCATCAAAAGCGTACAGCTCTACAAAGGCGGCTTTCCGGCTCGGTTTGCCGGTCGCCTGAGCTCAGTGATTGACATTACCATGAAAGAGGGAAACATGCGGAAATTCGGTGCCGAAGGCTCCATTGGTTTGATTTCTTCACGCCTTACAGTCGAAGGTCCCATTCTCAAGGACAAGGCCTCTTTCATCTTCAGCGGTCGCCGTACTTATCTCGACATGCTGACCCGACCTTTGATTGGCTCAGGAAATGACGACGCTACAGGTGGATACTATTTTGGTGATTTTAATGGAAAAATCAATTATATCCTGAATCCCAAAAATCGCCTGTATCTCAGTTACTACGGTGGTATAGACAAGTTTTTCTTCCGAGACAGGACAAATTTTGGTACACATACCGAAACCGTAGAAGGAGGCCTGCAGTGGGGCAACAATACGGGTTCATTGCGCTGGAATCACCTGTTTAACAACAAAATGTTTGTAAATACTACATTGAATTATACCCGTTATAGATTTACCACTTACTTCTCTCAAACGCATAGCACAGATCCATCAAAGAACGTCTTAGCCCGATTTTTTTCGTACATCCAGGATTTTTCTCTTCGCTCCGATTGGGAATATGCCTTAAACCCGAATCACTACCTGCGCTTCGGTGTGAGCAGCATCCTGCACGACTTCAGACCTGGAGCCTTACAGGTAAGAGATAATCAGGCAAACATCGATAGCTTGGTGGACTTTTCGAAACGCATCCAATCGGTAGAAAATGGTTTATATATAGAAGACGAAATGTCTGTCGGAAATCGCACAAAACTCAACCTCGGACTGCACTATGCTCAGAATTTTGTAAAAGGAGTCACCTATCAGGGGCTTCAGCCGCGTCTGAGCGGGCGATATATGCTCACCGACAAGACTTCGATTAAGGCCTCTTATGTAATGATGCAGCAGTTCATACACCTGCTAAGTAACACCGGTATCGGCCTGCCTACTGATCTGTGGGTGCCTGCTACTGACAAGGTAAAACCACAACTTGCTCACCAGGTCGCTATCGGTGCCACCTACAGTATGAACACTACATATGAATTTTCTGCTGAAGCCTACTACAAGCATATGAGCAATTTGATCGAGTACAAGAACGGCGCCAGCTACTACTCCACCGTCGATTGGCAATCACAGGTCCATACCGGTGGTCGCGGCTGGAGCTACGGACTCGAACTCTTTGCCGAAAAAAAACTCGGCAATACCACCGGATGGATCGGCTACACACTGAGCTGGAGCTGGAGGCAATTCAAGGAGCTGAACAACGGCCTCCCCTACCCTTTTCGCTTCGATCGAAGGCATGATGTATCGATTGTTCTGAATCACAAATTCAGCGAACGCTTCGACATCGGCTTCACATGGGTGTATGGCACCGGAATCGCCACCAACATCCCGATGGGGCAGTTTGCTACCTTGCCTATAGACTTCTGGAGTGGATACAGTCCAGTTTTTATCAATCCCGACCAGCTGACCAGCGTTACCTACTTCGGCCCGCGAAACAGCTTCCGTATGCCGGCATATCACCGGGCCGACATTGGTTTGAATTTTCATAAAAAACTGGATTTCGGCATCGAGCGCACATGGAACATCAGCCTCTACAACCTTTACAGCCGTAGAAATCCCTTTTTTATCTACATCGATTACTTCAACAACAACGATCCCGACAAGGGCGCTTATAAACTGGTCAGCCTCTTCCCCATTATTCCCTCTGTGAGTTATTACCTGAAATTTTAATCCCGTATGAAAAAGATTTTAACCTTTCTGATCGCAATCCTGGCAATAACCGGTTGCGAAACCATTATCGACCTCGATATCGATTTCGACGATACCCGGATGGCTGTCAATGCAGTATTCCGCGACCAGCGTTCACCCGGCGACAGTACCATTATTGTGTGGGTAAGCGATGTACTGCACCCTTTGTCTAAAAGAAGAGTTAATACTTATCTCACTCAGGGCACCAATGTGGCTCTCTTCGAAAACGGCCAGTTTGTCGAGAATCTGCAAAAAATAGAGCAGATCCGTATCGAATATGATTGGATGACCGGTCGGCTTGATACTTTGGTTTCTGGATATTTCAAGTCCATCGTCCCTCTTACTCCCGGCAAGACCTACAAAATAGTCGCCAGTCACCCCGGTAAAAAGGATGTATCGCATACCTATACCCATGTGCCGAGAGTAATTCCCACATCGGTTAAGCTAACCAATCCGAACACCGGAGAAGTGACAATTACTTTTGACAATCCTGAGGGCATTCAGACCTATCTGATCTCCACCACTGCCACCAGTATGAATCCAAATACCTGGGAATGGGTGGAGTTTACCTGTCTTGACCCAAATTTTCAGGCCTACAATCTATCAGGATTTGATCCGCTTGAGCCCGATTCTTCAGCCTTCTATACCAGGTTTGGTTTTTATGTAGATAATTCTTCTAAACCAACTCCCAATCAAACCATTAAAATCAACATCCGAAACTTTAACCCATCCCTACTTCAGAAGATCAGAATCGAATTCGGCGTGGTATCCGAAAGTTTTCCAAGGTATGTGGCTTCCTATTTTGCGTACTACTATTCCGAAGACTCCTTCTTCTCCACGCCTGAGCCTATTTTTGGCAACTCCTCTAACGGAATAGGAGTGTCCATAGGACTCAATACCGGCAAATATCCCATTCAACCTTGAAAATGAACAGTATAGAAGAAATTTACAGTGCATACCTTCAATGCGACAGTGTGAGTTTCGACAGTCGTAAACTCTCAGGTAAATCCCTCTTTGTAGCCCTAAAAGGCTCCAAAACGGATGGTAATCTGTTTGTAAAACAAGCCCTCGACAGCGGAGCACTCTTCGCCATTGCCGACGATCCTTCCCTGCAAGGCATAGAGCGCGTATTTGTAGTAGCTGATGCCCTTGCCACCCTGCAGGACCTTGCGCGCCATCACCGCCGTCAGCTCTCCATCCCGGTCATAGGCCTTACCGGCAGCAATGGCAAGACTACCTCGAAGGAACTCTTCCGGTCTGTTTTTGCCACACGCTTCTCAACCTATGCTACTCGAGGCAACTACAACAACCATATTGGCGTGCCAGTATCGGTGCTCGAAATCAGGCCTGATCACCAAATCGCTGTAATTGAAATGGGTGCCAATCACCAAAGGGAAATCGAATTTCTCTGCACCATCTCCATGCCTGACTATGTGTACATCACTAACTATGGACTTGCCCACCTCGAAGGCTTCGGCGGTGTGGAGGGCATCATAAAGGGCAAGAGCGAAATCTACGACTATGCCCGTCAGCACGGTAAAACTGCCCTTGTAAACATTGACGATGCCAAGCAAGTCGAAAAATCGGCTGGCATTAGTCGGATTATCACTTTTGGCACCAGCGATATGGCAGATTATCAAATCACTCTCAACGCCACCAAACCATTTGTGTCTGTAAAATTCCGCGACCACATCATCGAAAGCCGTCTGAGCGGCCGATACAACTTCAGCAACATCGCAGCTGCCATAGCTCTCGGGGCACACTTTGGACTATCGATTGATGAAATCGCTAAAGGCATTGCCGCATACACGCCCGACAACAACCGTTCTCAACTTGTAGATACCGGCAAGGCCCGCATCATCTGCGATGCCTACAACGCCAACCCCAGCAGTATGGAAGGTGCTGTAAGCAATCTGGCAGAATTTGACGGAGTGCGAGTGGCCATTCTCGGCGATATGTATGAGCTGGGCGACTATACCGACGAAGCTCACCAATACATCGCTGAGCTATGTGAAAAGCTCGCAATAGACGAAGTGTATCTAATCGGAGAAAATTTCGGTAGGACAAAATCAAACAAATGGAAAAAATTGCCCAACACTGAAGAAGCCATAGAGTTTTTTAAATCCTATGACCCTACCAATAAGACTATTTTAGTAAAAGCTTCGCGCTCAATGGCCTTAGAGCAATTGTATCCCGTTTTAGGAATTTTAGCATAAACTGGTATTCAAGCCTAAAACAAGAGCCGGAAATTTTACGTATTGATTTTCGGCTTTTTTATTATACAACTTCAAGTCGATCAAGTAAGCTCTGAAAAGTTAATACCAGATTTCTTAGCTGTACTTTTGTGCGTTTATTTCTATGAACATTCAAATAGAACTCGACGGCCGTCGCCTTGACCTGGCCAGGATGCACGAAATCAGCCTGCCAATAGATTTTTCGATGACAAAAGAAAGAGCCTGGTACATTGGTCCGCCCCGTCGCGAACCGGTGCGGCTCGGCGATTGGGTGGGTTCTACCCGCGAAGGCGGCAGCGTCAACTTTTACAATCTCTTCATCAACCCACACGCACACGGCACCCATATCGAAACGGCTAGTCACATTAACCACACTTATTCCATTTCGCCGGTTGTAAATCCATTGTTTTTAAAAGCCTATTTATTTACGGCAGCTGCCGACAATTCTGGTGCTCTTGACCTTCTCACGCTCTGGCCTGCTCTGCCTTACGACGTTCAAGCCATTGTCATCCGCACGTTGCCAAACTCGCCTGATAAGGTCCACACCTGCTATTCCAACACCAATCCTTCCTTCCTCACAGCTGATGATGCCAAGCGATTGGCTAATAGCGGAATTTTCATTCTGCTTATCGACCTCCCTTCCGTAGACCCGGAGCGTGACAATGGCGCCCTAGCCGCCCACCACAGCTTCTGGGAGCATCAATTGCCCCACAGCCCTAAACCCGCCCTCATTGGTGAATTTCTCTACATACCCGACGCTCTGCCCGACGGGCCATACGCCCTGCACATTCAGCACCCGGCTATGTACACCGATGCTGTGCCCGCGCGTGTATTTCTTATTCCCTACATATAAATTGTTGACTGAAAAATGGTTTTACACAACGTTGTTAAAAAGAAAAAACAAGATATACACATTCATACCCTGCCCATCGGGCTGACAATTGTGCATCGATATACGAAGTCGCCGATCGCTCATTGCGGACTGCTCATTAAGGCAGGTACACGCGATGAACTGCCTCACGAAGGCGGCCTCGCGCACTTTACTGAGCACATGCTCTTCAAAGGTACCACCCGTCACACCGCCCGCTACATCCTCTCAAGGCTCGACGATCGCGGGGGTGAGCTCAATGCTTATACCTCCCGCGAAAGCACCATCCTGCACGCCACATGCTTCCGTCAGCACGCCCGTGAAGCCATCGAACTGCTCTTTGAAATCACCTTTCACTCCACCTTCCCTGATCGAGAAATCCGCAAGGAAGCTGAAGTCATCTGCGAAGAAATACATTCTTATAAAGACTCACCTTCTGATGCCTTGCTCGACGAGTTTGACGAGCTGATCACCGGCGGTCATCCCATCGGTCGTAACATACTAGGTACCGTCGAAAGTGTAAGCTCCTTTCAGCGCGAACACTTTATCCGCTTTACCACTGAGCTTTACCACCCTGAGCGCATCATCCTCTTCTTCAGCGGTCAGGTAAAGCCTGAAACCACCGCACTTTGGGCTGAAAATGCCACAGCAGGCTATCAACCCTTAGGGCGAGCCCGCCAACGAAGCGAAGCCCCTACTTTTCACCATTTCAACATCGTGCGCCAGCACCACAATCACCAATGCAATGCAGCTCTGGGTATACTCACACCAGGTGTACATCACCCCGACTACCCCACCCTCGCACTGCTCAACCATATGCTCGGCGGCCCTGGCTTAAACAACATCCTGACACTTAACATCCGTGAAAAATACGGTCTGACCTACGAACTCGAATCCTTCTTCAATGCGTACTCCGATTGCGGCTTCCTGGGTATTTACTTTGGCACCGATAAGGACTCACTGAAAAAAGTACTCAAACTCATCCACCTTGAACTGCGCAAGCTCATCGACATGCCCCTCACCGAACGACGGCTCATGAAAGCCAAAGTCCAGTTTATGGGACATTACCTCATACAACAAGAACACGCCCTCAATCAAATCATAAATGCGGCCCGCTCCTGGGAGCTCTTCGAAAAGATCGAAGACACCACCCACATCTGGGAGAAAATCAGCGAAATTACCTCCCAGCGCATCCAGCAGGCAGCACACACGTACCTGAATCCCGACGCACTTTCGACCCTTATCTTTGAATCGGCATGAATCCCAACCTTAATCCCGATAAAAACCGTCTTGCTCCCGAGGAAGTCGAAATCGAACGCAGACTGCGTCCGGCTACTTTCGATGACTTTGCCGGGCAGGAGGCCGTAGTCGAAAACCTCAAAGTCTTCGTAGCAGCCGCCAATCAGCGCGGTGAAGCCCTAGACCACGTACTTCTCCACGGCCCTCCGGGCTTAGGAAAAACAACCCTGGCCAATATTATTGCCAACGAACTGAAAGTCAACATCAAAATCACCTCTGGCCCCGTACTCGACAAGCCCGGCGACCTCGCCGGACTGCTTACCGGCCTCGAAGAACGCGATGTACTCTTCATTGACGAGATCCACCGCCTCTCACCCGTGGTCGAAGAATACCTCTATTCGGCTATGGAAGACTTCAAAATCGACATCATGATCGACTCAGGCCCTGCAGCCCGAAGCATACAGATTCAGATTCACCCCTTCACCCTCATCGGAGCCACCACCCGTAGCGGCCTGCTTACCAGCCCACTCCGCGCCCGCTTCGGCATCAATGCACGCCTTCAGTACTACACCACTGAACTGCTCTCCACCATCGTCATTCGAAGCGCACACATCCTTGGCGTCCCCATTCATCCCGATGCCGCCTTGGAAATAGCCCGTCGCGCACGCGGCACACCCCGCATCGCCAATGCCCTCTTGCGTCGCGTGCGCGACTTCGCCCAAATCAAAGGCGACGGCACCATCACCCTCGACATTACCCGCTTTGCCCTCACCGCACTCCAGGTCGACGAGCACGGCCTCGACGAAATGGACAACCGAATCCTCTCCGCCATCATCGATAAGTTCGGCGGTGGCCCCGTCGGCATTAATACCCTCGCCACCGCCGTAGGCGAGCAGGCCGGCACCATAGAAGAAGTCTATGAACCCTACCTCATCCAGGAAGGATTCATCGCACGCACCAGCCGCGGCCGCATCGCTATGGATAAGGCTTATCGACACCTCGGCAAAAAACCACCAGGAACCAGCCTTCCCCTCCTCTTCGACATTCAGGACTGAACCCTACATCCAGTCAATCCTTTATCATTCTTTCTGTTTTTTTGGGCGTGCCCCCTGACAAGGCGCCACAGGCGCCTTCGTCAGGGGTCGGGCTATCCGCTCATATTCGCCTTGCAGCCGGGCGAGGCACATCGGGCTGCGGTGGCTTCGCCTGTCGCCTCCTCGCCCTGTGTGCCTCAGGCCCGTCTGCTGCGGCTCATATCCGCTTCTATCCCTCACGCACTACACCTCCGTACACCTACTCCCACTGTTACCCCATTCGCCTGTACGATCACCTCTCTGGTTTCAGAAAGCCCTCCCACAGCATCTTATCCTAGCTCACCTGCACAGCCCTTAGGTACCTTTACCGTCACCAGCTACCACCATATCTGTACATTTGCATATTACCAATTTTTGTCCGAAAATCACGCACAATCTTCTTTTAAATCATCAGTAATTTTGTGTAAAACAACTGAGTATGCAACTCGTACTCAACTCTCACGGCCTCACCCTCCGCAAGGAAAACAACGCCTTCCTGATCTCCACCCTCGAGGGCCAGCAGCGAATCCCCGCTGAGCAGGTCCGTAGCATCCTCGTACATCCATCAGCAGCCGTCACCTCCGATGCCATCATGCTCGCTATTCAGCACAGCATCGATGTCATTTTTATCGACAGTCGAGGTAAACCCCACGGACGCGTATGGTCCGTACAGTTCGGCTCCATTTCCACCATCCGGCAGAAGCAGGTCGAATTTCTCTATTCATCCGAGGCCGTAGGATTTATCAAAAATCTCCTTACCGAAAAGCTCGATAACCAGATCACCCTGCTGCTCGCCTTCAAACCCGATGATCGCTCACCCGACGACCACCGGATCCAATCTGTCATCAATAGCCTCGAAGACTACAAATCCAAAATACAAGCCACACAAGCTACACATATTTCTGACATCGCTCCTACACTCCGAGGCTGGGAAGGGGTAGCCTCTCGGCGCTACTTCGAGGCAGTATCCCTGCTTCTGCCCTCACAGTGGCGATTCAACCAGCGCTCACAGCACCCGGCATTCGACCCATTCAACTGCGCCCTTAATTACGGCTACGGCATTCTCTACAGCCGTGTCGAAGGCGCATTGATCAAAGCCGGAATCGACCCCTACATGGGTATTTACCACCGCGACGACTACAACCGACCAGCTCTCGTCTTCGACATTATCGAAAAATATCGCTACTGGATCGATTATGTCGTAGTTTCCCTCTTTCGAGCCAATGCCTTCTTTGACGAATGCTTTCGCATAGAAAATCAACGCGAGTACCTCCTCGACGGCATAGGCAAGCGCATCCTCATCCAAAGCGTAAACGACTACCTCGCCGAAGTCGTCACCCAGGGACAGCTCGAGCGCTCTCGCGCCACTCACCTCGAAAACTATGCCCACTCCCTCGCTCAGAAATTTCTAAAATTCACATCATCATGATGTACGGCCGATCTGTTATGGCTTCCGATGAGCCACTGGAAAAAATTACCATTCACCAGCTTTTACACACCATCCGTCAGCCCGAACCATCTCTTGCCAGCCTCATTGCTCACCTTAGGCGAATTCGCACCCTCGACCCCAGAATTTACGCCGAAAAAAAACGCCAGCTCCCTTATTTCACTACCTCCATCTTCAATCCTCCCTTCCGCCGTAAAGAAAATTTCGTTCATACACAATTCATTATTATCGACTTCGATCACGTAAGCCAGGAACCCGATCAACTGCAAGATCTGAAAAACAAATTCTTCGCGCATCCCGCCGTCAAAGCCATCTTCACTTCGCCCGGAGCCGATGGCCTCAAGCTCCTTTTCGAGCTGAAAGAACCCCTCTCCGATGCCCCTCTTTACTCCGCATTTTACAAAGTTTTCGCCACACGCCTGGCCACCGAACTAAATGCTACTCAATGGCTCGACCGCGCCACCCACGACATCTCCCGAGCCACCTTCATCAGCCACGATCCCGACCTGCTCTCCCGCACCGAAAACGAAAAAATCGACGTCTTCTCCATACTCCCGCCAGACGATCTCTTCGCCATACGCCAGGAAGTTCAGCAGGCTGAATCGGTACTTAATAGCTCCCCCGCACCACCAAAGCAAAAAACTGAGGATCTCAACCCCGAAATTTTAAACATAATAAAATCCAAACTCAACCCCAAAGCTCGCCCGCTTCGCGAAAAAAAATACTATGTACCCCCTGAAGTCGATCAGCTCAAAGAGGAAATTATCCAATACTTCGCCCAGAGTCACATCGAAGTTGTTGACATACAGCCCATCAATTTCGGTCGTAAATTCCAGCTTAAAGCCGGCAACCTGCGTGCTGAAATCAACCTCTTCTATGGTAAAAAAGGCTATTCCGTAGTACCCACCCCCAAGACCGGTACTCATCCTCAGCTCAATGACCTGTGTCGTCAACTCCTTGAGCAGTTTCTCACTACCTCCTTATCAGACTTACCCAATCCACCCGATCAGTCAGCCTAATCTTCCTATTCATGTCCAAGCCCAGAAACCGTCCATATCCTCTTAAAGAAAAACTCCATAAAATCTATCAAAAAAACCTTCGTGCGCACACCTTAAACCCACCCGAACCACCCGACCCACTCCAGCCTATGGACGAACGCCTCCGTCAGATCCTGAAAATATTCAACCATCAACTAAAATCCACCGAAATGATTTACCTGATTATGTACGACATCGAAAACGATAAAATCCGTACCCAAATTGCCAAATACCTCATTCGCCAGGGATGCATCCGCATACAAAAGTCCGTATTCATAGCTCGATCTGACCACCCTAAATTTCAAGACATCTATACTACCCTTCAGGAAGTAAACTCCTACTACGAAAATCAGGATTCCATACTCCTCGTCCCGGTCAATACTTCCGATATACGTTCCATGAAAATCATTGGTCGCGAAATCACTCTCACTTCCATCATCTCCCCACCTAATACACTCTTCTTCTGACCTTAGCCCGACGATGCATCACTCACACCTTTGCCCCAACCTTCCCGGTTCCTTTCACGCCTTACATCCTCCACCCCGGTTTACACACCTTTCCGCCTGAAATGAATTGCTGATTTTTCTTTTTCTCCCTTACAGCATTTACCACCCTCGTCCACACCATCCTGCAGTACATAGACATCAGACAGGTTTTATCTACCACTTCCACCATTACTATAGCTCGCCACCAGATTACATCGCCCGGTAGCACATCACCATTTGTTACTTTATGCGGTCGGTACCTGAGTCTTTCATACCCTTCAACCCCAAAAAAATGCAATAACCTTCGTGCACCAGTCATTCACACCCATCCCACCTATATGGATGTATTCTGTACGGCATCTGATTCCGTAGAAAATATCAGAAATTTCACCCAAACAACCTTTTAAAGTATCTGGTTTTTATTATTTTCCCATCGGTAATCACAAATTATTCCAAGACCAATGGACAAAGAATTTTATGCCCATATTCAGACCTTAATCCAGTCCGGCAATCTCCCCGAAGCAAAGCTGCAGGCCGAAGAAGCACATCAGAAAAACCCTTCAAATCTCTACTGCCGCAGGTCGCTCGCACTATCATACATCGCATCAATCGATCACACCACCCACCCGCCTTCACTCACCAACCTTCTCCAGGTAGCACAGCAGTATCTCAACCTCGACCTACCTGCATCCGATTATCTACATTCAAAACTGGTTTGGGTACTAGCGCGACATATATTCAAAATTACCACCTATCCCGGCTTTACCTACCAAAGCCTCGATCAGCTATTCGAAGTCATAAAAAAAATACCCTATCCCCGACCCTCTCAGGCCCACTCTTATCTTTTAGCTGCTTTGCTCACCCATACCCGCTCCTACCCTCATGCCTACGAAATCCTCGAATGGTGGAACCTCAAAAACCTGCGTACCGAAGACTATCAGCCTTATCAAAACCCGGCCACGGCCGGTGAACCACCTAAATCCGGGCAGAAAATCACACTTGCCGAACGCACCTGGCTTGCTTACACCCGCCTTACTATTCAACGGCTAGCCACCACACCACCCGAGCATCCTGAGCACCCACGCCTCGTCTACAAGGCCACTCACCTGCTCTCTCGCCTTGCCCTGATCAATCAGCACAATCCCGACTTCCATTTCCTCATACTCTATCGCATCAAGCTCGCCCAGACCCTGCGCCAGCCCATAGATGCACGGCCCGAATTCATAAACTACGCCCGTACACGACCTAAGGAATTCTGGATCTACACCACACTGGCCGATACCACCGGCGATCCCGAGCAGCAGAAGGCACTCCTCGCTATGGCCATAAACCTTGCACCTAAACCCGAATACTCCATTCGTGCCCGAAAAAAAATCATCCCCCTCTTCCTCGCCAATCGATTCTATCAGCTCGCCAGCTCTCAGATTAACGTACTGATTACCATCTATAGCCAGCACAAAGATCAGAACTGGCGCCTGCCTGCTGAGCTGCGTGAGTACATCCTCTCAGAATGGTACGATCACACCGTCGAAATTCCTGACGATCAATGGATCCCGGACTTCATCCACAGCGCAGCCGAAATCATCTACCACGATTACCTACCGCTCAAAATAGCTATCGGCCTGCCGGTAGGAAATAAAATTTACGAGTACTACGCCGACAATACCCATCACGGCAAGGCCAGAATTACCAATTTTACAAAAAACACACAGATCGAAGCAGGGTACTATCAGGCACTTTTGTATACAAGCGATGTGCAAAGTCACCTGGTACTCACCCAGGCAATTCAACCCCCTGAAACCGATCCACCCCTTAAAACCATTGAAGGACCCGTAAAAATATCCCCCGACGGCAAATTTGCCCTCATAAAGCAGAAGTATTACATACCTCCCCAGCTTATTCAAAAACACAAGCTCACCAACGACCAATACATCAAAGCCCTTGTAATGCGATCATGGGACAAGAAAAAAGAAAAACCAGGCTGGAAATGCATAAAAATTTTCAACTGATATTGCATATAACAAAACTTTTTAATACAATTGCAAATCCTAAAACAGTAGTTTTATAAATGAGAAACATGTGCCCAAATAGCGTTTTAAACCATACTAAGTGCCTGAATAATAATCATTTACAAATTTACCTCCCGCCATGTATCTTCCACTAAAACAAGGATTAAGACTTCATGTTTTTTAGATTTTATGCTACAAATGTATAGTGCCCGCCATGTATCTTCCACTAAAACAAGGATTAAGACCATACCGCGGGGATCTGACCCCACGCGACAGTAATTGCCCGCCATGTATCTTCCACTAAAACAAGGATTAAGACATTAGTCTTACATGTACGTTGCTTTCAGACACATGTCTCCCGCCATGTATCTTCCACTAAAACAAGGATTAAGACCATCGATAAATTCGATGTAGTGTTGCCTTCTATTTTCCCGCCATGTATCTTCCACTAAAACAAGGATTAAGACCGGCGGCTTTTTCGTTTAACAGATCGAAAAGATCATACCCGCCATGTATCTTCCACTAAAACAAGGATTAAGACTCATTACATTCCAACGGCCTCATGGCTAACACGAAGCCCCGCCATGTATCTTCCACTAAAACAAGGATTAAGACTTTCTTACAACCGTGTACTCCTTAAAATAATTCTTACCCGCCATGTATCTTCCACTAAAACAAGGATTAAGACTTCTTTTTTCCCATTTACTAAGTTTTTCCCAAAATGCCCGCCATGTATCTTCCACTAAAACAAGGATTAAGACTTATCCCGGTTGATTCGTCCACGAGGACGTAACCACCCCGCCATGTATCTTCCACTAAAACAAGGATTAAGACTTTATTAAACGTAGATACACAATTTTCTAACTGCACCACCCGCCATGTATCTTCCACTAAAACAAGGATTAAGACTGCTTTTGATTTCGAAGCTCCACTCGAAAAACAAAGAGCCCGCCATGTATCTTCCACTAAAACAAGGATTAAGACTTTTAAGTGATGTACTTCTATACAAGTAGCGGAAAAATTCCCGCCATGTATCTTCCACTAAAACAAGGATTAAGACCACGCCACAAACGTGGCTGTGCCACATCTCCCAGCCCCCGCCATGTATCTTCCACTAAAACAAGGATTAAGACTCTGGTTTTACTTCTATTGGAAATAGCTCTTCAACCGCCCGCCATGTATCTTCCACTAAAACAAGGATTAAGACCCCACCAAATTTTATAGAATCTTTTTATACCCGGTTCCCCGCCATGTATCTTCCACTAAAACAAGGATTAAGACCAGGACTCCATACGGCTATGTAGCCGTTGGTGGTACGTCCCGCCATGTATCTTCCACTAAAACAAGGATTAAGACGTTATTCCCACCACAGTTTTGAAAATTTCTTTACTCCCCCCGCCATGTATCTTCCACTAAAACAAGGATTAAGACAACACATCGACCATAGGCTTCGCCTTATCGATCTCGTCCCCGCCATGTATCTTCCACTAAAACAAGGATTAAGACGTTTATTTTATATGTTTAATGCTCTTAATTATTGGAACCCGCCATGTATCTTCCACTAAAACAAGGATTAAGACATAGAATCCCTCTCGGGTTTCTATGAGGATTTTTTTGTCCCCGCCATGTATCTTCCACTAAAACAAGGATTAAGACACTTCAACGAATTGAGGTACGTCAAAAACAATGTAATCCCGCCATGTATCTTCCACTAAAACAAGGATTAAGACCATATGGTCAGGGGGATGTCTGAGTCCTTTACTTTAACACCCGCCATGTATCTTCCACTAAAACAAGGATTAAGACCACAAATGCTTTGAAATAATCACAAATGCTTTGAAAAACCCGCCATGTATCTTCCACTAAAACAAGGATTAAGACTTCAACTGATTATCCTTAACTAACTGATCTTTATAAGCCCCGCCATGTATCTTCCACTAAAACAAGGATTAAGACGGGTGTGGCGTTAAATTAACAATTTTACTCATATTTTCCCGCCATGTATCTTCCACTAAAACAAGGATTAAGACTTTCCAAAGCCAAAGACCTGTATTCAGTCTTACTATATTCCCGCCATGTATCTTCCACTAAAACAAGGATTAAGACTAATCTTTTCCACCACCAGTAGGGCTCGTAATTAGAACCCGCCATGTATCTTCCACTAAAACAAGGATTAAGACAATTTCTAAGTTGCATGCTTAAGAGATTTAGCAATCAGCCCGCCATGTATCTTCCACTAAAACAAGGATTAAGACGCATGTTGATGTTTTCTTCCACTTGCTGCCCCATCATCCCCCCATGTATCTTCCACTAAAACAAGGATTAAGACGGATGTGGTGTTAAATTAACAATTTTCATATCTCTCTTCCCGCCATGTATCTTCCACTAAAACAAGGATTAAGACAATTAGACTACAAATTCTTGCGCAGGTCATTTATCTCCCCGCCATGTATCTTCCACTAAAACAAGGATTAAGACGCATAATACATGCCGTTGGTCTTTTTTATCTTATAACCACCCGCCATGTATCTTCCACTAAAACAAGGATTAAGACCTCGTTTAGGCTCATCGAGAGAAAGCTTTGCAGCCGACCCGCCATGTATCTTCCACTAAAACAAGGATTAAGACTCTCCGAGATAGTCTTTTCGATTATTCGTGGAGACTCCCGCCATGTATCTTTCCATGAATGCCTGCCAACGCAGTGAGCAGTTGCATGAATGGATGCAGACACTCTGTCGTCTGCACCACTAAAACAAGGATTAAGACCCTTCCTGCAAAAACTGGAGGAAGAATACATCCACCTCCCGCCATGTATCTTCCACTAAAACAAGGATTAAGACCCTTCCTGCAAAAACTGGAGGAAGAATACATCCACCTCCCGCCATGTATCTTCCA
>NZ_JBKBHX010000009.1:719-955 GCF_046299575.1 Thermaurantimonas sp. | reverse complement strand
CTAAAACAAGGATTAAGACCCGATTGTATTTCCCCTTACGGGGCTTATTTCAGTTAGCCCGCCATGTATCTTCCACTAAAACAAGGATTAAGACGAGCTTTTTCAGCTCCTCGGGCAACCCGTTTATTTCAACCCCGCCATGTATCTTTCCATGAATGCCTGCCAACGCAGTGAGCAGTTGCATGAATGGATGCAGACACTCTGTCGTCTGCACCACTAAAACAAGGATTAAGACC
>NZ_JBKBHX010000009.1:0-711 GCF_046299575.1 Thermaurantimonas sp. | reverse complement strand
CTGCCAACGCAGTGAGCAGTTGCATGAATGGATGCAGACACTCTGTCGTCTGCACCACTAAAACAAGGATTAAGACAATTCTTCCGCTCTTTCTTCGGCGATCACTCCCTTGCCCGCCATGTATCTTCCACTAAAACAAGGATTAAGACCGTTGTTCATTCGAGGTGAACAACATGATGAGGTTACGCCCGCCATGTATCTTCCACTAAAACAAGGATTAAGACACTTTCCCTACTTTGTTAGCTGGCAGAATCGTGAATTCCCCGCCATGTATCTTCCACTAAAACAAGGATTAAGACATCACCCGCCCATGCCGTATCATGGAAGCGGGTTTTTCCCGCCATGTATCTTCCACTAAAACAAGGATTAAGACTCAAGGTCGATGAAGTCGAGTTTTACATTGCTTATTCCCCGCCATGTATCTTCCACTAAAACAAGGATTAAGACCCGTTCAACTCGTGAACGGTTCTAGTAAAATGTTCCATTCCCGCCATGTATCTTCCACTAAAACAAGGATTAAGACCTATCTTTTATAAGTACTTTACGATAGGATTCATTCATCCCGCCATGTATCTTCCACTAAAACAAGGATTAAGACTTGGCAAAAGCGATTGTTTTAAAAACATCGCTCTCGCCCCGCCATGTATCTTTCCATGAATGCCTGCGAACGCAGTGAGCAGTTGCATGAATGGATGCAGACACTCTGTCGTC
>NZ_JBKBHX010000008.1:0-179974 GCF_046299575.1 Thermaurantimonas sp. | reverse complement strand
TGGCACAAGTCTATTGTTGGGATGGCGACAATCCCGGCATTGCCTACTATGTGCCTGGCTCTGGTAATCCTCCACACATGCTACCGCTACCCGCAGGAGCACAGGATCCTGATATCATTGTAGGTAGAGAAGGATTATGGGGATACGTGGTGTATGAGATGGGTACAAACATAGTACTGCATGAGTTTACATGCAGTCCACCGGTTGCCACCACCTTGGCGTTTGGTTCTGCGACTATTTTATCAACAAATGGTCGGCATCCGAATATTGATCGAGAAATAGATTGTGAGTCTGCGGGTTCAAGGATTGCAATCGTCTATCAAAACCTCAGCGGTACACCAGATTTGGAATATTATCATGGCATTTTTGGAGGACCATTTAGCGGCCCTGTATCCGTTCCAACAATAACTTTTACTCAATCAGGATCGCGTGTTTATTTAGACAGAATTAATCCAGATGTCAACATAAGTAGGAGTGGTATAAACAGTTTGATTCAATTTACAACGGTTGGATACGAAATCATATCGCTATTTACTCACTGTGTCGATTATTTTGATCATGTTTCTACGAATCATGCCCCGGAAGACCCCTTGTCTGTATCAAATCTGGAAATACATCCGCGCATTGATGGGTATATAGACAGTACACCGCTCAATAACCAATTGTATTACATAACCGTAGATGACAATAATGCGGTTTTTTTCACACACGCCAATGCACTATCACCTTCGTGGTATGATATCAACATATCTGGTACTTCAGCACAAAAGCCTGTCATTGCTGTGCATGGAGACATTGCCGATATAATCTGGTCGAATGATTTTCTCGGAAGTCTTAACATCCTCGGTGCCGAAATACATGGAACTACTCATTCATCCATTTACAAAGATGCAAACAGCACCATCACATCCGGCATCAATTTATTTTATCCATCCATCGCATACAATATGTGTAACAAATTGACCAATTTGTACGCTATGTGCTGGTGGGGCGAAGATCAAAACATATACTTTAAGGCTGGTCGTACCCCTCCATCACCTGCTTATAGACTCCCCAATCCGGGTACTAATCTTATTTTTTATAAAGACAAACCCGAACAAAACCTTCGTTTGTTAGAACATTTTGAAAAAGACCAGCCTGTTGCGATACAGGATATTTCCGGAAAAGTGATTTTCAGAGGAAATCCGCATAATGCAGCATCCTTTGTACATCGGTTTCCACAAGGTGTGTACGTTTTGACTACCAAAAAAGGCATAAGCAAAAAATTGTTTGTGTTATGAGCTGTAGTGTGCGAATACTTTTGATGATATGTGTGACTTTGCTGGTCAGCTATGGCCAGCAGATGAAGCAGGTCATTTTTGGAGAAGGCATCATGATGGACCTAACAACGGGCACTCCGGTGTTTTCACAGGTGCCCTCATGGCAGCAGCGTACGATTATGCCCTATCGGCAATGGAGCAACCAGGTATCGGTATGGCCGGATGAAGATGGAAAAATAAAATTTTATTTCCTCAATGGTAAATACTTCGATGCACAACATCAATTCTTAGCAGATGCATGTAGTAAATACTTCGATCTTATTTATTCGTTTTTACCTTCAAATTTTCTCAAATTTCCCGATGATCCTGATTCGGTGATGTATCACTTTTTTTGCTATGTAGATACGATTAGTCCTTTCAATATTTTTTTCTCTGGTTTTCAGAATAATTTCAGTAAACTTAATTGTAGATTAAACAAATTGGTTTTTTCACAAAATTCGTTCTATGTCGATTCTGTTTTTGAAATAAACTTGCATTCAGGAAATGCGATAATATCGCATATTATTGGTGCAAATCATACAATTCGTAGTAGAATTGGAACATATAATGTTCCAATTCATTTAAAAGCAGATAATTCATTTCAGTTACTTTATGCACCATTATCAATCAACTTTTTCTCATCAAATGTTTTTAATACTTTAGCTTTTAAAATAACAAAAAATAATGTTTTCTTTGATACAATACCATTAATAACGATGTCGATTTATCCTTATTTCTATGATGTAATCAGGGACCTTTTAATAACTTTTAACAATGCGACTTCTCCTCCGAATTTTTGTTTTTGTTTGAAAATAATAGATTTTAAAACTGGTCAACATCAAACAATTGATGCTAAATTTAATTTATTGGTTCCCAACTTGACTTCACTTTTAATGATTCCATCAAATCTAGGAAGATATCTTTACTTTGTTTCCTTGAATACTGCCAATGATTTAAGAATATTTAGATATGACTTATATAAAATCAAAGATCCATTAGTTTTTACAAATAATGTGCAGGAAGTTCCTCTGTCTGCAAATCTAAAAACAGCTTTGAGAAACATTTTTTTTGTGACTCAGAGTGGTTCTTTTCTTAATAATATATCTTTATACTCCTACAATGTTGATCAATTATATTTTATCAGAAATCAATATGCAAATTTTAACTTACCAAATTATGTAAATTCATCCCCATCGAACAACAGGGTTCATCGCATTTTAAACTCTGATGCGGATGATATCAATCAGGTCACATTTGAATTTGACATTTATCAGGGCCCTCCGCATAGTACTTTCGGCACTTTTCCATCTCCCTTACCTCTTAATTCTTTGCCTCCGGCTTTTATTGTCAAAAATGCCTGCACCGACTCTACTCATTTCCATCTCAACTATACGGCCATAGCTGATTCGGTGTGGTGGGATTTTGGCGACCCGGCCGGTCTGGGCCCGCTAAACCACAGCTCGCAGTTTCACCCCGTGGTTAAGTATCCGCAGCATGGCACCTACTATGTGCAGGTGCAGCTCTGGTACGATGGCGACAGCATTACGACCATGGGCGATTCGGTGAAGGTATTGCCTGTACCCCAGGTGGACTTGGGCTTTTCCGATACCTTGCTCTGCCGTGGTGAGAGCGTGCTGCTGGATGCGTCTCAGGGCTTTCCGGCCACCTACCTCTGGAGTACAGGCAGTACCGACAGCACCCTGTCGGTCAGCAAGTCGGGTCGCTACTGGGTGCAGGTGTCCACTCCCTGTGGTACAGTAAGCGATACAGTCAGCGTATCGGTGATCGACCCACCGACGGTGAAGGTACACGATACGGCCGTGTGCTTCTTCGGGCCGGTGCTCTACGATGTATCGGCTGATAGCGCCACCTATCTGTGGAGCGACGGCAGTACTTCGCCTACCTTTGCTCCCCGGCAGATGGGCACGTACTGGGTAGAAGTGAGCAACCCATGCGGGGGCTACCGGCAGGACTTCAGGGTAGAGCTGCAAAACTGCGAAACCACCCTCTACATCCCCAATGCCTTCACGCCCAACGGCGACGGGCGAAACGACTGCTTCGAGGTGGTAGGCGATAACCTGGGCAGCTACCAGATACAGGTCTTCAGCCGATGGGGTGAACTTGTTTATCAGAGCGACGACATCAGCCAGTGCTGGGATGGCACCCACCGCGGCCGCCCGGTGCCCGACGGGGTGTACCTGTACGTAATCCGCCACACCGACCGCCACGGCAATCCCATGCCCATCCGCCGGGGGGAGATACGGCTGTACCGGTGATTTTTTTGATCATTAACTTTGACTAAAACTAAAACTTTTTTGAAGCACAGATGCACGCAGATTATTGCTGCGGATTTTTATTGCGGAGGAATGCATATTTTTTTATTCATACAGAAAGAGCGATGTGATTATAGCCCCATCGGGGCGTAATGTGAATAGCCTTGTAATTACAAACCGTCATTTAGCTCCATTGGAACGACACAGGAAAAAATGTGATAGATTAGTTTCGCTTACATTGAGCAAGGAGAAAGTATGTAAACTCAAAGCAATAACCTTCGGCTTCGCTAGCTTTTTTTAACTACGCTCCTTTAAACTTTATTTTTAATCAAAACCCTTTCTGAGAGCTCTTCCACTTATTTGAGAAGAAATACCCTACCCTTTGCGCCCAAAAACGCGGAGAGTGGGGGGGGTAAGGGGACAGTAAATTTTTGATTAAGGGTCAAGGGTTAATTCAAGAAGCTTTTTGAACTTTCAAATAAAACTAAAATCTTATCTGCGTTTTTCTGAGAGTTCTACAGTAGAAATGCCCACTATTTCCCAATACAAAAATTCGCAAAAATGTATCCCAAGATGTCGTCAGCTACGACCTGCCCTGTAATCGACCCCATATGGTATAGCGCCTGCCTCAAATCGATGGCCACCAACTCACCACTCAAGCCCGTACGAAGTCCCCTTTCAGCCTCCTCAAGGGCAGTGAGCGACTTCTTAAGCGCATCCAGATGGCGCACATTGGTGATGATGACCTGATTATCAATCCGCTTTTCGTGAAAAATCTCCTTTACAAGAGCCTTTTTCAGTACATCAATCCCTACTTTTTCCTTTGCTGAGATGAAGAGAATATCATCGCCCAAGGATTCAACTTTTTGTACCAAATCAGCCTTATTGCCCAACTTTAGGATGGTCGCTTCTGGAGCATGCTCCTTGATTAAATCATAAGTAGCCTGCACTTCGCTTTGCAAACTCGCATGTACGTCAAAAACATAGAGAATAATTCGTGCTTTTGAAGCGCGTTCCAGGGCTCTGCGTATGCCGATTTCTTCAATCTCATCGCTGGTTTTTCGCAGGCCGGCTGTGTCGATAAACCGAAATTGAATGCCATCGATGGTAATGACATCTTCGATCACATCGCGCGTAGTGCCGGGTATGTGCGATACGATGGCCTTTTCTTCACCCAGCAGGGCGTTGAGCAGAGTGGATTTGCCTGCATTCGGTGCACCGAGTATAGCTACGGGCACACCGTTTTTTATGGCATTGCCCAGCGAAAAAGACTCAATCAGCGAGCGAAGTCGCTCTTTGATGCGGTCGAGTAATTCAAAAAAACGACTTCGGTCAGCAAACTCCACATCTTCTTCGGCAAAGTCGAGTTCCAGTTCCAGAAGACCGGTAAATTCGATGAGTTGCGAGCGCATTTGCTCGAGTTCGCGGCTGAAGTGTCCTTTGAGCTGATGCATGGCCACCTGATGGGCAGCCTTGCTCTCCGATGCGATCAGATCAGCGACAGCTTCGGCCTGGCCGAGGTCCATCTTGCCATTTCGGAAAGCCCTGAGCGTAAACTCACCTGGCTCTGCCAGTCGGGCACCTGTATCCAGACAGCTCTCCAAAGTTCGATTCAAAATGTAAGGGGAGCCGTGACAGCTGATCTCAACCACATCCTCACCGGTGTAAGAATGCGGCTGTACAAAAAAGGAAATCAGCACCTCATCAATCAACTCTCCCTGATACCACCACTCTCCGTATCGAAGGGTGTAGCCCTTTACCAGCTTTGGCTCAAATGAGCCCTTTGCAGGCTTAAAATGCTCCTTTACAATCGAAAAAGCATCTTTTCCCGACAATCGGATTACCCCAATGGCGCCCTGGCCGTAGGGAGTGGCTATGGCTGCTATGGTATCTGTAATCACCACCAGTATTTATGTGTAAGTCTGTAAATCAAATCAAAAATCTCATCAAAAGCGTCGGTCGAATGATTGTTTACACCCTTGATGCGGGCATCGCAGCGCGTGCAATAGAGAATGGCCATTTCGCAATCTTCCTCTGAGAAGTTGCGCTTATAGCCCATCAGATTTTTCGCCACGTAGGGATGAAGTTTTAGCATTTCGGCGGCCTGACTTTCGGATTGAATGTTGGCCAAGTAGATCGCGTATAATTGGTAAAACGAATTAAATATTCCGGCCACAATCGGGATTGCCGGGTGCTGTTTCGGGTTTTTTTTGAAAAAGTGGACAATGCGTGCAGCTTTTTCAAAATTTCTTTGCATGACAGCATTTGACAGTTCGAAGGCATTGAATTCCCGGTTCACACCGATGAGCTTCTCTACATCTTCGGCTTTGAGATGGATGTTATCTTTTCCGAAATACAAGCGTATTTTCCGTACTTCATTGGCTAATACAGATATCTCCGTACCCACACCCTCATAGATCATATCGCACACATGCTTGTCAGCCTGTATGCCCTGGCTTCTCAGATACTCCTGGATGAAAGCCGGCATCTGGTAATCTTTTATTTTCGGAGAATAAAATTCGACAAACTTCTTTTTGGCTAATTGTACAATAGCCAATCGACCATCGATTTTTTCTCCTTTTGCACTTATAACCAGTATGGCTTGAGGATTAGGATTTTCCAAATATGCTCGGAGTTGTTCAATATTTAAAAGTTCCTGGGCTTCTTTAACAATGACCACCCTGTAGGGTGCGCCAAAAGGAAACTGCTTTGCCTCTTCTATGATTCTTTGTACCGACGTTTCTGCCCCGTAAAGCACCATTTGGTTAAAGTCTCGCTCCTCTGGCTGAAGAATGGTATGCTCAATAAAATGGGTGAGCTGATCTACGAAATAAGGCTCTTCGCCGTGAAGTAAATAAAAATTGGAAAGTTGCTTGTCAAGAATATCTTTTTTGATTTTTTCAAAATCCATAGAACGCGACAAAATGAAGCACAAAAGTACATTGAAGCATGTGCCGGCATTTTTTCAATGTAAGAAATTGCCTTTGAACAAAGGGCGATTCGACTTTGAAAATCACAAAAACAGATCATTAAGAGATTCAAACTTCTGTGTAATGATATTTTTGCCCGTCTCAAAGGAAATAAATGAAAATCGGACTTGCTGGCGTTGGTCATCTGGGTAAAATTCACCTCAAATGTTTGCTGAATATACCTGAGTGGAGTGTAAGTGGTATTTATGATGCCGATGCCGAAACCGCTCAAAAGGTAGGTGAAGATCACGGAGTGTATGTGTTCTCCACATTCGATGAATTGTTAGAAGCTTCAGACGCGATTGATCTCGTAACACCCACCACCACACACTTTGAGCTGGCGCGTCGTGTGTTAAAAAGCCGCAAACACCTTTTCATCGAAAAACCCGTAACTCACACCCTTCAAGAGGCGCGGAAACTGCAAAAACTTTATGCTGAAGCAGAAGTAAAAGTACAGGTAGGCCATGTAGAGCGCTTTAATCCCGCCTTTTTAGCTGTAAAAGACCAGATTAAAAATCCCATGTTTATCGAAGCACACCGCCTTGCCGAGTTCAATCCTCGAGGCACCGATGTGCCAGTAGTTCTGGATCTTATGATTCACGATATCGATGTAGTGCTCGCAGCTGTTCAGTCGCCCGTAAAAAAAATCAGCGCCAGCGGAGTAGCCGTCATCAGCGATACACCTGACATCACCAATGCACGGATTGAATTCCTTAACGGTGCAGTAGCTAATCTTACCGCCAGCCGAATCAGTATGAAAAAAATGCGCAAAATGCGCATCTTTCAGCGCGATGCATACATCAGCGTGGATTTTTTGACCAAAGAAAGTGAAGTTATCTCTTTAGTTCCTGAAAATGCGCGAGGTAAAAATCCTTTTGCCCTCACACTCAAAAATGCTGCCGGCGAAACCAAGGAACTCGAATATACTAAACCGGAAATAAAGCCTCTAAACGCAATAGAAGAAGAGCTGAGAACGTTCTATTACTCGATTGCTAATAATACAACTGAAGAAGTAACGCTCGATGATGGTGTGAACTCCCTTGAGGTGGCACATGAAATTCTTCAGAAAATACGTGTAAACCTTTCAATGATTCAATGACGCTAAGACTACTACTCTTAATATTCCTTATCATCAGTTCCCTGTCATGTACCTTTGAAAAAGCTCCCGTACCAGCATATCTCTACATACCTGATGTAGAGATGATAACCGATTACGTAACCCAGGGAACAGCCTCACACAGCATAAATAGTGTATGGGTAACGCTGGAGAACAGAGAATTAGGCGTTTATGAACTTCCGGCTCGAGTACTTATTCCGGTTGAAGGTCAGCACTCCATCACATTGCGCTATGGTATATCAGCTAATGGCATCCGCTCTATGCGCGATGTGTACAGCATGCTGCAGCCAGTAAATGAAACTTTTAACTTCCAACCGGGTAAGTCGTATTACTTTGAAGCAACCATGGATTCCATACCTAAGGCTTTTTACAGAGAGAATGCAAAAGTGATCATCGTCGAAGACTTCGATGGATTGGGTATTTCACTGCAGCGCACTGAAAAATCAGATACCGACATCGTAAAAGTCACCCATCCCGATACTATTTTTCAGAACACTCAGAAACCGGAAAT
The DNA here is from genome assembly GCF_046299575.1 of Thermaurantimonas sp. Taxonomy (NCBI): domain Bacteria; kingdom Pseudomonadati; phylum Bacteroidota; class Flavobacteriia; order Flavobacteriales; family Schleiferiaceae; genus Thermaurantimonas; species Thermaurantimonas sp. The sequence continues at coordinate 171,806 of NZ_JBKBHX010000008.1, read as the reverse complement.
CAATATTGCCTCAGGCCGCGTGGCTCTAAAGCCCGGGCAAACACTGGTCGAAATCGCTACATCGAATCGATATGTGCTCCCAAAAAATGGGCGTAAAGTGTATCTGGAAATGAATTTCAGCGGTAATCAGCCCTTTACAGTAGGCATTTTCGCCAATTTATTTGATAGAGTGGTACAAGCTCCTGTAGTGCAGATTCGCCCTACACCGGGTGAATGGAGAAAGATATACATCGATCTTACACCCGAAGTATCAGGTAATCCGAATGCTTTAGACTATCAAATTTTTTTGGGCGCTGTAAAACCAGAAATTAATTCACCATCCACTGAATTTTTGATCGACAATTTAAAATTGGTCTATTTGCAGTAGAATCGAAGTTTTAGCATGATTTCACGCGAAAGAAAAAGAAGAGAATTTTTCCAAAAAGCTATATATGTAACCTTCGATTCTCTAGCATCGATCTTATCGTATTCCGTACTATTTTATTATCGAAAAAAATACATCGAAACTCGTATTTTTCAAATCAATACTTCTTTTAATTTCGACATTAATTATTTACTGGGAGCGCTCGTATTTACAGGTATATGGCTTGCTATTTACCAAATTTCAGGCTTTTACAACGACATCTTTCGCCGTTCGAGGCTTAGAGAATTTTTTCAAACATTCAATCAAACGCTTTTCGGCTCTATCCTCTTGTTTTTTCTCTTCTTTCTCGACGATTTTGTATTAGATTACCGAGATTATTACAAATCTTTTTTCATCTTTTTCTCTTACCATTTCTTACTCACTTATTTATTCCGATTCATCATTACATCGCGAACCAATCACCAGATCCAAAAAGGCAAAATTTATTACAATACTATTATAGTGGGCAGCAATCAAAATGCTGTGGATTTATACAATAATATTGTCGGTAAAAGCTTCTCAACAGGTCATCGATTTATAGGCTTTGTAAGTGTAGACAACAACATAAAATTTCTGCTCGAAAAGCGCTTAAAATATTTAGGCAACTATACGGATCTGGAACGTATAATTAGAGAAATCGATGTAGAAGAAGTCATCATAGCTGTAGAATCGCGCGAGCACGGAAAAGTGCAAAACATCCTCACACTGCTGGAAGATGAGGATGTGAAGGTTAAAATGATCCCTGACACATACGACATTCTCAGCGGTAAGGTAAAGCTCGAGTCGTATGGTGAACCTCTTGTCGAAATACCAACGCAGCCGCTTAGCGCCACTCAGGCTTTTGTGAAGCGTGTGTTTGATATTGTGGTGTCAGTCCTTGTTTTAGTGATTTTTTCTCCGGTATTTCTCCTTTCGATGTTATTGGTAAAAGCTTCGGGACCGGGGCCGATTTTCTTCGTTCAAGAGCGCATTGGCTACAAAGGTCGAAAATTTAAAATTATCAAATTCCGGTCAATGATCGCCGATGCAGAAACAAACGGCCCACAACTCAGTTGCGAAGACGATCCGCGCATTACACCCTGGGGTCGCATCATGCGAAAATATAGAATCGACGAGCTCCCCCAGTTTCTCAATGTTTTAAAAGGTGAAATGTCGGTCGTGGGCCCAAGACCCGAAAGGGAATATTACATCAATCAAATTGTGAAAAAAGCCCCTTACTACCGCCAACTTCACAAACTCAAACCGGGAATTACCTCATGGGGAATGGTAAAGTTTGGTTATGCGGAAAATGTGGATGAAATGATACTACGGCTTAAATACGATTTGGTGTATTTGGAGAACGCTAATCTGTTGAACGACATTAAAATCCTCTTCTACACTATCGTCATCGTTCTGCAAGGCAGGGGAAAATAAGATCCATCTTAAAACTCCAGCACTCGACGAATGGCTTCATCCATTTGGCTTTTGGCCAGAAAACCCTCTTCGAGAACTGAATTAAACGGCACAGGTGTATCTAACGAACCTACTCTGCCTACAGGTGCATCGAGCCATCGAAAACAAAATTCACTGATGCGCGCTGCAATCTCAGCGCCAAAAGCTCCGGTGTAAGTATCCTCGTAAAGCACCAGTGCTCTACCGGTCTTTTTTACGGATTGATAAATGGTCTCTTCATCAAGGGGTATAAGAGTGCGCAAGTCAATGATTTCAATGCTGTACTCAGGATGATTTTTTTTATATTCTAATGCCCAATGAACTCCGAAGCCATAAGTTACCAGTGTAAGGTCTTTGCCTTTTGATACCACATTGGCCTGCCCAAAGGGTAACGTGTAATAACCCTCAGGCACCTGACCGCTTACTGAGCGATACAGCGCTTTATGTTCGAAAAACATGACCGGATTAGGATCTTCGAAAGCGGTGAGCAGCAGACCCTTTGCATCAACTGGAAAGGCTGGATAGACAATTTTAAGACCCGGAACGTGAGCAAACCAAGACTCATTGCTCTGGCTGTGAAACGGTCCGGCGGCTACGCCGGCTCCTGTAGGCATACGTACCACTACGTCGGCATTCTGCCCCCAACGGTAGTGGATTTTTGCAAGGTTATTTACGATTTGTGTAAAGCCTTCGGTCACAAAGTCGGCAAACTGCATTTCCACCATGGCCTTAAAGCCATTGATTGATAGGCCCAGACCCGCACCTATTATGGCACTTTCGCACAGGGGAGTATTGCGTACACGGGCTTTGCCATATTTGTGTACGAAGCCTTCTGTAGCCTTAAATACCCCGCCGTATTCCGCAATGTCTTGACCCATCAAGATGAGATTGGGATGGCGCTGCATGGCCTGATCCATTGCATCAGTGATGGCATCGAGCAAACGCATCTCGCGAGTATTACCCGTAGGGTGAGTGATTTTATAATCAAACGAAGCATAAACATCGGCCAATTCCTTTTCGCGGTCGAAGGCAGCATTAGGTGCTGAAAAAGCCACTTCCAGCTCTGAGTTGATGAGTGCTTTGATCTCAGAACGAATTTCGTTTACGAGTTTCTCTGTCAGCACGCCCTCCTCCAACAGAAAATGCTCGTACTGCGCTACCGGGTCTTTCTTTGCCCACTCATCTTGTATACCTGACGGATAGTACTTTGTGCCAGAGGCCTCTTCATGGCCGCGCATGCGAAAGGTAATGCACTCCAGTAATACCGGGCCATTGCCCTGGCTGAGCTTTTGTCTCCAGTAGCGCACAGCATCGATCACTTCCAGAATGTTATTCCCATCAATGGTCTCGGCCTCAATACCGTAGCCAATGCCTTTGTCAGAAAAACGCGCACAGCGAAACTGCTCGCTGCTCGGTGTGCTTAACCCCCATTGATTGTTTTCGATCACGAAAATGACTGGCAAGTTCCATACGGCAGCCACATTTACAGACTCGTGAAAATCACCTTCACTGGCACCACCGTCGCCGGTGAAAACGGCAACTACTTTTTTGTTGTCTTTCAGTACATTGCCCAAAGCAATCCCGTCAGCAATGCCCATTTGAGGACCAAGATGACTGATCATCCCTACGATGCGGTGTTCATTGCTGCCGAAGTGAAATGAACGATCTCTACCATTGGTAAAACCCAGGGGCTTGCCTTGAAACTGCGCAAAAAGCCGATGTAAAGGAATTCCGCGAGTGGTGAAGAGCCCCAAATTGCGATGCATGGGCAGCAAATATTCATCGCTCTCCATTGCATAGGCTACTCCTACCGAAATAGCCTCCTGACCCCATCCGCTGAACCATTTGGAAATTCTGCCCTGCCGAAGCAAAATGAGCATTTTTTCCTCAATCAAGCGGGGCAAAAGGATTTTTCTGTATATATCGATGAGTTCTGCTTTCGAAAATTTATCGACAAATCGATCAAAGTGAAGCAATACCTGTGTATCGGCCATTGGTAAAATTTAAAGTGCAAATCTATGCAGGTAGTGAGCAGTGATGTGTTGTTAAGTTTTGAAAACGAACCTGCGCATCAGCCAATAGAAAAGCCTGGGAAACCATCGTTTAAAATAAGCTGCCAAGATTTCCGGACCGCCGATGTAAACGTGCTCATTGCCCGATTGCATCACTTTGATGAGCTTGCGCGCGAATACATCTGTGCGCATCCCTTTTTCCTGAGCCGGACTGTTTTTCATAAGCCTAGTGCCATCGCCTTTGAGCGAATTGAGCGTGACTTCAGTATTTATAAATCCAGGACTCACGATCTGGACTTTTATGCCCTTTTTCCGCACTTCTTCTCTGAAGCCTTCATAATAACCATACAGAGCATGTTTCGATGCGGCATAAGTGGCCAATCTCGGCTGACTAAACTGACCTAAAACGCTGGATATTACCACGATCTGCCCACCGCCTTGTGCGATCATCCTGCGGGCTACAGCCTTGGCAAGTGCTACGTTACCAAAGTAGTTGATGCGCATTATTTTTTCCTCAACCTCGTCGAGCGTATCGAGCGAATTGCTTAACTGACCAATTCCCGCATTATTGATTAAAATATCGATTCGACCGGCAAGTTTTACAGCCTCTTCAGTCCATTGGCTGGCTTTTGCATAGTCTTCTAAATCCAACGGGAGTGTGTGCACCTTCACCTGTGTGCACTGTTTGGCCAACTCTTCGAGCAATTCGCGCCTTCTGGCACTCAATATTAGAGTACAGTTCCCAATTTTATTAAGTTCCAATGCTAAACCTTTACCGATGCCTGAGGAGGCTCCGGTGATCCAAAGTACTTTTCCCTTGAGATAGTCGGTCATTAAGTCTTTTGTTTTTTGCGTTGAGCTGCCGGAAGCAGTATGTTGTTGAGTATTAGACGATAACCGGGAGAATTAGGGTGCTCATCCAGATCCGTAGGCTTATCGCCTACCCGATGCTGATAGTCTTCCGGATCATGCCCACCATAGAAGGTGAAAAATCCCTTGCCGTGTACACCATATAAATAGCGCACTTCGTTGAGCTGTTTGTTCTCTCCCAGAATGACAATACCCGGTTTAATCAATTTTCGATTAAATGCCGTAGTTTGTCCCATAAATCCCTTAATTACACGAGTGTGATTTTGGGTTAGGATGGTAGGGATCACATCCCATTTGGCAGAGAATTCAAAAAGCCCGAAGTAGTCGTTTTCCACTTCTACCCTGCGCACATTGGTCATGTCTATATCCGAATATTCGTATTCGTAAGGGTTTGTACTTAGAGTAAAATTCCGAAAGGCCAAGGTGTTTCCAAAGTTTAATTTGGAATTGTAGTTGGGTTCTGCCGGATCACCGTCAAACATGCTTTCGCAGATATCAATACCAGCAGCAGCCAAAGCAATATCGTATGAATCTGTAGCTGAGCACATGGCAAATAGGTATCCTCCATTTTCAATAAATTCTTTCAGCTTTACTACTACTGCGAGCTTCAGCTGCGACACCTTGGCAAAACCCAGGCTTCGCGCCAGCGACTCCAGCTCATTTTTTTGACGGATATACCAGGGAGCATTGCGGTATGCGGCATAAAATTTACCGTATTGTCCGGTGAAGTCTTCGTGATGCAGGTGTATCCAGTTGTAGTCTTTTAGCTTGCCTTCCAGAATTTCGCGGTCGTAAATTTTGTCGTAGGGAATCTCGGCATATTCCATAGCCAGCGTCACCGCGTCGTCCCAGGGCTGACTACCAGGAGGGGTATACACGGCTATTTTCGGAACTACTTCCAGCTTCACCACATCCATATTTACTGCCGGGCTCGAAATTTCTGTTCGAATTTGTTCGGCTTGAGCAGATGACAGTATTTCAAACGACACCCCTCTGATTCTGCACTCCCGCACCACAGCATCGCGTGCTGGAATCAAAAAAGAGCCTCCTCTGTAGTTGAGAAGCCATTCAATTGGGGTGTGATTCTTTATCGTCCAGTATGCAATTCCATAGCTTTTTAAGTGATTCCTTTGGCTGAGTTCATCCATCGGGATGAGAAGATAGTCTCCCCAGACAGTTGAAGATGTTAACCAAATAATCGCAAATAGAGTGATGTTATTAAAACGGCGTATCATCCTCGTCCGAATCGCTGGCAAAGTCATCTACAAATGTACTTCCGCTTGCCGGATTTCTATAAGGCGTAAAGGATGGTCCGCCAAAGGGAATAAACGTTGGGATATTGCTCTGCCCTCCTGAATCGTCTGCAGCGATGCCTCCTCCGCGGTTCAACTTAGATTCTAAGATAATTTCTCCATACTCTGAGGTGTCCATTTCGCCGGGTATGCCCATTTCAACAAAAGAAGTCGTTTCATTTTCAAAGCGAAAGCGCACATTTTTCAATGCACCGTTACGGTGCTTGGCAATGATCAACTCCGCCTGGTTGGCGCATGGCGTACCATCTTCCCAGGTTTCGTATTTGTAGTATTCAGGTCGATACAGGAAGCTGACGATGTCAGCATCTTGCTCTATGGCGCCCGATTCGCGCAGGTCGCTCAGCATAGGTCGCTTGTCGCTGCCTCCACGCGATTCCACCGCTCTGTTTACCTGTGCCAGAGCGATCACCGGAATATTGAGTTCCTTTGCTATGACCTTCAGGGCTCGCGAAATGCTCGAAATTTCCTGCTCTCGAGTACCATTTTTCTGATTGCCAGCGGTCATCAACTGTAGGTAGTCGATGATCACGCATTGAATGTCGTGAATCGCCTTTAGCCTCCTACATTTAGCCCTTAAGTCAAAGATGGATATCGACGGCGTATCATCTATGAATAGAGGTGCCTTTTCCAGTTTGCTCGACTTAGTGTAGAGCATGTTCCATTGATCAGGAGTTAGCCGACCATTGCGCAAGGCTTGGTTAGGGATCCCTGTTTCAGACGATATCAGTCGCATAATCAACTGCACAGCCGACATCTCCAGTGAAAAGAAAGCAACCGGAATGTTGTTTTCAATTGCCATGTTGCGCGCCAGCGAAAGCACAAAAGCCGTTTTACCCATCGATGGTCGCGCGGCTAAAATGATCAAATCAGAACGCTGCCAACCACCCGTGATGCTGTCAAGAGCTCTGAAGCCACTCGGTACACCGCTCAATCCCTCCTTTTTGCTAATCTCCTCCATCTGCTTCAAAGCATCCTTAACCAGGTCGCCAGCAGTGGTAAAGTTTCGCTTAAGGTTACCTGCAGTGAGTTCAAAGAGCCTTTGTTCCGTTTCATCGAGCAGCTCGATCGGATCTGTTTCATCCAAAAAAGCTTTTTTCTCTAACTGCCCTGATATATATATGATTTCTCTCAGCAGGTACTTCTCTAATATGATTCGAGCATGATATTCAACGTGTGCTGACGAAAACACGCGCTGACTCAAATACACCAGATATGCATCGCCCCCTACTTCTTTAATCTTTCCGTTCTTCTTCAGCTCAGCACTTACAGTCAGTAAATCCACCGGCTCACTACGGCTAAAGAGCTCCTTGACGCATTCGAAGATGATTCCGTGCTTTGGATTATAGAAGTGCTCAGGCTGTAAGATTTCAAGCACCTCTCCAATTGCTCTGTTGTCGATTAGAAGGGCGCCAAGTACAGCTTCTTCCAGCCCTAGGTCGTGTGGAGGCACTTTGCCTTGACTCAAATAAAAGTCTTTAGCCTCATCTTGCTTTTTAGGCAGTTTTATCTGGCTGATTTGTTCCATAGCAGGTCAATGTTTTTTACATCTTAGCGTCCCGAAGCTCGCTGAGTAAAAGTCCTAAAAAATCATTTTATAGCCATAGGTGTTGATAAATATTCTCACCAACCTTACCGCAACGTTTGTCTTTTTGATATTCGGGAGGCGATCAAGATGCTGATTTCATATAAGATCATTACAGGTATTGTCACCAAAATCTGACTGGCTACATCAGGCGGAGTGATCACAGCCGCCACAATGAGCACTACCACAAAGGCGTGCTTGCGGTACTTTCGCATCCACTCCGGGGTAAGCAGTCCAAGTTTCGAACCTACATACACCAGCACAGGTAGCTGAAACATCACCCCACATGCCAGCAGTACACTCGTTACCGTTGAGATGTACGACGATAAATCGATCTGATTTGCCACCGAATCACTGACCTGATAAGTACCCAGAAACTGCACCGTAAGCGGAACAATCAAAAAGTATCCGAACAAAACCCCTAAAAAGAACAAAATACTGCTCGACCCAATCAAAACACCGGCATATTTCCTTTCTTCAGGCTTCAACCCCGGTGCCACAAAAAGCCATATTTGCAGCACAATATACGGAAAGGCCAAAATCACACCCCCCACCAGCGAAACCCATAAATGCATCGCAAACTGCCCGGCCATTTTCAAATTCACAATCCGAAAGGGCATTTCCTCCATACAAAACACCTCGCCACCCCAAAACTTACTAACCGAGCAGAAAAGCTCATATGTAACAAACTGCGCCTTGGTCGGACTGAGCAGCACCACATCAAAGAAAAAGTTTTTAAAGCCAAATACCACGGAAGCGGCCACCACAGAAGCCACCACCGAGCGAATGATGTGCACCCTCAGCTGCTCCAGATGCCCCAGAAAACTCATCTCGGCATCCTTAATCTTACTGTTTTTTTTACCAAAAATCATAGCTCATAAAAAACTGAACTTTTTTCCTTTATGGGTTCCCTTCGAAGTTTACTCAAATGGGCAAGCCTCTCAGGCTTGTCCAGAAAAGGCAGCGATTGCTGACTTCGTCTGGGCTTGTCCAGACAAGATGCTGTGGCATCTTTGTCTGTATCTGACTACTTTGGAGGTCGCCTAACGTTTTTGATTCGGCTCAGCTCCGCCTTAATTGTGTATTGTACCCACACGCGCCTTCTTAATCTCTCTTGAGCTGTTCGCTTCGTTTGGCTTCCTCACAAAAACCCCATTAAGCTCTCCCTGAAAGACAAAAAAAAAGCAGGCTTTCACACCTGCTCTATTAGTTTACATTTTTTGTCGGGATGACTGGACTCGAACCAGCGACCACACGCCCCCCAGACGTGTACTCTACCACCTGAGCTACATCCCGAAACATCCTCTTCAAAACAAAGAGGCATTGGCATAAAACCAACGCCTCTTCTACTCACCAAGGTCGGGATACCAGGACTCGAACCTGGGACCCCCTGGTCCCAAACCAGGTGCGCTACCAACTGCGCTACATCCCGATGGAATATATTATTTGGGCAATTTAGCTCTTTACAATACGCAGCACATCAGCCCGGGGCATAGCCGCAGAAAGTCGGGATGACTGGACTCGAACCAGCGACCCCTACGTCCCGAACGTAGTGCGCTACCAACTGCGCTACATCCCGTCGTTTACAAAGAACTTTCTCTAGAAAAGGGGCTGCAAAGCTATTAAACTTTTCCGCTTCTCAAAAGCAATTTTTCTAAAAAGAATATAATTTTAAAAACCCAACCGCATACTTTTCAAAACCAGCGTGGTACCAATTTAAGTCGAAATTTATTCCCTCTTTGAATCCCCCTTCAAATATCCTTTTTTATAAACACTTCTCCCCGGGCGATTTCAAAGTAAAACTATCTAAAAATTCTTACCCTTCGATAAGAAAAGATCAAAACTTAACAAAATTTACAGAAACTACACAAAAATAATTTTTTACATCATTTGTATCATAAATTAAAGAATTTTGATAAAATACATTTGTAATAAAAATAAAGTAAAATGAAAAAGTTATTTCTTTTTATGCTGATGTCGTGCATCGTACAGTCATATGCTCAGACGTTTGATAATCAGCGACTTTCAAATGAAATTAAAACAAATTTCAACAGCTACTTCGGTGCATACCTACGTCCTTTCACCGAGTCTTTCGGTGCTGCAAACGGCCTCATGTGGCAAATACCCCATAAAGCTGGTGCAAAGTTCAACATCAACATTTCTACCTTCGTCACAGGTAGCCTGCTGCCAGATACTTACAAGTCCTTTGACTTTAATACGCTCAACAAAGTCAATTTCGAACTGGTAAATCCAAACGACAACATTCTGCCTACCCTCACCGGCGGCCAGACGACAAACACCATGCGCTATTTCATAACCGATGACAATGGCAATCGCCTCTTCGACCCGATTAAAAACGATTACGTAACTGTGGATATCGATGCCCTTGAGGGTCTAAACCTGCCGATACAAATCACCCCAGCAGCTGGAGCACAGCTCGGAATTTGGACACCAATACATACCGGTTTAGCCCTTCGTTATGTCCCTAATACAAACATTCAGGAAACAGGTCAAATTGGATTACTGGGTATAGGCGTAATTCACGATATAGCCGGCTGGTTTAAGTTGCCGCTCGAAATCAAGGCAGGCTTTAGCTACCAAAAGTTAGACATCGCTATCAACAACCCCATCCAGGACAATCCAAACCCCAACAAGTTTACCTTCAATTCTACTTCCCGCTCCTTTGACCTCACCATTGGTAAATACTTGTGGATCATCAAACCTTATCTACAGATTTCGAGAATTACTTACAGCAACGAGTTGCTCCTATCCGGTAGATTTACCTATGATTTCGAAGATTTCACAGGTGTTCCAGGCCCGATAAGAGACCAGATCAAACTTGATTTTCAAGATCCTGTTGACATCAAGACAAACAACACTATGATCAACTACGGCGGTGGCCTTTTTATCAATCTCGGCATCTTTTACCTTCAGGCACAGTACATGCTCGGTACCTTTACCAATGCAGGTGTAGCTTTCGGATTAAAAATAGGTTTCTAAACAATAGCAATCCAATACACATCCTTTCAAATCCCCCAAGTTTACCTTTGGGGGATTTTTTTTGTATGAATCGCAAACCTGAAAACGTAACGCACTATTTACAAAGCGGCTGTGGTCGTTGCGAACGCTGGAATACAGCAAATTGCAGTGTAATCATCCACAATTCTGTGCTTTTAGCACTGATCAACCTGTTGCGAAGCACCACCTTAAAAGAAGAAATTAAGTGGAATGCCCCCTGCTATACCTACAATGGCAAAAATGTAGCAATCGTTGGAGCTTTTAGAGATTACTGCGTGCTAAGTTTTTTTAAAGGAGCTCTACTTCACGACCCGAAAGGTCTACTTGTAAAGCCAGGTGAAAATACACAGGTTGGCAGAGTTATACGATTTACTGATACGACGCAGGTTGAACAGCATAGAGAAGACATTCTTTACCTGATAGCCCAGGCCATCCAACTTGAGAGCTCCGTAAAAAAAGTCACCTTCAAACAAAATTCACCACCTGAAGTAGAGGAATTCACACAAAAACTTGAATCGGTATCAGGCTTAAAAAAAGCCTTCTATCAACTCACACCTGGCCGGCAAAAGGCATATCTGCTGTATTTCGCCGAGCCTAAAACACCTGAGGCCCGATTGCGAAGGATTGAAAAGTGTATTCCCTTGATTCTCCAAGGCAAAGGACTGTACGACAAATACAAAGCAAAATAGAAATATATGTCAGCGGGCCAACGACCTGTTCGACACAAAGAAGTCATAGCTTACCCGGGCATATGCGTAGCCATCCTGATAATTGTTAATGGGTGTGTTTCGGTCTTCAAAGGGCTGCCATCCACCCTCCAGATCGATTGTAAGCCCTTTAACTACCACATATCTCACTCTCATAATGAACGAATTGCGAATCTGTGGTAAGTTCCATGCCGATGAAAGCGATCGATTATTACCCGCCGATGCACTTACCTGCAGTTTGTTTTCTATAAGGTCGTACAAAAGGTTTACATTAAAAGCGTTCACATCACTCAATTTTTCTTGTACATTACTGTATAGCAATGTTTTACCAAAATCCAAGGACAGGTAAGTTCTGCTCCCGAATCGCTCGCCCAGGCCGATCATTACATTGTAAAACGTGTTGCTCGAACCAGGGCGAATACGGTCTGTTCTTTCATTTAAAAATCCACTTAGTCTGAACGTTGTATTCCACCTGCCCCGCTGTACATTGTAGGAAATGATGCCATTGAACATTGTGAGATAATCATCAACCTCAGCACCAGGTATTACACTTCTTGTACTCAAACGGCTTTGTCGGTTGTACTGAAAAAAAATAGTCGGATATTTTGCCGAAATATTTACTTGTACACCAGCACCATAGTTTTCTGTTTTTAAAGTTGAAAGCAGGGCGTTGTTCAGATTATTTGTATAAGCTTGATATATGCCTGTGATGGTGAGTTTTTTCTTGAACAAAAACAATCGCTCTTGAAAGAGCAAATTATCTGTATTGTTTCTCAAAAAGGGATTGCTGAGAGAAAAATACTGTGGACCAATACGGCTGTAATCAGCCGTCATTTGGTGCCAGCTTGTACTCCAATTAATGTTAATAAAATAACTGACAAAATCTGTGGAAATTTGTGTAGGCTTAGTAGATGAATTTATTACAAAAATCCGCTGAAATGCTGATGGATCGAAGGGAAGTTTTACATTGTAATTGGTATCGAGTTCCTGGTTTGATAAAACCCCGAGTGAAATATCGTTGGTTATGGCGCTGAGTGAAATACCTGATTGAAGGAGAACCCTTCGACGAAAGAGGCGGGCCTGAAATTCAGCACCACCTACCAGATTGTCTTTAGGAGCCAATCCATATTGAATTGAAGAAGTATCGTCTTTTGCTTTGAGACCTTGCAAAGCCAGCATCCAAGTTTTCTTTTTGTTGCCTACATACATTCGTACGGCAGTCAAATTCCTCTGGTAAGTGCCTGGCACCACCAATTGAGAATCGTTTATCATATTCTGCGGAATTGTCCCAAATTTTTCGTCCCATCGCTCCAGCCGGCCTTCTACGGGTCTATTCAGTTGGCCATGCACTATGTGCAGGCCTGAGCCCCCAACCTTCACATGAGTGCTGAAGCCCGTAATGCGCACACCTGAGAGCACCAGTCGGTCAAACGCCGGATTTAGATCTCCTACCAAAGCTTCAAACCAGGAGGTTTGTAAGCCAGTTTGAAAAAAATTTCTGCTCTGAAGAAAAGGTCGATTATCGCTGGTAGCAAACATTTGAAAGGGTATCGTTACTCTATCGAGCACCAAACGCGTATTGGCAGTAAGCGTGCGGGTAAAAGGTGGTTCTTGCCTGAGCGCTGCGCCCGGTCCTGTAAGAAACTGCTCTCTGTTGTCAAAAGATATTGTGCCTCCAAATGAGTACTCTTTATTACGTTGGCCTTCCTTAGCATTCTCAGGTGTTCGTTCATTTACAAAAAAATGCCACTCCACCTCTTGCCACCCAGATAAACCTTGTACTTTAAAAAAAATCCTCAAATAGTTTCTTCCATTGCGAAGGAGCTCGTAGTGAATAAAAGACAAAGTATGTTGTTGAATTTTTATTTCCGGATAGATGGGTTTCTTATTTAGAAAAATGCGCACTTTCCCGGGTACAAAAGTTCTTTGGTCATCCAGCATTATGGACACAAACAGGTTTTCTGCCGGCACTACCCCCTCAGGCTCGGGTGCAAGAATTTGGTATCTCAACTCCTGAGCATTCATTGAGGTAATAACAAAAATTGCCCAAAATAGCACCTGACAAAAAGCCAATAAATTACATGATGCCGGCATGAACGATTCTCAGTTAGTTGGATGAAACTTGTTTTTTCTTCTTCTCTGTTACTATCTCAACGGGTACAGATCGCATGCTCGCCATGCCGTCGTGACTAATTGCTTCGATTTCAAACCGGTACTGACTAAAATAGCGCATTGGGCCTGTGTAAAATGACCGCCTATCAGCGGATAAATCATTTTCTGTAATGATTAGCATGCCATCGCGATAGATCCGAAACCCCTTTAAATCAGACACATCTGGATATTCCCAATAAATCATGGCTGTATTTGAGTCTACTTCCCAGCGCTTTATAATCGGTACCGGGAGCACTTTCGAGGCCACTTTTACTGTAATGGTATCACTTGGTTCGCTTTCGTACATGTACTTACCTAAAGACGATACACAAAAGCGATAAGTTGCTCCCTGATCCATAGGCACTTCATAGACGAAGCGGGTTTCGCGAATTGCTTCTTCAAAATTGATCCACCGAAGGTCGTTTGACAGAGGGTGAGATGCGTATATGTAAAATTCCTGAGTAATGGTGTCTTGTTGATTTCCCTTTTCCCACTCGAGTGTAATGAAAGTGCGCATGTTTTGGGTACGCACCGTAGCTCTTAAATTTTTAGGGCGTGGTGGGACGATTTTAGGCAAGTAATAAAACATTACCTCGTCGCTTGAGATCTCTGTTTGGTCTTTATACACTGCTTTGATCCGATATGCGTAGTATTCTTTCGGTATTAATGGCCCTTTGTCGTTATAAGAATAGGTATTTGGATCAGAGATCACCCCTATCTTGGTAAAAGGGCCAGGAGGCAATGCCCGCCATATTTCAAAGCGATCGATATGACGTTGAACACTTTCAGCTATTTTAAAATTTAGCAGAATACCTTGGTCATAAGACAGATTCCCGATGATTTGAAGTATTTCAGGTTTTTCATAGGTTTCAATGATCTCGTTTGGATCGTATTTAAAAAAGTTTTCGCTGTCTTCGAAATTAAAAAAGGAAATCAGGCGAATGGAATATTCATTGACCTCTGTGGGAGATGCGCTGCTATCGTAAACCGAGTAAAATCCATCAGGATTACGTTGGATCACAGGTGTTGGGTTGATTTTGATCCACTCATCACCATTGCGCCGATAGACATTAAAACCTCTGTGTGCAAAAAGGTTAAGAGTTTGCTGATCGGCACGCCAGAGCAACTGCACGTTTCTTTTGTTCGTAAACAGTCGCACATTAAAGTCATAAATTCGATTGAAAAAAAACTTTTCTCCGCCAACGAGGCGAAAGGTTGCAACAGGTCTACTCTGTTCCTTCTGATTAATCATCAGAAACAGACCGTATTCGTATGCTATGCCCATTTGTACATCTGAATCGTCGCAACCCAGACCTGCTGCCCTTGCCACATTGTAGTTAATGCTTATTCCAAATTTAAATTCCTGTAACTTTTCAGAATCTTGCAGCTCACTTACAAGTTTAGAATTATCTATCTGCTTTAATTTGCCTGATTGAAAGAGCGAATCGATTTCTTCACGAAAAGACAAAAGCGTTTCATTTGTCAAACCTAAATTTTCATACGACTTAGCTGAAGAAAGTTCAAACGATATTGGACCTGCCACAACAGACCATTGACGCTCTTTTTCACGGCGTTTTTTTAAAATAAATCCGTTTAAATTGGCTGGAACTGTTTTTGGCATCCAGAAAAATGACCAGCGTAGCCCATCGGGGCTCCCAGCTGTAAGCACGAAAGATTCATTTTGTGCACTCAAAATCAAGCTCTTGCAAAATATTAGGAGCAAAATCAACTGTTTCATGTCAAGCTCTTTAAATAGAAAATGAAATATTTGGACTTTCGATCTGGTTTCCATAGCCAGGAATGCTTGCCGGCAAGGTAATTCTTGCTCTTCCGGAAACAGTCAGGGTGTTGTTCATGTACGAAGCATCTCCCCACACTTCAGCTGAGGCTCCTGTATTAAAATCGTAAAAGAAGGTTTCTACCCTAACCTGCGCAATTCCTTGAACATAAATACCAAAACTACCACTTAAACCATTTATGTCAAGGTTCATATCTGCGTGCGAGTTCAGCTGGAGTCTTGCTGTAAAGGTAACCACTCCCTTAAGCCATGAATCTCTGTAATTAAACTCAGAGGTCAATTTGCCACCGATACTACCTGTAAAACTGTTAACGTCATCGAGATTGCCCTGCAGATTAAAATATCCGTTGTGAAGTTTCACCAAACCACCAAACATATCACCACCCATGTTGTTTCCATTGGCTTTAAACTGGTTGTTTCCGAAAAAGTAATGAATTTTTAAATTCTTTGATTGAAGGATTGATCCATTTGTTGGAAAATTCAAATCAGCCCCTACGTGGCCACTTATGGTATTAGCTGGTATAGCATAAGCTGCTACCACTTCACCTTTAAAATAGGGTGTATTTTTCAGTACTTTTACATTACCTTTTATAGTAACAGTTGCGTTTTCGGTGGTAAGTGCTAATTCGATTTTGCCAACCACCTCACACATTTCAGCCACATCGCTTATACCGGCTAGTATTCCTATCAAATAGGTATCTTTCTGCGGCTGACCCGGTCCATCGATTCCTGTAAAGGAGTAATTATATCCCACAGATCCTCCTACTTGTGTGAGTTTTAACCCAGTGTTTCCTATAGGAATTCCAGGTGTTTTTGCTGCTACACTGAAGTAAACATAGTGGTACTCCTCCGGCTCATCTACAACTCCGTAGTCCAGTGATCCGTCAAGGCCAATTTTAGCAAACTCGCCTCTGAATGAGCCTTTAAAGCCATTGTTTTTAAAGGTCATATCTACCTCGAGTTCGCAGAAGCCTCGTTTAAGACGCCCTGATACCCCGCCCACGGCAATTTCGCCAGCCTGGTCAATGGTAAAATCCCGAATATTGGCCGCAGCTTTTACTCCAGTGGCACTGAGTTCAACACTTGCGTTGATTTTTAGTATTTCGTCTTTGTATTCAGCTTTGTTCAGATCAAATGAAAATTTTGAATATTTAACCTTTCCGTTACAGTTAAATTCTTTAAGGCCACCCTCTTCCACTAAGAAGGTTGCCACAGTGATTTTGGCATTGAATTTTGAATGTTTTGCTTTTAAAGAGCCCTGAATTTTGGTCAGGTCAAAATACCTATCAAAATCAGCATTTACATTTAGCTCATCCAGATCCATCGAAAATGCTTTTACCTTATTGGCTTGTACTTCTGCATTGCAACCTCCCCCTTGAGGAAAGTTCAGCACAAGCACAAAAGTTCCTTTTACAGCTTTCAGATCAGAAACAGTGGCTTTCCCACTTCCATTGGTCAAGTGAAAGGTGCCATCAGGTATACTGGCTTCAAGTCCTAAACTTAATTCATCAAGTGATACAGTAAAGGCATTGGTCTTGTACCTGGCATTTGGTTTAGCTTTTAAAGTGCCTTTCAACACTCCTTGATTTGAAAAGTCGCCCTTAAAGTCAGCAATTACTTTATCCTGATTTCCATCTTTTTTAACAATGTCGATGGCAATGCCCTGAATTCCGCTCCAGTTCCAGGTACCCGTAAAAGAATTTGTATTGGAAAAATTGAAGGTAACTGTTGAATTTGTTCCTTTTCTGAGAAGAATGACTCCACGGCCGGCTGAGAGGTCTCTGTCTTCGGGATTGGTAGCCTTGACCTGTACTGAGCCTTTCAGATTGCCGTTGATATCTACTTCTAAGGCAAACTTTTTCAATGCCAAGTCTAATGCTTTGACTTTTTGGCCTGTAGGCAACTGAAACTCCAATGCCGGCACTTCTGCATTACCTTCCCAGGAAAGTACCCCTCCGATCACAGCACGCGTATCGCAAACTCTTTTGATGCCGACTGTCACACCTTGTACCTCAGCCATACGTACAACTCCTCCCATTTCATCCATTTTTAGCCTCATTGCAGCATTATTAGCCTGATAGGTACAATGTCCATTGGCATCTGGTACAGGTGTCATGGGATTCACATTTACTGCGATTTCTATAGGACCGACAAGTACGCTTCCGGCAATGGGTGTACAAAGACATTCACAATTGTTCACTATACTTCGGTAGGTATAACTCACATTTCCGATGCTGTATTCGAGTTCTACTTGTGCATTCTTGATAGAAGTATCAAGCAAGGTAATGGTTGGTGTCAGAGTTTGGGCATTGGTTATCCGCACTTTTGGATGAAGAGCCCTCCATCGATAATTGGCTCCAGGAAAATTTTGGGGATAAACTGCCTGTGCAGCATTGATCACTTTTGATCCTGCAGCACCCAAACACAAAATTTCGGGCAAATCCACCTTCATGCTCACCACAGTCAGATTCATTTCTTCCATACCCGATTGGCGTATGAGACCGTGATAGCGCGTGTTGCCGTTTTCGTCAACGGTTGTCCATGTAGAATCAGCAAATTCACCGGGCTGCAGGGTTTTGGCATATTCGATTTGATAAGTTCCGGTGATTTTGGCCGGGGTAGAAAACCCGGGCTCAGGAGCATCAGCTACTTTTGCACTCAAAGTACCTTGCCAGGTTATGGTCTGGTTTGTGCCGATACTGAGCTCTATGGAGCCAGGGTCGCTCAATGAGGCCTGAGATGGATTTACCTGAATAGTAACAGGTCCTTCTGTTCTAAGGGTTACTTTTCCGTTTTCAAACTGGTCTGTTTGTTTTTTGAATTGACCGTTAAGGGTTGTGGCCTGCCCGGTTTGTTTGCTCACAAGTAAAATTTGGTTTTTTGGCACTCCAAAAGGCTGAATCACATTAGGATTGTTGCCTTGCCCTTGTGCAGGTTTATCTTGTGCGCAGACGCTGGTTACAAATGATAATACGCTCAGGTATATCGCCAGGAAGTTGAAAAAGTTTTTCATAGGCTGTGGTTTTTTTAAGAGCTTACTGCTTATCTGTTTTGAATTCCAAAGAGTTGTTTCATGAGTAATTCGACCTTCCAGTCGGGTATGCGTCCTCCTCCGCCAGATACGGCACCACCGGTAATTGTAACTGTGGCGAAGTCTTGTAAGCCACTGTCCATCGCTATCACGGCAGCTGTACCATTATTGATACCAGCAGTAAAAACACCGTTTATATTGATAGTACCCATATTTGCAGGCACTACTCGCCATTGTGGTTGTCGATTTCCAATGGGTAAATTGTCTTGATCAAACATGTTAACGGCAAACTGAAACTGGCTGCCTGCTGGAATTTGTGCTTGTGAGGGGACCACCTCAATACGCGCCACACGACGCCCCCTACCTGTTTGATCGGCTGGCTTTTGATAGATAAATCGAAAGACTTGACTTGGTAATTGAATTACACCTCTTGAGGTAATTACTTTACCTGTTATTTGCCAGGCATATACCTGACCGTCTATAAGCTGCTCGGCATATGCTGGATATTGAAAGCTGTTACCGGTAATATTTTCTTGTTTAAATACATGGATGTTTCTAACCACTTCTTCGGCAGTTTGGCCAGGTAATACTTTATAAAGGACAAAATCATAGCGTTCATTCTGTCCAAACCACTGAAAAAGAGGAAATTCTGTATAAATAATGGCTGGATTCATCCAAAATTCATTACCCGGAGCGATCAGTTCAGGATTAAAAAATGGATTTGAAACCACGGAGTTGCCTTTGTCTGTAGATATTACAGAACCGTCTTTGTCTTTTACAACCAGTTCTACTTCATAATTGTCCGGGGGGAATTGACCTAATCGACGAACCTCATCAGCAAAAGCATACCCCCCACTACCTTGGCTACCACTAATTGTGATTTTTTCAAAATTTCGGTTGCTAATTCGTTCTTGTTGATTGGGTTGAAGATTTTTTTTGACCGATAGCGTGGCTACTTTTCCATAGTTTTGAGTGGAAAGTGATACCTCGATGTTTACTTCCCTGCTTTGGTTATCATTTATTAAGTTAACAAAAAAGAGTATAGGTAAGCTGGAAATATTGGTTACGTCAAAATCAGCAGCGTTGTAGGTTTCATAAGGGACTATCTCAAGCAATGCCTTGAAATTTCCTGATATTGTAAATACCTCAAAACCATTAGGTTTAGTAATTACCTCGCTGCCAGTGGTCACAGTTACATTTCTGAAACCAGGTGCTGCTGTCTGAAGTACTGTGATTACAGCAGCTGCCATAGTAGGCGTTTGTACATTGATTGGGTTTTGCACCAAAATTCCTTCTCCAAAATCTGCAACTGTTTGCCCGTTTTTAAAGTTGGAATTAATGCCCCTGATTATCACCGTAGTAGTAGTACCAATGGTAGCAGCCCCTGGCGAGAGATCAACAATCGTTTGACCGAATACCTGTGAACTCAGTAGAACACAAAAGAAAAATTTAAAAATTTTCATAGGTTATGGTATGTTGATTGTAAGCGAATTGATTGATCAAATTTTACAACTAAAACAAAGATTGAAAACAAAACCTGTTGAAACAGTTTCAGATTTTATTTGAATATCGTTAAAACATTTTTCAATGCACTCGAAATCGCTCTATTTGAGCTTTCTATGATTAATAAAATTATTGATAGAGTTGATTACAGAAATAAAGCGTCTCACAAATTTTTCCCTTATAACTCAAGGATAGAAAACAGGATACTTGCATTTTGGAATACTACTTGCACAGGCAACTGATCTTTTTTAGGAATAAAAATTTATATAAAATCGTCTATTTCATTGTTTTACAAAAACAAGTAGATTTTTTTTATAATTTTATTGTCTCCATTTAATTTTCTATAAAATCAAAAAACAAGAACAAATTAAAGAAAAAATACAAAATTTCTTACAATAGTTACCAGTGATGTATATTACATCTCAATAGAGAGTGATTTTTTGAACTTTGCACCCCAAAAAAAGTTGCTTCAAATTATGGTGAACGAAGAGGTAGATATACTGAAAAAAAGTGAGCAAGTACCTGTATTAGTAGACTTTTGGGCACCTTGGTGTGGACCTTGCCGATTCTTAGGGCCAATTATCGAAGAATTAGCCCGAGAAGCCAATGGTCTTTGGCAGCTGGTGAAGGTGAATACCGACGAGCAGCCTGAGTTTATGCACAAATACCACATTCAGGGTATCCCAACGATGAAAATGTTTTACAATCGTCAGGTAATTGGCGAGCAGGTAGGCGCACTGCCAAAACACGAACTAAAGCGCTGGATCGAATCACTTATCCCCACGCCCGAAAAAAAAGAATGGACTGCTCTATCACAGCGCTTAAGTTCAGTAAACGAACAAGAAGGCAAAAAACTTTTGGAAGAATTTATTTCACGCTTTCCGTCACATCAGGAAGCTAGAATTTTATGGTTGAGATCTGTAGTTTGGCATGAACCTCAGAAAGCATTAAACCATTTACGTGAATGGAAAGACCTGGGGGCTCATACTGATCTGGTACAAGACATTGAGGCACTGGCACGTCTAATGACTTTTAATCCCGAAGGAAAAACAAAAGTAGACGATATGCTCAGTGAAGCTGCTGCACACTTAAGATCAAACGACATTGAAGGGGCACTCCGTAAGTTGGTCGATAGCATAATGTATGACAAACACGCCCACGACGAGTTGGCCCGTAAAGCCTGTATTGCCATTTTCCATCATTTAGGTGAACAACATGAACTGACAAAAGTCTGGCGAAGGCGTTTCAGTATGGCACTCTATTGAAGAGCATCTGAATTTTCAGGTGCTTTTTTTGTTTAAAAATATAATATTCATAATTAAACAACATCGACATTCATAATTAAACAACATCGACAGCCGAATAAAAGTATTTAAGCTTATTTATTGTGGCAAATTTGATTTTATCATCTATATATCAATATTCTAAAAATTATCAATTGAAATTATTTTACCCAAGTAAACTTTTTTAGTATTTTTTATGTTTAATGTTTGCATATAAAACGTTAAACATTATGAAAACAAATTTACTTGATGTCGTCACCATTCCGGTAGATGATCCGGTGGCTTTCACTTTCTTTACCGGCTACATGTCAATGTTTGCCGCTTCGGTCTTTTTCTTTTTTGAGCGTTCGAGAGTACCAGAGAAGTGGAAAACTTCGCTGCTGGTATCTGGATTGATCACTGGTATTGCTGCCGTACACTACTACTACATGCGCGATTACTACGCCAGCACGGGAAGCAATCCAACAGCCTTGCGCTACATCGATTGGACACTTACTGTACCTCTGATGTGTGTAGAATTTTATTTATTGACCAAACCAGCTGGAGCTACTAAAGGACTTATGTGGCGATTAATCATCGCTGCCGTATGGATGCTTGTATTTGGATATATTGGCGAGGCCTTTAATCCGGAAGGAGGAAGTACAAGTCATTCCGTTACTTATGGAGTGCTTTCAACCTTAGGATACGTTTACATTTTATACTTGGCCTGGATGGGCGAAGTAAAACAGCTGGCCGAAAAAACGAACAATCCCACTATTATAAGAGGTATCCGCACATTATCATGGTTTATTTTAGTTGGTTGGGCTATCTATCCAATTGGATACATGTGTATGCCTGGTGGCTGGCTCAATATCGCATTTGGCTGGCAGCCTAGTGCTGTTGATTTATTCTATAACATAGCCGATGCTATAAATAAAATTGGATTTGGACTAGTGGTGTATAACATCGCTATCGATGATCTTTCAAAGGCAAAGGTTCTAGCTGCTTGAAAGGTTATAGCTTAAAAATTAAAAGACCCTATGTGTCTGATACATAGGGTCTTTTTGCTTTTTACAAATCCTGTTAATATTTCCAATATCTAAACTTTATTCCTTTTGTTGATTTAAGTGCTAAAGTTTAACTGCTAATCCAACAGTAATCCAGGCAATACCGTAACCGAGTTCGGCAAATGCGCCTAACTTTTCGGTAAAGTAGTACCTACCACCCAAGTGAAATCCGTACAATAAGCCACTACTCGAAGTAGCCACCGGAAAACCGGGGTCGGGATCGAGCTTTGAACTGACAATATTATAACCAAGAGTAACCCCTCCATAAGCATCAATATTGTCGTTCAGGTAAAAATGGTATGAACCTCTTGCACCTACAATAATATAAGAGTAATTTACCTTGTAAAATCCTCCATCGAAAGTGCTGCCCGAATATCCCAGAATACCGCCGGCAGATATCTTATCAGTAAATCCATGTTCATATGATACACTTAACGGTGGAAGGGTAGATTTACCAGATGTAAAAGCGCCAAGTCCTACACCTACATTTAAGAGTTTGTCTCCGGCTGCATATTGAGCCGACGATGGTAAACTGGTAGCTGCGATTATGCTGGCTACGAATACCAGAGAAAGTACTGAATTTTTCATGTTTTTGTGATTTTTGTTCGACAAAAATTTTATAATCTAAATTTTCATTATCTAATACAAATGATGTAATTTATTTAATTATCTAATATTCAATTTTTTATCATTATTTTACAACATATGTATTATTTTTTAATAGCTTGTATTTATCAAAAATTTGAATTCAAATTAAATTAGTATGAAAACTAAAATTCAATTTTTAAGCGCAATGCTGATTTTACTACTGCTCACACAAGCCATGAGCTGCGAAAAGGATGATAAAAATGAAAATCCGGATCAGCAACAGAATTCGACCCCTACACCTACGCCATCAGACGCAAATGGAGTATTGGTAAATCTTAAGCTCTTTAATACTCAAAGCACTCCTGTTGGAAATATAGAAATTGAATTTGGAGGTGCTGCGGCCTATTTTCTGGATGCCAATGGCAAATTTCAGGATGCCGGTGAAGTAACTGTTGATGGTACCCACAAACTCAAAAAGCAAACAGGTGCAATGGAAAACTATTACTTTTATGAACAGACGGCCTCTAACCCTACCGGTATCGAATATGGATCTCAGATTCAGTGGTCTGTATCTGGCAGCAGTGCAGTACAAGCCTTTAATCACACGATATCGGGATCGATGCCCACAGTCGGACAAATTACTACAACCGGAACCTTGTCAAAGAGCGGTTGCACTATTAACGTTGCTTCAGTGACAGGTGCAGATTCAGTTATGTTTCAGATAGGAGGAAAAGTAAAAACCAGACCTGGAAATGCAACCTCTTGTGAATTTAGTGCTGATGATATGAAAGATGTAGGCACGGGTTTACAATTGGTACAAGTGCTCCCATATAAAATACAAGGGGCTACCATTAATGGAAAAAAATACTATTTCGTACGCGAAGTAAGCAGAACCAAAATGCTTGAAGTTTCTAATTAAAATATGCTATTCAATTAAAAATCCCGGTCTGAGGCCGGGATTTTTTGTTTATAAAAATGTTAAGGTGCTTTTAGTGTAAAATCAACTGTTCATGCTGATGAGAAATTCCTCATTGTCTTTAGTGCGGCTAATGCGATCATGGAGAAATTCCATAGCCTCAACTGGTGTCATATCGCTCAAATGACGACGCAGGATCCACATGCGCTGAAGCACATCTTTTTCAAGGAGCAGGTCTTCACGACGCGTGCCACTGGCCATCAGGTCGATGGCTGGCCATATTCGACGATTGGCGATACGGCGGTCAAGCTGCATCTCCATGTTTCCGGTTCCTTTAAATTCTTCATAAATCACCTCATCCATCTTAGAGCCAGTATCGATCAGCGCTGTGGCAATGATGGTAAGCGACCCTCCATTTTCAATGTTGCGGGCTGCTCCGAAAAAGCGCTTGGGCTTGTGCAATGCGTGGGCATCAACACCACCTGAGAGTACTTTGCCACTAGCTGGTTGAACGGTATTGTAGGCGCGCGCCAGACGTGTAATTGAGTCGAGCAGAATCACAACATCGTGGCCGCATTCTACCATGCGCTTTGCCTTCTCAAGCACTATGTTAGCCACTTTAGTGTGGCGCTCGGCCGGCTCGTCGAAGGTTGAGGAAATCACTTCTGCATTTACAGATCGCGCCATATCGGTTACTTCTTCGGGTCGCTCATCGATGAGTAAGATGATGAGGTAACACTCTGGGTGATTGGCTGCTATTACGTTTGCTATTTCCTTTAACAAGGTAGTTTTACCTGTTTTAGGCTGCGCTACAATTAGTCCACGTTGACCTTTGCCTATAGGTGAAAAGAGATCAATAATGCGGGTGCTGAGCGTAGCATTTTTTCCGGTGAGGTTAAATTTTTCGGTCGGAAAAAGAGGCGTAAGATGCTCAAAGGATACTCGATCGCGAACATAGTCAGGCTTACGGCCATTGATTTCTTCGATTTTCACCAAGGGGAAGTATTTCTCTCCTTCTCTTGGCGGCTTTACATAGCCCAAAATCGTGTCGCCGGTTTTTAAACCATAGCTGCGAATCTGTGATTGAGACACATATACGTCGTCAGGTGAATTTAGGTAATTAAAATCGCTGGAGCGCAAAAAGCCGTATCCGTCGTTCATTATTTCCAGCACGCCTTCGTGTTGTACGATGCCGTCGAAGTCGTATTCCGTTGTACCTAAAGTTTGCCGCTCATGCCTGTACTGAGGGCGCTGATCAGGCTGTCGTCTGGCTTCTACATTAGGCTGTTGTTGTTGAGTAGACGTAGGTAATTCGTTTGATGTAGAGGGATCTATAAAGGAATTTGAATTTGAAAGCTCTTTCTCAGTTCCGTCTTCAGTGGGCTGCAGAATTTGGGTAACAGTTTCGGTTTCTTCAGGTTTAGCTACAATCTCGCTAAAAAGAGGAAGCTCAGGTGCCTGTATCTCCGGTTCAGGATCAAATACTCCCGACATTACCAACTGCTCTGCTTCCAGGTCTTTTACAAGCTGGCTTTTTCGGCCTCGTCTTGGTCTCTTTTCGGGTTGTGTGGTTTGTGTTTCGACGTTGTCAATATCAGTAGTCTCAGCCGTTTCGGCCATCGTCGTTCGTTCAAATTCATTCTGCTTGCTGAGTATGGCCTTAATCAATTCGGGCTTGCGCAAATAACGAAACTTTGGAATGTCAATGGCAGCCGCTATTTCTTGCAATTCAACTAGTTTGAGCTCTTGAAGGCGATCTTCCGTAAATGTCATGTATTTGGATAGATTTTAAATCTTGTTAAGAAAGGTAAAAAGCACTTAAGGACCAATGAGGGTCAATAGATTAAGAAAGTTTAAAGAAATATTCTTCCACAAAAGATGCTGCAATAATACAACCCCACTTCGATTTTCAAAAAAAATCTGCTGCACCTTTGCACAAAATTCATTTTAAACATGTGGCAACGCATTCAAACTGTTTATCTTTCTCTTGCTGTTTTAGCTAATATACTGTTGATGAGCGGCTTGCCAATTATGACAGCAACTGATTCAAAAGTAGTATATGCAAAAGACGACATGCTTTTTTTTATTTTAATTCTAATTAGCACAATCGATGCTTTTTTATCCATTTTTCTTTTTAAAAAACGGAAACTTCAAGTTTTCATTGGCCGTATTGCTATCCTCACGGCTATGATTGCTGTTGTCAAAATGCTATACACGTTTCTCACTGTTCAGAAAACCTTGGCTCACGTTTCGAATATCGGAATGTGGATGCCCCTTGTTTTCATCGTATTGGTAGCATTGGCCAATAAGGCTATCTTAAGAGACGAGGAAAAAGTGCGTTCAGCCGATAGAATTCGCTAATGATCGGGACGGATATTCAAAAAGCTGCAGCACTTTTGCAAGCTGGCGAAGTGATCGGCATGCCTACCGAGACGGTGTACGGTCTAGCAGGTAATGCACTAAATGCACAAGCTGTAGCTAAAATCTTCGCCATTAAAAAACGGCCGACATTTGATCCTCTCATAGTTCACATCTTTGATCTCAGTCAAATTGAGCTTTTGTCAAAGTCCTCTCTTTCAGAGAGTTTCTATGTGTTAGCCAATAGATTTTGGCCTGGACCTCTTACTCTTGTCGTCGAAAAGTCGGATGCAGTGCCCGACATAGTCACATCAGGGCTCAGTACCGTTGGTATTCGCATGCCGGCACATCCTATGGCCCAACAACTGTTGCGGTTGTGTAATCTACCGCTTGCGGCACCCAGTGCCAATCCGTTTGGCTACATCAGTCCGGTCACAGCTGAACATGTAGCTCGGCAGCTGGGCGATCAGGTACCATATATTCTCGACGGAGGACGTTGTCAGATTGGCCTTGAAAGTACCATAGTCGATTGCACTGTCTCTCCGGTTCGCATTTTACGCAAGGGCGGTATATCCATCGACAATATTTCTGAGGCCCTGGGTTACAAACCTGATGTACAAACACACTCAACAGACAATCCGAGGGCGCCGGGGATGCTCTCGAGCCACTATGCCCCATGTAAAAAGCTCATTCTTACCGACAAGGAAGAGGTTTTTCACAGAAATATCGGCCGGGAGGACACTGCATTTCTGCTCTTTACAACTCCTGTATTAGGACATCCTGAGCAACGTATTCTCTCGCCAAACGGATCAGATGCCGAAGCTGCTGCAAACCTGTTTTTTTACTTACGCGAACTCGATGAGAATCCTCATATCCAATTGATTATCGCTCAGAAAGCTCCTGAGCACGGACTGGGGCCGGCTATAAATGACCGCCTACGACGGGCAGCCACAATAGTAGATTGCAAATAATTACTTCAATATATCATAAGTTTTGAAGAAAGAACTCTGCCTTTGGAGCTTCTGAATCGGACTAAGTATACTCCCTGGCGAAGCCCCTGAAGTTCTAGCTCACTGCTCCGGCCTGAAAGTTCAAAACTCTGAATCACATGGCCTGTAGCAGATAATATGTCCAGCATTCCAGCTTCGGGTGTAAGTATGGTAAACCTGCCGCTGTTGGGATTTGGATAAAACCTAAACTGCCATGAATTTGCTGTATCATCGCTATTCGTTTTAGGTATAAATTTTCCACAGTTTGGTTGTGTGAATGTGTGTGTAAAATTGGGCAAATTTGCGACAATCTGTCCACAGCTATCGGTTTTAAAAATCTGATTGCCGCCTGCGACATACATCACACCAATAAATGCAGGCTCCAATTTCAATTTTTTCATAGCCAAAGAATAAAACCAAAAATTCGCATTTATATCATTTTTATACGTATATTTTTTTAAGATGTTACCAATTGTATCAATATACACCAGGTGATTAAAAAGATGCGAATATTCCCCTTGAGTGGAAATTTTAAGTTCGAAAACATGATCTGTTTCGTCAAATCCTGATAATACTACAAAACTCATCAAAGAATCAAAATTATTGTAATCAATTTTGTGAATAGAATTGGTGTTTAAGTCCAGGATTGAAAGAAAATGCGGGTTCTTTTTGTCTTGCTTTGAAAATAATAAAGTAGCATCTCCGGAACATGATATCATCGTGCCAAAGTCATTGCTTGGGAATATTCTCGATTGCTGTGAATTTTTATTTATGCTAAGCACATATTGAGTTCCGTCTTTGCGTATAAATTGAATGAATAAGTATGTATTATTTTCCAGAAAATTTCTAATCTCACTGAAATTATTTTTATGTGCACTCAAATACATATTAAACAAATCACCAACAGTATCCATTTTTCCATCGCTTAAATGAACTCTCGTAAGCAGTAATTGCTTCTGATTGTTTAAAAAAAGAATTTTTACGGTATTGTCAAATATTTTATCACTGAGAAAGATTCTGCTTACTGAGTACGGAAATTTAATGTCCCATAATACACTGTTATTATCGCCAAATTTTCGTCTGAATATGTAGATTATATAATCTGTAAACGCCATGAGAAAATCCATTTTTTCTATATCGATTGGAAGCGAGTAGTCGAGACTTTAATATTTGTTTTCTCCGCTTAAATCAATCCAATACGAATTTTTATAAAATCCATTTTTATCATAGATTACAAAGAGCGGATTGATTTCCCGATATCTTGGTGCTGTATATTTCTGATTATATACGTACATGTATGAATTAGAATTTTCATAGATCATATCCGAAATTCGATAGTGTGTCATACCGCCGAATTGAGCCTGAAAGGAATGAAAGTATGTACCTGATTGTGCACACAAAAGGTAGGTGGATACATAAGCCACTAAAAGTAAATTTTTCATGGCAAATGGCGATTAAATTGTGTTCATTACAAAAATAACTATTAAATTGAATAACAATGATACTTTTATGAATAGTTAATCTCCTTAAGCCTTGATATGGGCAGCCTCATGTATGTTTGAACCTGAAAATATCACAAGATATGAAGTTGCTACTTGCGAGCACCTCGCGTTTATACGGTCAGGGATATTTGGAATATCTGAGAGAAGAACTCAAAGATTTTTTCAACAATGGAAAAAAAATAATTTTTGTGCCCTATGCACGACCCGGCGGCATCAGTTGGGACGATTACACCGATGTCGCCCGAAAGGGATTTGAACCCCTGGCCATTAGTGTCATCGGCATACATGAGCTTCAAAGCCCGAAAAATGAAATATCTGATGCCGACGGAATTTTTATTGGAGGCGGAAACACATTTGTGCTACTTAAAACACTGTACGACACCGGTCACTTTGACGTCATTGCCTCGGCCGTACGCGCCGGTTTGCCTTACATGGGCAGCAGTGCCGGTTCGAATGTGGCAGGTTTGACCATTGGAACGACCAACGATATGCCTATTGTCTATCCGCCTAGCTTTCAGGCTTTTGGATTTGTGTCGTTTAACATCAATCCGCATTACCTCGATCCCCAGCTCGACAGCACTCATATGGGTGAAACGCGCGAACAGCGCATACTGGAATTTCATCAATTCAACACCCAGCCTGTCATAGGCCTTAGAGAAGGAAGCTGGCTTCGCATAGAAGGCAAAAAAGTAGATCTGAGAGGTTCTCTTACAGCGCGAATTTTCCAAAAAGATCAGCCTGCTATCGAACACCCTCCAGGTGAGCTTCTCTTTTGATCGGTTGATACGAAACAGTGTCCTGGTGATTGATTGAAGATGTAAAAATGCTTTTTGCCACAGCCTGAGTGCGCAAAACCACGTACACTACTACAGAAATTGAGCTAATGGGCATCAAGATGGCACATACTATGGGTTCAAGCATACCAGCTAAGGCAAAGCTCAAGCCACCGATATTGTACAGCAGGCTTATCAGAAAGCTTTCTTTAATAATTTTTACAGTCGATTTAGCCGCTTTTACATATTTCGGCAGCTTGTGGAGATGTGATGCCTCGAGTATGGCATCGCAAGCTGGTGAGAAGGTGTACACATCTTCAGCCACGCTGATACCCATGTGGCTGCGCATCAGAGCGCCGGCATCGTTCAGACCGTCGCCTGCCATGAGGGTTTTAATACCTTTCGACTCCAAATCTTCAATGTACTGCAGCTTATCAGTCGGTTTCTGAAAAAAACGTATTTCAGCCGTCTCCGGAAGAAATTTTTTCAGGTTGGGCAGCTCACGGTCGTTGTCGCCACTGAGTATGGTTATGGGTTTATCCTTAAGGGATTCAAACAGCTGATGAAGGTTTTCGCGGTATTTGTTTTGAATCGTGTAGCAGCCGCGATACTGACCGTTGATTTCTATGTGTACTTCGGAATTCTGGACTTCATCCGTTGAATGTACGGAATCAGGTATCACGAAGTTTCGGCTTCCGATTTTCAGGACATTACCGTTTACCACGCCTCGCAATCCGGAACCTTTTTCTTCCGAAAATTCGGTAATTTCAGCATTTCCAGTGTGCAGACTTTTCGACAAAATGCGGCTGAGCGGATGCAGTGAATTGGACACTACTGCATGCACCAGTACTACCTCTTCATCAGTGAGTGGCATGCCCTGATAGGTAACCTCCCCTTCGGAAGCTACTGTGAGTGTGCCCGTTTTGTCGAAGACAAAGTGCTCTACATCGGCCAGCTGTTCTACGGTGGGTGCATCCTTCAGATACAGGCCGTTGCGGCCCAGGTGTAGCATCATATTGCTTTCAGCGAAGGGAGCTGCCAGCGCCAGTGCACAGGGGCAGGCAACGATAAGAACTGCGGTGAGTACATTTATTGCCGTATGAGCATTAAAGGGCAACCAGGCTAAGAATCCAAGAAATGCAACCGCCAGCAGCCAGATGGTAAAGCGCTTGCTGATTTTATCGGTAAGGTCTTTGATGATTTTTATTCCTTTCCGGTGGTTTGGTTGATTCCATATGCTCGTGAGGTAGCTCTGATCGAGGGGTTTAAGTGCTTTTATTACAATCTTTTCACCCTTCTGTCGTCCGCCGGCATAAATTCGATCGCCAGGATTTTTGCTTACAGGTATTGCCTCTCCGGTGACAAATGAGTTGTCAATATACGCTCGACCTTCTACTAACTCAGCATCCACAGGAATCAACTCATCACTGTGAATCAATAAGAGGTCATCTTTAGCTATTTTGCTGATAGGTATTTGTTCTTTTGAACCATCAGCCAATATTCGAGTAACCGCAATCGGAAAATAGAAAGAATAATCTCTGTCAAACGACATGCGTTCGTACGTACGGCGCTGAAAGTATTTTCCGATAAGCAGAAAAAACAATAAGCCGGCCAATGAATCAAAAAAGCCGGGCTCATGAAGTACAAAAACCTCGTATAAACTTCTGAAGAAAATAATAAAAATGCCCAATACTATCGGTACGTCAATATTGATCACTCCACTGCGCAGACCAGCCCATGCGCTTTTGTAGTACTCCTGCGATGAATACAGCAAAACAGGTAATGACAAAGCCATACTCACAAACCGGAAGTAGTATGCATAGTTTTCATCACCCATGTTGTTCATACCAAGATACTCCGGTATGGAAAGGAGCATGATGTTTCCGAAGGCAAACCCGGCGACCGCCAATTGATAAATCAATGTGCGATCAAACGATTTTTCCTCTTTACGACCTTCGGTCAGACTGCTTTGCGATAGAGCCGGCGGATATCCTATGTGATCAAGCAGTGCAGCCAATCCGGCTAATGAAATGTCAGACTCACGAAACGTGATCTGGGCTGTTCTTTTCGGGAAATTGACTACAACCGAAAGTACTCCCTTCTTAAGTTTCGGAAGATTCTCGAGCAGCCAAATGCACGAGCTGCAGTGAATCTGCGGTAAACTCCAGCGTACGACAGCTACACCTCCTTCTCGAAATTGTAGGATTTTATCAGCTATTTCAGGATTATCTAAATAAGAAAAATCTTTATTCTGTGCTTCTCTTTTTTTACTAACTCCACTGGAAGGATTCAGCTTGTAAAAATCTTCAAGAGCATTCTCTTTTAAAATGTGGTACACCTCCTTACACCCATGACAGCAAAAGGCCTTTCCGTCATACTCAACTCGCTCTTTATCAATGGGTTCTCCACAATGGAAACAGATTTCAGCCATTATTTTACGATTGGCTGCAAAAGTTTGTTCAAACGGCTTTGTAAAGTATGACCAAGCTCATTAAAACATCCCAAAAGTCATAAAAGTTTACTATATTTGTCATGATAAATTGCACACCATGAAATCAGACATTCCGCTGTCATGTAACTCGTGTGTTACATTCAAAATTTCACAGTTGCGTTCGCTGCACAATGGAGAATTAGACTATGTAGAGCGAGAAAAAGGGTGTGCCTTCTTCAAGAAAGGCCAAACCCTATTGGTAGAAGGCAGCCGCAATAATGGCGTGTACTGTATTCACAAAGGAAAAGTGAAAATAACCCGAATGGGCTCTGAAGGGCGCGAGCAAATAATTCGCTTCGGAAAGGAGGGCGACCTGATTGGATATCGCTCATTGCTTAGCGGTGAACCAGTGAGTGCCTCTGTGTATGCAATGGATGAAACACATGCCTGTTTTATTCCAAAGCACGTGCTCTTTCACTTCATTCAGAGCAATCCGGCCTTCACGCTCGACCTTATGAAGTTAGCATGCAAAGATTTGGGTGATGCCGGTAAAATCATTACCAATCTCGCCCAAAAGTCAGTACGCGAACGCCTTGCTGAAGTTTTGCTGATTATCGACAATTCCTTCGGTACTGATGAAGACGGATGTCTAAACGTAAGCATCACACGCGAAGAAATTGCTAACATGGTGGGTACAGCTACAGAAACTGTGATTCGACTGCTCTCAGAATTCAAAGACGAAAATCTCATTGAAAACAAAGGCCGAAAAATAAAACTGCTCAACAAGCGTGAACTTGCTCACATAGGTAATGTTTATGACTGACGAAGATGTAGAGATCTGCCTATGAGAAAGTATCGATATCTGCTTTCTTTTACCATCACTTTGTTTACTGTATTAGCATTTCAAACGGAGGGCTGGTTATCATTTGCCACGGTTATTTATGCCTTTGGTGTTCTTCCTCTACTTGAATTAATACTCCAGGCAGATCCTTCCAATTTTTCTGATAGCGAAGAAGCTATTTTGATTAAAGACAATCTTTTTGATTTTTTTATTCTTGCAGCAGCAGCAAGTCAATTCGCCCTTTTTGGATATTTTTTGCACAACATCGCAACAGTCGATCCATCACAGCTCACTTTTTGGGGCAGGTCGCTCTCCTTTGGAGTGCATACCGGTGTAATGGGAATAAACGTAGGACATGAGTTGGGCCATAGAGTCGAAAAATGGATGCAACGAATCGCTATGGGGCTGCTTTCCACCTCGCTTTATGCGCATTTTTTCATTGAGCACAACCTGGGACATCACAAGAACGTAGGTACACCTCACGATCCTTCTTCAGCCCGATTTAACGAACCGGTTTACACCTTCTGGCTGCGAGCTGTGAGTCAGGGCATTATATCAGCATACAAAATTGAAAAAGAGCGGCTAAAGCGGAAGAAATTACCAGTGTTTAGTGTTCACAATCTTTTCTTGATTCTCATGCTGGTTCAGGCAGCTCTCTTAATATGCGTCTACGTATTTTTTGGTAAAACTGTTTTAATCGCTTTTCTCCTCTCAGCCTCTACCGGATTTTTACTGCTCGAAACAGTAAATTATATCGAACACTATGGACTTGCTCGAAAAAAAGTAAGCGAGCGCAGATATGAAGATGTAAACGTGACCCATTCGTGGAACTCTGATCACATCATCGGTCGAAGCGTGCTCTTTGAACTCTCTAGACACAGCGATCACCATGAAAACCCTTACCGTAAATATCAAATTTTGAAACATTACGATCAAAGTCCACAAATGCCCACAGGGTACCCGGGAATGATGCTTCTTACGCTCGTTCCCCCGCTTTGGTTTTACGTAATGAATAAAAAAATCAATCAATTACATGGAGATCAGCAAGGAAGAATTGCTTCGCAAGTTCAATGAGCGCCCACGCACTACATTGATGGATACGCTTAATATTCAATATACTGATGTAGGAACAGACTATTTGGTAGCTGAAATGCCCGTAGGCCCGCAAGTGCATCAGCCCTATGGCGTATTACACGGTGGTGCCACGGCGGCTCTGGCCGAAAGCGTGGGCAGTGCAGCCTCAGCCTTACACATCGATCGCAATACTCAGCAAGTGTACGGCATCGAAATCAGCTGCAATCACTTGCGCTCCATATCAGAAGGCAAAGTCATTGCCACTGCCAAAGCCATCCACTTAGGGAGAAGCACACATCTTTGGGAGATCGAAGTTCGCGACACTGAAGGAAAGTTAATCTCCCATTGTAAGCTTACAAATATGGTTGTTTCTAAAAGAAATTAATTTTCAAGACATAGCGAGAGCAAACTCAATTCCTAGCGGAATTATTTTCCCTTAATTAATCATTTTCGTAAAATAAATCTGTCAACAAACATACAAAAGTCGGTTGAATGTTCTTTTCTTGTGAATACTCTTGTAAAATTGTACCTTTGCTGAAACTCAATCGAATGTCTCATACTTTAAAATATCTATTTTTTTCACTACTTATAGCAACTTTCATTTCTTGTAAAAAAAAGAGCAAAACCGATCCCGAACCGCCCATTAAACCACTCAAAGAACTTTTACCTGGCACATGGAGATCAACCACTTACAAGGCTTCAGCACTCATAGTCCTATCAGGTGTCGAATATGAGTTGATCAGATCGATAAAAAACGGTGAATTAAACTGTGTAATAAATGCAGCTTTTGACCGCCTCCATTTCGAAGGTCAAGGAACATTTGAAACTACTATTCGAGTAGCAGGCCAAAATCTGCAAACAATGGATCAGCTCTACAGTTACTCTCAGCAAAACTCAAGTTATCAAATTACGAAAGCTGAGGTGAACTCAATTGAGATGGTGCGGATAGGAGAAAGCAACCCAAACACCATAGTTGTACAGGTGACAAGACAATCAGATAATCAACTAAAAATCACCTTTGAGCAGGCTGAAAACGTCGAAAATCTCGGAATGGTCAACTTTAAATACGAATACACACTGACTAAAAATCCATGAATCCCAAACAGCTCACCATAGCTATCGACGGATATTCATCGACGGGCAAATCAACACTTGCCAAAGATCTGGCAGTGGCTTTGGGATTAAACTACATTGATTCTGGGGCTATGTACCGTGCTGTAGCTTTGTATGCCCTCGAAAATAATTTAGTTAATGACGGACAAATAAGTCCTGAACTAATAAATAAACTCAACGACATTCACATAGCCTTCCAATTCAATCCAGACAATAAAAAGAGCGAAACTTTTTTAAATGGTCGAAATGTAGAGGATAAAATCCGCTCAACTGCCGTAAGCGCTATTGTAAGTGAAGTAGCAGCAATTCCCGAAGTACGCCGTCATTTGGTACACTTGCAAAAAAGCATGGGAAAAACCGGTGGCGTAGTGATGGACGGCAGAGATATTGGCTCTGTGGTTTTTCCCGATGCCGAGCTGAAAATTTTTATGACCGCCGATGAGGATGTACGCGTATTAAGACGCTGGAAGGAGCTTCAAGATAAAGGATACAACACCACTATCGAAGAAGTAAGAGAAAATCTGAACCATCGCGACCACTTAGATACTACCCGTGCTGATAGCCCATTGATAAAAACAGAGGATGCTATTGTACTTGACAACAGCCATCTTACACAACAAGAACAACTAAAATTAGCTATAAGCTGGGCTAATAAGGTACAGGCAATGGTCGAAGAATCTCAGAAAGTTCAGTGCTGAACAGATTTTAACAGACGGATAAATTCCTTTTGAGCAACGCTTTTAGGCATGCCTTTGAGACGAGCCCATGCATCGTGTAGCAACGTCTCCATTACCATGGAATATCGCTCAGGCCTTGGATAAGGATTATCACCTATAATTGCTTGATTTTTATATGCTTCTAATAAAATTCGAATATCTAAAGGCAATTCATAAAAATTTACTGACTTAATAACCTTCTGAAAATCAGCATCAGAAATTTTAGCAACTGAAGGCAGGGCGATTTCTTCTAAATACATGGGAACTAGATCTTGTCAGATACATTTTAATTAACGATAAGAAATAGAGGATGGTTAGTTCTCTAATGTGAATTTTTACTTGGTATTTTAATAGCTTGGCAAAAATAGTATAATGATGAAAATCAATTACTTAAAAACTTCTTACAAAAATTACTCATTGAGTTCTACGATAAAAATCGCCTCATTTGGCTTTTTGAAGTAGTACTGTTCTCTGGCAAAGCGCTCAAGCATATCTGGATTGCTCTCCAGCTGTTGAATCAGCTTTTTATCTTTTTCAATTTCTGATTTGTAAAAATCGATGGCTCTTCGAGTTTGCTGTATTTCTTTATAAAGTTTGTAATGAATTTTAAGAGAATGGGTATCTAAAAAAAGCATCCATATTAAAAAAAGAACACCTGAGAGCACATATCGATTTTTCATCCATACAAGTGAAGGATGATTTATAAGCTCTCTGATGCTGTTGAGTACCTTTTTCATTTTAACCAATACAAAGAAAGGTAAACAGCGCTATTCCCAAGTTATGCGGCTGCTGGGGTTATCCACAATGTATTGTTATTTCAGTTCACCACCCAGGTTTGTGAACCGGCTATCAACTTATCGAGTGAAAGGTCTTTTTTCGTTGCCTTTGCCTGAGCGATTTGTTCATTAGCCAGCGACTCATAGGTAGGGCGACTGGTTTGATAGAAAATTCCAAAAGGTCGTGGGAAGAAGTTTTCATCGCCAGGCATCTCAAAAAAGTTAGCCAATATCCATGCCTTTGTCAAATCTTTTGGGTCGTGAATCCAAAGATCGTCTGCAGTAAATTTATCTCCTAATGTGACAATTTGAGGTGTGCATCCATCTAGACGAATTCCTTTATCTTGATGTACACCGAAGATCAATGGTTGACCAGGCACAAGATTGATAGTATTCTCAGCTTTGTGTGTTTTATCTGAAAAAATTTCAAAAGCACCGTCGTTGAAAACATTGCAGTTTTGGTAGATTTCAATGAAGGATGTGCCTTTGTGAGCAATGGCCTCGCGCAGTATATAGCGCAAGTGCTGGGGATCTCTATCAATGGTGCGAGCTACAAAAGAGCCTTGTGAACCAAGTGCCAATGCAATTGGATTCACAGGATGATCAATAGTGCCGAAAGGTGAAGATTTTGTCTTCTTTCCGAATTCTGAAGTAGGCGAGTATTGTCCTTTTGTAAGTCCGTAAATCTCGTTGTTAAAGAGTAAAACCTGAACGTCCAGATTTCTTCGAAGCAGATGCATAGTGTGATTTCCACCGATGGAGAGGCCGTCGCCATCACCAGTAATGATCCATACGCTCAGCTCAGGGCGAGTCATTTTCAGACCGGTTGCAATAGTAGCAGCCCTGCCATGTATACCATGCATGCCATAGGTATTCATGTAATAGGGAAAGCGCGATGAGCAACCAATACCACTTACAAAGACAATTTCTTCTGGTCTCAAACCTGTTTCAGGAAGTACGCTCTGAACTTGCTTTAATATGGAGTAATCACCGCAACCAGGACACCACCTTACCTCCTGATCACTCGCAAAGTCCTTGGCTGTTAAGACGTTCATTGATTTTTTATTTTCTTTACAAAGGTACTCAAGCAGTAAGCTTCGCAAATGATTTGCATCAGATAAAAAGGTGATGTTTTTTTATAGTATTTTTCTATCAAAAATAAATATTGTTAGATTTTTATAATAAATATAACTTCACTACTTTTGTTCAAAACAATAAGGCCTATGAAAAAGCACACACTAATCGTATCAGCTGCAGTGATCACTGCTCTCATTACAAGCCAGGCTTGTAATCAGTCAACCGAAAAAGAGAGCGCTGCTGAAGCAGAAGCAGCCTTCACCGCAGAAGATTCAACCCTTTGGAAAACTGCTTCAAACATTTTCAAGCCTCTACCATCAATCGAGGTAGATTTAGAATCCCCATTGTTCAAGTTGGGTGAAAAGCTGTACCACGAAACTGCTCTTTCAGCCAACAACCAAATGAGCTGCAACACCTGCCATCAAGTAGCAAACTATGGTGTCGACAACGAGCCTACATCGCCAAGTTTTGACAAAAAAGCTCGTGGCGAGCGCAATAGCCCCTCTTCTTATAACGCAAGCTTGCACATAGCCCAATTTTGGGATGGCAGAGCTGCTGATCTCGTAGAGCAAGCCAAAGGCCCCATCCTAAATCCGGTGGAAATGGGACTGAGAAACGAAAAAGAGGCTGTTGCTAAAATTAAGGCTATTCCTGAATATAAAGCTTTGTTTGAAGCTGCCTTTCCGGGCGAAAAAGATCCTATCACATATCACAATATTGCATTGGCTATAGCTGAATACGAAAAATCACTGTTGACCCCTTCACCTTTTGATGAATACCTTAAAGGAAACTACGCTGCACTTGATGCTAAGCAGCGCGAAGGTCTTAAGACTTTTATTGAAACCGGTTGCATCACTTGTCATACTGGTGTGAATCTGGGTGGACACATGTATCAAAAATTTGGTTTGGTAAAAGGCCCCTACTGGGAATACACCGGCTCAGAGCGCCAAGATGTAGGTCGATACGCTGTTACTAAGAATGAGGCAGATATGTATGTATTTAAAGTTCCCTCACTGCGCAACGTAGAGAAAACTTGGCCTTACTTCCACGACGGCAGTGTGGCCGACCTTAGCAAAGCTGTACGCATTATGGCCACAACCCAGTTAGGTCGTGACCTAAGTAACGAACAGACAGATGCCATTGTAGCATTTTTGCGCAGTCTTACTGGTGAAATTCCTAAACATATTGCCTCTAACTAAGTTGAAAATAAAAAATCCATAAATAGAATATCGAAAAATGAAGACCAACCGATTAGCCATTTTATTTTTAGCCCTAGCAGCTGCATGTGGCGGAGGGGCAGAGAAGGAAGCAGCTAATGCTCAAGAAGAGCAAGCAGTTCAGGAAGAAATACCCACAATGGTAGAAGTGGTGATTGAGGCCAACGACCAAATGAAGTACAACCTGGATCGAATTGATGTGAAAGCAGGTCAAAAAGTAAAACTCACCCTCAAGCACGTAGGTCAGTTGCCTATTGAATCAATGGGTCACAACTGGGTACTTCTAAAGCAAGGTACTGATGTGGCTGAATTCGCAACTGCAGCTATCAACCACAAAGACAACGGATACATCGACCCTGCCAAAGCAGATCAAGTAATTGTAAAAACAGATATGATCGGCGGTGGTCAAGAAACTACTATTGAGTTCGATGCTCCTGAAAAGGGAATCTACGACTTCATTTGCACCTTCCCCGGTCATTACGGCATGATGAAAGGTAAGTTTGTTGTAATGTAATTGAAGTAAAAAGCTAACAATTTAGAAGGTGTCCGAAACTTTTCGGGCACCTTTTTTATTTAAAAACTCAGCAGTTTTAAACAAATGCGCTTTGGGCTATTTGATTAAAAAAATAAATCAATATATTGCGTATCATTGACTCACTTAGTAAATTGATGCATGGTTGGTGATGCTACTTAATTGTTTTATGTTTAAAAAACAGATGATCAATCGACAGAATTAGGCACTAAAACTCTTTTGTAGGTAATAGCTTATTTACAACTTTACTTAATTAGCATCAAAAGATTAAAATTCTTACTACACAAAAAAAATGCAGAATCAATCAATTACTGGTGCAAGTAGGCATAAGACCCTCTTCATGAGATAGGCTCGGCCATAAACCGCAAGCTGGAAAATGCATTAGATGTCCAAATAAAAAACCGCCTTGCGAAACATCGCAAAGCGGCATAAATTTAGAAAAATATTGGTGAATTAATTTGCCAAGAACTGACGGAGTACGTACTGAAGGATGCCTCCGTGCGTGTAGTAGGCGATTTCGATTTTTGAGTCGAGACGGCAAATGACCTGGAAGGTCTTTTGAGCTCCGGTGTGATCAGTAGCCGTTACGGTGAGGAGTTTTCCCGGTGTAAGACCCTCCGTTATGCCAGATATAGTAAAACTTTCACGACCTGTAAGGCCAAGGGAGTCAGCATTTTGACCGTCGAGGAATTGAAGTGGCATCACTCCCATTCCAACCAGGTTTGAGCGGTGGATGCGCTCGTAGCTCTCGGCAATCACAGCGCGTATACCGAGCAGATAGGTGCCTTTAGCTGCCCAGTCACGCGAAGAACCAGAACCGTACTCTTTACCAGCAAGCACGATGAGAGGCGTATTTTCAGCTTTGTAACGCATAGCAGTATCGTATACTGTGTCTTCTACACCTGAGGGTATATGTACTGAGTATCCTCCTTCGCGCGTTGCAATTCGGTTTTTGATGCGTACATTGGCAAAAGTACCGCGCACCATTACTTCGTCGTTGCCGCGACGTGAACCGTATGAATTGAAGTCCTTCTTCTCTACTCCGCGAGAGAGGAGGTACCTGCCGGCGGCAGAATCTTCCTTAAAAGAACCAGCGGGCGAAATATGGTCGGTAGTAACGCTATCACCTAACCACAAGAGCACGCGTGCACCTTCGATATCTGTTGGAGTAGAAGGTTTATCGGGCAGGTTTTTGAAGAAGGGTGCTTCCTTGATGTAGGTTGATGAGCTATCCCACTGGAAAGTTTTACCAGTGGGTGCATCGAGGGCTTGCCATTGCTCATCGCCTTCGAAGATGGTAGAATAACTGCGCTTGAAATCATCGGGTGTAATTACGCGCGCAATGGTAGCTCGGATTTCATCTTCTGATGGCCAGATGTCGCGCAAGTAGACTGGCTCGAGATTGGGGTCGTACCCTATGGGTTCATTCATCAGGTCGATGTCCACTCTTCCGGCAATAGCATAGGCTACTACCAGGATGGGCGACATCAGGAAATTCATCTTGACCTGAGGGTGTACCCGGGCTTCAAAGTTTCGGTTGCCTGAGAGTACTGAAGCTACTACAAGGTCATTCTCGTCAATGGCTTTAGCTATTGGTGCCGGGAGCGGGCCGGAGTTTCCTATGCAAGAAGTACAGCCGTAGCCTACTACATGGAAACGAAGCGCTTCCAGGTCGGTGAGCAGACCTGAGCGCTCGAGGTAATCGGTCACCACCTTCGAACCGGGAGCCAGCGAAGTCTTTACCCAGGGCTTTACGTTCAGACCGCGCTCACGGGCTTTGCGTGCGAGGATACCTGCACCTATCATTACAGAGGGGTTGGAAGTATTGGTGCAAGATGTGATAGCGGCTATAACCACACTGCCGTCAGAGATTTGTTCGGTTTCAGTACCAATTCTAACTGCAGCTGTACGAAGGGTTTTTACTTCCTCAGCTACAGCTACGTCAGCATCTTCTACCTCCATCTCACCTCGCTCTTCTACCGGCAGATACTTT
Source organism: Thermaurantimonas sp. (assembly GCF_046299575.1). Lineage (NCBI taxonomy): Bacteria > Pseudomonadati > Bacteroidota > Flavobacteriia > Flavobacteriales > Schleiferiaceae > Thermaurantimonas > Thermaurantimonas sp. The sequence continues at coordinate 130,762 of NZ_JBKBHX010000008.1, read as the reverse complement.
CGGCCATAATTGGTCTCTAGAAGTGAGATGAATTTACTCTTAAATTCCTTGAGCAAGATTTTGTCTTGCGGGCGTTTCGGTCCAGAAACAGTAGGCTCAATAGTAGATAAGTCTAGCTCAATGAGTTGAGAGTATTGGATTTGAGCGTTGTCGTCGCGCCAGAGGAGATTAGCTTTGCAATAGTCTTCCACTAACTTCACTGTTTCTACGCTGCGGTTGGTGGTTCGCATGTATTCGAGCGTGCGATCGTCAATGGGGAAGTAAGTTATGGTACAGCCGAACTCTGGCGACATATTGGAGATCGTAGCTCGGTCGGGTACAGAGAGATTAGCAAGGCCTGGGCCAAAAACTTCTACAAATTTGCCGACTACCTTATGGCGACGGAGAAGCTCGGTGATAGTAAGCACCAGGTCAGTAGCAGTGGTACCTACAGGCAAGCTACCGGTAAGTTTAAGGCCTACAACTTCAGGAGTAATGAAATAAATCGGCTGACCAAGCAAAGCAGCTTCTGCTTCTATACCTCCCACGCCCCATGCAACTACACCAATACCGTTCACCATTGGGGTGTGCGAGTCTGTACCAACTAAGGTATCGGGGAAGGCTACGCCGTCGCGCACGATTACGCCAGTGGCCAGGTATTCCAGATTTACTTGATGGCATATGCCCATGCCCGGAGGAACTACAGAGAAGTTTTTGAAAGACTTCTGTGCCCACTTAAGCAACTGATAGCGCTCGCGGTTGCGCTCGTATTCTACTTCTACGTTTTTCTTGTAGGCATAGCTTGTTCCGAAATAGTCCACAATCACCGAGTGGTCAATAACCAAATCGACCGGAATGAGCGGGTTTATTGTATCAGGCGACTTGCCGCGACGGGCAACTTCATCTCGGATGGAGGCAATATCGACTACTGCCGGAACACCTGTAAAGTCCTGCATCAACACACGGCCAGGCTTGAATGGGATTTCCTTGTCAGGCGGTGTGGGTTGCCAGTGGAGAATGGTTTCGATATTCTCGCGAGTGATGCCAAAGTCGTCGTAATTGCGTAGAGCATTTTCCAATAAGATTCGGATCGAATACGGCAAATGAGAAACTTTGTGGCCTGCTTCCTCTAATGCTTTGAGAGAATAGTACTTAACAGTGCCCGAAGACGTGGGCAACTCGCGTACTATGCCGAAGATGTCATTGTTTTCCATAGTCTATTTGTGTTTTGGGGGGTTATTGCTTGTTGAGATAGGCTGAGTACATCCAGCTGAGTTTTTCCTGCTCGCGAATGTAATCACTCATCAGCGCAATGGTGCCTTCGTCGTTAGCATCAGCGGAGAGGTCGAGCAGTTCACGCTGACTGGTGATGAGTATTTTCAGTGCATCAAGTATTCCTTTTACACACTCTCTGCCATCGGTTACATTTTCATGAGGCCGTACAATTGCATTATTTAAAATAGTTGCATACGAATGGTATGGAGTATGACCAAGGGTGAGAATGCGCTCAGCTACTTCATCGATTTTTAGAATTAAATCGTTATATAATTCCTCAAATTTCTGATGCAGTTCAAAAAACTTTTCACCTCGTATGTTCCAGTGATATCCGCGTACATTCATGTAAAAAACAGAGTAATTAGCCAACAACTTGTTGAGTTTTTCAGCTAAAACTTCTGCTTTTTGCTTGTCTATTCCAATGATATTCAGGTTGTCCATGATTTTTTTGTTTTATTGTCAAAAGTACTTTTCAACGCCCGTGAAGCCTATTAATTGGTTTTATTTAGAATAGTTCTACACTATGACTTTTTGAGCACAATGTTTTTTATTTCATTCAGCTTAATTAATGCTTCTATAGGTGTGATGGCATTCAGATCAAGGTTGCGTAGGGATGCGCGAATTTCTTCTAAAACAGTATCTTCTAATTGAAAAAGCGAAAGTTGAATTTCTCGAGGCATCTGTTTGTTTTGTTCTTTTGACCGCTCTTCGAGTTTTTCAAGCATCTGGCGGGCATGCTGAATAACCAACGCGGGTAATCCGGCCATTTGCGCCACGTGAATTCCAAAAGAATGCTCGCTGCCCCCAGGTACCAGCTTGCGAAGAAATACGATGGTATTCTTTGCTTCTTTTACGCTGATAGAAAAATTTTTAATGCGCTTAAATTGGCTCTCCATCTCATTCATTTCGTGGTAGTGAGTGGCAAACATGGTGTAGGGCCTGAACGGATGGTCGTGCAGGTAACGTGCTATCGACCAGGCGATTGAAATGCCGTCGTAGGTACTGGTACCTCGTCCTATTTCGTCGAGTAAGATTAGGGATTTTTCGGATATATTGTTGAGAATAAGCGAAGTTTCTATCATTTCGACCATAAAGGTGGACTCGCCCTGTGAAATGTTGTCAGAAGCACCTACGCGCACAAAAATTCTGTCTAATGGCGTAAGTACTGCACTTTCAGCGGGGACAAAGCTGCCAATCTGTGCAAGTAGACAAATTAATGCCGTTTGCCTAAGCAAGGCTGATTTACCTGACATATTCGGTCCGGTAATCATCATCAGCTGGCATTTTTCTTTGTCGAGCAGCACGTCGTTAGGTATGTAATCCTTACCGGGTGGCAGTTTTTGCTCAATCACCGGATGGCGTCCCGCCTTTATATCAATCACTTCGTTCTCCGTCAGCAGAGGTCGGGTATAATTCATTTCGAGTGCCAAATGGGCCAGGGCCACATAAATATCTGTTTCTGCCAACACCCGTGCACACTGTTGTAATGCCGGTAAGGAAAGTGTCAGTTGCTCGAGCAACTCAGCAAATAGCCGAGATTCGATGGTGACGATTTTTTCCTCCGCTGTCAGGATCTTTTCTTCAAAGATTTTCAGCTCCTCTGTAATGTATCGCTCTGCGTTCACCAGTGTTTGCTTGCGAATCCAATGTGCAGGCACTTTGTCTTTATGTGTATTTCGCACCTCGATGTAGTAGCCAAACACATTGTTGAAAGCCACTTTGAGGTTCGATATCCCGGTAGCTACACTTTCGCGCTGCTGCAGGTCTAGCAAGAAGTTCTGGGCATTTTCGCGCAGCTTTCGAAGTTCATCGAGCTGCGCATCTACACCCTCTTTGATCACGTTGCCCTTGTTCAAAGCTACTGGAGCATCTTCGTGCAGGCGGCTTAACAAAAGATGACGAATACCAGAGGTATCTGGCATTCGCCTGGCCAGACGTTGAGTGGCTGCGCCATCCACACAAAGAAGAGAAGTGATTTCTTCAGCTATTGCTAAGCTACGAGCCAGGATCATCAGCTCTTTTGGAGTGGCTTTCTGAGTGGCAATCTTAGAAGCAATTCTCTCGATATCAATTAACTTCGAAAGTTTTTCTCCCAACTGCCGAACGCTATCCACATGTTGTACAAACCACTCTACCAAATCGAGCCGCTCGTTGATTTTGTCTGTGTTTTTAAGCGGAAACGACAACCAGCGCTTCAGCATGCGCGAACCCATCGGTGTATGCGTGTGGTCGATTACATCGAGCAAACTCGTACCATCGGACGACAGAGATTGAAAAATCTCCAAATTCCTAAAGGTAAATCGATCAAGCCAAAGGTGATCTTCATTCGCAATACGCTGAATAGCCGTAATGTGGGATAGATCTTTCTGCTGTGCTTCGCGCATATAGTGCAGGGCAGCACCGGCGGCCAGCGCAGCAGCAGGATATTGGTCTAAGCCAAAGCCTTTTAAAGTACTTACTTTGAACTGCTTAAGCACTTGTTCCTCGGCATAGGTACCTCTATAGATCCAATCGTCAAGACCGTATTGAAAGCCCACCAGCAAAATCAGCGATTCCAGTTTTTCATAGGCTTTTTTCGGATATAAGATTTCTCCGGGCTTTGTCGATGAAAGAATTTTTTCTATATCGCTGCCGGTGCCCTGAGCGTAATAGAATTCTCCGGTCGATATATCGACCAGGGCCAGACCAATTTCATCTTCACCTGCCACAACTGAAGCCAAAAAATTGTTTGACCGCGAAGGCAAAAAATTATCGCTTAGTGCAAGGCCCGGAGTAACAAGCTCAGTTACGCCCCGCTTCACAATTTTTTTGGCCAGCTTGGGGTCTTCCAGTTGGTCGCACACGGCCACGCGATAGCCAGCACGCACCAGTCGCGGCAGATACACCTCCAGCGAATGGTGTGGAAAACCTGCTAACTCTACCTCAGCTGCTGCTCCGTTCGACCGCTTAGTCAGCACTATATCGAGTGCTCGTGCCGTTTTTATGGCATCTTCGCCAAACGTCTCATAAAAATCACCTATTCTAAAGAGCAATATCGCATCCGGGTATTTTGCCTTGATGCTGTAATATTGCTTCATCAGCGGGGTGTCAGCTCCTTTGCTCAATGTTTCAGCGTTTCTAATATGCAGAAGATTCCAAACGAAGCCCTGGGCAGGCTAGATATAAATGCATTTAAACAGGCTCCAAAAATACCACTGACCATCGTATTAGACAGTGTGCGATCCATGCACAATGTAGGCTCCATCTTCCGAATAGCCGATGCCTATCGCATTGAAAAAATTCTGCTCTGCGGTACTACCCCCACACCACCCCATCGCGAAATTCACAAAACCGCCCTTGGCGCCACCGAATCGGTCACTTGGGCTTACATTCCCGACATCCTTCATGCCATAAGGATTCTTAAAGAAGAAGACTATAATCTTATAGCCGTCGAACAAGCCACAGATTCCATTACCCCTGCAGATTTACCAAACCTTTGTGCTCAGTATCAAAAGTTTGCTCTCATCTTTGGTCACGAAGTGTTAGGAGTAAGTCAGGAAGCCATCGACAGGTGCGATTATTGCCTGGAATTGCCGCAATACGGTACAAAGCATTCGCTCAACATTTCTGTATGCGCCGGCATAGTAATCTATGAATTTTTCAACCACCTCCGCTCTCGAATCGGTCTTTGATCATACTTCATTAGATCGTCTTATTGTAGCACCATAAGTTGAAGTGATTTATTTTTCCTGAAATAAACTCTATCCGAAAAGCTTCGTGATAGAGACATCTACATTTATGCATTTATTCGCTTAAATCGTTTTAATCTTACTGATAGCTCTGCGTTCTTTTGGTTTGTGATCTAATCGAGCACGCTTTTACAATTCTTCTTCTTTATATCCAACATCTGTCTACATATTCACCTCCATAGCAATATTCAACTCATCTCAAAATTCTCAGATTGCGCAAAGCATGTCTCATTTCAGGATCTCAACCCAATGTAGCGCTTTTCTACCCACTCCATCGTCAATTTGATGCCTGCACGAAGTTCCAACCGCCACCACCAGCTCCTTTTCTTTTAACCCGCGCAAATAAGGAAATAGAACCATCTCACCAATCTTCATGCTCAGTTTGTAATGCGCTTTTTCATAGCCAAAGCTGCCCGCCATTCCACAGCATCCGCTTGGAATAATTTTTACCTTATAACCAAAAAACTCCAGAACCTCACGCGTATATCGCAGCGAGCTCAACGCCTTCTGATGACAATGCCCATGTACGTGCACCGTTCTTACCTCCTTCTCTTTGTCCTGTTTTTTCAATCTTCCTGACTTGATCTCTCGGGCAAAAAATTCATCCAGCAGCAAAACATTTTGAGCTAATCTTTTCGCTCTTTCCCTGAATTGTACGCGAACTATCCTCGGATATTCATCTCTGAACGATAAAATGGCCGATGGCTCTATGCCTACCAGCGGCACATTTTCAGACACAATCTCTGAGAAAATTTCCACATTTTGTTCCGCCACTTTTCTAGCCTCCGGTAGTAACCCCTTAGAGATCATAGCTCTTCCGCTCGAAGCGTGTTTCACAAATTTTACTTCATACCCATGCTGCTGCAGCAACTCAATAGCTTTACTACCAATGTGCGGCTCATTGTAATTGATAAATTCATCCAGAAAGAGATAAACTGAACCAACAGGATCATGTGGATTTTTCAGAAGTGCTTCATTGATCTGTCTGTGGAAAGGTATTTTAGCAAATGCGGGTAATTTCCTTTCCTTTGCAATTCCAACTGATCTCTTAATTAAATCTCCAATGAATCGATTTTCAAGCAGAGCATTTGAAAATCTTGGTAACAGGGCTGCCCAACGAGCAAGACGGTCAAAATGACCAAAAAACAGTGTGCTCAATGACTTGCCGTGTACTTTCTGGTACTGATAGAGCCATTCGCTCTTCATAGATGCCATATCCACATTACTAGGGCATTCGCGCGTACAGCCCTTGCATGATAAGCACAAGTCCATCACCTCTTTCAATTCAGGATGTGCAAAACCCTTCTGCCCATTAGCAGCACCCGAAACAAATTCGCGCAGTGCGTTTGCTCGCGCACGGGTTGTATCTTTTTCATCGAGAGTGGCTTGATACGAAGGACACATCGTGCCTCCGGTCGAAAAGGGCTTTCGACAGTCTCCCGACCCATTGCATTTTTCTACAGCTGCCAGAAATCCTCCTTCCCTTCCGTAATCAAAGAAGGTGTCGATGGTCTGAAGTGGCGTTGTTGGATCCTCGCGCAGGGAGGTATCCATTGGCGGGGCATTCACTACTTTTCCGGGGTTGAACAAATTGTGCGGATCAAAAATTTGCTTGACTCTTAAAAAGGCCTGATATATCTGAGGACCATAAAACTCTTCAATAAACTCGGCCCTCACACGTCCATCTCCGTGCTCTCCTGATAAGGACCCATTGTATTTTTTCACCAATCTGGCTGACTCTGTACTGATCTGCCGCAGCTGCTTAAATCCCTGTGGATCTCGCAGATTGAGGATGGGTCTTAAGTGAATCTCCCCGGCCCCGGCATGTGCGTAATGCACCGATCGTTGGCCAAATTTTTCCATCATTTGGTCAAATTCGTCGATGTAATCGGGCAGGTCTTCTATGTCTACAGCTGTATCTTCTATACAAGCTATTGCCTTAGCCGGTCCGGGGATGTTTGAAAGTAGGCCGAGGCCGGCAGCTCTCAACGACCAAATTTTTTGAGTATCGTCATTCCATAATACCGGAAATGCATAGCCGAGATTTGCTTCTTTAAGGTGCGCAATAGTGGTTTCTACTGCTTTTTGCAGCGCACTTATTTCATCAGCTCTCAGCTCTATTGCTAAAATCGCTTCAGGATCGCCTTCTATAAAAAATCGGTTTTCTCGTTGTTCTAAATTTTCTTTCGTGCAATCAAGTATGATTTTGTCAACCAATTCACAGGCAAAAGGGCTCACTTTCATGACTTCTCTGGCTGCCTCCATACTCTGCCGGATGGTAGAAAAATGCGCACAAATCACTGCAACTTCTTTCGGCGGCAGCCGATCCAGTTTCAGAAGAATTTCTGTTATAAACAGTAATGTGCCCTCTGAACCTGAGATCAGTTTTGCAAGGTTTAGCCGATCTGTTCTTTTCCCAAGGTCGATTTGATCGAGTAAAACATCCAGAGCATATCCAGTATTTCTGCGGTGAATTGTTTTTTTAGGGTAATTTTTTTGAACAGCGTCTACCAATGCTGAATCAGAAAGAAGTTCGAGCATAGAGCTCAGGATTGAATGAGGAGCTTTACCCTCCGAAAGTTCTATAATCTCACCATTAGAGAGCACCCCTCTGATGGCCAACACTTTATCACGCGTTACTCCATACTTGACCGAAGTTGAGCCAGAAGAATTGTTGGCGACCATTCCACCGAGCATACATCTATTAGATGTAGATGTATTTGGGCCGAAAAACCAGCCGTAAGGTTTGAGCATTTCATTGAGCGAATCGCGTATTACTCCGGGTTGAACTTTAACAATTCCAATATGCAAATCAAAGTCCAACACCCGGGTCATATATCTCGATGTATCGGCCACAACACCACTGCCGACGCACTGTCCCGCCAGTGAGGTACCTGCTGTACGAGGAATGATAGGGATATTTTTTTCTCTGCATGTGTCCACAAGAATTTTTACATCTTCCTCATCGCGCGGATAAACCACAGCTAATGGATATTCTTTGTAGATGCTTGCATCTGTAGCATATAGCACTTTGTGCAGAATATCATCAAATATTTCGCCTTTGAAACCCTTTGTTAGTAAAGCACTCTTTAACTCTCCTTCGTTCATAAATCTCTTAATAAAAAAACCCGCCACAAGGCGGGTTTAAAGTTCGTTTAATCTTTCTTAATGATGGAAAGTATTTTTCTCATCTTCGCTCAGCGGCACTGTTTGAGGTACAAAATCTTCCGGAGCACCAGGCTTGCTGTAGTCATACGCCCAGCGATGAACTTTCGGAATTTCGCCAGGCCAGTTGCCGTGGATATGCTCTACAGGGGCAGTCCATTCCAGTGTGTTTGATCTCCAGGGATTCTGAGGAGCTTTCGGACCTCTGATGGCGCTGTAAATGAAGTTATAGAAGAAAATCAATTGAGCTATTCCACCTATTATTGCAAAAACAGATATTACCACATTTATATCTGCCAAATTATCAAACATTGGGAAGGCAGTATTAGTGTAATATCGTCTTGGCAAACCACTCATTCCGAGGAAGTGCATTGGGAAGAACACACCATAGGCGGAAATAAATGTTAGCCAGAAGTGCCAGTATCCAAGCTTACGATTCATCATTCTGGTAAAGAGTTTGGGGAACCAGTGATAGATTCCGGCAAACATTCCGAAGATGGCCGATAGACCCATCACGATGTGGAAATGAGCCACTACAAAGTAAGTGTCGTGAACGTTGATGTCCAGGGCAGAATTACCTAAAATGATACCAGTTAAACCACCCGTAATGAAAGTTGAAACCAGACCAATAGAGAACAACATGGCTGGTGTAAACTGCAGATTACCTTTCCACAGGGTTGTAAGGTAGTTAAACGCTTTAACTGCAGATGGAATTGCAATTAAAAGGGTTGTAAAGGTGAATACTGAACCTAAGAAAGGATTCATACCAGTTACAAACATGTGGTGGCCCCACACAATGAAGGAAAGGAAGGCTATAGCCATTATTGAACCCACCATAGCTCTGTATCCGAAGATGGGCTTACGAGCGTTGGTAGAAATCACTTCTGAAGTGATACCCAATGCTGGCAATAAGATTATGTAAACTTCAGGGTGACCGAGGAACCAGAACAAGTGCTCATACAAAATCGGACTACCACCTGTATTTGAAAGCACCTCGCCCTGAATCATAATGTCTGACAAGTAAAAGCTAGTTCCAAGGCTTCTGTCAAAAAGGAGTAATAGAGCTGCAGAAAGCAACACAGGGAATGAGAGAACGCCTAAGATAGCAGTTACAAAAAATGCCCAAATTGTAAGAGGTAATCTTGTCATAGACATACCCTCTGTTCTCATGTTGAGCACTGTTACAATGTAATTAATACCGCCCAGGAGAGATGATACGATAAATAGAGTCATCGATACGAGCCATAAGGTCATACCCATACCTGAACCAGGCATAGCCTGCGGCAGAGCACTTAATGGCGGATATACAGTCCAACCTGCAGCTGCAGGTCCATCAGGTACAAAAAGAGAAATGACCATAACAAGGCTACTGGCAAAGAAGAACCAGTAAGAAAGCATGTTCAGAAAGCCAGAGGCCATATCTCTTGCACCGATTTGCAACGGAATTAAAAGGTTTGAAAAAGTACCACTGAGACCAGCAGTCAATACAAAGAATACCATAATGGTACCATGTATAGTAACCAGCGCGAGATACATCGATGGATCCATTACCCCTTCGCTGGCCCATTTGCCTAAGAAAAATTTTAGTATAGGAAATGGTTGTTCTGGCCAGGCAAGCTGTAAACGGAATAAAATCGACATCAGCATACCGATTGTCCCCATCACTATGCCAGTGATCAAGAATTGCTTGGCAATCATCTTGTGATCCATGGAGAAGACATACTTTGTCAGAAATGTCTCCTTGTGATGGTGGTGCTCCTCGTGGTGAGCTACTTCGGGTGTCATAACTTCATGAGCCATAGGAATATATTTAGAATTTTATACTATAAACTTTGAGCAAAAGTCTTTTGTTCTTTAAGCCAGTTTTTGTATTCGTCTTCAGAAACAACTTCAAAGATCATCTGCATGTTATAATGGGCAGATCCACAAATTTTATTGCAGAGCAAAATGTAGTTGAATTCATATTTGTCTTCACCTCTGGATTCTCTCAACTTGTTGATATGCTCTATTTGCTTGATCACTTTCGGATCCTGACGCATTTCGGCAGTTGTTTTATTCGGTACAAAGGAAAACTCGGTAACAGCGCCAGGAACGCAGTTCATCTGCACTCTAAAGTGAGGCAAATAAGCTGAATGGATTACATCCTGAGACCTCATTTTTAACTTTATGGGCTTGTTTACCGGTATTTTGATAAGGTTTTGAACAACAATATCATCAAGGCCATTCGGGTCATTTTTATCAATACCCAAAATGTTCACGTCTTCGATATAGCGCACATTAGCATAGCCGAGTTTATTATCTTCACCTGCAATGCGAGCGGTCCAGCCAAATTGCTTTGCGTAGAGTTCGATTACTATCGGATCTTCCTCAAACTTGGGGTTCATAATTTTTACCCAGGTCGATAAACCATAAGAAATCAGAACTACAAGTACGAAACCGGGTACAAGGGTCCAAATCAATTCGAGTTTATTGTTGTGCTCCATATAAGAAGCCTTTTGCCCTTTGATTCCGCGATATTTGTAGGAGAAATAAAACAACAATGGCTGAGTAATCAAAAAGGCAAGAGTAATGATACCAAGAGAAAGGTAAAAGAGAAAATCAGTTTTTTCTCCATGAACACTAGCAGGTTTAGGCAGTACACGTGGTCCCCATTCTACCACTGTGTAAACAAATCCTATCATAAACAACACTAAAAAACCCAGTAAGAGTTTGCCTTGTGTATCGTTTTCTTTGTGATCTGGGAGCCCTGTTACATCTTCTCTTTTAATTGCTGCAGATAATTCATTGATACGGATAAGCTGCCAGATAACTAGAATGAATAATAAAGCAGTAATTATTGCAAGTATCGTCATTTTATCAAAAATTAATTTTTATATGTGATGATGTTTACTTTCCAACAGCATTGGGTGATTCTTCATGAGCAGCGGTGCTTTCTCAAGGTTTCGACCTACCACGAGAATAAAGGCGCCTGCGTATCCTAAAAAGATTCCTATTTCGGCAATGCCAAAAGAGTAGTTTTCACCAACTGTACCGGGCATGATCATATTAAAAGTATCAAGCCAATGACCGATCAAAATTGAAATACCCGCAATCACAACAAATGCTCCGATTCGCTTCGTAGTTCTCGACATAATTACGAGAATAGGGAACACGAAGTTTAGAGCAAGCATGGTGATAAAAGGTACTTTATATATAGTGAATCGAGGCATGAAATACGTAACTTCTTCAGGAATGTTAGAATACCATATGAGCATATATTGACTAAACCATAAATAGGTCCAGAAAATAGAGAAAGCAAACATGAATTTAGCCAAATCGTGTAGATGGTTTTCATTCACCCAACTCAAGTAATTTTGGCCTTTAAGGTACAGAACCGTAAGTGTAACGACGGTAACAGAAGTTACAAACATACCAGCAAATACATACCAGCCAAAAAGTGTACTAAACCAGTGAGTATCAATACTCATGATCCAATCCCATGCTGATGTAGAAGAAGTAATTGCGAAGAATACCAAGAAACCGGCAGACAACTTCCAGTTTTTGCGCCACCAATTCCAATCGTTTGATTGATCGCCGAGGTAAGAATTTTTCTTCAGGAAATGTAAGAAAATATACCATCCAGCGATGTAAACTACGGTTCTGAATAAATAAAAAGGAGCATTCAGATAAGGTGTCTTTCCGGCAATTATAGCATCGTAGTTCGGGCTATTAGGATCAGAAATCCCTTCAGCAGTCCAATGCCAAATGTGGTGCTTGTGAAGAAGTACACCAGATATTACAATGATTAGCATTACAATTCCTGGCACCGGCAGAAAGCCAGCTATGGCCTCGAGGACTCTTTTTATTCCAACAGACCAACCAGCCTGTGCAGCATATTGGATGGCCAGGAAGAACAAAGCACCTAATGATATTGCCAGGAAAAAGAAGGTATTGACCATGAGTGCAGCCCAAGGTTTGTTATGTGCACTGTGGTCAGTATGCTCACTGGCGTGATCACCAGCTGCATGAGCTATGCCATCGTGTTGGGTTGCATGACTGTAATCAGCAATAACAAAGGCATAAACCAGTGAAATTATACCTACGACAAGCAGAGCTATTCCAATATTGCGAAGGGTAGGATGTAATTTGAAATTCATTTGACCTTGAATTAGTTATTGTTGTCAAGTTCTTTTCTAAGATGTAAGACATAGTGAACCACTTTCCAGCGGTCGTGCGGCAATACTTGAGCTGCGTGAGAGCCCATGACGCCTTTCCCGTGGGTAATTACGTGGTAAATTGACATAGGAGTGAGTCCGGGCCTGCTGGCTGATGAATACGAAGGTACTCCTGCAAATTTGCCTTTTTCTACAAGCACTCCATTGCCATCGCCTTTTTCACCATGACAAACAGCACAATAAATATTAAATTGCCTTTTACCTTCTTCAAAATCTTTTTCAGAAATAGTCTTGTATCTTTCTGGAAACTCTGTGATTTTTAAAGAGGCTTCATAGGCTTCGGGAGTATTTGGTGCGTCGTACACGAAATAGCCTCGTGGAACAGTACCATGCACTATAGGGCGAGCACCCAGGCTATCTTTAAAATTTGGATTTGGTTCATAAGTCTTGTAAGAAGCCACCCTGTACATGTTTGGCATATATTCTCTCCCCGGTTGAGAGGGATCTCTTTTACAAGATACAGTTATTAAAAGTCCACCTGCAATCAAAAGTTTGAGTGCAGTCCTCATTTTAGTGGTGATTTCCATTGGTTTCTTCTTCCTTTTTATTGATTTCAATAGCACCTTCATTTTTCAAAAGCTCAATAATTGCATCGGTATCTCCATTAGCTTCCACTTCAATCATAAATTTATCGTCAGTGGTGCGTGGATCTGGGTTAATGGCTTTACGTCCGGGAAATAATCCATTTACAGCAAAGAATGTCCACACCATGAGATGCGAAGCGAAAAACACAGTAAGCTCAAACATTACCGGTACAAAAGCTGGCATGTTTTTGCCCCATGTAAAACTAGGCTTTCCACCAATATTCATTGGCCAGTCATGGATCATGGTATAATAGGTAAGCCAGATAGCCAGCGACAAACCCATTAAACCATAAAAGAAGGCCGCTGTACCAATATTTGTAGGCTTTAATCCCATGGCATGGTCAAGGCCATGAACTGGAAAGGGTGTATATGCTTCTCTGATGTAATAGCCCTTGCCTCTCAGCTTTTTTACGGCATGAAGCAGAACATCGTCATCGTCAAACAAAGCTGATACGATTGTTTTAGTGTGTGTCTGTGTGGCTGTGCTCATACTTCAGGTGAGATTTTTTATACTTTTCAGATGAAGATTTCAAAATAGTTTTCAATTCTGCCTGAGCAATTACGGGGAATGTACGGGCGTATAATAAAAATAGAACGAAAAAGAATCCAATTGTGCCTATAAATATACCAATATCGACAAATGTGGGGCTAAACATGGTCCAAGAGGAGGGTAAGTAGTCTCTGTGCAGAGACGTTACAATAATTACAAAGCGCTCAAACCACATCCCGATATTTACAACTATTGAAATGATGAAAGAAGCAATCAGGCTCGTTCTGATTTTTTTGAACCACATTACTTGTGGAGAGATCACATTGCATGTCATCATGCTCCAATATGCCCACCAATAAGGGCCGGTAGCGCGGTTTAAGAAGGCATATTGTTCGTATTCAACCCCTGAGTACCAGGCGATAAAGAGCTCTGTGATGTAAGCTATACCCACGATAGAGCCTGTGATCATTATGATGATGTTCATGAGCTCGATATGCTGAATAGTAATGTAGTGCTCCATTTTGAACATCTTACGCATAATGATGAGCAGTGTTTGCACCATTGCAAAACCTGAGAAAATAGCACCGGCTACGAAATAGGGTGGGAAGATAGTGGTGTGCCAACCCGGAATTACGGAGGTGGCAAAGTCCATAGACACTATGGTGTGTACTGAAAGCACAAGAGGGGTAGCAAGACCGGCAAGTACAAGCGAAACCTCCTCAAAACGTTGCCAGCTCTTTGCCGTTCCGCCCCATCCGAAGCTCAGGATGCTGTAAATATGCTTTTGAACTGGACGAACAGCTCTATCTCTCAGCATCGCAAAATCTGGAATCAATCCTGTGTACCAGAAGACAAGCGAAACTGTAAAATAGGTAGAAATTGCAAATACATCCCAAAGAAGTGGTGAATTGAAATTCACCCAGAGCGGTCCAAACTGGTTAGGAATGGGGAATACAAAATAGGCTAACCATATTCTACCCATGTGGATTCCTGGGAAGAGCGCAGCCTGTATGACTGAAAAAATTGTCATAGCCTCAGCTGAACGGTTAATAGACATTCTCCATTTCTGGCGGAATAACAACAGAACTGCAGAAATCAACGTACCTGCGTGACCAATACCAACCCACCATACGAAGTTGGTGATGTCCCAGGCCCAACCTACCGTTTTATTGAGCCCCCATACACCGATACCTGTACCAATGGTGTAGAGAATGCATCCGACGCCCCACAGGAAGGCAAACAAAGAAATTGAAAAAACGATCCACCAGGATTTTGGAGCTTTCGTTTCTACTGGACGAGCAACCTCTACTGTAATATCGTGATAGGTCTTATCACCTAAGATAAGAGGTTCTCTAATGGATGATTCGTAGTGCATATTTCCTCTTCGCGTTACAATTGTTAAACAAGATTTCTGACTTTAGTCTGATAGAAGACTGATGGATTGGTTCCAACCTCTTCGAGAAGGTGGTACATTCTCTTATCAGCTTTGAGTGCAGCTACATGGCTTTCTTTGTCGTTGGCATCACCAAATACAATGGCACCAGTGCTGCAAGCGCTCATACAAGCTGTTTGAATTTCGCCGTCCATAATTTTTCTGCCTTCTTTCTTTGCCTGCAGCTTGCCAAGCTGAATTCTTTGAATGCAGAAAGAGCACTTCTCCATTACACCACGTGAACGAAGGGTAACATCTGGATTGAGTACCATCTTACCCAGATCGTCGTTCATTGCGTAGTTTATTTCAAATTGTTCAGGATTTTCGCTGTACAAGAACCAGTTAAAGCGACGAACTTTATACGGACAGTTGTTAGCACAGTAGCGCGTACCTATACATCTGTTGTAAGTCATGTGGTTCAGACCTTCGGCACTGTGGGTTGTGGCGGCTACCGGGCAAACGGTTTCGCAAGGTGCATGGTTACAGTGCTGGCACATCACAGGTTGGAAAACTACCTGAGGATTGTCTGAGGGTTTTTCCATTTCCTCAAACTTCTTAATAGCAGAGAGACCTTTCTCCTCTGCAAGTTCCTCAGTCATATCGCTCGAATAGTATCTGTCAATGCGCAGCCAGTGCATGTCGCGAGATACCCGAACCTCTTTTTTACCTACAACGGGCACATTATTTTCGGCATGACAGGCGATAACGCATGCACCACATCCTGTACACAGGTTTAGGTCGATCGACATGTTCCAGAAATGACCGGTTTCATGGTCAAATTCTGTCCAGAGATTGGTCTCTTTAGCAGTTAACGGGCCTTTATAAGTTTCAAATTTTGGCTTTTCATTCCAACCGTTGCCTCCGTCTTGAGCGGGTTTATTGATGTAATCTTCAAGAGAAACTTCTTTTACAATGTTGCGGCCCATCATAGTATGATGTAGCTGCACACATGCAAATTCATGCTCGCCTTCAGCTTTTTCTATAATTACACCTGTAAGATAATGCTCAGTTCCAGTCAGAGCATAGGCATTTACTCCCACACCATCAGCCACCTTGCCCATGCCTGTGCGACCATAACCTACGGCTAATCCGATTGTGCCTTCGGCCTGACCGGGCTGAATGATCACAGGCACTTTTTCAAGTTTTACATCGCCGTATGTTAAGGTCACATAACTGCCATTAAGGGCACCATTCGAAACATTTCGGTTAATAACGCCCAACTTTTCTGCATCTGTGCGGCTCATAGTCACATAATTGTCCCAAGATGCACGCGTGATGGGGTCAGGCATTTCCTGAAGCCATGGGTTGTTGGCGAGTTCGCCGGTACCAAGTGATGTTTTCTGGTAAACGACTAATTCCAATCCGTTAGAAGCGGCTTTTGGGAGAACGACTGATGCTAATGCAACCGGAGAAAGATTGATATTGATTGAAGCCGTTTCGCTGGAAATGTAATAGCCGTCGTGCAGAACTTCATTGAAATTGTAGTTTGAATAAAAAGACTTGAGATACGCGTAGTAATTTGGGTCTTGTCCCAGCCAGCTCAATAGGCACTGCTGCCACTGACGGGTATTGAACAAATTGTTTATGGTAGGCTGCATAAAGTGCGTAATGCCGGTACATGGTGAACCATCGCCCCAAGATTCGCACATGTGATTGGCTGCGCCTACATACTGCACTATTGAAGCAGTCTCGTGCATCTTATCAGCAAAGCACACTGTAGTCGGCACCTTAGCCAAGGCGTTTTTCAGCCTGCCTGCATTGATCTTGTTATAAGCAGGATTTACACCAGCAAAAATCACCGCACCTACCTGGCCTTTTTCCATATTTTCAACCAGCTGTATAAACTTTTTGTCATCTCCGGTGCGGAGGTTGTTGTATTGCGACTTTGAAAGTGTAGATCCAAAGTTTTCGAGCAGCATGTTGATGGCTATGGCCACCATTTCTGCTTCCTTGTCGTTGTATCCGTTTAAAACTAAAGATTTACCTTTTTTAGAAACAAGAAGTTCAGCAATTTTTCCTATTTCTCCGTCAATGGATGTAGAGACGGTTTTAACGCTCTCAGCGCCTAATTTTTTTGCAATGGCATTGTATAGTGCAAGTAATGCTGCTGTGTTTTCAGAAGCCTTAAGTTTGATGCGCTTATCAGCATTAGCACCGGTTAGCGACATGTTGGCTTCGATCTGGATATGCTTTGACATCTCTGGACCAGGAATTCTTCTGGAAGCATAGTCAGATTCCACAGACTGACCATGAATTCCGTTAAGAAAATCGCAGCCAAAAGAAACAACTACATCAGCCTTGTCGAGATGGTACAACGGAAACTTGCGAACACCAGTTGCCTGTTCCCATGCATCCAGAGCTTTTGATGCTGAAAAGGCATCAATTTCAATATGTGTAAAGTTGTTGTATGTGCTCCTGTATTTTTCAATCAAAGAACGGGTAGCAGGGCTATTGATGGTAGGTGTGACTAATGCAAAGATCCTTCCGGCGTCAGCGGCTTTTTTAATGCCATCAACTATCTCTCTGTCAAACTGATCCCAATCGATGTCGTTGCCGTCTTTTTTTGGATTTCTAAGACGTGTGCCGTCGTACAGGTTGAGTACGGCCGCCTGCACGCGGGCGTTAGTACCTGAATTTATCTTGGCGTCCTTATTGGGTTCGAATTTTATAGGTCTTCCCTCTCGGGTTTTCACCAGTATAGCTGCATAGTCATTTCCATCGTCGTAGAGCGAAGCAAAATATGTAGCTATACCCGGAACGAGTTTATCGGGAGCTGTGACGTAGGGAATAGATTCAATCACAGGCGCTTCACAAGCAGCAAGTGTAGCAGCAGCGGTACTAAAACCAAGATATTTTAAAAAGTCACGCCTTGTGGTGGTTGTAGCATTCAACAATTTTTCTGAAGCGGCAAAGAGGGATTCTGTGCTATTCGGAAATTCATTGGCCGCAAGATTTTCTACAAGTGAGGGATTATGAAGCTCTTCTTCTGATTTCCAGTACTTTTTATTAGATGCCATGATGTAGCCTTAAATTTTTTAGTAATGACACTTACCACATTCCAGACCGCCAATCATTTCAGCGGTTACCTTTTTAGACTTGTATTTTTCCTTCAGCTTGTCGTGTAAGTCTTTGTAGTAACCGTTTTCAACATTGATTTCTGTTTCTCTGTGACAATTTATGCACCAGCCCATAGTGAGCTCTGAATATTGATAAAGTACCTCCATTTCCTGCACGGGTCCGTGACATGTCTGGCATTCAAGCCCGGCAACATTTACATGCTGAGCGTGATTAAAATAGGCAAGGTCGGGAAGATTGTGAACGCGCACCCATTTTACAGGCTTTTGCTCGTAGCCTGGAATGTAAGAGTTTGATTCTCTGTCGAATCCTACAGCCGCGTAGATTTTATCGATCTCTTTTGTACCGTATTTAGGACCTTCTTGAATGTATGTATGGCAGTTCATGCACAGCATGGCTGAAGGAATATTCGAATGCTTGCCCTTTTCAGCACCGTAGTGGCAATACTTACAATCAATGCCATTGTCGCCGGCGTGAATCTTGTGAGAGAAGGCTATTGGCTGCTCTGGCATATATCCTTGCTCTACACCGATAGACATCAGCCCCCAGTACAGCTCTTTTAAAAGAAATACAGAGACAACAATGGTGAGGAAAACTATTAGCTTTTGATTCTTGACCGCTACTTGAACACCTTTTGAAAAATCCTCCAAAACGCTGGTGGGTTCTTCACCTTTTATAACTTTAAGGGTGTTCTTAACTTTAACAAGAATGAGCAGCAAAACAAGAAGGAAAGAGGAAAGGGCTACCAATACCCAAATGTTTAATCCTTCTTTTGGCTGAGCCACACCAGTTGCAGGCGCGCCCTGATCAGCGGCAGGAGCTGCAGCTGGCTTGTCGCCAACTATGGTGTATGCCAGAATGTTGAGAATATCTTGATCTGACAGCAACGGGAAGGCGGGCATTGCTGATCTGTTGTACTCTTCGTAGATGGCTATCGCATCTCTATCGCCACTTGCCCGAAGTTCTGCGTTGTTTCTGATCCATTTGATAAGCCACTCTTGTGATCTGCGCTCTGTCACTCCAGCCATTGCCGGACCTACCAACTTCTTATCAAGCTTATGACAGGCGGCACACTGAGCATTAAAAAGCTTCTTTCCTAACTCCGGATCGCCAGGCAAATTTGCTGCGCCGTCTTGTGCAAACAAAGACAGGCTACTCCACAGCATCATTGCTACCAACAGCAACATATTGAGCCTGTTAAAACTTGTTTTCATAATTTTCATAATGTCTTTCGGTACATTAATACTCTGCTGGCAAATTTATATTCTTAACTATTTTTTTTCGTTGCAGGTTTAATTTGGCTTTTACAATTTAAAATCAGTCTAAACAAATTGGTTGTCTTTTTTTAAATCAGGGTTTTAGCGCAATCTTGCAATGTTGATTTATTATCTTTTACGATGAAGAATTTGTTAAATATTTGGGCAGGTTTTTTGGGTTTTGGTATTGTTTACGCCCTTCTTCAGGGTCATCTTTCTTCCGCACAGTCAGTGGTTATTTCTTTATTTGTATGGATGCTGCTATGGTGGACAAATCAAGTGGTACATTACTCCGTCACTGCTCTGCTACCCATTGTAGTTTTACCTCTGTTTGGAGTAGCATCACTTAAAGAGGTGACAACTAATTACTCCAATCCTGTGATTTACCTGTTTTTTGGTGGCTTTTTGTTGGCTTTGGCCGTGGAGAAATGGGACATTCACAAAAGACTTGCTTTGTGGCTTTTGTCAAATTTCAATAAGAATCTTCCATCGGTTTTTTTGGCAATTACCTTATCCTCTTACTTTTTGAGCATGTGGATGAGCAACACAGCCACCGCTATTATGATGCTGCCATTAGCCACTGCACTTGTTTCGACTATTCGTTCACAAATGCCCATAGCAGATCGCGATGAAGAAAAAATTTTTTTAACCATCGCTTTTTCGGCAAACATCGGCGGTATAGCTACCTTAATAGGTACACCTCCCAATCTTGTTTTTTCAGGGTTTTTCAATGAAACGTTTCATCAAACCATCCGTTTCATCGACTGGTTTTTAATTGGTTTTCCTTTAAGTGTTCTGTTGCTCATCATCTTATATATAATATTAGTACCTGGCGATAAAAAGCTTTTTAAAGAAGAAATTCGCGAACGGATAAGGGCTGATTATAAAAGGCTACCTAAGATGAATAGGGCTCAAAAGCGGGTTTTGATTATTTTTTCGATCGTTGCTTTGCTGTGGTTTATCGCTCCATTTATTGAAGTAGCTGTGCTAAACGACACATCCACAGCTATAGCTGGTGCTGTCGTACTGTTCATGCTGCCATCAGGCAATAAATTATCCCCGAGATTGCTTGAATGGCAAGACACAAAAGAATTGTCCTGGGGTATTCTCTTGCTATTTGGTGCCGGACTCACAATGGCGTCAATGTTCGAAAAAACAGGACTTTCAGCTATAATAAGCGACTTTTTTAAGCAATCGGGGTCTTCAAAAGTGTTGCTGACAGTATTAGTAGTAGCTTTTACAGTGTTTTCTACGGAATTTATGTCAAACGTAGCACTCACAGGGCTGATGATGCCTGTAGTTGCGGCTTTGGCTTCCGGCGATAAGCGCATCTTTTTTTACACGGGTATGTCGGTGGCAATGGCGTCGAGCTGCGCATTTATGCTGCCGATTGCTACCCCGCCCAATGCAGTGGCTTTTGGTTCAGGAAAAATTCGAATGATGACAATGATGAAGGCAGGGCTATTGCTCAATGCGGTCAGTATCCTTCTTTTCAGCATGCTGCTATTCTTATCTTTATGAAATTAAAAGGGGCTATTAAACAGTTTTATCTTCTAACAGAGGTACGAACCTGAAATCGCCCAACGCCTTTGCAGTGTAGATTTTATCAGACTTTTTGTATATCAAGGTCATTTTTTGAACGCCTTCGCCAATTGGAATGATGAGCCGTCCACCGGGCTTGAGCTGGTGGAGGAGTTGCGGAGGAATACGCGACGCACCGGCTGTTACAATAATCTTGTCAAATGGAGCATATGCCGGCATACCTTCGTTGCCATCACCATACTTCCCTGTATATCTGATTCCAAGTTTGGTGAGAATGAGTTTTGAAAAATTAAACAACTCAAGTTGGCGCTCAATGGTAAAGACTTTAGCGCCCATGTGAAAGAGAACGGCAGCCTGATAACCCGATCCTGTACCAATCTCGAGCACTTTATCGCCTGCCTGTATGTCGAGGTGCATCGTTTGAAAAGCGACTGTGAATGGCTGGCTGATGGTTTGCCCGGCAGCTATAGGCAGTGCCTGGTCGCTGTAGGCAAGGTCTTCAAGGCTCGAGTCAAGGAAAACGTGGCGCGGCACCTTCATCATTGCCTCGAGTGTTCGCTCGCACCAGATACCTTTTTCCCTTAAAGAATCGAGTAGCAGTCTGCGTTTTCCTTTATGCCGTTCAGTATCTATCATTGTAAGGATATCCCAGCTTCAAAATAAGTTACAATTTGTTGAATGGTTCAAAGCTTATTTTTCAACATTGTAAATAACAAGCTGAAAAAGCTTTGTGAAAACTATTTTCCTATTCTAAATGCTCGAATTACTATAAATTTTTCAAGCTCAACAATTAAAAACAACAATAGACCACCGGCTGAAACAAGGGCAAAGTGATACATTTCTAATGGCACCGTGCGAAATATTTTCTGAAAAACGGGCAGGTATGTGAATGCAATTTGCAAGAGCACTAATGTGCCAATGGCTCTAAAAACGTGCTTGTTGTTGAAAAAATCCCTAGAGAATACATTGTGTCGAATGTGTTTGCAGTTGAGCAAATAGAATAATTCACCAGCCACCAAGGCATTAACAGCTATAGTACGTCCTAATTCAAGAGAATTGTACGTAAAAATTGCATAGTAAAACAAGGTATAGACAATAGCAGCCAACACAGCTCCAACAAAGAAGATACGCCACACCAAATAGGCATCGAGGATAGGTTTTGCGGGTTTGCGAGGCGGACGTTTCATCACATTCTCCTCAGCAGGTTCGAAGGCGAGTGAAATGGCCAGGGTAACCGCTGTTACCATGTTTATCCATAAAATTTGGGGAGCTGATATTGGCAAGGTGCCACCTACAACAAGAGCCACCAAAATCGAGAGTGCCTCAGCAGCATTGGTAGGCAGTATAAAGATTATGGCTTTTCGGATGTTATCAAAAATGCCTCTACCCAATCTTACTGCATTAGAGATCGTCACAAAGTTGTCATCGGTGAGTATAATGTCCGCAACATCTTTGGTTACTTGAGTACCTTTAATGCCCATAGCTACACCGATATCTGCTTTTTTAAGTGCCGGGGCATCATTTACGCCATCGCCTGTCATGGCTACGATTCTCTGCTGTGACTGCAGGGCCTCTACCAGCTTGAGCTTGTGCCATGGAGTAGTACGTGCAAAGACGTTGTATTCCATTGCCACTTTCTTCCATTCTTCATCAGTGAGTTTTTCAAGGCTTTGGCCGTCGATTTTACTCTCCGGATTTTTCAGGCCAAGGCTCTTAGCTATAGCTCCCGCAGTTTCGATATGGTCGCCGGTAATCATTTTTATTGTGATACCCGCCTGATGGCATTTTGCAATCGCTTCTGCAGCTTCGGGCCGAGGTGGGTCAATGATGCAGGCAATACCTGCAAAGATGAGATTTGCTACTTCGCCCTCCGGGAGGGTGCGACTCTGGTCCATTAGTTCTTTCCATGCAGCTGCTATCAGCCGATAGCCATTTGACGCTTTTTGATTAAACACCGCACTGAGTTTGGCCTTTGATTCTTCCGAAAGATTTGAAAGCGCTAAAATTTTTTCTGGTGCCCCTTTTACCAGCAGCTTAATGGAATCCCCATCTTTCACTTTTACGGCCATGTACTTGTGGGCTGATTCGAAGGGAATAGTGGCCAAACGCTCTAACGCCGGCAGATGTATCCCAGCTTTTAGCACCATAACTTTCAGGGCAAGTTCAGTAGGATCTCCATTTAAAATTGTCTGATCAGATTCAAAACGAATTTGGGCATCGTTGCATTGATCGAAAATTAGAAATGCATCACGCACCGCCGGATGGTCAATATTGCCGGTTACAGCTCCCTTGATGTCGTAACCTGAGCCGTCGAAAGAAATGGTTTCTGCATCAGTGATTACTTCTAACACGGTCATTTCGTTTTTGGTAAGTGTGCCAGTTTTATCTGAGCAGATATCGGTTACTGATCCTAAGGTCTCTACAGCAGGAAGTTTGCGCACTATCGCTTTGTTCTGCGCCATCTGTTGGACCCCAAGTGCAAGGGTGATGGTAATAATAGCAGGCAAACCCTCGGGTATGGCAGCTACAATGATTCCAATTATATTAACCAAGATGTCTTGAAGCCCAAAGCGATGTAGATACCAGGAGAAGACTCCAAACAAAATAGACGTGGCCAGTATAAAGAAGGACAATTTTTTTGAAAAATCCTCAATTTTCTGAAGTAACGGTGTTGTGCTTTTCGAAATATCAGTGAGCAAAGTGCTGATTTGGCCCAATTGCGTGTTAGCACCTGTAGCTACTACTACCCCCTTACCTCTGCCAAATGTGGCATAAGTGCCCGAAAAAACCATATTTTTTTGATCGCCAGGCAGCATATCGCCCTCAAGAGGTTGTGTGTGCTTTTCTACAGGCACCGATTCGCCTGTCAAAATTGCTTCTTCCATTTTCAGGGAGTGGCTCTCAAACAATCGAATATCTGCAGTTGCCCGCTGGCCTGATTTCAGTATCACCACATCGCCGGGTACTAACTCCCTGCTATCTACATTTTTAATCAGCCCTCCGCGCACCACAGTAGCTTCGTATTTCACCATTTTTCGAATGGATTCAAGAGCCTTTTCGGCTTTGCCTTCCTGAGCAAAGCCCACAATAGCATTGATGACGACCACACCTAAGATGATACCAGTATCGAGCCAATCTTGAAGCAAAGCAGTAAGTACAGAAGAAGCCAGCAACACATAAATCAATGAGTTGTGAAACTGGGCCAAAAAGCGCTTCCATGCTGGTACGCGATCCATCTCAGGCAACTCGTTGTATCCAAATTTTTCTAACCGTTCAATTACATCAGCATGAGATAAACCTTGCTCACTTGTGCCAAATTCTCTGAAAATTTCGCCAATATCTGCTTGATAGGGTTTCATCGATTTACTTTTTGTGGCATTAAGAAGCGATGAATTTTTTTTTTAAATCATGATAATAATTTGTTTTGCAGAAAATTAACACAAAAATCCTAGCTACGATGCGGTCGAATGTGTTGGCTGAAAGGCTTTTTCACAAAATAATACCTGGTCAGTTCGGATTAGCATTTGTCATTACAGCGGTAGCTTTTATTGCTGCTTTAAGCAATAACGGTCTAAATATAGGCGGTTTCATCACAACTTTAGAACACTGGCAAAAGGGTTTTTGGGACGGCAATCTCATGATTTTTACGCTACAGATGATTCTGATTTTGGTCTTTGGCTATTCTATAGCCATAAGCCCTCGAGTGTATCAATACTTGAAAAAAATTGCTGAAGTCCCTTCTTCGGGCTTGCAGGCAACCATATTGGCCGGCACTGTATCAATGGCCGCATCGTGGCTCAACTGGGGCCTTGGACTTGTAGCTGGTGCAATCTATGTGCGCCTTTTGGGCCACTCTCTGCAGCGACGCCAGATTGTCTTTAACTATCCACTGCTTGGTGCAGCCGGTTACTCGGGTATGATGATCTGGCATGGAGGGCTATCGGGCTCTGCTCCACTAAAAGCAGCCGAGAGCGGACACCTCAAAAGCTTAGTATCAGCAAACGTCTCTTTGCCGGATGCGGTAGCTGTGACAGACACTATTTTCAGCCTACATAATTCATTAATAACACTCTTAGCCAGTATCAGCATACTCGCTCTCATAGCACTTTTGGCTCTTCGCTTTCCTACGAATTCAACTCCATTTAACATTCCCCCACTCCAACCAGACATTGAACTTGACGGTGAAAAAGCCTCAGGGGCTGAAGTGCTCGAATTTCAGCGCTGGCCCGCAATCACCACAGCTGCATTGCTTATCTTTTATCTGTTTAGCAGAGTTGCTATTGAAACAAGTCTTAATTTTTTTACTCCCAATGTAGTTATAACCCTTCTGCTGGCTTTAGGTCTCTTGCTGCATGGCAGCCTTAGAGCATACATGCTCTCCATCGACCGTGCTGTGCAAAGTGCTTCTGGCGTTTTATTGCTCTTTCCCTTTTATTTCGGCATTATTGGTCTGCTGCGCTACAGTGGCCTCACACATGACCTTACTCAGTGGTTTGTATCGCTCGCTGACCAAAATCTCTTCCCGTTGACCGTATTTATAAGCTCCTCGCTTGTTAACTTACTCATTCCCAGTGGCGGAGGGCAATGGGCAGTACAAGGTCCAATCATCCTCGAAGCAGGGTCGCTGCTCGGCATAGCGCCTGAAAAAACCATTCTCAGCTTTGCCTACGGCGATCAGCTTACCAATATGCTTCAGCCTTTCTGGGCAATTCCATTGCTCTACATCACCCGTATTAAAGCCTCTGACCTTATAGGCTACTCATTTTTTATAATGCTCACAGGCTTATTCGTATTTTCTCTTGGCATACTTTTGTTGTTTTAATTCAAAAAATCCCTTTTGACTATGGACGACATCAATCTGGAAGTAGCCAGGTTACAAAAAGAAATTGAAAGCTATCTGAATCTCGGTAATACCAGCATTATCTTCGAATACAAAGAGCGCAATGGCCACGTAAAACTCTACGTAATCACCATCAACCCTCGTCATAACCAAAGCTTCCTGTTCCACAGCACCGAAGGCATTGACAAAAAAGATTGCCTTGTGAAAATGCTCGATTACGTAAAAAACTATCGAACGAAAGAAAATTCTTATACCATCCAATGGACAATTACCGGCGAAAACGAATTGCACACGTCCTACTTCCGTGCTAAAGACATACTCGAAGCCATCGAAAAACTCTACTACGGCCGCGATCCAAACTCTATTACCATATATAGTGTAGTTCTAAATCCTATATCCTAATCAAAAATGAAACACCTTCTCTCAGCCATCGTCTTTTGCTTTACTATTACAACCTTCGCCCAATCCGGCAACTTCAAAAAAATACCTACTGTCGAAATTAAAAGCCTAAGCGGCCAAACCGTTACATCTACCGATGTAATACAAAACGGCGATGCACCCATTATACTCAGCTTCTGGGCTACATGGTGTAAACCCTGCGTCACTGAGCTCAATGCCATTAAAGAAGTTTATGAAGAGTGGCAAGCCGAAACCGGCGTCAAGCTAATTGCCATCTCCATCGACGACCCCCGTAATGCTACCCGCGTAAAGCCCTTTGTCAAAGGCCAAATGTGGGAATACGACATCTACATCGACGAAAATTCCGATTTACGTCGTGCCATGAACGTCAACAACATCCCTCACACCTTTCTGCTCAATGGCAAAGGGGAAGTGCTCTGGCAACACACGGGCTACATTCCCGGCGACGAAGACAAGCTATTCACCCTCATTCGCAAAGTAGCTAAAGACGGCTCTCTTTAGTCTTTAGTTATAAATAAGTGATGTGTCACTTGCAGCCTGCCTGAGAGTCAGCTGATCAGGCTTGCCCAGAGATGGAAGCAGTAGCTGACTTCAAACGCGAACATTTCTCTTATCCCGTACAATTCTTTTTACTACGGTCGTAAAAAAGTTATCCATTTATAAGATCAATCTGGCAATCATAGAACCTCGAAAGAAGGGTTCAAAACCTTGATTTTGAGAAAAGTCAATCCCTTAAATTGAAAAACTCTTGATATTCAATTGACTACAATTGAATCAACATATCTTACAGATATAAATCATGCAGGATTAATCAACGAAATTTGTAATTATCTACGTATAGTCAATCGTCGAGTCACTTCAGCCTTATCATTTATATAAACTGTGTAGAGATATACCCCGGGCTTAAGGTCCTGCACGCTGATTCTGTGCACAGCTTCAGCGCTCGACAGCTGAACAGCTTTAACGATCCTTCCTGTAATGTCGGTAAAAGCAATTTTAGCCTGTTCGTACCCCTTAAGCTCCAACAGCAATTCTACAAACTCACTCGCAGGATTCGGATAAAGACTACCTATTCGACTGCCAGTTAGAAACTTTGCGACGCTAAAGGTTGGAGTCACCTCAAATGTAACGAGAATAGATACTGAGTCATTAGGGCTCTCATCCACAAAAAAAGTATACATTATCTGACCTGAGCGTGCCACTCCATCCTTATCAGGGTACACATGACCTGAAAAATCAACGCTGTTGGTAGCTCCGGCTGCAATACTTATTCCAATTGGGCTTATACTCACCTTAGGCTCAAAACAAAAACCCCAGCAAATAGCATTGCTGTCTACCAAAGCATTATTTACATTGTAATAGCGCTTTACCTTTACTACTTTAGCTGACGAAGAAACGTTCTTAATTGCAGCTTTAGCGTAAATATCATCGCTATTGAAAGCATTACCCATCACTACCGAATCAAAACTAACAATCTGCAAAGACTGCGCTTGTGTAAAAAGCAAACAGACAGATGCTAAAAAACTATGTAATATCTTTTTCATCATTTATTTTCTTGAAAAACAAAGGTAAAGCAAATGTTACCACTTTTGATAACAAAATTTTCGCGAAAAAAGAAATAACGCCCTATTTTTGCAGCCCGATTTTGATGCCTGAGTGGCGGAACTGGTAGACGCGCACGACTCAAAATCGTGTACCGCAAGGTGTGCCGGTTCGATTCCGGCCTCAGGTACAGGCAGCCAAAACCACCTCACCCCCTTGAGGTGGTTTTTTATTAATGTTTTCTTAAGTACTGTGTGTCTATTCAGACGTGTGCTTAGCAGTGTAGCCTTCTATCTTTGCACATAATTTTTTGTGATTCGTTGTAAATGATTTATAAAGGATACGAAGCCATCATCGGTCTTGAAATTCACGTACAGCTCAAGACCTGTAGCAAAGCATTCTCATCAGACCCTATATCCTTCGGTGCTAAACCAAATACGCAAGTCAACCCCATCAGCCTCGGCCATCCGGGTACACTGCCCGTTTTAAACCGAGCAGCAGTAGAATACGCCATACGTCTTGGCCTTGCCTGCAATGCTGAAATTACGCGCTTCAACAAGTTTGCCCGCAAGAATTACTTTTATGCTGACTTGCCAAAAGGATATCAAATATCTCAATACGATACACCCATCTGTACAGGCGGCTATGTAATGATCAAAGATGCCGATGGCAAGGACAAAAAAGTAGGTCTTATCCGCATTCATATGGAAGAAGATTCAGGCAAGAGCATTCACGATATCGACCCCTTTTACACTCTCATTGATCTGAACCGCGCCGGTACTCCACTGCTAGAAATTGTGAGTAAACCCGACTTCAGAAATGGCCAAGAGGCCTACAACTACCTGGCCGAAATGCGCAAACTGGTGCGTTACCTCGACATCTCCGACGGCAATATGGAAGAAGGCTCTCTGCGCTGCGACGTAAACATCTCTGTACGCAAAATCGGTGATACCACATTTGGAACAAAAGTGGAAATCAAAAACATGAACTCCTTCCGAAACGTGCAGAAAGCCATCGACTACGAAATCATCCGTCAGGTCGAGTGCCTTGAAAGAGGCGAAACCCTCACCCAAGAAACACGTACCTACGACCCCTTAAAAAATACCACCAGCGTGATGCGTACCAAAGAAGATGCCCACGACTACCGCTACTTCACCGAGCCAGATCTTGCACCATTAGTGATTACCGAAGAATTCATCCAATCTGTGCGAAGCGCAATGCCCACCCTGCCGTGGGAAGTGAAAGAAATACTCACTACTCAGCACGGACTCTCTGACTATGATGCTGCCCAAATCTGCGAACTCAAAGAAGAAGCTCAGTACTACCTGGAGTGTACAAAACATAGCTCAAGCTATAAAAACATAGCCAATTACATCCTTGGTCCAGTTCGTTCGTTTCTGAACGACAAAGCTCTCTCAATCACAGCCTTCCCTCTCTCACCCAAAAAACTCACTGAACTGATTCAGCTGGTCGATGCAGAGCTTGTAAGCCACTCCGTGGCTCAAGGCAAACTCTTTCCTC
The DNA here is from genome assembly GCF_046299575.1 of Thermaurantimonas sp. Classification (NCBI taxonomy): domain Bacteria; kingdom Pseudomonadati; phylum Bacteroidota; class Flavobacteriia; order Flavobacteriales; family Schleiferiaceae; genus Thermaurantimonas; species Thermaurantimonas sp. The sequence continues at coordinate 101,699 of NZ_JBKBHX010000008.1, read as the reverse complement.
TACTCATCGAAAATCCCGATGCCGACCCTGAGCAACTCGCCCGAGAGCACAACCTGCTTCAAGAGCGAAACGAAGATCTCTTAGCTCTAACAGCTAAAGAAGTATTAGAAGCCATGCCAGAAAAGGTCGCTCAATATAAGGCCGGAAAAACCGGTTTGCTCGGCCTTTTTATGGGCGAAGTAATGAAGCGAACTCAAGGCAAGGCCGACCCTAAATTGGCTTCTGCCATTCTCCAGAAACTGTTAAACAACCAAAAATAATCAATACCCAATCGAATGAAAATCAAATCACTATTGGCAGCATTAGCATTAGCTGTCTCCGCTGTAGCCTGCAGCCTTTTTTCACCAAAAGAGCAAGCAGTGCTGAACATGACTATCGCAAACACCCGAAAAATTGCCATTCTGCTGGCCGACACAGTACAAGCCATTTCCATCGATTCGCTCGATATACCAGCCTCAGGCCGCCTCACGTACAAAATAAAATTGTCTGAACCAGGCTTTTACGTACTCGACCTACTGCAAGGCAAGCGCATACCCCTCTACCTCGAGCCAGGCGACTACATCACCATTAAAGCTGATGCTACTGCTGACTATGAGGCAGATAAAATTACTGGTTCAGAAGGTGTTGATATACTCAACCAGATCAACGAAGAAAACTTCAAATCCTTTGCACTGATCGACAGCCTCGAGCAAGAGCTCTCGAAAGCTGAAGGCGAAGGCACTTTTAATAGCGAAATACGCACCAGACTCGACTCTATGTACGAAAAGCGCGTGAAAGAGCACCAAAATGCCCTTTACGCCATTATTGAAAAATATTACAACAAATTGCCTGTGATATTTGCTTTCTACCAGAGCCTTGGCCAGTTTCCACTCATAAGCCCTATGGAGAAATTTGAGCTTTTTGAAAAAGTAGAAGAAGGCTTAAAGAACAAGTATCCAAACAACATGCACACCATCTACTTTGCCAATCGCAATCAAAAGATTAAAGAAGCGATCGAAGTAGAGCGCAAGCGCCGTGAAAATGCTGCCCGCATAAAAGAAGGCAATCCCATGCCCGAAATCGCCTTAGCCAACGATGCCGGTGAAGTTATTAAACTTTCATCTCTTAAAGGCAAAACCATACTCGTTGACTTCTGGGCTGCATGGTGCCGTCCATGCCGCGCTAACAATCCAAAAATCGTAGATCTTTACAAAAAATTTAAAAACAAAGGATTTACTGTATACAGCGTTTCGCTCGACGGTATACCCAGCCAACCCTCACCGCGCGATGCCTGGCAAAAAGCCATTAAAGACGATAAGCTCGAATGGCCTTACCACGTAAGTGAACTCATGGGCTGGAACTCAAGCATCGTTAATGAGTTTGGTATCGAAAACATTCCTTTCACTATTTTAGTGGATAAAAATGGAAACATAGCAGCCGTCAATCCACCTATTGAAATGCTCGAGTCTATCATCAAAAGCATTCTATAAGACGACTTAAATTTTTATCATATAATAACCTGCCCGTGAATAAGGCAGGTTTTTTTTTAACTTATTTATTCACATTTGACATTTCATGAAAAAAAATCTAAGTTTAAAATTCAAAATTTCACCTTTTTACCAAATTGTTAAGATTAATGCATTTCGATTTTATTTATAATTTTTTAAATATATTTAAAATATCAATACTTTTTTGTATTTTTTATGAAAATTAATTTAATTATTATAAGATTTTTCATTTTATAATTTTTTAAGGAATTATTGAAATAAAATACAAGTTTGTATTGAACACAAACCTGCAACCCAAAGGAGAAAAGTATTACTATTTGTTGTAGCGTCTATTAGCTTGATTACAGCAAATGCTCAGATAAATATTGCCCCGTTGGCTGTTGCTTCAGCCAGTACCTGTAATACTGGACCCTGTAGCACATTGAATGACCTAAACTTCGGCACCTGTGGCACCCAGCAGATGTGGATACCTACCTCTACTCCTCCCACATCAACCCCAGGAGTCGATTGGATTATGTTTGAATGGACGACTCCTCAGACATTCGATAAATTCATTATTCATCACGCTCAGAATAATGCCAGACTACTTACCGGGGGGTTGATTCAACGATGGGATGGCAGCAACTGGGTAAATCACCATACCTTCTCTAACCTTCCTCCGGCCTGCTCCAATCAAGTGAGTTTTCCGAAAGTAACTACCACACGAGTTCGGATTACCTCCTTTCAGATGACCGGCCCTGGGCAGCAATCTAACCCCAATTTCCGCGAATGGGAGATTATTTCTGCTCCTACTTTACCAAACGACGCAGGTGTTGCAGCATTAGATTCACCACAGGCATTCTGCCCCGGCGTTCATAATATCAGGGTACGCGTAGCAAACTTTGGAACAAATAAAATTGATTCCGTAACGGTCAATTGGTCTGTAAACAATGTTTTGCAAACACCCGTACTATTGACTCAGTTTCTTGACACTGTTGGCGGTACAGGACCAAATCAAAGGCAAGTACTCCTTGGTTCCTGGAATTTCTTGGCCAATACTTCGTACAACTTCAAATTCTGGACGTCGAATCCCAACGGAGTTGCTGACCCATTCAACGATAACGACACACTATCTTTAGTATTAACAGCAGCTATATCGGGTACCTTCACCATTAACTCGGCCTTGCCTACAAGTGGGACCAACTTTCAATCTTTTACAGCCTTTGCCAATATATTGAATGCTGCGGGAGTTTGCGGTCCGGTAGTAGTAAATGTAGCTCCCGGTTCAGGTCCTTACTTAGAAAAGGTGGCTTTTGGAAATATTAACGGTGCTTCAGCCACTAATACCATAACTATCAATGGAAATGGTGCTGTGTTAAACTTTTTCTCACCCAACACCAATGACCGTGGAACATTAGACTTGAACGGCACCAAGTACATGATTATAGACTCGCTCACCATTCGCAGTGATAGTGGTGCTCAAGGATTCAGTATTTTATTCCGATCCCAGGCAAATTGGAATGTAATTCGCAGGTGTTCTATCATTACAAGTACAACCTCTACCAGTACTGCTTATGCTGCTATAGCTTTCTCAAGTAACAATACATCCGCAACCAGCACTGGTGATAACGGAAACAACAACATCATCGAAAACAACGTCATCATCGGAGGCTATTACGGTATTTCGATCACCGGAAGCTCTTCGACACTGCGCGCAACCGGCAATATCATACGTCGAAATAACATCCGAGATTTTTATATTTATGGAATTTACGCCCTTAACCAGGACAATTTCGAAGTATTTGGCAATGATATCAGCAGACCTACCCGAACGACAATAAGTACATTCTATGGAATTTATCAGGGCACAAGTGGCTCAGGTGTCAGATATTTTAACAACCGTATTTTCAATGCTCACGGAGCTGCTCCATATACCAACACATTTACAGCCTATCCGATATGGATCGCCACGGCTGCCGGTACTGCAACCAATCCAAACATCATAGCGAACAACCTGATTTATGACATTCAGACCAATGGAACTTATTATGGAATATACCTATCAGGTACAACCGATCACACCAAAATTTATCATAACACAATAGTATTTAATGCCACTTCTTCATCATCCAGCGCCACACGTCTCATTTGGGTTTCAGGTACTCCTACAGCAGGTTGTGAGGTTAGAAACAATTTACTTTATCTCTCCAGACCTGGCAGTGGCGAACGATTCCTGACATATCTTACAAGCAATACAAACGCTATCAGAACAAGTAACAACGGGTATTTCAAAAACCCTAATATCGGAATGACAGCGCCTACATTTTTCAGGGGCAGTGCATTTAATACATTGTCTGATTTTCAGAATGCCGGTGCTGATTCAAACAGCATATTTATCGACCCTCAGTTTGTAAACATCAACAACAATTTCAGACCTCAGGCACCTCAGTTGAATTCTTTGGGAATGAATTTAGGTAACCAGGTGCCTTTTGATTTCGACTCTCTCCCACGTTCCTTCCTGCCTGACCCAGGCGTTTATGAATTTAATCCACCTCCCGGACCTAATCCTGGATTACAAACTTTTGTTCAACCCTCTGGAACGCTTTGTGGGGATTCAGCAGATGTAGTAGTCAGAGCCATCAATATCGGACAGGATTCAGTTACCACTCTTACCATCAGTTGGTCAATAAATAATGTAAATCAAACACCTGTAACCTGGACCGGACTTCTGACGACAGGAAATTTTGTCAATATTACGCTGGGAAAATTTGCAATAAACAGCACTACTATTTACAACATCACAGCCACTATCACCGCAAGCGGGCCTGGTGTAGATACAGATCCATCAAATAACACCATACAACTGCAAGGAGTTAGAAGAGGATTATCAGGCACTTATACCATCAATGCCCTTGCTTTACCATCTGCAACAAACTTTACTAGTTTTTCTGACTTTGCCAATGCAATTTCAACATCCGGTGTCTGTGGAGCTGTGACGGTAAACGTGGTTCCTTTTTCAGGACCTTACATAGAGCAAGTAACATTTAATAACATTACTTCTACCACTGCCACTAATAAAATTGTGATTAACGGTAACGGCAATATTCTTCAGTTTACATCCACCAACACCAATCAGCGCTCAACCCTTACATTTAATAACTGCCGTTTTATAGAAGTAGATAGCCTGAATGTTCTAAGCCTTGGTACTACTACATCTCAGTTTGGAACTGCTTTGTTTGTTACGGGTAATTCACTGAGACTGAAATTCAACAAATGCCGATTTGAAGTAACTACGAGTTCAACATCTACAAACTTTAACCCTGTAATAATCGGTACAAGCGAATCATCGCCCACCACTACTGGTAAAGGTGGTGATTACATTGAGATAACAAATTCACAAATCATCGGTGGATACTACGGACTTAGTCTTGGCGGAGGAACAGCAGATAACGAACTATCAATAGGCAACCGCATTGAAAATTGCCTTATAGAAGATTTTTATGTTTACGGTACATACATCAGAGGACAAGATTCCCTGATTTTCCACAACAACGATATTTCAAGAGCCAACAGAACTACAGTTACGACCTTTTACGGCATTTTTACCGTATCATGGATGAACAACTGTCGCTTCTCAAACAACAAAATAAGAGATTCTCACACAGCGACGACAGCTTCAAACACTGCCTCCATGTATCCGATCTACATCAGTGGCAGTACCACTGCCGGTCAGCGTAACCGCTTATTTAACAATCTGGTATACAATATGAACGGCGGTGGATTGATCTATGCTCTCTACATGATAAGCAGCCAGCACTGGGACGTTTATCACAACACGATAGTAATTGAAAATGCCAAGTTCGCCGGAACAGGTACACATGCTGTTGCTTACTTCTCAGGCACATTTACCAGCGTTGATGTTCGGAATAATCTATTCGTAAATACTCGAACTAACGGTGGTACCAAACACCTTGTCTATCAAGCAACAGCGAATACGGGTATTACCTATAACAACAATGCATATTTCAGCGATATAATGACAGGTGTATTTTTCCACGGAACTTCGCTTAACACTTTCGCCGACTGGCAGGCTACAGGAAAAGATCAAAATTCCGTGTTTGCAAATCCGAGCTTTGTAAGCCCTGCCACCGGAAATTACACTCCTACATCTGGAGCTATCAATAACATAGGAGCAAATCTTTTATCCATTGTGCCAACGGACATTAACGGTTTACCGCGCACTACAAACCCTGACCCCGGAGCTATCGAATTTGCACCGCTACCATGTACTGGTGCCTGGTCCTTTAAAGCCGATAGCGTCTATCCCACCGGAGCTTTCCTGAGCTGGCAATCTTCGGCAGATACTTTTCAGATTGAATGGGGTCCAGTTGGATTTGTACCCGGCTCTGCTCAGGGTACTCTTATTAACAACATCACCACAAAATCTTACAATCTCGCTTCCCTACCAGTAGGAGTATGTTTTCACGCTTACATTCGGGAGGTTTGCAACAATGGTTTCAGTGCCTGGACAGGTCCGGTTCAGATTTGTACACCGATTCAGTTTGATGCAGAAATACAGGCTCTTTTAGGAATTAATACGAATTTTTGTGGTGCTACAAATACTCAGGTTCGTATTGTAGTGAAAAACAATGGTTTTGGGCCCATTAATAATTTGCCGTACGGACTTACGCTAACCGGTGACATCAATCAAAACATTACCGGAACTTACACCAATGTCATTCCAAAAAATGGTACCGATACCATTACAGTCGCAACAATTAATACAGCCAATGGTGGAATAGTTCAGGCTGTAGCATATGTGAATCTAACAGGTGATCAGGTTCCGACTAACGACTCAATCGTTCGAAATTCAGTCATTATACCCCCTACTCCACAGGCTTTACCTGCTCAGGCCTGTGCAGGTGCTACCTCAGCCCAGCTGATCGCCAAGCCTCTACCCGGCGTAGGATATGAATGGTATAACGTGCCAACAGGGGGAACACCTATCTCGCTTAGCGATACCCTTATTGTCACCAATTTATCGGCCACCTATTATTTGAAATATCAAGCCTCTGCTGATTCCCTGCTGACTACAATAGCCGGAGGAAATTCTCAAAGCGGTAATATGTTTGATGTTGAAATCAAAGGTGCGCCACTGGCTATTACAGGGTTTACTGTATCTCCAAACACAACCGGCCAGACTACTTTTGAAATCTATCATCGCCCTGGTACACATGTAGGTTTTGAAAATTCAGCCACCGGCTGGACACTTCTTCAATCCTTCACGGTGAACGTAACTGTTGCTGGTCCTAATACCAAGCTGATGTTTACCACACCTATTACATTGCAACCAGGTACGCATGCATTTTACGTAACCCGCACAAGCGGATCCGTAAATTACACCAATGGTACTGCAGTAGGAAACATCCTTGCAACACATCCGCGTATTGATGTGAAAGAAGGCATCGGCAAGTCATACCCCTTCGGATCAACCTTCTCTCCGAGAAACTTTAACGGGTACATACACTTCGGAGTGTCAGCATGTTCAGACGTTCGTACTCCGGTGAATATTACTATTAAAAATGCTCCTACTGCTAATTTCACCTTCACAACTAACAACTACACAGTAAGCTTCACCGGTACATTTACTGACGCAGATTCGGTATACTGGACTTTTGGCAGTGCAGGCAACAGCAGTCAGCAGAATCCCACATTTACCTTCCCGCAGAACGGAGTGTATCCAGTGTGTGTGACAGCCTTCAACTCCTGCGGTACAGCCACCAAGTGCGATACACTGAAGTTTAGCATCGGCCTCAACGAATTAGCTCTACAAAACCGACTAAAAGTGTATCCGAATCCAAATGCAGGAATCTTTGAGGTGACCTTCAGCGATGATGTAGCTGAGCTGCCGGTGGAAATTCTTGACCTAACAGGAAAGGCAGTTTACAGAGACATCTGGAAGAGTGCCGCCGGCCACTATCACGAGCGGCTTGACCTGCACTCCTTACCGGCGGGCACCTACATGATGCGCATCCACTCCACCGCCGGAATCCTCAGCCGCAAAGTGGTGATACAGAAATGATATGAGTTTTAACATCAAAACAAAAAGCCGCGTTGTGAAGAACGCGGCTTTTTTTATACTCAACTCAATTAATTATTTCAATAAATCGATTGCTTTGTCCAGTTGATTGTCTTTTCCAGTGTTTACGAGTTGCTGAACATCCAAGGGCAAAACCACTTCAGGTGTATATCCGATTCCTTCTAAAACCTGACCATTGATGTAGCGGAATACTTCCAGTGCAACCTGTACCTTCCATCCGTTGGGCAACAAAAATGACCGGCTGCCTGCCAGAATTGTTTGTACGCGTTCACAAAAGCTATATGGTATCCATGAAATTCATCAGAAGGGTGGATCAGGATACTATCTGTGCGGATAAGTACTTCATTCCGATAGGTAATTCGTGTAGAGCGAGATTTTTTTCCAGATTACAGCAGATTGAGTAAGCAAGCAATTACTATATTTTGCTCAATCAATTTTTCTTCTGGTCAAAACATCTTTTTAAATCTGTTTCAGCTGGGATAGGACTTCCACGAAGTATGTAATCCAAAAGCCACTCAGCCAATTTGGGAGCCATCAGTATCCCACGGCTGCCAAGACCGTTAATAAAATAGAGCTGTGGATATTGAGGATGTGAGCCGATTAAAGGGCGACGGTCTTTGGTATTTGGGCGCAGGCCGGCGTTGAGCTCTATTATTTCGGGTTGCACCTGGGCGATTTTTTTCAGATCCCTGAGCATTTCTTTAGCCATCAATAAATTGGGGTGAGGTGAAAGGTGACGGAAGTCGTATGTAGCGCCCAACTTCCACCGGCCAGCATCGATGGGTAGTACAAAGTGGCTAAAGTGCAATACAAAATCCCAACTGTCAGGCAAATCGCTGAGAGTAAGCACATCGCCACGTGTAGGGCGCATGAAGGTGCGTGGAAACCACGGATTGCGCTGCCACCCGTGTATGCCGTCGGCAAAGATGACCCCATCGTACCGAATACCGGCATATTCTACTCCTGAATCAAGTATTTTAAGCCGGTCGTAATGAAATTCTTCAAAAAAAACCTTTTCCTGAAATTGCAACTTCCTGTGCACGGCCTCCATATATGCACGCGTATCTACCCAGCCGGTGCGCTTCATCCGCCCGGCACCATATGGCGCTTGTATGTATTCGGGCAGCTCGACGACATTTGGCTCAAGTATCGTGTCCCAGAGCGGCTGGGCTGATTTGGCTTGCCAATCATTCACTTCAGCCACACTGTGAAAAAGTCGGAAAATAGGCATTGGATGGTAGAAAAAAGCCTCTGTGACCTCTTCAGCCCATGGATAAAAGTGCTCCAGGGCGTCGAGCATTTCACCGGCACGCCATACCAGCGTCATCCGCTTGAGCACTACAGGGTTCCAAAGTCCGGAAGCAACCCGGGATGAATTGCTGAGCAGAGGGAGGGAGATGTTTGTAATTTGAATTCCCGATCTTTCGGCTTGCAGGGCTATGGTACTACCTGCAATTCCCTGGCCCACCAGCAATAGGTGCATAACATTAACCTATGACGGAAAAACCCGTGTAGCTGTGCAATATCTCAGGCAGGTGTACGCGCTGGCCATCGAAGTTGTTTTCAAGCAGAGCGGCCACTACGCGGGGCAGTGCCAGCGATGATCCGTTAAGCGTATGGCAGAGTCGGTTGCGACCATCGGAATCTTTAAAACGCAGCTGGAGGCGGTTGGCCTGAAAGCTTTCAAAATTGGAAACTGAACTAACCTCCAGCCAACGCTTTTGAGCAGCTGACCATACCTCGAAGTCATAGGTCATCGCGCTGGCAAAACCCATATCGCCTCCGCACAAGCGCAGAATTCTGTACGTTAGACCGAGGGACTGAAGCAGTCCGGCCACGTGCTCTACCATCTCATCAAGCAAGTTGTAGGAGTGGTCGGGATGGCTGATTGCGACGATTTCCACTTTATCAAACTGGTGCAATCTGTTCAGTCCTCGTACGTGGGCACCGTATGAGCCTGCCTCCCGACGAAAGCAAGGAGTGTAGGCTGTGAGCTTGTGAGGAAGCTCTCCCTCCTGAAGAATGACATCGCGATAAAAGTTAGTCACCGGCACTTCAGCTGTAGGAATAGCGTAAAGCTGATCCTTTTCGATGTAATACATCTGCCCCTCTTTATCTGGCAACTGACCTGTGCCGAAGCCCGAAGCTTCGTTAACAAAATGTGGGGGCTGCACTTCCTGATAGCCTGCCCGGGTGTTGTAGTCGAGAAAGTAATTAATTAGAGCTCTTTGCAATCGCGCACCTTTGCCTTTGTACACCGGGAATCCGCTGCCTGTCACCTTCACCCCGAGTTCGAAGTCGATGATGTCGAGTTTTCTGGCGATTTCCCAGTGGGGCAAGGCGTCGTCAGGAAGAGCAGCCGGGTCGCCCCATGATGCTACGATCTCATTGTCGTCAGCTGATTTGCCGGGCTTTACGAGAACTGATGGCGCATTAGGTATGGCGAGCAACAGCTCACGCAAGTGCTCTTCGGCCTCGCGAAGCTGATCGGTTAGTTGTTTTATGGAATCTTTGAGCACAGCACTGCGCTGCATAAGAACCTGTGCTTCTTCCTTGCGCCCTTCGCGCTGGAGCTGACCTACCTGTTTTCCGATGGAGTTTGCTTCATTGCGGTTTTGATCGAGTTCCGTTTGAATAGCACGCCTGCGGGCATCAGCCTCAATTACTTGATTTATTAGTCTATCAGCATCCAGATTGCGTTTTTTCAGTGCAGCAACAATGCGGTCTTTATGGTCGCGTATATCTTGAAGTACGAGCATGTAAGGAGATTTTATGTGACTGTTATTCAGCTTTACCTTCCTGAATTTCTTTAAGTTTCTGGCGAACTTTGGCTTCTAGTTCTTCACAGAGTTCAGGATTGTCCATAAGAAGTTGCTTTACGGCATCGCGTCCTTGGGCAAGGCGTGTATCGCCATAAGAGTACCAGCTCGCGCTCTTTTTAATAATGCCGAAGTCAGTACCCAAGTCAATGATTTCGCCCACTTTAGAAATTCCTTCGCCATACATGATGTCAAACTCAGCAAAGCGGAAGGGTGGAGCCACTTTATTTTTCACCACTTTAACCTTCACGCGGTTACCGGTGATGTTCTCTCCGTCTTTGATTTGTGTGCTACGGCGAATGTCGATGCGCACTGAAGCGTAAAATTTTAACGCATTACCGCCGGTGGTCGTTTCGGGGTTGCCAAACATTACGCCGATTTTTTCGCGAAGCTGGTTGATGAAGATGCAGCAGCAGTTGGTTTTGCTGATGGTGGCGGTCAATTTGCGCAAGGCTTGTGACATCAGACGGGCTTGTAAACCTACTTTTGAGTCGCCCATTTCGCCTTCGATTTCGCTTTTAGGAGTGAGGGCTGCCACGGAATCAATTACGATCAAATCAATGGCCCCCGAACGAATGAGGTTATCGGCTATTTCTAAAGCCTGCTCTCCGTTGTCAGGCTGAGATATAATCAGGTCATCGGTATTTACGCCTAATTTTTCAGCATAAAAGCGGTCAAAAGCGTGCTCAGCATCGATAAAGGCCGCTATACCGCCCTGCTTTTGTACCTCGGCTATAGCGTGCAGGGTCAATGTCGTCTTACCTGACGATTCCGGACCAAAGATTTCAACGATTCTACCCTTCGGATAGCCCCCCACACCCAGAGCCACATCGAGTCCGATCGAGCCTGTGGATATCACTTCCAGCTGCTCAACCGGCGCATCGCCCATGCGCATTACAGCACCTTTGCCGTAGGTCTTATCCATCTTCTCAAGCGTCAGCTTCAGGGCTTTCAGTTTGGCCTCTTTATCGATACTCATGATTCTAAATATTTGAATTTGTGATACTTACTAATGACTTTAGTAAAAAAATTTCAGCCGTTGAAAATAGGTTATTTGCTCATAGGCTACCAAGCGCAGAGATTCAATTTACTGACATTGATTACACTTAACCATTTCGATAGATTTTTAAGAAAAAGGTCAATAAGATGCTGAAATTAATATCTATTGACAAGCCCAATAAGTATTTACTCAAAATTCTACTTAAAAAGCTGGAAATGAAATAATGCAGTATTGGAAGCTGTCTCATTGGTTTATAGATTCTTAGGATTGATGTTAAACAAAAGAGCGAAAATGATTTAGGTATGATTTAAAAGTCTACTTATATGTAAAATGGATCGGCCAGAGGCCGGTGCCGCGTGAGGGATAGAAGCGGATATGAGCCGCTGCGGGTGGGCAGGCGGCACACAGGGCGAGGAGGCGACAGGTGAAGCCACCACAGCCCGATGTGCCGCGCCCACGCGCAAGGCGAATAGGAGCGGATAGCCCGACCCCTGACGAAGGCGCTTTGAGCGCCTTGTCAGGGGGCACGCCCAAATAATCTAAAAGAAAGAAATCTATACGGTGATTTCGCGGCCGTGGAGGGTGAGGGTGATGGGCTCGCCGGTGTGGCGGTGGATGTGGGTGCCTTCGGGGGTGGTGTTGACCTCGAGGATGCGGCCGTCGAAGATGATTTTAAAGCTCAGACGCTGCCAGTGGCGCGGCAGTACGGGGTCGAAGTAGAGCCTTTGGTTGCGGACGCGCATGCCGCCGAAGCCTTCGACGACGCTCATCCAGGTGCCTGCCATGGAGGTGATGTGGAGGCCTTCGTGGACTTCTTTGTTGTAGTCATCGAGGTCGAGGCGTGAGGTGCGGAGGTAGAGCTCGTAGGCTTTGTCGATTTTGCGGAGCTTGGCTGCGAGCACGACGTGTACGCAGGGGCTGAGCGATGACTCATGTACGGTGCGCGGCTCGTAAAAGTCGAAGTGGCGCTCGTGCTCCTGGTGGGTGAAGTCGTCTTCGAAGAAGTAGAATGCCTGAAGGGTGTCGGCTTGCTTGATGAAGCAGGAGCGGAGGATGCGGTCCCAGGACCAGTGCTGATTGATGGGGCGCTCGCTGAGCGGCAGCTCTGAGGCCAGGCGTTGCTCTTTGTCGAGGTAGCCCTCTTGCTGGAGGTAGATCTGGTACTTGTCGGAGTAGGGGAAGTAGATGTTTTGGATGATTTGCTGCCAGTGGGTGGGTTCTTTCTGGGTGTCGAAGTTGGTTTTTTGAAGTACTTGTTGGAGCTGGTCGGGGTAGTGGGTGCGAAGCAGCTCGATGGTGTGCAGGGTATATTGCATGCACCAGCGGGCGATGTAGGAGGTGTAGAAATTGTTGTTGATGTTGTTTTCGTATTCGTTGGGGCCGGTGACGCCGAGCATGACGTACTGCTGCTTGTCTTCGCTCCAGTTGAAGCGCTGAGCCCAGAAGCGGGCGATGGCGATCATGACTTCGAGGCCGTAGTCGGCCAGATAGCGGATGTCGCCGGTGTACTCGACATAGCGCTTTATGGCGATGACCATTGCGCCGTTTCGGTGGATTTCTTCGAAGGTGATTTCCCATTCGTTGTGGCATTCTTCGCCGTTGATGGTCACCATTGGGTAGAGGGCTGCACCGCCGGTAAAGCCGAGTTTTTGGGCGTTTTCGATGGCTTTGGGCAGGTGGCGGTAGCGATAGAGGAGGAGGTTGCGCGCTACGTCGGGTCGGCGGGTGCTGAGGTAGAAGGGGAAGCAATAGGCTTCGGTATCCCAGTAGGTGACGCCTCCGTATTTTTCGCCGGTGAACCCTTTGGGGCCGATGTTGAGGCGGGGGTCTTCGCCGGTGTAGGTCTGGTTGAGCTGGAAGATGTTGAAGCGGATGCCTTGCTGGGCTTCGGGGTCGCCCTCGATGACGATGTCAGAGGTTTCCCAGATGCGTGCCCAGGCCTCTGCCTGCTCGCGCAATAGGGTATCGAAGCCTGTGCGCATGGCTTCAGAGGCTTTTTGATCGGCTTCTTCGGCGATTTTTTCTTTCGGGTAATTCAGGGATGAAGTGATGGCTGCGTACTTGTAGAGGGTGTAGGTGGTGCCGTCTTCGGCTTTGATTTCGAAGCGGTTGGCCACATACTTTTCACGACGGATATTTTCGGGATAGAGGGTGATGTGTCGGCCGTTAGCTTCCAGCTCATAGCGCATAGCTGCGGCTACGTGGAAATTGGTCTTTTTGGTGGAAGCTACGTTGATGGCTTTCTGGGAGGCGACGGAGGTGTGGACTTCGTCCCAGAATTTTTCGCCGTAATTGGAGTCTTCGTTGTGCACGTCGAAGTCGAGATAGGGTGTGTAGGTGATGGTGGGCGAGAAGCCTTTTGGGGTGATGGAATAGCGGATGGCTCCGATTTCGTCGCGCTTCATGGACAGAAAGCGCAGAGCCTCGACCTCCAGGCGCTGCATGTCGCCAAAGTGAGCGGTGAACCGGCGGAGTAGGTAGCCTTCTTTCATATTGAGCTCGCGGTAGAAGTCTGTGACCTTTACTTTGGCGAGGTCGAGGGGCTGACCGTCGATCAAGATGTCGATGCCTATCCAGTTGACGGAGTTTATTACTTTGGCGAAGTATTCGGGGTAGCCGTTTTTCCACCAGCCTACACGGGTTTTGTCTGGGTAATAGACGCCGGCGATGTAGCTGCCCTGCATGGTGCGGCCGGTGTATTGTTCTTCGAAGTTGGCACGCTGGCCCATGCGACCATTACCAAGGGCAAAGAGGCTTTCAGAACAGGGATGTAGGGCGGGATCAAAACCGCGTTCGATGATTTTCCATTCGTCGGTGATGATGTATTTTCTGTGCATGGTGTGCGGGAGTTTTTTATGTAGAGTGTTTTAAAACTTCGGTGATTACAATGGATGGTGTGAGAAACTCCAGAGAGCCGGCGTGAAAGTCGGCTACATCCGGTGGTAGCATGTATCCGATGCCGACGGTATGCATTCCTCCGTTTTTAGCGGCCTGAATTCCGGCCAGCGAATCTTCAAATACGATGCATTCTTCGGGTTTTGCGTTGAGCGCTTCGGCCCCGAGCAGAAATACTTGAGGATCGGGCTTTGATTTGGGGGCTTTATTGCCGTCGATCAGAGCGTCGAAGAAGTGGAGTACGCCGAGTTTTTCGACAATGGGGATGGCATTTTTGCTCGCGGATCCGAGAGCGCTTTTAATACCTGCATCGCGTGTAGCCAACAGAAACTCTCGGGCACCTGGCAGCAGGTCGTTGGGTGAAATGTCCTGGATGTATTCGAGATACCATTGGTTTTTCTGGTCGGCCAGGCGTTTTTTTTCCTCTTCGGGCAGAGTGATTCCTCCCCATTGAAGGATTTTTTCCAAGCTCTCCATACGGCCTACACCTTTTAGCTGCTCATTTTCCTCTTCGGTGAAATCAAATCCCAGCTCGTTGGCCATACGTCGCCAGGCTTTGTAGTGATATTTGGCCGTGTCAGTGATCACTCCGTCGAGGTCGAAGATAAAGGCCTTGATTTCCTTCATCATGCGCGACGGGAAGTTTCTTTTTTGATAAGGCCCAGAATGATGAGCTCTGCAGCCCCTGTATTGGTGGCGATGGGTACATTGTGGTAATCGCAGGCGTCGAGCAGATTTTGTATGTCTTGATGATAGGATTGCTTGATGGAGGGGTCGCGAAGGAAGATGACGAAGGAGATTTCGCCTTTTTCGATCATACGGGTGATTTCGATGTAGCCACCGCTTTCGCCTTTGTTTACATGCAGAATGTTCAGACCGGGCTGACTGGCTTCGAGTGCGTCGGCTGTGCGGCCAGTGGCGACCAATGATTTACCCCAGAGCCAGTCTTTGCGCTCTTTGAGAAAATCACAGAGTACGGGCTTGAGCTTGTCATGTGCAATCACAGCAATTTTTTTCATACGGCTGATTTTTCCAAAATTTTTAAATAGTGTATGTGGTAGTGAATAAGACCTTTTAAAGGTTTTTGAATGATATTGTTGATTTTCAGATCAAGAGCATCAGCTACCTCGAGCAAATAACGACGGAAGTGATAGGCCACGGAACCTACAAAATTGATTTCGAGCGAACGAGCATCTTTGAAGCAAAGCACATGGGTTTTAAGAAAGAGTTCGAAGCCTTCTTTAACCATTTGCTGAAAGATCGGTTGGTGAATGTGCTTGTGCACAAATACGCTGAAACTAG
Source organism: Thermaurantimonas sp. (assembly GCF_046299575.1). Classification (NCBI taxonomy): domain Bacteria; kingdom Pseudomonadati; phylum Bacteroidota; class Flavobacteriia; order Flavobacteriales; family Schleiferiaceae; genus Thermaurantimonas; species Thermaurantimonas sp. The sequence goes on along the minus strand of NZ_JBKBHX010000008.1, from coordinate 86,117 downwards.
CCAAAAACACATTGGCATGAGGCTCATTGTACACCTTCCGAAAGATATCGTCTTTAGTCAAGTGATAAGTTTCGAAAAAGTCGTCAGCTACCTCCTTTGGCAACTGCTTGTACAAATACATGGCAAGTAGCTTTTTACCAAGCCAACTGGCACTACCCTCATCGCCGAGAATGTAGGCTAAGGCAGGTACTTCTTCATAAATCTGTTGGCCATCGAAGTAGCAACTGTTTGATCCTGTGCCAATGATGCAAGCGATTTCAGGCTTGCCGGTATACGTTGAATAAGCAGCAGCAACCAGATCGTGGTCAACGTGCACATGTGCATTTGGAAACACACGTCGCAAACCTGTAGCGATGATGTCTTTGTAGAAGTTTGACGAGCAACCTGCTCCGTAGAAATACACCTTACTAACCTCGTCTTTATATTGCTTGATGAGATCAATTTTCGACATTTCGGTGTGCACCACATCGGCTGAATGGAAGAAGGGATTAAAACCCATGTGTCTTATCTCTTCAAACACAGAGCCGTCGTCGTTGAGCAGTACGGCGTCACATTTTGTAGAGCCGCTTTCAGCCAAATAAATCATGGATTAAGGGAATTTTAAGTGATGTAATGGGTGTCAAAAATACACTTAGCTGAATGAAAGAAAGGAAACATTTAATAGGTTTTTAAGGTATAAATGCACTAAAATTCTTAAAATACTTTTTTGAAGTAATATGATTCAAAAGGTCGATGGGTTAATTTTTTTAGTAAAAATTCTGATGAAAATGGATTTGCATTCTGAACTTTACTCTAAAGGCATTTTGGCCGTAGGTTAAACAGATACCGCCAAACGGTTTGCAGGAATCAAAAGTATCTTTCGCCCACTGAAAGTGCTTTAGTATCTATGAACGTAGATAAACCTATTTCTCAATTACAAGAAATTGTAAATCAATGGATTAAAAATCACGGGGTTCGTTATTTCAACGAATTGACCAATATGGCTCAACTCACGGAAGAGGTTGGCGAGGTGGCTCGTATCATAGCCCGCCGATACGGTGAGCAAAGCGAAAAAGAATCAGATAAACAAAAAGACCTGGGAGAAGAACTTGCCGATGTGCTCTTTGTGGTTCTTTGTTTAGCCAATCAAACCGGTACCGACTTACAAGCAGCCTTCGAACGTCGCATGGACAAGAAAACCAAGAGAGACCATGATCGCCACCATTCCAATGAAAAGTTGCGCTAATTTCAACTATTTACTTCTGGCATGGCTTTTTAGCATATCGCTAAAGGCACAAATTAAAGGCGATGTGCCCACCTTGCACGCAGTAAAATTCCGCTGGATGATCGAGCGCAATCTCGACTCGCTTGCTATGCTCCTACACCCAAAGCTCCAGTACATCCACTCCAACGGCTGGATTGAATCGCGCGACGAAGTACTCGAAAATATCCGGTCAGGAAAGCTGATTTACAGACAAGTAGAAATACAATCAATTTCCGTACGTGAAAAAGGTATGAAGGCTATCGTAAAAGGCCGGGGCACCTTTCATGTAACCTTAGACGGAAAAGACATTTCTATACCCCTAAGCTACGAAGAGCACTACAAAAAATCTCGAAAAGGCTGGCAGCTCATCTTCCGAAAATCGCAGCGCATTGTCACTCAGTGACTATGAAGAGCTATTTTCCAACGCTCATTGGGCTCAAAATGGTTGTGAGGATAATACACATAGAGCAAATACCCATCTGCTTCGATAAGCACTAAGTAATACATTCCAAAGTATTCGGCCCGTATCACTCGACAGGGTATTCCGTGTGTGCGGCTAAGGATGAGTTTATGAGGCCTTAATAAAACGTTTTCAGAATCTTCTGCTCCTATTCGAAAGCCAAGATTCTTTGCTAACCATTGTCTCGGCACCAGATTGTAATGCCCGAGTAAGCCGGCCACGTATTGATTAGCAGGTGACTCATACACTTTTCTCGGTATACCTTTCTGAACGATTTTTCCATCGTGAAGTACACTGATGAAATCAGCTAATTGAAGTGCCTCACTGCCCTCGTGTGTTGCGATGATAAGAGTTTTATGTCCGCGAAGCCACTGAATAATATCTTTTATGTTTTCAGCATTTTTAAAGTCCTGGTTGCTCAGCGGCTCATCCATCAGAAGCACTTGAGGTCGTTTGGCAAGAGCAGCTGCAAAGGCCACCCGCTGTTTCTGACCGCCTGATACATCGACCGCCCTGCGCTCAAGTATTTCCGATATGTCAAGCTTTAATGCCACATCACGTATTATGTCCTCTTCTTCCTGCGGACTATATCCGTGCAAACGCCGGCGGATATTTTCTTTTACTGTGCTGTAAGGTAATAAGTCAAACTCTTGATTCAAAAATGCCACATGCTTAAATCCCGGTATTGGCGACTCCTCCAGCTGTTTCCATACCCATCCTTTGCTTTCTATGGTACCATGTTCGGGCAAAAGTTCCCCTGCAAGTAGCTTGAGGAGGGTTGACTTTCCACTACCGCTTTTTCCTAAAACTACATGAGTCTTTTTGCTTTCAAAATGGGCTGAAAAATTTTCAAAAATCTTACGATCAGCATTGTAACCAAATGTTATGTCGCGCAGGTAAATGTCCATTCGAGTAATTTGAACAAATGTGGCAGTTAAAGTTTCAAAAGAAATATCCTATTTAACAAAGAAGACTTTTTATTTTTTCAAACAAAATTTTTTGAAAAAGTCTTGTATTATTTAAATCTGCACCCATAAATTTGCAGCCCGAAATTTAAAAAACATTCCTCCTTAGCTCAGTTGGTTAGAGCACCTGACTGTTAATCAGGGGGTCCCAGGTTCAAGCCCTGGAGGGGGAGCCGAAAATCAGGAAGTTAATAGTTTCGAAAATTAACTATCTGTAAAAGACGAAAAAATCAGAAAAAATTGATTTCATAGCCCGACTTCGGGCTTTTTTGTTTTTTGCTTTTCGCCTCCAATAGCAATAAAAAGTAATTCACCTAACCTAACTTTTAAAGACCAGTAACCTTCCACTTTAATAAATCTTTCCTAAAAGTTGTATTTCAACTCCATACTTAAAAGCATACCCTGAACTTGAAATTTACGCAAAAATCCCATCTTCCTTTTTTATTTAAAATACATTAAGCGTATCAATTTAAAAATCATTCACTTAGCGATATTTCTTTTTTCACTATTTCAAAACATTTATTCTTAACACTTAACTTCTTATTAAACAATATTTAATCAACGTTGAGCAAAAAAATAACTTTTGTCAACCTTGTTTAGAATTTTTCTAAATACTTTTGCCTTATCTAAATTTATTCTAATTAAAAATAAGAATGCAAAAAATCTATCTTTTCGGATTAATGCTTACTGGTATCAGCTTATATGCTGATCCCGATACTACCCATCTAAATGAAGTAACAATCATAGGTAGTCGCATGGAGCGCATTACCGGTTCGGGAGAGCAGATTTCTTCCGAAAGACTTCTCAAACTCAATCAACCCGATTTTACAAAGGTTTTGCGTTTAGTACCCGGTGTAAATATTCGCGATGAAGAGGGATTCGGCCTACGGCCAAACATCGGTATGCGCGGCACAAGTGTTGACCGCAGCCGTAAAATTACTTTAATGGAAGACGGCATCCTCATTGCACCGACGCCCTACGCCGATCCTCCAGCCTACTACTTCCCTACCTTTATGCGCATGGAAGGTGTAGAAGTGCTGAAAGGCAGCAGCCAAATTAAATATGGTCCTTACACCATAGGTGGCGCTATCAATCTCCTGTCTACTTCCATCCCCGACAATTTTAAAGCCACCCTTACAGCGACCTATGGTACTTTTAATACGAGTCAGCTCCGCATTACAGCAGGCGATACCAAAGGAAACTTCTCCTACGTTTTCGACGCGGGTCGATGGGCAACCGATGGATTTCGGCAACTCGACAACGGAGGCAATACCGGCTTTGAGCGTCGCGATTTCATGGGTAAAATACGCTTTGAGAGCCCATTAGAAGCAAAAATCCGCCATTCCGCAATGCTCAAATTTGAGGCAATGACCGAAAACAGCAACGAAACCTATCAGGGCCTCACCTATCAAGATTGGAAGACAAATCCCTTGCGTCGGTATGCTTCCTCACAACTCGACAAGCTCGACATGAACCACCAGCACATCTCACTTCACTACGCCATTCAGCCCTCAAAAGATGTATTAATTACCGTTCAGGCTTATCGCAACAACACCTACCGCATATGGGGTCGGGCAGCAAGTGCCGGCGGTCAATCGGTGCTTAACATCATTAACAATCAATCAGCCTTTCCTATTCCCTATCAAATCCTCACCGGCCAGGCCGATGGCCAGGTTCAATACCAAAGTGCCCCCCGAACGTATCTCTCAAATGGCATTCAATCACAAGTAAAATACCTCTTCGACTTCGGCCAAGTAAAAAACACAATTACAGCCGGGATCAGATACCATACCGACGAATCTGACCGTCGAAATACCCGATCTATCTACCAAATGACCGAAGGAAAACTCATCCTCACTCAAGCAGGCGTTACCGGTAATGCAGAAAATCAAATCCGAAAAGCAGAAGCCCTCTCTGGATTTGTAAACTATGACGCTGAAATTGGCCGACTCCTCGTATCAGCAGGCCTACGCATCGAAGATGTAGTACTCCAAGTGTTCGACTACGGCACGCAAGACAACGCCCGCACAGGTGCTAATCTCAAAACAGCCTCCAACTCCATTACTGTCTTATTACCTGGTGTGGGATTTAATTACCAAACAGGCCTCGGCAGCCACCTGTTTGGTGGTGTTTACAAGGGTTTTTCACCTCCAGGCCCGCCCAGAATTGACTCAGTGCAACAAGCCAAGGCAGAAACAGCTATCAACTATGAATTGGGCTATAGAATCAGCAGCGAAAGGATTCAACTTGTAGCAACTGCCTTCTACAACGATTATATCAACATTCTTGGCTCTGATGCCGCATCTACCGGAGGCATGGGTACAGGCAATTTGTACAACGCTGGCCGCGCCACTACTGTTGGATTCGAATTTACTGCAGAAACTGACCTGATGTACCTATTCACCCCAAAATCAACATACCAGCTGCCCTGCCGCATCGCATACACCTTTAGCGACTCTCGCTTCCGCGAAACCTTCATCAACGAGGGCGGTGACTGGGGTACAGGCCAAATCAACGCAAACGATATCATTCCCTTCATCAACCCCCACATCCTAACTACTATGGTGGGTATCGAACAGCCCGATCGCTGGAACTTTACCCTCATCGCCCGCTACACATCGTCTATGCGCGTAAGGCCGGGGCAGGGTGAGCTTATCTTTCCCAATCAGGTCACAGACCTCAGCCAAATAAACGCCGTCCGCAGCACCTGGTTTTTCGATCTATCAGGAAACTACTACCTAACATCTAAAGTAGCTTTTACCGGCCTAATCAATAATCTCTTCAACAATCTTGCAATCGTTTCAAACTTACCTCAAGGCGTGCGTACCGGCATGCCTTTTAGCGTACTGGCCGGCATACGCGTTCAAATTCAGTAGAGCGTTTTTACCTTTGAATAATAAAGGGGGCCGTAAGCGCCCCCGTTTTTCTTTTCACTTTCTTACCTGGGCGTACACCTCGTTGAATGCTAAAATAGGAAGCTTCGGGCCTGCCAAGGCAAGACAGAAATAGCTGGCTGCGTCTGGGCCAGCCATTAATCTTTTACTTCTTCATAATCTACATACTCCCCCACGTTCTTATTTGACTGCTTCAATTGATCGGGGTCGTAGATGATTCTGATTTTTTCAGCCGGTGATTTCTTACCTGCAGATGACGACTTTTTGTTATAACCTTCTAAAAAAGGCCCAACAAAATATCTATACACCACTATAATTAAATATGTTAGAACAAGTAAGATTAAAAAAAAGCGCATTGACCTAAGTAAATAAATTATCTGCTCAAATATAAGTTTCGTTCACTATACACTTTCTTAAACATTGGGTCGCGCAGGTTTTTAATGAAGTGTATTGCCTCACCTGTTGATCGCATCTGCGGCCCAAGCTCTTTGTTTACATTTGGGAATTTATTAAATGAAAACACTGGTATCTTAATCGCATATCCATCCAGCTGAGGTTTATATTCAAAGTCTTTTACTTTGTTTTCACCCAGCATAAAGCGCGTTGCGTAGTTCACATAAGGCTCGCCATAGGCCTTTGCAATAAATGGTACCGTACGGCTGGCCCTTGGATTGGCCTCGATCACATACACGACATCGTTTTTGATAGCAAACTGCACATTGATTAGCCCTTTGACTTTCAGCGCTTTTGCTATGGTGATGGTATGCTCTCGAATTTGCTCAATTATTAGCGGCCCGAGGTTAAAAGGCGGCAGTACGGCATGGCTATCGCCCGAATGGATTCCACAGGGCTCAATGTGCTCCATTATTCCGATGATATACACATCTTCGCCATCGGCTATGGCATCGGCTTCAGCTTCGATTGCACCATCCAGGTAATGATCGAGCAGCACTCTGTTGCCCGGAAAGTCTTTGAACAGCTCCACCACATGGTGTTCGAGCTCTTCCATATTGATCACGATCTTCATGCCCTGTCCGCCCAATACATAACTGGGGCGCACAAGCAGCGGAAAACCAAGCTCCTCAGCCACTTCGTAGATCTGGTCTGGGTCAGTAATTACATCAAACTTTGGATAAGGAATGTTGTGCTCTCTCAGTAGGTTCGAGAACTTTCCGCGGTCTTCAGCCAGGTCGAGCGATTCGAAGCTGGTACCAATGATGGGTATTCCGTACCGATGAAGTTTTTCGGCTAGTTTTAGGGCTGTCTGTCCACCCAGCTGTACAATCACTCCGATGGGCTTTTCGTGCAGAATGATTTCGTAAATGTGTTCCCAAAAAACCGGCTCGAAATAAAGCTTGTCAGACACATTGAAGTCTGTCGATACAGTTTCAGGGTTGCAGTTGATCATTATAGTCTCGTAGCCACACTCGCGGGCAGCCAGTACACCGTGCACGCAGCAATAGTCAAATTCGATTCCTTGTCCAATGCGATTGGGGCCACTGCCGAGCACCACCACCTTCTTTCGGTCTGATACCTTGCTGTCGTTTTTTACTTCCAGTGTGCCATCGGGTCGCATCACTGGCATCTCAAAAGTGGAATAATAATACGGTGTCTTTGCCGGAAACTCAGCTGCACAGGTATCCACAAGTTTGTATACCCGCTTGAGGCCGTACTCTATTCGTTTGTTGAACACTTCACTTTCGAGCCTGTGCAGCATGTGGGCAATTTGCCTGTCAGCAAAACCCTTTTGCTTTGCTTCAAATAGCAATTCAGGTGGAAGAGACTCGAGGGTATGTTCTTCGATACGCCTCTGGGTATTGGCAAGATCCTCGATTTCACGCAAAAACCACATATCGATCTTAGTGATTTCGTGGATTTTGCGAAGTGGAATGCCCAACTGTATAGCGTCGTAAATCACAAAAATTCTGTCCCAGCTTGGATTAGCCAGCTTTTCGAGTACAAGGTCCTGATTGGTAAGCCCTTTGCCGTCAGCACCCAATCCGTTGCGTTTAATTTCGAGCGATTGAGCCGCTTTATGCAGAGCTTCCTGAAAGCTACGGCCTATGCCCATTACTTCGCCTACTGACTTCATTTGCAGACCAAGCCTACGGTCTGCTCCTTCGAATTTATCAAAGTTCCAGCGGGGTATTTTTACAATAACATAGTCGAGTGTGGGTTCGAAATAGGCTGATGTTTCCCCTGTAATGGGATTGGCCAGCTCTGTCAAGTGATATCCAAGTGCCAGTTTAGCGGCAATTTTAGCAATAGGATAGCCTGTGGCTTTACTGGCTAGAGCCGATGAACGAGATACCCGCGGATTAATCTCAATGGCTACTATATCTTCTTTTTCATCCGGACTTACTGCAAATTGCACGTTACATCCCCCAGCAAACTTGCCCAGATTTCGCATCATCTTAATGGCCATATCGCGCATGCGTTGAAAGGTGCGGTCGCTCAGCGTCATAGCTGGAGCTACAGTGATCGAGTCGCCCGTGTGAATCCCCATCGGATCGAAATTCTCAATAGAGCAGATGATTACCACATTGTCGTTGCTGTCGCGCAGCAGCTCCAGCTCAAATTCCTTCCAACCCATCAAAGCCTTATCGATCAGCACCTCGTGTATAGGGCTCTCTTCCAAACCGCGCTTCAGTAAGCTGTCGAATTCCTCTTTATGGTAAACAATAGATGCTCCTGAACCGCCGAGCGTGAAAGAGGGTCTTATACAGAGCGGAAACCCAAATTCCTGGGCAATTTCCTTTCCTTTCAAATAAGAGGTAGCAATTTTAGATGGGGCATATGGAATGCCTTGTTGATCGAGAAACTGTCGAAAGCGCTCTCGATCTTCAGTTATATGAATGGCTTCTATGTCTACACCGATAATTCTGACACCATATTCCTGCCATAGGCCTTGTTTATCGGCTTCAATACAGAGATTTAAGGCAGTTTGACCTCCCATTGTGGGCAATACAGCATCGATCTTGCGCTCTTGCAGAATTTTTTCCAGACTTTCAATCGTTAGAGGCCAGAGGTAAACATGGTCGGCCGTAACCGGATCGGTCATAATTGTGGCCGGATTGCTGTTGATCAGCGTTACTTCTATGCCTTCTTCTCGCAGAGAGCGAGCTGCTTGCGATCCACTGTAATCAAATTCACAAGCCTGACCGATCACAATAGGTCCCGATCCTATAATGAGTACCGATTTTATACTGGTGTCTTTTGGCATGTTTATAATACTGTTTAAAAAAAAGGATAAAAAAAAAGGTGTTACCGTGTGGCAACACCTTTTGTTATTTCATCAATACTATGCATTAACCCTTGTAATATGGTTCGTCAGATACAGTAAGTTTCTTTCTGCCACGTGCCCTGCGGGCAGCCAATACTCTGCGACCGTTTGCAGTGCTCATGCGCTTGCGAAATCCGTGCTTGTTTACACGCTTGCGGTTCGATGGTTGAAATGTTCTTTTCATTTATTTACGAATATTTGATCGGAGTCTTTTAACAAATTTCAGTGCAAATAACCCTTTTTTCAATCGGGCTGCAAAGATAGTCTTAGTATTGTAATCTACAATGTTAGATTGAAAATTAATTTTTCTATGAGAAATTAAAAGTTGGCTTACTAATGTCCGATAGTCACGGAAAATCACAATTTTCAAAATTATGTTGTATTTTACACTAACTATTCAACTTCCTTCTTCAACACTTCAAATGCATTTCCGAGCTTTTCGCACAGATCACTGGCGAGCACAGCTTCTTCGCAGCCTCTCCACTTCAATGCTAAATCGCCCGATAGCCCATGAAGGTACACACCGAGCTTTGCAGCATTTTCCAAAGAATATCCGCCAGCCACAAGCGCCAATAAAATTCCGGTGAGCACATCGCCCGAACCCGCAGTAGCCATTCCGGCATTGCCGGTGGGGTTAAAGTAAACGTTACCCTCAGGAGTGTATGTGCGCGAGTATTTACCTTTATAAACTACTGTACAGCCCGATGATTGTACAAAACTTATCAAGGATCGATGAAATTCCATTGGTTTACTGTTTCCAAACAACCTAGTGGCTTCACCCGGATGAGGTGTGATGAGATGCTGTTTTCCAATTCGTTTTTGCCAGCGATGCATGGCAATTAAATTGAGCGCATCTGCATCTAGCACAGTAGGAATGTCGTATTCCAAAATCTGATCAAGCAATTCGGCAGCTGCTGAACTGGCACCTAATCCCGGTCCTATAGCAAGGGCATGAGGCTCAATGCCTGATATTAAGTCGTTGATATTTAGTTCATTTAAGTCAAAAGAAATAACCTCAGGCCGCGCGATGGGCAATGCCTGTGCAGCCCGCGTTCCACAGGCCACATAGAGCAACCCTACGCCTGCCCGCAGAGCAGCCGTAGCCGACAAAATTGCAGCTCCGGAAGTATGGCCAATGCCACCAATCAACAGTGCTCTACCGGCTTGACCTTTGTGTATCCAAGCACTGCGTGGCTTGTAGAGCTTAGCTGCATCACTTTTTTCAAGTAGATAGTGATTTGTCGGTACATTTTTTAAAAATTCAGGATGGAGTCCAATGTCAGCAATACGCAATTCGCCTGCGAGAGGCCCCGTGGGCATCATCAGAAAAGAAAGTTTAGGCAATTGAAAGGTTATTGTCAAGTCGGCCGAGACGATTGTATCTAATGTGTTGTTGTCGTTATCGTCGGCAAACATGCCTGAGGGAATATCAACGGCAATTTTTTTGTTTGGCAGCCGATTAATGAATTGAACAACTTCGGCAGCTAACCCCTCGAGAGGTCGACTCAAGCCACTGCCATAAAGGGCATCCACAATCACAGCATCGCCTGTTACCTTGATATCTTCCGGTTTTTGAATAGAAAATAGTTCAATTCCCGCCTCCAGGGCTCTTTTTTGATTGATGGTGTTGTCTGCAGAATACTTTTCGGAGGGGAGAACATAAACCGAAACAGGATGAAAAATTTTTAGTGCTCGAGCTATACCGAGTCCATCACCCCCATTGTTACCTGGGCCGCAGAGTACTGTTATCGGTTTTTTGTATTCAAAAAAGGGCGATTGTATATACTCCGATACCCACGCGTGTATGGCCCTCTCCATTAAATCAATAGAAGCAATAGGCTCATTTTCAATAGTATATCGGTCTGCTTCCCGGATTTGTTCGGCGGATAATATCTTCATAAATGTGTAAAATTTGTTTTATAAGTGAATGTTTTCCATCATTTAAAACCACATAATCAGATAGTTGAAGGCGCTTTTTATCTGTCCATTGGCGCGCGATACGGCTTTTGATTTCTTCTATGCTCAAACCCGACCGCCTTTGAATGCGCTCTAGACGTGTGTTTTCAGGAGCTACGATACTGATAATCAAATCGCATTCTCTATAGGTGCCAGCCTCGAAAAGAATCGCAGCTTCCTTGATCACAAAGAGCGCATTTTGGAGGGTTATCCATTTTTTAAAATGCTCTTTCACAGCTGGGTGTGTAAGTGAATTGAGCAATTCTAATTTTTCTGGATTTGTAAAGACCCTCTGTGCTATATACTGCCTATTAAGCCCTGAAGAAGTATATGCCTCGGTACCAAAATGGGCAATGATATTTCTGCGAATAACCGGGTCTGAGTCAATTAATCTTTTTGCCTCATCATCGGCTATATAAACGGGTACTCCTAGATGCCGAAACAGTTGGGCAGCAGTAGTTTTTCCGCTTCCGATTCCACCTGTTAAGCCCACACAGTATGGAAGTCGCTCACTTGACTTCATTCACTGATGAGATTTTTAAGTTCCGAATTCTTCGGCACTTTTTGCCATTGCGTAATTCTGCCTTAAAACCCACGTTCTCTACACGGCGAATCCATATACACTTGTCTAATTGATCTAAAAGATCGGTTACCGGAGTTTCGAACGATAAGGAAAAATCATAATATGTTCCATTTAATCGGCGCCTTAAGGTTATTTTTTCAGGTTTCCATTGTCCGATTTCAGCTAAAACTTTGATAATCTGCACATTTGAAACGGTGCCCTCAGGTAAGTGAGGTTTGAGCCTTATTTCCACTTCTTGAATTCTTCTATCTCTCTTAAGTTTAAGAGTACCCAAGTGTATTTCCTTAACTTGCAAATCGTTAGCTTCGCGATGTAAAAGTGGAATGTGTTCCGGGTAAATTTGCGCATCTATTAATTCAAAGGGCTCAGGAACTTCGAAGTCAAGGCGTACCGGTAATTTTTTTACTGCTGAAAACCACGGGCTAAACCAAACAGTATCAGGTATAATGCGCACTATAGTATGCTCGCGCAGAAATTCCTGAAAATCGTTTTTGGTCAAATACCAGCGATTGGAAGGGGTATGAAAATTAAACGAGTGAAAATTTACCTGGAGTATTCGAGGAATGTTCTTCTTATTTTTTGAATTGAGGTGAAATATTTCAACTTTTAGTTTCGATGAATCGGCCAAGTAGATCCTGGGAAGCTGCTTTACCTCGATGTACGTAGTCGCACCGGGTAGTTCTTTTTGGTTTAAATGGTTAAAAATCACCAAGATAGTTACCCCTAAGAGTATAACAAAAAAAGTACTGTGTTTAGAAAGAAAGTTTTTAAGTTTCAGGTTAAGATCAAAAAAATTTCTATTCAACTCGATACCCTATTGTTTGACAAATTTCGCTTTTAATAAGGTAGTAACTCAGCAAAAATCTCGGGATAATTGCAAATAAAAAGCCGCAGGGAAGTCTGCGGCTTTTGTTTGAGTTGTAAAGTAGTGAAATTAATTTCTCAAAGGTTTTCCTGTATTGAGCATATGTTGGATTCGCTCAAGGGTCTTTCGCTGGGTACATAGATGTAGGAAGGCTTCGCGCTCAAGATCTAGTAGATATTGTTCGCTCACTTGAGCAGGTTCTGAAAGGTCGCCACCAGCCATTACCCAAGCCAGTTTATTGGCCATATGGGCTTCGTATTCTGTGGCATAGCCGCCTTCAACCATTTGATGTATACCTACGGCAAACATTCCCAAGGCTGAGCGGCCAAGTACTTTAAACTTATCGCGTGTTGGCATTACGTAGCCACTTTCAGCCAGTGAAATGGCCAAATTTTTCGCATCTGAGATAAGTCTGTTTTTGTTTAACGAAATTCGATCGCGCCCCTCTACCAAAAATCCAAATTCAAAAGCCTCAGTAGCTGAAGTGGCTACTTTAGCTGTCGCGATCTTGTAAAAATATTCGCGTAATACATTCAATTCAATGTCATCTTTAATGTATCGCAAAGCGCTGCGACGGGTTAACTCCTTTGTGCCTCCTCCGCCAGGTATCACGCCTACTCCAAATTCAACAAGACCCATATATGTTTCGGCAGCTGCTTGTACAGCATCGGCATGCAGCACCAGTTCACAACCTCCGCCGAGGGTCATTCCATGAGGAGCTACTACTACTGGAATTTGGCTGTAACGCACGCGCATCACTGTGTCTTGAAAGTATTTGATGGCAAAATTTAGCTCGTCATATTCTTGCTCTACTGCCATCATATACACCATCATAAGGTTAGCGCCTACAGAGAAGTTCGCTCCCTGATTGGAAATGACCACCCCTCGAAAATCGCGCTCAGCAAGTTCGATTCCTTTATTAATTCCTGCCAAAACACCTGATCCCAGGGTATTCATTTTTGAGCGAAACTCGATGTTTAAAATCCCATCGCCAAGGTCGATCACTGAGCATTCGGAATTGCTCCACACGGTAGAGGTATTTCGACGATGGTCGAGAATGATGATTCCTGAGAGGTCGGGTCTGATTTTAAAAGAGGCAGTCGGTATGTCAAAGTACTGTTGTGTTCCTCCGGATGTTTGATAAAACTTGTCTATTCCTTTTTCGGGTAGATCTTTTACCCATTGAGGCACTTTGTAACCTTGTGATTCAGTGAGCTCAATACCTTTTCGAATACCGAGAGCATCCCAAATCTCGAAAGGACCGTGCTCCCATCCGAAGCCCGCGCGCATGGCTGCATCTACACGGTAAAGTTCGTCAGATATTTCAGGAATGCGATGTGCTACATACGAAAACAAGGCTGCAAACGACTTTCGATAAAACTCTCCCGCCTTGTCCTGCCCGGCTATGAGTACCTTGTAGCGATCAGCGAGGTTTTCAATCGTCTTCGTCTGCTCCAGCGTCGGGAATTTTGCTTTTTTCTGTTCTCTGTATTCTAAAGTATTGAGATCGAGGCTTAGGATTATTGAAGTACCATCAGCATTCTTTACTTTTTTGTAAAAACCCTGACCAGTTTTATCGCCCAGCCATTTGTTTTCCATCATTTTCTGAATGAAGTCGGGCAAACGGAAGAGCTCACGCTGTTCGTCATGAGGCAGAGCATGATAGAGGCCGTTGGCTACATGCACCAGGGTATCGAGACCTACTACATCAGCAGTGCGGAAGGTAGCTGATTTTGGTCGCCCGAGCACTGGGCCAGTAAGTTTATCGACCTCTTCAACGGTAAGGCCCATATCGCGAATGGCATGGAAAATCGCCATAATGCCAAACACTCCCACTCTATTGGCTATAAATGCAGGCGTATCCTTGCACAGTACTGTGGTTTTACCTAAATAACGATCGCCCCAGTGTAGGAAAAAATCTGTAATAGCCGGGTCAGTATAAGGGGTTGGAATGATTTCTAAAAGAGGTAAATAGCGTGGAGGATTAAAAAAATGTGTGCCGAGAAAATTTCGCTTAAAATCTTCGCTTCTTCCTTCGGCCATTATGTGAATAGGAATACCTGAGGTGTTGGAACTAACGATACTTCCCGGCTTGCGATATTTTTCTACTTGGTCAAAAATGCTCTTTTTTATATCAAGTCTTTCTACTACAGCTTCAATAATCCAATCGCACTCCTTGATTTTTGGAAAATCGTCTTCAAAATTGCCTGTTGTTATTCTTGACACATAGCGCTGAGAATATACTGGCGAAGGATTGCTCTTAACTGCAGTGGCTAACGCTTGATTTACAATTCGATTTCGGACTTCCGGGCTTTGTAGAGTCAATCCTTTTTTCTCTTCTTCAGGAGTGAGCTCTCTGGGTACAATATCCAGCAACAACGATGGTATTCCTGCATTAGCAAGGTGCAGGGCAATGCGAGAACCCATTATACCAGAGCCAAGTACGGCAACTTTGCGAATCCAACGGTTTTTTGGTGTATTCATATGCAATGAGAAGTGTCGATTAAGAATAGGTCAAAAATAGACAAAAAAATATTATGCATGCATAAAATATCGTTCGCAAAAACATTAATCGAGCATTAGATCAAAACATTTCCAAAAAACGAACTTTCACTATTTAGGCTACTTATGATAACTCATAGTATTCTATAAATCTACCTTTTCCAAAAAAACCTCCTGAAATGAACTCCGCCCGATCCCTGATAAGCATTCTAGACTTCAGTGAAGTTAGACGATTCTAAGGTGTATATGGACAAAAAATTATACATCTACAGGCTCTACACCTACACAAGTATTACTTCCCCTCACGCCCGCGCAGGTTTGGCAAGTCATTTCTGTTCAGTGCCATTAAGTACCCCTTCCGGGGCAGAAGAGATCTCTTCGAGGGCCTTTTCATCTTCGACAGGTAGAACTTTCAGGAGTATCCGGTCATTAAAATTCCCTTTGCCAGCATCGGCTATCGCGAGATTTTGCTCTCAAAAGCCCTCAACCACGAACTCGATCGCATAGTTCTGAGCTATGGCCACTCACTTACTGGTCAGAGCCCATCGGTAAAGTTTAGCGAACTGATTAAATTGCAGCAAAATGACAATGGACCAGAAGGGGTTATTCTGATTGAATAGCTTGACAAGGATGGCTTCCACCTGGCTTGAAAAAAGCACAGTGTGCTCAAAAGCTTCTACAGAAAGACTCCGGCAATCACCTCCACAAAATCGGCATCAACTTCAACTCTCAAACACATCAGATAGAAGATCTACTGTGGTTGAAATTCTCAAATATTTTCCAAATCTCATAAAATAATGGAAAAAACCCTTTTAATATTTGCTTAACTTTGAAAAAATAAAGGAGAAATTCCTTTGTTTAGAATTAATCTAAATAAAAAATGAGAAAGATTCTATTACCTCTTTTCCTGATTTTCACATTACTACTCAGAGCACAAGTTCAAAATGAACCAACACCAACGACACAAGGACTTTGGGGAGCTGCTGAAAACAATCTAGGAGAACTATTTATGGTAGGCAATAATGGAATAATTATAAAACGAAACGCAGGTTGTACTCCTCAGTGGAACACAGTAACATCGCCTACTACCTCAGGATTACGTGCCATCGCATTTACAGGAGACAGCATCGGAATCGTCGTTGGAGTAAGCGGTACAATGCTGCGCAGCACCAATCATGGAAATACATGGACATCGATTACATCCGGCACATCAGCAGGCTTACTTGACGTAGTCGCAGACGACTCAGTTGTAATCGCTGTAGGAGGTGGAGCTGCCAGTGGAAATGTGGTCATCCGGTCGAATAACTACGGACTCACCTGGACAACTGTAGTGAATAACCTACCAGCATCACCGTTTAGTATTGCTAAAGTGACTGATAATACCTATGTGCTTTGCGGTGTTCAGGGCATCGTATATCGCTCGACCGACAAGGGGCTCACTTGGACCGCCATTACCGGACCTTTCACTGGCACACTTTCGTCAGTTGACTTTTTTGACAATGTAAATGGAATGATCTGCGGACAAAACGGCGTAGTATATAAAACAAAAGACGGCGGTATCTCATGGACAACTGTTAATGTAAATCAAACCACTTTTTACAACGGCGGTAAGTTATTAAAACCCTGGCGCTACCTGTTGGCAGGAAATGGTGGTGCTGCATTTCAGGCAGACTCTGCCGGTAATGGCGCGGCTGTAAACCTCAATACTTCACAAGCCATGAGGGTTGTCTATCAATACCGAGATCGAATTTATATTGCCGGCAATCAGGGTTTGGTGTACACTATTCCCTACGATGGCGATTACCCCACGCTTTTTCAGGAAAATTTTTGCGCTTTTACTGATAGCATTCAGCCTCCCGTAGGTTGGTCAAACTCCTCACCTTTTACCAACAGAGTATGGCGATTCAACAATCCTTTCCCCATCAGCCAGAATGTGGCGAGCCAATTTATACCCCCATTTGCAGCATATCAAAGTGGCTTTTTTGGATCGGGGACCGATAGTGCAATACTTACAACTCCTTCATTTAGCACGGTGGGAGCCATGTTGCCACTCGTGCAGTGGAATGAGTATGTGCAACCACCTATTTCAGGTACAATGACTATGTACATCCAGGCATTTTCAAACGGACAATGGAATACCATCTACCAGTCTAATGGTCCTATGGACGGAAACTCTTTCGTGTCTTTAGCAGCCTCACCAAAACTAAAGAATACTGCCAGACGTAGTGCCCGACTTCCATTGCCCAATCAAACTGGAATTCAATTGAGGTTTATTATTTCAGGTACTAATGCTGTGAATGGACTATGGCTTATAGATGATATACGAGTGATAAATGCCCCCTACGATATACGTATTGACTCGATCAACTATCATTCTACATGCCAGCCTGTAACTGCTGATAGTCCGGAAGCTGTAGTTTTTAACAGCACTAAAGTGGATCACTACCCGATATTATCGAGATTGCATACGCCTGCAGGATTCATTCATCGCACAGTGTATGAAACAGTGGCTCCGGAATCACATTATGTATTTTCGCTTGTTAATTCACCTATTGCAATTTCCAATGGCGACAGTTTGTTTGCTACAGTATTTTCTAATGATTCATCACTTTCTAACAATTCGAAACACTTTAAATATTCCTTTTTAGCATCATCACCTGGTATAAATGGTGCCTCCTTTACCCTGTGCGGAAATGATACAATTCAAATTAGTCTAACTCCGTCAGCAGGTATTGCAGTTCAATGGTTATTAAATGGGAACCCATACTCCAATCTGCCAAATGTTTCAATATTTCAGCCAGGAGTGTACACAGTAATTTACTCAAGTGGCAGTTGTGCAATAATCGACTCTATCGTGGTCAATCAGATTTTGCCTTTGCCAAATCCTTTGACTACAGTTCAAGACACTTTTGTACCTGCTACTAATCTGACAATACCCATTGGCACAGCTGATTCTATGCTTGTTTCAATAACACATACCACTAGTGGTGTTCTGATCCAATCAACTGTGACTGGAAATTTCACTTACAGCATGCCTGCTGCATTTGGCAGCATTCAGATCTCTGTGATTCTTTACAAAGACAGCTGCCAATTTACTTACAATAAAAATGCTTGGATTGTGTCAGGACTTTCTTTAAATGATAACGAGATAAGCGCCTTACGCATCTATCCAAATCCAGCTATGTCAGAAGTTTTCTTACAATACAAAAGTCCTATACAATCTCTTCGATTGTTGGATGCTTCAGGTAAAATTGTATTAGAAATCCGGGAATTTTCTGATGGCATATTAAAATTATCAAGCGTTAAAAGTGGGTTTTACTTAATTGAAATCGATGATATCGAAGGAAATACGCTCAGAAGGAAATTGATTGAGTACTGAGCTTTTTAAAACAACCTTAATATCCCCCTCCCGGCATGGTATCTTTGACGCCATGTCGGGTGTTTTGTTTCGCAATTTTTCATACATCACCTTATCTCAAGCGGCTAACTATTTGATTCCGTTGATTACCATTCCTTACATAAGTCGAGTGGTAGGCGTGGAAAAATTTGGCTGGCTCGAATTTTCGTATTCTATTGTCTTGTATTTTATTCAACTGGTAGAATACAGTTTCGACATCACCGCTACGCGTCGAATGGCAGTAATAAGCCATAACCCCATATTGGTTTCCAGGCTTTTCAGTACGGTCTTCTGGAGCAAAATGATTTTATGGGCAGCTAGCACTGCACTTTTTACTCTACTACTTGTAGTAAGTAGTACCCTCAGAGGGTATACATTACCCTTAATAAGCTACTATTTCATCACATTTTCTTTTGTCTTAAGTCAAAATTGGTATTTTCAGGGCCTTCAGAAATTGGGCGTTGTAGCTTTAGCAAATGTGGGGTTGAAACTCATCTTCGCATTTCTTCTCTTTATTTTCGTCAAAAGAGAAACTGATTACTATCTGGTAGCTGTAAGCACCACCATCGGCTATGTGTTAGTTTCTATTCTCACATTTTGGTATGCCTTTCGGCTTATTCCTGAGCTCAGGGTGTACTATCCGGGTTTCAAGCTAATCATTCGGAATATTAAAAATGGATTTTACATTTTCTCAGCAGGTATGGCCAATAAGTTCTATGCGCTCTCAGGAATGTACTGGGCCGGGACCTTAATTAACGCAGCTCAACTCGGCCAATTTAGTGCAGCTCACAAGTTGTTTATGGTCGTACAAAGCATGATGTTTTATCCGGTACAAATGACGCTTCTACCTTATTTATCAAAAAAAATGAAAGAAGGTTTTGATGTTTACAAAAAGACATTTTTTCGGTATTTAAAATGGATTTTACTTGCTACCTCCTTGGCATCTGCTTTTTTATACATGATGTCGCCCGTAATCTTTAAGGTGCTTTTTGGTGAAGATTTTTTGCACGCCTACTCTCTGTTTGACCTGTTTATTCCTTCACTGGTTGCAGGAGTTTTCATAAATTTAATTGTGTATCAAGCCTTCATACACCTGAAACGCGACGATTTGCACTTTAAAGTGCTTTTTGTAATGATGGTTATATCGATTGCTGGTAATTATGCCGCAATAAAACACTATGGAGCCGCGGGGGGAGCTGGTTTCCGATCGATCATGGATATGCTTTACGTGCTAATCTCTTGGCGGTGGCTTTCGCATGCCTTCAAACAACATTTTTCCAAAGCGTGAATCCTGAAGTTTCTGTAATTCTCAGCGTGTATAATGCCCAGCCTTATTTGGCTGAATGTATTGAAAGCGTGCTCGGGCAGAGTTATAAAAATTTTGAGTTTTTAATAGTAGATGATGGATCAACCGATGCCTCTTGGGAAATAATCGGGCACTATTCAGACGGTCGGATCCGGGCGTTTAAAATTGAAAACTCAGGGGTTGCAAGGGCAAAAAATTACTTGCTTGAAAAAGCTCGTGGTCGCTGGATAGCTATAATTGACGCTGATGATGTGTGGAATCCTTTAAAACTTGAGATTCAACTTAAATATCTTGAAAAGCACCCAGAGTACATCCTGGTGGGTTCTTTTGCGCAGATAATCGATAAGGATGGGAATCATTTGCACATCGAACCCAAAGTCACCGACGGGTTAACTATTACTAGATTGATTCAACAGAAAAATCTCTTTACGCACAGTTCGGTAGTATATAGTCGGCAGGCTGCAGCAGAAGTCGGCGGTTACAACACTGCTGTGCATCAATATTTGGCTGATTACGAATTAATGAAAGTTTTATGTGCAAAAGGTAAAGCGGTTAATCTGCCAGTAGCACTTGTAAAATATCGCATCGTACCCCACTCGGTTACAACCGAATTCAGACCAAAAAACAAAAAAACCTCTTTTCGAATTCGAATGGCCAATTACCATTACAGCCTGGCGCGCGTTTATTTTTTTTATGTACCTAACAATAAAAAATTTTTCAAACACCTTTTGCTCAGTATTCTTAATTACCCATCACTCCGTAAAGCTTATGCGCTTCTCTTAATTGGTACACTTCCAGTAATTCGTTCTATTCTTCGTAAGAAAGTGCTGGAAAGGGAGGGATTTGAATACCTTAATCAATTAGAAAAACCAGATCAGTATCTGGCTAAACTTAGTTGAGATTTCTGATTATGGTTTCAATCTCCATTTTTGTGCAAGCACCTTTGTCTTTGTTATACCACATCTGCAAGCCGTGAATAATTTTTTGAACATCACCAGTCGCTTTTAGGCGTAGGTACAGTTCCTGTGCATGAGCTGGCCTAGGTCCCCAGGAAGCTACTTCGTTGAGCTGATCATCTACAAAAATTACTTTTGGAATACTTCGGCTACCGTTAGTAAGGTATTCGTCCATTAAGTCGATGTGCTGATCTCTATAGAGGAAGCGGAGTGAAAGGCCATTTTGTAACGAGATGTAGTAGAGTATCGGAGAAATATGAGCTGCATCGCCACACCAGCTCTCGGTGAGGGTGAGCATGGTGATTTTTTTCTCAACTGTAAAGTCAAAAACGAAATGGCCTGGATTAAGCGTTTTTAGCCATCGGGTCATCCGTTGGTAGGCCATTTTGGTGTATTCGACATAATCGGATGATTGATTTAGACCTGAGGTTCCTGCCTCTTTTACTTGTATTTCAACGTCTTTGAGATAATCTTCGAAAGACATTGATACCTTCAACTTGGCAGCCAGCCATTGTTTTCTGTCGGTTTCGAGTTGAATCATTTTTGAAATTCCATGAAAACTTTACTCAAAATACTGATTGCTTCCAGCATTTGTTCTTCGTTGATGACAAGTGGTGGAGCAAAGCGGATGATATTTCCATGAGTAGGTTTTGCAAGTAGACCGTGGTCTTTAAGGGCCAAGCAAATGTTCCAGGCTGTTTTGCTTTTAGGAGTATCGTTTATTACGACTGCATTTAACAGGCCTTTTCCGCGTACTGTAGCTATTAGATCAGGGCGAAGGTTTTTTATCTTTTCCATTTCTTCTCTAAAGATAATGCCCATGCGATAAGCGTTGTCAGGCAAGTTTTCTTCGACCACCACGTCAAGTGCTGCCATTGCCACAGAGCAAGCAAGGGGATTTCCACCAAAGGTGCTACCGTGCTGGCCTGGGCGAATGGTAAGCATCACCTCATCATCAGCCAAAACGGCTGATACAGGCATCACCCCACCTGATAAAGCTTTGCCAAGTATCAAGATATCAGGCCGAGCATTTTCGTAATCAGTTGCGAGCATACGACCTGTGCGGCCAATGCCGGTTTGCACTTCATCGGCTATAAAGAGCACTTTATAATGTGTACATAATTTTCGAACACTAGCCAAATAACCCTCATCAGGAACCACTACACCCGCCTCCCCCTGAATGGGCTCTACCATGAAGGCGGCAATGTTTGGATTGCTGCTCAGTTCTTTTTCGAGTGCCTCCAGGTTATTGTAAGGAATGACTTTAAAACCTGGCATGTAAGGGCCAAAATTGGTAAAGCTCTCAGGATCGGTAGATGAGCTGATGGCAGCGAGGGTTCTACCCCAGAAGTTGTTTTCGGCAAAGAGAATAACAGCTTTGTTTTCAGGTATTTTTTTTACTTCATATGCCCACTTTCTAGCGAGCTTTATGGCTGTTTCACCACCTTCGACGCCGGTATTCATGGGCAGTATGCGTTGGTAGCCAAAGAGCTCGCACATGTATTTTTCATATCTGCCCAAAACACTGTTGTAAAAAGCGCGTGAAGTAAGGGTGAGTTTTTGAGCTTGTGTGATGAGGGCGTCTATAATTTTAGGGTGGCAGTGACCTTGATTTACAGCAGAGTAGGCAGAAAGAAAGTCGAAGTAGCGCTTTCCTTCTACATCCCATACAAACACGCCCTGCCCGCGATCGAGCACCACGGGGATGGGATGGTAATTGTAAGCGCCATATTTTTTTTCAAGTTCAATCGCTTCGGCTGATGAAAAAATTGTATTTGTAAGCATATTATTACAATATTGAAAATCTGTTATGGACAAAAGTAATTAATTAGCGATGAGAAAATGTTTATATTAAAGCAAAAATGTACTAAAAATTAAACAGGTCAAATGCCCCTCTTGTTTGTCGGTCGATCAATAGGCAGCGCGCCTGAGCTTTTTTGCGGATGCTGCGTTCGCGACAGAAATAGACATTTTCAAACCGATAAACAAGGCCAAATTCGTGGGTGCCAGCCGTATTCTGCGGGCCAAGGGCCGAGAGTACAATATCGTAGCTGTATGTGAGGGTAAAACCTGTAAACTGATAGCCAAGGTTGAAGATCAAAGATTCAACACGGCGATCGACGAGCGGATATAGCTCTGAGCGCAAGCCTAAGCCAACAAGTACGTGATCACCAAAATTTGTACTTAGATGAACGGCATTGCTGGCCAGAGTACTTTGCCAATGGCGTACATAACCGAGTGAGAGGTAGTGTTGATTGCGATTGCGATAGGGTGAACTAAGTAAAAAATGGGTAAAAAAATGGGCCGTGTAACGTGTTGGGATTCTGTGGTCTAGACCAATCATGGTTTCCCGAGGTCTGTTGAGGTGGAAACCTGAGAACCCAAGGGAAAAAAAAGAACCCTCGCGTGAGAGCTCACCGCGAAAGAGTATGCCTGCAGAAAGGTCGTGGGTAAGGTTTGAGACGTCGTTTCCAATGTTGAGTACTGAAGTTGGCGATACAATACCTTGAAAGGGATCGATTTGGTCAGAAAAGACGAGCTTAGACCAGTCGATGCGCTTTTGAGCAAGGCCATACTGAAGGCCGGCGCCTATCAGGTATTTAGCCTTACGCATTTGGCGAAAAGGCCAATTTCGGCTAAAGAAGCCAGGTATATTTACAGATACGGAAGTAGCAAAATCGGTCTTGTGGTAGCCTGCCGGACCAACGATATGGTCGAAAAGTCTTAGGCCAAAACCTAGGCCCGATGTAGGGCAACCGATATCGGCTGTAGCGAGTGTAATGCTATGTGGGCCAGGTAAATTAGTCCATTGCTGGCGATTTACGACGCCTATGGTGAGGTCGCGATTTACACCAGCATATGCAGGATTGAGGTAAAGTCGGTTGATGTAAAACTGGGATAGAATTGGGTCTTGTGCAGAGGCAGAGAGAGAGATGCATATCATTAACAGCGCTGCGAAAGTGTGCTTTTGCCGAATGGCTGAAGCATGGATCGCTAAAAAAAGTGCGCTACTTACTTTCATGGCTGTTGTACGCTGCAAAAGAAAATACCCGTAAACTTGCTAAATGTGGTAATTGGGATAAGTTCATGTATTTTTTGCAGAGCAATGATTTTCTTGCTATTTGAGGTTGAATGGAAAAGGTGTGCAGTCTGGTAAATGATGTAGAAAAAACAATTGGATTCGAAAATATCACACGCTTCCTAAGGCTTTAGCTGCATAAAAAATCGAATCGGATATGAGCCACAGCTGGTGGAGTACTGCGTTACATTGAGCGAGGCTGGATGGCCCAGCAAGCTATCGCTGCCTTATCTGCAAAGGCCAGCAGGGCAGACGAGGCAGCCGAATGTTTTCCCCCCGGCCACAAGGTGAATATGAGCGGAGAGTCACAGACGAAATCAGCAAGAGCTGATTTATCTGGATAAACCTGACCCTGACGAAGATGGCTATTAGCATCCTGTCTGGGTAAATTCAAACGATTTTGCGAAGCGAGGTAAGTAAGGGGCGCGCCGAAGAAGTAATAAATAAAAAAGCCGCCTCTTGTAGGAGACGGCTTTTGAATTGGCTTATTGAAAGTTACTTCTTCATAATACGTGTGGTGTAGGTACCTGATGCTGTGGTTATTCTGAACACATAAACACCAGCAGGCCAGCTTTGAACATTTAGAGTAGCTCTTTCACTTACAGATAAATTGGCAACCTTCTGACCTTGCAGGTTGATTACCTCTACCTGAGCGGGCTGAGTAAATTCAATGTTTAGAAGCGATGAGGCGGGGTTGGGATAAATACGGCCGATTTCGAGGGTGAGCTCTTTAATGGATACCGGATAGTTGCCAGGGCTGCCCACATCGCCGTCGAGTGAAGTGTAGGCACCGTTTACGCCATTGACTGATAGACCCAAATTAACGCCGGCAGTGTCAAAATTGAAAGTGAAACCTGGTGTACCGTTGGACCAGCTTACTTTTTTTACTTCGCGGCCGAGGCTGTCATAGAGCACTACCATATCAGCAGCTGTGCCTAGACCCGGGAAGCCGCCAGTGCCTGTAAATTGATCGCGGCAGAGGATTTGCACAGCATTGGCTGGCATTTTCCACATTTGAGCGAAGGCGTTTCTGTTTGCTTGCAAGCCTCCCCATACTACGATGGCTTCGTTAGGTGCTATGGTTATACCGTTGGGGAACACATTAACACCTACGCGCTGCTTGTCGTCGTCCCAAGAGAAACCGTTGAGCGACACTGGAGTACTGCCGTAGTTTCTGATTTCGAACCAATCAGCGTTCAGATCTGAGTTTGTACTGATGGAGTTGAACATCACCTCGCTGATGGTGAGCTTAGGCAGCGGGATATTGACAGCAGGAATGAGGTCTTCCTTGTAACGGGGCTGTATTTGATAGCCGCCTACAAACGGTGGATTGGCTGAAGCAGTAAACTGGCTACCATGACCCCTCAAATGGAAGGTACCTACAGGGGCCGGTTCGTTGTTGAGGGTAGTCCATTGATTAATGCGGAGGAGGAAGGTATCAGTACCGTTGGTTACCAGCACGTTGAGGCCAGTGGTACTTGGTGTTTGCCATTGAGCAGGATCGACTAATGTCAAGTTTTTAAGCTCAATAATTCTTCCCTCTTCATTTTCACCTATTTGTGTAACGATAGCAGGTGCAGGTAATTGATTTCCAGTTGAGAGGATGGTAAGAGAATCGGGTTCAAACTGGAATAGGCCTCTGAACTGAGTAACCTTGCCAACAAGGCGCAGGCGCTGACCTTCGACTGGCACGAAAGAACCGAGTGCAGGACCTACTCTTCGCACCATACAGCCGGCAGTGTTGTTGTCATTGACCAGCCAGAACTGTGCACCTTGCTGGGTGGGGTTCAGGAGGTTTCCACCGGAAACTATTCCTTCAATTCGGCAGTACACATTCAACGAGTCGAGTACGCCCTGAGCATTTACGCTGCGCAGTTGAGCAATGTTGTAAGTAGGAATAACTGTGGGAGGAGGAGGCGGAGGTGTAGCTGTAGTAATGTCAGAAGCTCTGCGAGGCTGAATCTGATAACCTGATGTAAAGGGTGAAGTATTGTCAAACTGATTGCCGTGGCCGATCACGTTGAAGAAGCCTGTAGGCTGAGGTGTACCTGAGGCAGTAGTGTTTCCGTTGATGCGAAGGATGAATGTATCGTTTACGGTATTGTACACGCTGGCATTAAAGGAGCCTGAGGAGTTCCAGGTAGTGCCCGTTACGAGGCGAAGGCTATCGATGCGAATCAGGCGGCCTTCTGTAGCTTCAGTTGGTTTGGTTACTACAGCTGGATTAGGAAGTGGATTATTTTGTGACAAAACGATGATGGTGTCAACTGAAAATTGTATTAAGCCGTTGAATTGCCCTACAGTACCGGTGATTCTGAGGAAATCGCCTTCTGTGACGGTATATGAATTGTAGTTGGTCTGGCGAACGAGCAAACCTGCGTCGTTATTGGGGCTAATGAACCAGAATTCAACCCCGCCCTGTGCGGGAGTTCTGAGATTACCGCCAGATACAAGGCCTTCGATGCGGCATGATACGTTGAGCGAATCGGCTACCCCATTGGCATTCACACCTTTGAGCGCAGAGATGGGATAAATTGGCAATCCAGGACCTGCCTGTGGAGTGCTGGTAATTGTGATGTCGTCTAACCTTACACGCGGCCGAGAACCACCTGCCCCGGCGGCTGATTGGTAGTACACCCAGCGCACCTGTACGAGAGGTTGATTGTTGCAAGCCGCAGGCAAGGTAGCCGTGATGATGGCAGAGTCGCCTGCTACAGTTGAAGTGGTATAGAAGGCATTACCTGGTACATTGATGAAATTGGAAGTAGTATCCAGGCGATACTGTAATCTCAATCTAAATACGCGCGGATTGCTGGCATTTCCATTGCCGTCGCCCGGTGTGGCTGTTTGAGCTTTGAACGTAACTGTGATGTTTTCACGGCCAAGGGCATTGAGAGCTGCCACTGCGCTACCCACAAAGCGAGTGCTTGCCGCATTACCACTTACACAATTGTCCCACAGGGCTGAGCCGGTAGCTATGAAGAAGATTCCACTGTCGCCACCACCGTTGATGCGGTTGCGAGCTGTCAGGTTGTAGGCACAGTTCCACACACCAGTTCCAGGAGCAGTGCTGTCGTAAGTAGCTGATGTGGGGTCATTGCTGAAGTAAAACATCATATTGTTTGGGAAGGTACCTGCCGGAGCTGCGGCCGACCATTGGTTGAAGGTGAAAGCACCTGTGCTAAGGTTAAATGGCGTTGGTTGCTGAGCAACTACACCAAAAGTTACGAGCGAAAAAAACGCAAGTAGAATTTTTTTCATACATTGAAAATTTGCTACAAAGTACTTTAAAAATCGGATGTCATTCGGCTTTCTTAACAATAAAATAAAAGAAGATCGTGAATCTTAGTTTTTTATTAAGAAATTTTAAACCTGATAATCAAAGGATTAATTTCAATTTTTGAATCAATCATTTGAATACTGAGTGAGTTACAAATAGATATAAGCGAATTAAAGCAAAGTTAATCAAAGGCATTAGCCAAACGAACTCCTTAAAAACAGTACATTTGTGCGCAACTTTATTAGTTGCAGCATATGGACTTAGGTAAAATTTTGTACGAGGGCTATACTTATGACGACGTTCTCCTCGTACCAGCCTATTCAGAAATACTTCCTAGAGAAGTTGATATTACCACGCGATTCACACGAAACATAGAGCTGAAAATACCGATCATAAGTGCTGCTATGGACACTGTGACCGAATCGTCTATGGCCATAGCAATAGCTCAGGAAGGAGGTATCGGGGTGCTGCATAAAAACATGACTATAGAGCAGCAAGCCATTGAAGTGCGCAAAGTAAAACGGGCTGAGAGCGGTATGATCGTGGATCCGGTTACACTACGCCCTGATGCTACTGTTCTTGAGGCTAAAAAGATCATGAGCGAATACAAAATTGGCGGCATACCCATCGTAGATGAAAACAAGCACTTGATTGGTATCTTAACCAACAGGGACCTTCGCTTTGAAAACGACGACTCGAAAATGGTGGGCGAGGTGATGACCCGCGAAAGGCTAGTAACTGCAGGCGAGAATACAAGCCTACAAGAAGCAGAATCTATCTTACAAAACCATAAAATTGAAAAGCTCCCCATAGTAAATAAAGAAGGGGTATTGGTAGGACTCATCACTTACCGAGATGTGAATAAATTAAAAGTAAAACCCAACTCTTGCAAGGATAAACTCGGGCGCCTTCGTGTAGCTGCAGCTGTGGGAGTAACGCCCGACATACTTGAGCGCGTTGATGCTCTTGTTGCCTCATTTGTTGACGCGATCGTGATCGATACAGCTCATGGACATTCGAAGGGGGTAGTAGAGGCATTGAAAAAAGTTAAGTCAAAATACCCGGAACTGGATGCGGTCGTCGGAAATATTGCTACCCCTGAGGCTGCTCGCTATCTGGTAAATGCTGGTGCTGATGCAGTTAAAGTAGGCATAGGTCCCGGTTCGATTTGTACCACACGCGTTGTGGCAGGTGTTGGATTTCCACAGCTCAGCGCTGTGATGTACGTGGCAGAAAGCATTGCCGATACCGATGTGCCCGTAATAGCCGACGGCGGCATCCGCTACACAGGCGACATAGTTAAAGCCTTGGCCGCAGGCGCTGATTCCGTAATGCTCGGCTCCATGTTGGCCGGTACAAAAGAAGCCCCTGGAGAAACCATCATTTACGAAGGCAGAAAATACAAAACCTACCGGGGCATGGGATCTATCGAAGCCATGCAATCAGGCTCTAAGGACCGCTACTTTCAGGATGTAGAAGACGATGTGAAAAAATTGGTGCCTGAAGGCATCGTCGGTCAAGTACCCTACAAGGGGGAAGTCTCTGAAGTGGTGTATCAATTTATCGGCGGCTTACGAGCAGGTATGGGCTACTGTGGCGCTAAAGACATAGATACTCTAAAGAAGACGGCACGCTTCGTGCGCATTACACAGGCCGGTGTCACTGAGAGTCATCCGCACAACGTGATCATTACCCGCGAAGCTCCCAACTACAGCCGATAAGAAAGCCATCGTTCTATATTTGCCAAAACTTAAAAGCAAAAAGATGACAAAAAAACTCCTTACAACAGTACTCTTGTTTGTAAGTATCACTTTTTCCGCACTCTCACAAAAAAACTCTTCTAAAATACTCTTTACCATAGACAATGAGCAGGTTTATGCCGATGAATTTTTAGCCATCTATCGCAAAAACAGAGACATAGGTCAGCAACTCGATCCAAAAAGTCCGGAGGAATACCTCAGGATGTACATTGATTTTAAACTCAAAGTAAAAGAAGCTCGCACTCAAGGCCTTGACACTTCAGAAAACTACCGAAACGAGTTTAACACCTACAGAGCGTCTCTGGCAAAGCCTTACTTTGTAGATAACACAGTAAACGAAGCTCTTGTACAAGAGGCCTATCAGCGCATGCAAAAAGACATACGCGCCGGCCACATCATGCTCGAACTCCCTCAAAATGCCGGACCTTCTGACACATTGAAGGTGTATAATGAAATCATGAAACTGCGTCAAGACATTCTGGCTGGTAAAATAACCTTTGAAGAAGCTGCACAGAAATACTCTAAAGACACCTACAGTGCCCGTCAGGGAGGCGATTTAGGGTTTTTCACCGTATTCAACATGGTATATCCTTTCGAAACAGCCGCATACAATACACCTATTGGCCAAATTTCCTTGCCCATCCGCACACAATTTGGCTACCACCTGGTCAAAAAATACGAAGAGCGCCCTGCCCGTGGCCAAGTAGAAGTTGCACACATCATGATAAGTGTACCTCAGAATGCTGACTCATCTCAGATTGCAGAAGCTGAAAAAAAAATATATGAAATTTTTGAGCGAATAAAAAATTTTGAATCCTTCGAAGCTCTTGCACGTCAATATTCCGACGACAAAGCATCGGGAAGAAACGGTGGTAAACTCCCTCCGTTCGGCATTAATGTGATGGTTAAAGAGTTTGAGGACAAAGCTTTCAGCCTCAGCGTCCCATCTACCTACACTGAGCCCTTTCGCACTCAATACGGCTTTCACATCGTTCAGTTGATTAAAAAGTATCCAATCCCCTCATTTGAAGATGCAAGAAAAGAATTGGAGGTAAAAATTCAGCGCGATGGAAGAGGAAACTTAAGCCGCGAGGCTGTACTCGAGCGTCTTAAAAGAGAAAACAATTATCAGGACTATCCTAAAAACATAAATGCCATTGCCAAATTTCTCAAACCTGCCTATCTGAAAAACGAATGGAATCCTGAGAATTACGACCGCAAAATGAAAAAGCCAATTTTCACTTTTGCAGGTAAAACGTTTAAACAATCTGATCTCATTGATTTCATGCTTTTAAATCAGGCGCAGGACGCAAAAAGTGAAACTTTGGAAAGAGAAGTTTGGAAAAACTTTCATCGATTTGTTGAAACCTACATCTTCTCCTACGAAGACAGCCGTTTAGAAGAAAAATATCCAGAGTTTAGATATCTCGTAAATGAATATCGCGATGGAATTTTGCTGTTTGAAATCATGGAGAAGGAAGTTTGGGGAAAGGCTATCAAAGACAGTATCGGCTTAAATGAATTCTTTAGAAACAATCAATCAAAATATCAGTGGAAAGAGCGCATGCGCGCTACTATTGTGAAAGTAACAACTGATGCCATAGCCAGACAGGTAGAAAAAGAGCTAAAACGCAATGTTCCAATAGATACTCTTGCAGCCCGCTTTAATAAAATAAATCCACTTGAAATAAGCTTCGAAAAAGGAATTTTTGAAAGAGGTACAAACCATATTATTGATAGTGTCTGGGGCAAAAAAGGATTAAACAAATTAGTTAATAAAGAAGATGATCGTTCAGTTTTTGTGATTATTCAGGAATATTTGCCAGCCGGTCCTAAAACATTTGAAGAAACACGAGGAATAGTTATAACGGACTATCAAAATTATTTAGAAAAAGTTTGGCTTGAATCTCTGAGAAAGAAATACACCGTTACTCTCAATCAAGAGGTTTTTGATTCTATTGTCAAAGAACTTTAATGCTTAAAAAAAGACATCAAATAGTTTTTAAAACAATACAGGCTGTGATAATTTTTTGTATCACAGCCTGTTCCTATTTTAAAAAACCAGAAGAGAAAGGCGACACATCAAACAATCAAAAGACAATAGCTCGATACAAAGATCAGTATTTATTTTTGAGCGATATTTCAGAATCACTTGCCAACGCTGAGAATGAAAACGACAGCCTGGAAATCATACAGCGAATGGCGCAAAATTGGTTAAGAAATAAAGTGCTTATCGACAAGGCTTTATTAAACCTCGGTGATGAAATCAAAAAATTTGAAAAACAGATCGAAGATTACAGAAGAGATCTAATAATATACGCCTATGAACAGGCTTATATCAATCAAAATCTCGATACAAACGTATCAGCTGCAGAAATATCAGAATATTATCAGAACAACAAAAACAATTACCAACTCCGTGATAATATTGTAGTATGTGACTACGCTATTTTTCCACTATCAACGCCCAAAATTTTAGACGTAAAAAGAAACTTTTTTCAAGCAAAATCGAAGAAAGAAATCGCTTCGCTGGAAGAAGCCGCATTAAAATATGCGAGAGTGTACTCAAGGGGTGACACCAATTGGTATAATTTTTCAGAAATTATGAAAATTATTCCTTTTGCCTCTGAAGCCCTACTGACAGTATCAGCTCCAAAACAGCTAACGTTTGAAGACGAGAAATTCCTATATCTGATCAATATTAAACAAGTACGTTCGAAAGATTCTCCCGCACCGCTCGAATATGTATCAGAATCGATCAGAAATACCATTCTGAATACCAGAAAATTAGAACTTCTTCGCCAACTTGAAGAGAACCTTTTAAAACAAGCTTTAGATCAGAAATACATTGAAATTTACGTTAAAGAAAAGTCGAAACAATAAGAAGAGAAATGACCTTACCTGGTAAAATATTTTGTCGTCAAAATTTACTTTTTGTGATTGTACACTTGTTAACAACCGCATACATACTTTATGCACAGGAAAGTAAAAAAGTAGTAGACGGAGTAGCAGCGGTAGTAGGAAGCAGAATTATACTGAAAAGTGAAATCGAGGCTAACCATGAAAATCTCGTTCGCCAAGGGCAAATGGAAAATACTTTGAAGGACATGTGTAAAGTGTTTGAAGACCTTTTACTTGAGAAATTGCTCATTCATCAAGCAGAAATTGACTCTGTGGTAGTGACCGATGAGGAAGTAGATGCCAATATCGAACGTCGTATTCAAATGATTATACAACAAATTGGCTCGGTGCAAAAACTCGAAGAGTTTTACAAAAAGTCAATCATCGAGATCAAGGAAGAGATGAGTGAAATGATCAAAGACCAAATGACTGCCGAAAAAATGCAACGAAAAATCACGGAAAAAATTGAAGTAACTCCTTCTGAAATTCTGGAATATTTCAACTCCATACCTTCTGACAGCCTGCCAATAGTGAATGCAGAAGTAGAATATTCGCAAATCGTGCTGTATCCCAAAATTCGAAAAGAAGCCAAACAAGAAGCCATCGATAAGCTCAAGCGACTAAAAGAGCGAATCGAACGCGGCTCATCTTTCGCTTCTATGGCTGTATTGTATTCTGAAGATCCCGGATCAGCAAAGAACGGTGGTGAATACAGAGGAATAAAAAGAGGTCAATTTGTCAAAGAATTTGAAGCCGTAGCCTTTAACCTGCGCAAAGGCGAAATCTCCGATCCTTTTGAAACAGAGTATGGCTTTCACATAGTTCAACTTCTGGCACGTAGAGGTGAGGAGCTCGACTTGCGCCACATATTGATTAAACCAAAAATCGACGATGAAGACCTTGAAGAAACCAGTCGTAAGTTAGATTCTATACGAACTCTAATTGTAGAAGGTGTTATCAACTTTGAAACTGCTGCCGAGCGTTTTAGTATGGATGAAAACACACGCTACAACCGCGGTTTGGTAGTTAATCCATATACCCTCGACCCTGCATGGGAGATAGGCAATATCGAACGCGATGTATTCACCGTGATTCAGAATTTAAAACCCGGCCAGATTTCTGAACCTGTATTTTTCCGCAAGCCCGATGGCAAAGAGGGATTCCGCATCATTCGCCTAAACAAGCGCACTGAAGCACATAAAATCAACCTACAAGACGACTACAACAAGATTAAGCAGCTTGCGCTGATGGACAAGCAAAACAAAGTTCTCAGAAATTGGATTGAGAAAAAACTTCAAAGCACTTACGTTAGGCTAAATCACAATTATTACAATTGCACCTTCACGAATAGTTGGATAAAAAACCTGGCCCAGAATGAGTGAACCGAGGGAAATACAAGAGGCTAAAGCTCTAATCGAAAAATTTAAAGATCTTAAGAAAGAAATTTCAAAAGTAATTATTGGTCAGGATGAGGTGGTCGAACAGCTGCTCATTAGCATTATGTGTCAGGGCCACTCTCTTCTGGTAGGTGTACCAGGTTTGGCAAAAACACTGCTCATCAATACGCTAGCAAAAAGCCTTGGCCTTCAATTTAACCGAATTCAATTTACCCCCGACCTAATGCCCTCTGACATTATAGGTGCCGAAATACTGGATGAAAACAGAAAGTTTAAATTCATTCCCGGGCCTGTATTTGCCAATGTGATTTTGGCCGACGAGATTAATCGCACTCCCCCAAAAACACAAGCTGCCCTACTCGAAGCCATGCAAGAAAAGGCAGTAACCGCAGCGGGTCATCGATACAAATTGCCTTTGCCATTTTTTGTCTTAGCCACTCAAAATCCCATCGAACAAGAAGGAACCTATCCCCTGCCAGAAGCGCAATTAGACCGCTTTATGTTTAACATCGTGCTCGACTACCCGAGCAGAAAGGAAGAAATCGAAATCGTAAAACGAACAACGTCAGATGTGTCGCCTGAGATTAACGTGGTTTTTACAGAAGACAATATCTGGAAAGCCTCAGGTGTGATCCGTCAATTGCCCGTAACGGATGTAATTTACGAATATGCCATCGACTTAGTGCGCAGAACGCGACCCGGCGATAGCAAGGCTCCTGAGATTACCCATAAATTTCTAAACTGGGGCGCTGGTCCACGAGCATCACAATATCTTGTAATGGCAGCTAAGGCATACGCTTTCATTCATGGAAAATTCACTCCCGATGTAGAAGATGTGCAGAAAATGGCCTTACCAGTACTTCGCCATCGCATAGTGCGTAACTACCAAGCCGAAGCTGAAGGTCTTAGCACCGACGATATCATTAAAAAACTTTACTAACCATGTACTCAGAAAGAGCGCTGAGAATCACTTCTACCTTAAGTCTAGTACCTCAAGTACCTCATTTTCTTGGGGGATTTTTGAAAACCAATGTATTTCCTTCACCCTGTTGTACCAGGTAATTTGTCTTCGGGCATATTGCCTGGTATGTATGATGATTTGCTCAATGCATTGATCGCGGGTGTATTTGCCGTCGAGCATATCAAAAATTTCACGGCAGCCTACTGTTTGAAGTGCTTGCAAATCTTTGCAGAGATACAAGGGTTCAACTTCTTCAAATAAGCCATTTTTAACCATTTCACCCACTCGCCATTCGATGGCCTTATGTAGATCTGCTCTTTCCGGATTCAATCCCAAATAGGTAATTTTATAGTTTTTCTGAGTCTTAATTTTTTTGTTTAAATAAGACGAATAAGGCTTGCCAGTATGATGAAACACCTCTAAAGCCCTTGTAAGCCTCCGTGGGTTTGATAAATCAACCTTTTCGTAATACACGGGATCAACTTCTTTTAGCAGAGATTGTAGGGCTACAATTCCGCCCATTTGGTAAATGCTGTTGACGTGATTTCTTACCGCAAGGGGCACATTTGGTACATCGTCAAAACCTTCAAGCCAAGCTTTAGCATATAATCCACTGCCACCTACAGCTATGCAATAATCTGACTTTTGAAAAATTTTGTAAAGCCTTTCTTCAGCCAGGTCTGCAAAATCTGAAGCATTAAGTGGCTGATGAATACTTCTAAAACCAATAAAATGATGATGTACTAGAGCTAACTCTTCCTCGGTAGGCTGAGCAGTGGCTATGGGAATTTCTTTGTAAAACTGTCTGGAATCGTAAGAGATTATCTCTGTTTTAAATAAGAGGGCCAACTGTAAGGCAAATTTTGTTTTGCCTGATGCAGTTGGCCCACCGACTACGATCAGATGTTTCAAATCTGAAAAAAGGTTACAGCAATTAGGATCCTATTATGCCACCATAAATATCTCTCCGGGGCGTAATGGCTAATACCGGAATTTCGGAATAATAAAGAACTTTTTGAACTTCAGTTCCGAGCAATACGGTGGCAATATCAGGTTCTTCTCCCTCTTCAGTAATGGCGAGAACATCACCACCGTTTTTATATGTAAATTCAAAAAGCTCATCGATTTTTTTGCTTTCAGAATCCACGGCTTTAAAGTGAATTTCGTGCCTGATACCTGCATCGGTAAATACATGATCGAGTTGTTTGAGAATAGCAAGCAGACGAGCTTTTTCTTCGTCGTTTACAAAAAATCCGATTAGTACAACAGTGGCATCAAATAAGCGGGCATAGTGTATGACCGTAGGTGTTTTCTCTCTTGACTTGATGTCGGTATAGACGGGAAAGATGATTTTTTTTACGGTTTCTGGGTTGTTTACACCTTTTACGACTAATACCGGAGGTTTTACAGCTGTAACGGTGCGATAGGCATTCGAACCGATAAACTTCTTTTTAAAATTTGAGGGTCGCCCATTGGTGCCCATCACTACCAAATCGGCATCGATCAGTTCGGTGGTTTTGGCTATTTCTTCATATACAGTGCCTTTGGCAATCAAGTACTCTACTTCGAGACCTGAATTATTGCGTGTTTCGATAGCGAGCTGCTGGAGTTTTTCTTCTACAGTAGCGCGTACTTTTTCATCTGATTCGCTGCCATCGCCCAGCAATCGGCTTAAAAGACTTGACTCTTCAATCACGCTGAGCAAGTAAAGCTTAGCATTCATTGCCTTGCCAAAGATGATGGCCTGCTGTAGGGCTAACAAGCTCTGCTCTGAAAAACCTATGGGAACAAGTATTTTGCTTTGGTGAGACGACGTATTCATGGTTTTTTGAAATTCATTTGGCTGCAAGTTAGGCAATTCGTATGTAAACCGTATAATTGTTCTAAAAATCAAACATTTTAGACAAAAAAAATCCCACAGTGCCCTGTGGGATTTGTTGACTTTTAGAGAGATTACTTAGCGAACTTCTGCATGAGAATATCTGTAGTGGTAGAGCCGGGGCGCTCAATGGGAAGGCCTAGAGCTCTGTCCCAAATCAGGCTTGCCATAGTACCGAGTGCTCTTGATACACCGAAGAGTACTGTATAAAAATCGTACTCTACCAGTCCATAATACATGAGCAACTGACCTGAATGAGCATCTACATTTGGCCAGGGATTTTTTACCTTGCCAGTAGCCTCCAGGATTTCAGGCACTACCTCGTAAATGCGAGAAATCAGCAAAAACATTGGGTCGTGAGGCATATACTCAAGAGCAAACTCGCGCTGAGCCATGTAGCGTGGATCGGTTTTACGCAACACTGCATGGCCAAAGCCCGGAACCACTTTGCCTTCGGTGAGGGTCTTCTTCACGTATTCGGCGATTTCCTCTTTTGAGGGCAGACCACCTCCTAATTCCTTCTTCATATCCAGCACCCAGCGGATTACTTCCTGATTTGCCAAACCATGTAATGGACCAGCTAAACCAGCCATACCTGCAGCAAAGGCAAGATAAGGATCGCTCAGAGCTGAACCCACCAGGCGAATGGCGTGTGCTGATACATTACCGCCCTCATGATCGGCATGAATCGTGAGATACAAGCGCATCAGCTCGTAGAATTCAGGATTGTCAAAACCAAGCATGTGTGCAAAGTTGGCTGAATAGTCGAGTCGCGGGTCTGGTTCGATATGGTCGCCATTGCGATAAGTACGGCGATAGATGTATGCAGCTACGCGTGGCAGACGAGCGATGAGATTCATTGCATCCTCATACACTGGATCCCAGTAGTCTTTTTTGCTGATGCCTTGGCGATAGGCTTTTTGAAACTCCGATTCTGTGCGTAGAGCTGTAATACCAGCAATAAACTGCGTCATTGGGTGCGCATGCTGAGGCAAGGAGTCAATCACCTTAAAAACATGAGGAGGTACCTGCGCACGGCGAACCCAGTTGTTGCTCATTCGGCGCACTGCGTCATCGTCAGGTAGCTCGTCCATTAATAGTAGGTAGAAAAGCCCTTCAGGCAATGGCTGCTTACCGCCCGGATACTTTGGCAGTTTTTCTTGAATTTCGGGGATGCTGTACCCTCTAAATCGAATTCCCTCTTCTGGATCGAGCTTTGAAGTTTCGTATATCAATCCGGTAATACCTCTCATGCCCTGGTACACCTGAGCTATGGTGTATTCACCCAATTTTTGATCTCCATATTGAGCCACAAAATCTTTTACCTTCTTGTTGTATGGCTCGATTTTGCTTCGAAAGTGCTCTTTGAGTTTATCAGTAATCATTTGGTCAGTGAATTATGGGGGTTATTAAAATTTAAAAGCCTTTTTACCGGGATAATATGCTGTATCGCCCAGATATTCTTCAATGCGAAGAAGTTGATTGTATTTGGCGATGCGATCGCTTCTTGATGCTGAACCCGTTTTTATTTGTCCGGAATTTAGTGCAACTGCGAGATCAGCAATCGTAGAGTCTTCGGTTTCGCCACTTCGGTGACTGATCACGCTTGTATATCCGGCTCTGTGTGCCATTTCGACAGCTGCGATTGTTTCTGTAAGGGTTCCTATTTGATTAACTTTAATTAAAATGGAATTGGCAATGTTTTGTTCGATGCCTGTAGACAATCTTTTGACGTTGGTTACGAAAAGGTCGTCGCCTACCAGCTGAACTTTGTGACCAAGTTCTTGGGTGAGTAGCTTCCATCCATCCCAATCGTCTTCAGCCAAAGCATCTTCAAGAGATATAATTGGATATTTCTGAATCCACGTCTTCCAATATTCTACCATTTCAGCAGCAGTCTTTTTCTGCTTCGACGATTTTTTGAATACATACATTCCTGAGGACTCGTCATAGAGCTCTGAGGCTGCAGCGTCCATTGCAATAAATATGTCCTCTCCGGGGCGATATCCAGCTGCTTCAATGGCTTGCAGTACTGTTTCGATCGCTTCTTCGTTGCTTTGTATGTTTGGAGCAAAGCCCCCTTCATCTCCCACATTAGTGGAGTATCCTTTCTTCTTTAAAACAGACTTGAGGTGATGAAATACTTCTACACCCATTCTCAAACCTTCAGAAAATGTAGGAGCCCCTACGGGCATAATCATAAACTCTTGGAAATCAATAGAATTATCTGCATGCGCTCCTCCATTCAGTATGTTCATCATCGGTACAGGTAAGGTGCGAGCTGATACTCCCCCGATGTATTGATGCAAAGGCAATCCTGTAAATTCGGCTGCTGCCCTGGCAGCAGCCAGTGAAACGGCCAAAATAGCGTTAGCTCCTAGATTGCTTTTATTTTCCGTACCATCGAGGTCGATCATGGCATGGTCAAGGGCTGTCTGATCAAGTACATCCATCCCAACTAAAGCCTCTGCGATTTTTTCAATATTCTCTACAGCTTTTGTAACTCCCTTGCCCAGGTAGTATTTTTTATCCCCATCGCGGAGTTCTACAGCTTCATGAATTCCGGTGGATGCACCAGAGGGTACAGCTGCTCTTCCCATTTCACCCGTCTCTAGCCAAACTTCGGCCTCTACGGTTGGATTACCTCTGGAGTCGAGTATTTGACGCCCATTGATTGCGGTGATGATACTCATGATTTGTATTGTTTTAATAGATTAACAAATTCATCGAACAAATAGCGGCTGTCGTGTGGACCAGGTGCTGATTCTGGATGATACTGCACTGAAAAAACTGGTTTGTCTTTCAATTTGATGCCCGCCACAGTGTGATCGTTTAGGTGATTATGTGTCAAAAGTATTGAGCCATCGTTGGGCAGAGACTGACTTTTTACAGCAAATCCATGGTTTTGTGAAGTAATTTCACCCTTACCTGTTGAGTTCTTCATCACTGGATGGTTGATGCCTCGATGCCCATGATGCATTTTAAAAGTCTCAAGGCCTTGTGATAATCCGATGATTTGATGTCCTAAGCAAATGCCAAAGACGGGCTTGCCTAAGTCAATGATTCTTTTTACTAATTCAGCAGTCGTGGGCATGGCAGCCGGGTCACCAGGACCATTGGAGAAGAAGTATCCATCACACGGCCAAGAAGTAAACTCTTCAAACGAGGTATTGAGTGGAAAGACTTTCACATACACATCTCTTTCTGCCAGGCATCTGAGAATGTTTTGCTTAATTCCCATATCTAAGGCAGCCACTTTGTAGGTTGCCGCTGGGTTGCCATAATAATATGGCTCCGAACAGGTCACCTTAGATGACAGTTCCAAGCCGGCCATCGTAGGCACTGCCTTAGCCTTCTTTTTTAAGTCATCGAGATTTGAAATGTCGGTGGAAACCACGGCATTTTGAGCGCCAAAGTCGCGAATATGCTGTACCAATGCGCGTGTGTCGACGCCTGCTATGGCAATAGTCTTGTGCTTTTTAAAAAACTCCTTTAGTTCTTGATCCATCGCCGGACGTGAACCGCGATTAGTGAAATTTCGGCAAATTAGTCCGCTGATCTTCAAGCTATTCGACTCACTTTCGTCTTCCCTCACCCCATAATTTCCTATATGAACTGAGGCCATGACCATGAGCTGACCGTAGTATGAGGGATCTGTAAAGATTTCTTGATAACCGGTCATCCCGGTATTAAAACACAGTTCACCTGAAGTTTCACCTTCGATGCCGATAGAGCGACCAAAAAACACAGTGCCGTCTTCGAGTACAACTGCGGCTGTAGGTTTTATGGATGAAATCATTTTCTTGTAGTTGGACAAATTTATACCTGGATTATTTGTATAAGTGAGATTCTTAAAAAACTGTTAGCTGGCAAAAACATTATTAAATGTTTTTTGACAAAAAATGAATTTGCTTTTCGATACCAGCGCATTTAGTAGGCAAAAAAAAAGGGTAAAGCCAAAAGCTTTACCCTTTTCACTGTAGAATCTTTGCGTTAATTTATGCCTTATCAGCTTCATTAGCTTCAGTTGACTCGGCTGCGTTTTCAGTTTGCGTTTGATTAGTGTTAGGCTCAGTTTGTGGGGCTGATTCGGCAGTGGGTTGTGCTGATTTTGATTTGCCACCTCTGCGGCTTCTGCGGGTTTTCTTAGCAGATTTTTCGTTGGTGTAAAGAGTGTTGTAATCTACCAGCTCGATCAAGGCCATTTCAGCATTGTCACCGAGTCGATTACCTAATTTGATGATTCGGGTATAGCCTCCGGGTCTATCAGCCACTTTTACAGATATTTCTCTGAAGAGCTCAGTGACGGCATATTTATTTTTAAGGTAAGAGAATGCTATACGGCGATTGTGCGTATTGTCTTCCTTTGAACGAGTGATCAAAGGTTCAACGAATTTTCTCAATTCACGCGCCTTGGCCAGTGTAGTTGTGATTCTCTTGTGCAGCAAGAGTGAGCTCGCCATATTGGAGAGCATGTTATTGCGGTGACCGGCTTTTCTGCCAAGGTGGTTTACTTTACGTCCGTGTCTCATTTTTTATTCCTTGTCTAATTTGTATTTTGATAAGTCCATTCCGAAATAGAGACCTTTAGACTCGATGAGTTCCTCCAATTCGGTGAGTGACTTCTTTCCAAAATTTCTGAATTTCATCAAATCTTGCTTGGTGTATGAAACCAGATCTCCGAGGGTTTCGACTTCTGCAGCTTTCAAGCAGTTAAGAGCTCTTACTGAAAGATCGAGATCGGTGAGTTTTGTTTTTAGCAAGTTGCGCATGCGGATGATCTCTTCGTCGAAGGTATCGGGCTCTTCTACTTTCACTGGTTCTACGTTTACCAGCTTGTCAGAAAAGAGCATGAAATGCTCTATCAAGATTTTTGCTGCTTCGGTCAGGGCATCCTGAGGGGTGATGCTACCATCTGTTACGATTTCAATGATCAGCTTTTCGTAGTCAGTTTTCTGCTCTACACGATAGTTCTCGATGCTATACTTAACATTTTTAATGGGTGTATAGATGGTATCGAGAAAGATGGTACCCAGTGGAGCAGTGCTTTTTTTGTTTTCTTCAGCCGGCACATACCCTCTGCCCTTGTCGATGGTAAATTCGATGTTGAGTGTAACGGATGGGTCGAGATTGCAAATTACAAGCTCTGGATTTAGCACTTTGAATGCAGAAATGAACTTACCCAAATCACCGGCAGTGATGCGGTTCATTCCACTAAAAGTGGCTTTAACAAGTTCGCTTTCCTGGGTAGGAATTTGATTTTTTAAACGAACTTGTTTGAAGTTTAAAACCATTTCCGTTACATCTTCTACTACGCCTTTTATAGTAGAAAACTCATGCTCTACACCATCGATTCGTATAGAAGAAATGGCATATCCGTCGAGTGAAGACAGCAGAACCCTGCGAAGGGCATTGCCCACTGTAAGACCATAGCCGGGTTCCAGAGGTCTAAATTCAAACTGACCCTCAAAGTCGTTGCTATGAATTAAAATAACTTTATCAGGCTTTTGAAAATTTAAAATAGCCATAGAATCAGGTGTTTGAATTAATTATTTAGAGTACAACTCGACGATAAGCTGTTCCTTGATGTTTTCCGGGATTTGCTCGCGCTGTGGAGCGTTTAGCACTCGGCCTGAAGCTGTAGCGCTGTTCCATTCGAGCCAATCCATTTTTGTGCCTTTAGTAAGATTAATTGCTTCGAGAGATTTTGATTTCTCTCTAACAGACACTACATCTCCAGGTTTCAAGTGATATGACGGAATGTTTATTACTTCGCCGTTCACCTCAATATGGCGATGGCTAACCAACTGACGGGCAGCTCTGCGAGTAGGTGCAATGCCGAGGCGGTACACCACGTTGTCGAGCCTCATTTCGCATAGCTGAAGCAAAATTTCACCAGTGATACCCTTAGCTCTGTTTGCCTTTTCAAAGAGATTTCTGAATTGCTTTTCAAGAATTCCGTAGGTGTACTTCGCCTTTTGCTTCTCAGCAAGCTGTACGGCGTATTCTGATTTTTTACCTCTCTTGCGGGTAAATCCATGCATGCCCGGAGGATAATTTTTGCGCTCCAGGGCTTTATCCGGGCCGAAGATTGGCTCTCCAAATCTTCTGGCTATCTTTGATAACGGACCTCTGTATCGTGCCATTTGGATGATTAAAAATTGTTATTACACTCTTCTTTTCTTGGGCGGACGGCAACCGTTATGAGGAATTGGTGTTACGTCCACTATTTCAGTTACTTCTATACCTGTATTGTG
The DNA here is from genome assembly GCF_046299575.1 of Thermaurantimonas sp. NCBI lineage: Bacteria > Pseudomonadati > Bacteroidota > Flavobacteriia > Flavobacteriales > Schleiferiaceae > Thermaurantimonas > Thermaurantimonas sp. The sequence continues at coordinate 44,193 of NZ_JBKBHX010000008.1, read as the reverse complement.
AATGGTTCGGATTGCTGATTCTCTACCGGCTCCAGGACCTTTTACAAATACTTTCACTTTTTTCAATCCGGCTTCTAAGGCACTCTTAGCTGCATCTTCAGCGGCCATCTGTGCTGCGTAGGGAGTATTTTTTTTTGAACCTCTGAAGCCCATTTTACCAGCTGATGACCAGCTGATTACCTGACCATTTAAATTTGTGAGTGAAATAATGATGTTGTTAAAGGTAGCATTGATGTGTGCCTCACCGGCGGCCTCTACTTTTACAATGCGCTTTTTTACTGTTTTGGTATTTTTAGCCATAGGTATTCAATGATTATTTAGTGGCTTTCTTCTTATTAGCTACGGTCTTTCTCTTACCTTTACGTGTACGAGCATTTGTCTTTGTTCTTTGACCGCGTACAGGCAGACCATTGCGGTGTCTGATACCTCTGTAGCAGCCAATATCCATTAGACGTTTGATGTTGAGCTGAATTTCAGATCTCAGCTCACCTTCCACCTTAAAGTTTTCAGAGATCACCTTGCGGATTGCCTGGATTTGTTCATCGGTCCAGTTTTGTACTTTGGTATCATAATCGACGCCAGCCATATTGAGTATAGTACGAGCACGGCTTCTGCCGATACCGAAGATATAGGTCAGGCCTATTTCTCCTCTTTTGTTTTTTGGTAAATCAATACCTGCAATTCTGGCCATAGTTCAAAGTTTTACCCTTGTCTTTGTTTGTATTTTGGATTCTTTTTGTTGATGACATAAAGTCTGCCCTTTCTGCGCACGATTTTGCATTCAGGACTTCTTTTTTTGAGAGATGCTCTTACTTTCATGATGAATTAATATCTATAAATGATTCTTGCTTTGGTTAAATCGTAGGGTGAAATTTCCATTTTCACCTTGTCACCTGGCAAAAGGCGGATGTAGTTCATTCGCATTTTACCGGATATATGTGCGGTCACCACGTGGCCATTTTCGAGTTCTACTCTGAAGATGGCATTCGAAAGCGCTTCGATAATGGTTCCGTCTTGTTCGATTAGAGCTTGCTTTGCCATTTAGTAGTTTTTATTGTTCAACTGAAATGGATGATCTACCTCTAATCCTACCGCTCTGGATCAGGCCATCGTAATGCCTTGCTAGCAGATAGCTTTCAATTTGTTGAAGTGTGTCTATTACCACGCCCACCATGATCAAAAGCGATGTGCCACCGTAGAAGTAGGCAAACTGTGTAGTTACTCCAGCTTGCATTGCAAAGGCTGGAAGTATTGCAATGATTGCCAAAAAGATGGCGCCTGGGAGCGTAATTCGCGACAAAATAAGGTCGATGTATTCGGCAGTTGGCTTTCCAGGTTTAATGCCTGGAATAAATCCCCCGTTGCGCTTCAAGTCATCAGCCATTTGGTTGGTGTTGATCTGTATAGCAGTGTAGAAGTATGTGAACAGGATAATTAAAACGGCAAACAGGAAATTGTACCAAAAGCCGCTGATGTTGCCGAAAAGAGAGACAATCCATCCGAGATTATCCGTAGCGCCTGCGTAGGTAAGAATTGTAATTGGTATGAACATGATAGCTTGAGCAAAAATGATCGGCATCACTCCGGCAGCATTGACCTTGAGTGGGATGTAGCTGCGCGATAGCTGTGTATCAGCCATGCGGCCACCTGCCACACGTTTTGCGTATTGTACCGGAATTTTACGTGTAGCAGAAATAAGAGCGACGGAGAGGAGTATGACTACAAACAGAGCTGCTATCTCAATCAAGAAGATGGGAATACCTCCGGTTTGGTTTTCAATTTTGGTTATTAGCTCCTGAAGGAACGCCTGAGGTAAGGTAGCGATTATACCTATCATAATGAGAAGCGAGATCCCGTTACCAATGCCCTTATCTGTAATACGCTCCCCAAGCCACATGGCGAATATTGTACCGGTAACCAATACTAGAATACCAAGGAACCAGAATGTTGAAGGACTAATTGTTATCTGCACCTGCTGTGCAATAAGGTTAGCGAGATAGCCCGGTGCCTGAGCAAGGGTTATGAAGATGGTAAGAATTCGGGTATAGTTGTTTTTCTTTCTTCTTCCACTTTCACCTTCTTTGTCGAGCTTTTGAATACTTGGAACAGCGATGCCCAACAACTGTATTACAATACTAGCGGAGATATATGGCATAATTCCAAGTGCCATGATACTGGCATTAGCAAAAGCACCCCCGGTAAAAGCGTTAAGGATACCTAGCAAATTATTGTCGCCAGTCTGCTGCTGAAGTGCTGAGAGGCTATCGGGATCTATACCTGGCAATACCACGTTAGAACCCAATCTGTATACGAAGAGAAGACCTAAGGTCAGAAGAATTTTTGACCTTAGCTCTTCAATATTCCAGATATTTTTCAGTACTTCAATAAATTTTTTCATTCAATACGGTTTAAATGGTCACTACTGTGCCTCCGGCATTTTGAATAGCCTCTATTGCAGAATTAGAAAATTTGTGGGCTATTACCTCGACTTTAGCCTTTATTTCACCTCTGCCAAGGATTTTGATCAAATCGTTTTTGCTGGCATAGCCGTTTTTAACCAAATCTTCTGGAGCAATTCGGTCAGTTACTTTGTTATTGTCGATCAAAGTTTGAAGCACATCGAGGTTTATTGCACGGTATTCTACTCTGTTTATGTTTTTGAAACCATATTTGGGAATTCTTCTCTGCAAGGGCATCTGACCACCTTCAAAACCTCTTTTTATCCTGAAGCCTGAATGTTGTTTATCACCCTTGTGACCACGAGTAGAAGTGCCACCGTGTCCTGAACCTTCACCACGACCAATGCGCTTTTCGCGATGTGTCGATCCTTCAACAGGTCTTAGATTCTCAAGTTTCATTCTTTAAATTTTTTCTACTTTAACAAGGTGTTTAACACGTTCTATTATACCAGCAATTTGTGGGGTAAGGTCAAATTCGTTGCTGGAATTAATTTTATTAAGACCCAAGGCTTTCATGTTAAGCTTTTGGTTTTTTGAAGCCTTGATAGTACTTTTTACTTTGGTTACTCTAACCCTTTCCACGGTGAAAGAAATTATTTGTTAAACAACTGATCGAGGGTAATTCCGCGATCTTTAGCTACCTGATATGCATCGCGCATTGAGGTCAATGCTCGGAAAGTGGCTTTTACCACATTGTGAGGGTTTGAGCTGCCCTTAGATTTAGCGAGTACATCGTGTATACCAAACGATTCGAGCACTGCGCGCATAGCACCACCTGCTATCACACCGGTACCATGGCTAGCAGGACGCAAGAAAACTCTTGAACCGCCGTATTTAGCCTCTTGCTCGTGTGGCACTGTGTGGTTTACAATTGGGATTTTAACGAGGTTCTTTTTGGCATCTTCAACGCCTTTTGCGATAGCTTCAGATACGTCGTTGCTTTTACCCAGGCCATAGCCGGCAATACCGTTTTCATTGCCCACCACTACTATGGCTGAGAAGCGGAAGTGACGACCTCCTTTGGTTACTTTGGTAACGCGGTTTACTGCTACAAGGCGATCAACTAATTCAAGCCCGCTGGGCTTTACTCTCTGTATATAGTTTTTTTGCTTCATCGTTTAAAATTTTAAACCACCTTCACGTGCACCTTCTGCCAAAGCTTTAACTCTTCCGTGGTAGAGGTTACCACCGCGGTCAAAAGCACAAACTTCGATGCCTTTTTCAATTGCCTTGGCAGCCAGTGCTTTACCCACCTCGCGAGCTGCCTCTACTTTAGTCATGCCTGCGATTTTTTCTCTGATATCTTTTTGCATAGTAGATGCAGCTACAAGTGTAGTGCCTGTATCATCATTAATGAGCTGTGCATATATTTCGTTGTTGCTTCTAAACACCGACAGGCGCGGACGCTCAGCAGTACCAGAAACAACCTTGCGTATTCTTTTGCGAATCCTCGCTTTGCGTTCAATTTTACTAAGAGCCATGGTTTATTTTTTACCTTTACTTGCAGTTTTACCAGCTTTTCTTCTCACTATTTCGCCTACAAAGCGGATACCTTTGCCCTTATACGGTTCAGGGCGACGGAAGGAGCGAATTTTTGCGCATACCATTCCAAGCAGTTGCTTGTCATGTGATTGCAACTTAATGATGGGGTTTTTCCCCTTCTCGTTAATGGTTTCTACTTTAATTTCTTTTGGTAGCTCGATTACAATATTATGCGAGTAGCCAAGAGAAAGGTCAAGTAGTTGACCTGTAGCGTTGGCCCTGTATCCAACTCCCACAAGCTCCAGTTGCTTTTCAAAGCCTTGAGTAACTCCTGTTACCATATTGGCTATCAAGGCTCTATAGAGTCCATGAAGAGCTCTCACTGTTTTTTCATCAGATGAGCGAGTCAGAGTGATGGTATTACCCTCTTTTTTTATTTCGATTACAGGGTTGTATTTCGTTGTAAGAGTTCCCAACTTGCCCTTTACGGTTACCTCGTCTTGACCGATAGTCACTTCGGTGCCGGCTGGTATAGCGATGGGAAGTTTACCTATTCTTGACATGACTTAAAAGCGATTAATATACATAACAAATTACCTCTCCACCAGTATTTTCTTTTCTGGCTTGCTTGTCGGTCATTACTCCCTTATTGGTTGATATAATTGCGATGCCCAATGAGTTGAGTACACGAGGAAGCTCATGTACACCTTTATAGATACGAAGACCTGGCGTACTTACTCGCTTAATGCTTCTTATAGCTGGTATACGATTTACGGGATCGTATTTCAGAGCTATTTTTAAAATCTCTGGACCCTTCTCCGGCTTAATTGTTTTGTAGCTGTGAATAAATCCGTTTTCTTTTAAGATTCTGGCTATTTCAAGCTTCATCTTTGAAGATGGCGCTTCTACCACCTTGTGTCCTGCTGTCACAGCATTACGTATTCTGGTAAGAAAATCAGCAATCGGATCGCTGTACATATTTAAATTTTTTATATTAAACAAATTACCAACTTGCCTTTTTTACACCCGGAATCAGACCGTTGTTAGCCATTTCGCGGAACAAAACGCGCGAAATTCCGAACTGGCGCATGTAACCTCTGGGTCTGCCAGTTAGTTTACAGCGATTGCGCAGTCTTACTGGAGATGAATTTTTCGGAAGCTTTTGAAGTGCCTCATAATCTCCAGCCTTCTTCAAAGCTTCTCTCTTGGCTGCGTATTTGGCTACAAGTTTTTCGCGCTTTCTTTCGCGCGCTTTCATCGACTCTTTTGCCATCTAATTATTTTTTAAAAGGTAATCCAAATAAGGTTAAAAGGGATTTAGCTTCTTTATCGGTTTTGGCAGTTGTCACTATGGTGATATCCATTCCCCAGATTTGATTGACTTTGTCGATATCGATTTCCGGGAAGATGATTTGTTCAGTAATGCCCATATTGTAGTTACCTCTACCATCGAAACCCGTGGCCTTTACACCGTTGAAATCGCGAATACGGGGAAGGGCGGCAACCATTAATCTTTCCAGGAATTCATACATTCTATCACCTCTCAGGGTTACTTTCACCCCTATAGGCATTCCTTTGCGGAGTTTAAAGTTAGAGATGTCTTTCTTTGAGCGTGTTGGAACAGCCTTTTGACCGGCTATTCTAGTAAGCTCATCGACAGCATACTCGATCAATTTTTTGTCAGCTGTCGCCTTGCCAAGACCCTGGCTGATGACAATTTTTTCGATACGGGGTACCTGCATTACGCTTTTATAGGAGTACTCCTGCATGAGAGCTGGTACCACCTTTTCTTTATATAGTTTTTTCAGATTAGGAACGTATTTAGCTTCCATGATCAAATGATTTCATTGGATTTTTTTGATACACGAATGGGCTTGCCATTCTCATCTCTTTTTCTTGATATTCGAGTCGGCTGTCCGGTCTTTGGATCGATGAGCATAAGGTTGGAAATGTGAATAGGAGCCTCCATTTCCACGATTTTACCTTGTGGATTTTGCGCTGAGGGCTTAATGTGGCGTTTTACCATGTTTACACCTTTTACTACAGCGCGATATTTATCGCGAATCACGCGGATAACTTCGCCTTCAGCTCCTTTGTCATCACCTGCGATTACTCGTACCTTATCGCCTTTTTTAATGTGAATTTTTATCATTTTTTCAATATTTTAAAGCACCTCAGGTGCCAATGATATAATCTTCATGTACTGTTTATCGCGAAGCTCACGTGCTACGGGTCCGAATACGCGTGTTCCTCTCATTTCGCCAGCAGCATTGAGCAATACACAAGCATTATCGTCAAAACGGATGTATGATCCGTCTGGCCTTCTCACCTCTTTTTTAGTGCGCACTACAACTGCAGTGGCTACCTGGCCTTTCTTTATGTTTCCAGAGGGTGATGCATCTTTTACGGTTACTACAATTTTATCGCCTACAGATGCGTAGCGACGTCCGGTACCGCCGATTACCCGAATTACCAGAACTTCTTTGGCTCCGGTATTATCAGCTACGGTGAGTCTTGATTCCTGTTGTACCATTTTACTTAGCTCTTTCGATTATTTCAACTAATCTCCATCTTTTGGTCTTGCTCAGCGGGCGAGTTTCCATAATGCGAACGATATCACCTACTTTGCATTCGTTCTTCTCATCATGAGCATGAAATTTTTTGGTAGTTTTCATAAACTTACCATACTTGGGGTGTTTCACCTTACGCTCTACAGATACAGCAATGGTCTTATTCATAGCTGTAGAGGTTACCACACCTACGCGCTCTTTTCTAAAATTTCTTTTGGTAGCTACAGCTTCCATCGGGTGAATTATTAGGCTACTTGATTATTTCTTTTTGTCAATTCAGTGAGCATTCTCGCAATGCTTCTTCTTTTATTGCGTATCTCCATCGGATTTTCCAAAGGAGTAATGGCATGGGTAGCTTTGAGTTTTTCAAGGGCTTTTTTCATTTCGAAGATTTGCTCCTTGAGTTCCTCAGTGGTCATTTGTGATACAACAGATTGTTTCATACGATCTTACAATTGTTGAAGTTGTAAATCTCTGCGCACTACAAAAGAGGTCTTTACCGGAAGTTTTTGAGCTGCCAGGCGAAGAGCTTCTTTAGCAACTTCGTAGGGCACACCATCGATTTCGAACATGATGCGTCCGGGTTTCACGACAGCAGCCCAGTATTCTACGTTACCTTTACCTTTACCCATACGTACTTCGAGAGGTTTTTTGGTGATGGGTTTGTCGGGAAATATGCGTATCCAAAGCTGACCTTCCCTCTTCATATAGCGTGTGGCAGCGATACGAGCAGCCTCAATCTGGCGAGCAGTTACCCAGGAAGCTTCTAGTGATTTGATGCCATAGCTTCCGAAGGCAATGGTGGCTCCTCTGTGTGAAGCACCTTTCATTCTGCCCTTAAACTGCTTTCTATATTTTGTCTTTTTAGGTTGTAACATTGTTCAATGTTTTAAGCTTTTGACTTTTTCTTACCTTTTGCTGGCTTTGATGGAAGAGCAGGCTTGTCATTAGCTTTTGTCTTTTTGGTGGTAACACCCAGAAAATTTGACAAGTCTCTCTTGCCGTACACCTCGCCCTTCATAATCCACACTTTGATACCTATGAGGCCATAGGTTGTAAGTGCTTCACCAAGAGCATAGTCAATATCAGCTCTGAATGTATGGAGCGGAATACGGCCATCTTTATAAATCTCGCTTCGAGCCATCTCAGCACCATTTAATCTACCGCTGATTTGAACTTTTATACCTTCGGCACCCATGCGCATGGTAGAAGCAATGGCCATTTTAACTGCTCGCTTATAGCTTACTCTTCCCTCGATTTGACGCGCTATGCTGTCGGCTACGAGTTTTGCATCGAGCTCAGGCCTTTTGATTTCAAAGATGTTTATTTGAATCTCCTTGTCAGTAAGTTTTTTGAGCTCTTCACGCAGCTTTTCTACTTCTTGTCCACTTTTGCCGATGATTACGCCAGGTTTAGCGGTAGTAATAGTTACTGTAATGAGCTTCAGGGTGCGCTCAATGACGATTCTGGATATGTTAGCTCTGCTTAGGCGTGCATATAAATACTTGCGTATTTGATAATCTTCAGCAATTTTATCTCCATAGTTACGACCACCATACCAAGCTGATTCCCAGCCTCTGATGTAACCTAATCTATTGCCTATTGGATTTGTTTTCTGACCCATTTGTTATGCGTTTGAAGGGGTTGATAGGGTTCCTAATTCGATGAAAACGTGGTTTGAGCGCTTTCTGATGCGGTGAGCACGACCCTGTGGTGCCGGCTGAATACGCTTAAGAGTTGGACCACAGCTAACCGTGATTTTGCTTACAAACAATCCGGCCTCATCTACGTTAGCTCCCTCATTTTTTTGCTGCCATGAATTAATGGCATTTAAAAGGGCTTTTTCAAGATCACGAGCTGCGTGTTTGCCGGTATTTCTGAGGATAAAAAGTGCTTTTTCAACTTTCTGTCCGCGGATGATATCGGCCACTAGGCGCATTTTGCGGGGCGAGGTCGGACAGTTTCTCAATGTAGCAGTAGCCTTCGCGGCTTTTGCCTGCTTTCTTGCCTCAGCACTTTGTCTTTTTCTAACTCCCATGACTCAATATCTTATTTCTTACCTTTATCTTTTCTATTTCCGGCATGGCCTCTGAAGGTTCTGGTCGGAGCAAATTCGCCTAACTTGTGGCCTACCATATTATCAGTAATATATACTGGAATGAAAGCCTTGCCGTTATGAACAGCTATCGTTTGACCAATAAAATCAGGTGATATCATCGAAGCTCTTGACCAGGTTTTAATAACAGTCTTCTTGCCGGATGCTATGTTTTCCTGAATCCGCTTTTCAAGTTTGTAGTGGATATAAGGTCCTTTCTTTAGTGAACGAGCCATTTAGCTTATTTTTTACGACGTTCGATGATCAATGAATTAGAATATTTCTTTCTGTTTCTGGTCTTGTATCCTTTAGCTGGAATACCTTTCCTTGATCTTGGATGACCACCAGAAGCACGACCTTCACCACCACCCATTGGGTGATCGACGGGGTTCATGGCTACACCACGTGTGCGTGGTCTGCGACCGAGCCAGCGGCTTCTACCAGCCTTACCACTTACTACCAGTGAGTGGTCGCTGTTTGAAACAGACCCTATCATAGCCTTGCAGGTAACAAGGATCAGACGGGTTTCTCCGCTTGGCAATTTCACTACGGCATATTTTCCGTCGCGAGCTAGTAACTGGGCAAATGAACCGGCTGAACGAACAATTTTAGCACCTTGCCCTGGCTTGAGTTCAATACAACTAATAATTGTACCTAATGGTATATCTGAAAGATACAGGGCATTACCTAAATCAGGAGTAGCATTTTTGCCACTCATCACAGTCATACCTACTGTAAGACCGTTAGGTGCTATGATATATCGCTTTTCACCATCTACATAGTGCAAGAGGGCAATAAAGGCACTGCGGTTTGGATCGTATTCGATGGAGGCTACTTTTGCCGGGATACCCTCTTTATCTCTTTTGAAATCGATGATGCGATACATCCTTTTATGACCACCGCCGTGATAGCGCATGGTCATTTTTCCTGTATTATTGCGACCGCCGGTTTTTTTCTTGGGAACGAGCAGTGACTTTTCAGGGGTAGATGTGGTGATGGCATCAAACCCATTGATTACTCTAAAGCGCGTACCCGGAGTTACCGGTTTTAATTTTCTAAGACCCATTGTTAAATGTTTTCGTATATGTTAATTACTTCACCACTTCTTACTTTGACATAGGCCTTTTTGAATTTTGGCTTTCTACCCTGTATCATTCCAGCTTTGGTATATTTTACCACTCTTTTTGCCGGCATGATAGCAGTATTTACGCTTTCCACATTAACACCATAAGCCTCTTCAATAGCCTTTTTTATTTGAATTTTGTTGGCGTCAGTCTGCACACGAAAACAATATACACCTTTCTTCTCAGAGAGGAGATTTGCCTTTTCGGTGATGATTGGTTTTATAAGGATGCTCATGACTTACTTGGTTAATGTGTCTTGAATTTTTCCCAAAGCACTCTCAGATATGATGAGATTTTGAGCATTCATAATCTGATAAGTGTTTAATTCAGAGGCAATTACAACTTTTGATTGCTCCAAATTTCGGGACGACAAATATACGTTGTTATCTTTATCCCCGATGATCACAAGTGATTTTTTTTCAGCCAATTGCAAGTTTTTTAAAATATTAAGAAAATCTTTTGTTTTTGGCTTTTCGAGGGTAAAATCCTCAACCACTGTGATCGCGTTTTCGGCAGCCTTGGCTGAAAGGGCAGAGCGACGTGCCAGGCGAATGGTTTTAATGTTAAGACGCACTACATAGTCGTGGGGTCTTGGACCAAACACGGTACCACCACCTCTATGGATAGGGCTTTTCAATGAGCCATGGCGAGCACCGCCAGTTCCCTTTTGACGGTGGTGCTTTTTAGTAGTGCGAGCTACTTCGGCACGTTCTTTTGTCTTATGTGTACCTTGCCGCTGATGAGCGAGATATCTCTTTATGTCGAGATATACTGACTGTGTATGAGGCTGAATTCCAAAGACGCGCTCATCGAGAGTAACCTTGCGGCCTGTATCTTTTCCCTCTATGGTATAAACTGATAGTTCCATTACTTCTCAATAATTAAAAATGAGTTTTTATGACCTGGTACAGCGCCCTTTACAAGCAGTAGATTTTTTTCAACATCTACTTTTACAACTTTCAGGTTCTTTATGGTTACGCGCTTGCCTCCAGTTCTTCCGGCCATGCGAAGACCTTTTACTACGTGACCCGGATAAGAACCAGGACCTATAGAACCTGGGTGACGTGCTCTGTTGTGCTGGCCGTGAGTGCTCTCACCTACCCCGCCAAATCCGTGGCGCTTCACAACGCCCTGAAAACCTTTACCTTTTGAAATGCCAGCCACATCTACTACATCTCCCTCTTTGAAGATTTCAACATTCACGATCTGGCCAAGCTCGTATGTAGTTCCGTTAACATCAAATTCAGCCAACTTTTGTTTTGGGGTAGTTTTGGCTTTTTCAAAGTGTCCGAGGAGAGGTTGAGGGGTGTTTTTGGGCTTTCTTTCGCCGAAGGCGAGCTGAACTGCCTCATATCCATCAACGTCCTTTGTCTTTACTTGTGTTACCACACAAGGACCAGCTTCAATCACAGTGCAGGGAATCATTTTTCCATCGGCACTGAAAATGCTGGTCATTCCAATTTTGCGTCCAATTAAACCGGGCATGATCTATAGAGGTTACACTTTAATTTCAACTTCTACTCCACTGGGAAGCTCAAGCTTCATTAGCGCATCAATAGTTTTTGCAGATGAGCTGTAGATATCGAGCAGTCTTTTGAATGAACTCAGCTCAAATTGCTCTCTACTCTTCTTATTTACGTGTGGTGAGCGGAGTACTGTGTAGATGCGCTTATCGGTAGGCAGCGGAATGGGTCCGTTTACCACAGCGCCAGTACTCTTCACGGTTTTTACGATCTTCTCAGCTGATTTATCAACGAGATTGTGATCGTAACTTTTTAGTTTAATTCGAATTCTTTGGCTCATGTGTGAGGTTTAATTATACAGTCTGTCCTTTTACTTTAGCAATTACTTCGTCGGCTATATTCTTTGGAGTTTCAGCATAGTGACTGAATTCCATGGATGAAGTAGCACGGCCTGATGACAAGGTTCTCAATGTGGTAACATAACCGAACATTTCGGAAAGGGGCACCAGGGCTTTAATTACCTTAGAGCCGGCTCTGTCGTCCATCGATACTACTTGACCTCTACGACGGTTGAGGTCGCCCACGATGTCGCCCATGTTTTCTTCAGGTGTTACCACTTCGAGCTTCATTATAGGCTCGAGAATAACTGGGTTAGCCTTTTTGGCTGCTTCCTTGAAACCAAGTTTGGCTGCAAGCTCGAAGGAGAGTGAATCTGAGTCAACAGCGTGATATGAACCATCGATCAAGGTCACTTTCATTCCTTCTACTTCATAGCCAGCCAATGGACCATTTTTCATGGCTTCCTTGAAGCCCTTTTCTACTGCTGGGATGTATTCCTTAGGCACGTTACCACCCTTAACTTCATTGATAAATTCTAGACCTGACTTGCCTTCTTCAGCTGGTTCGAGTCGGAAGATGATATCAGCATACTTACCGCGACCACCTGTTTGCTTCTTGTAAAGCTCGCGATGTTCTACTGCAGTGGTCAGTGCTTCTTTGTACTCTACTTGTGGTTGACCAACATTTACTTCAACTTTAAACTCGCGTTTTAGACGGTCAACAATAATTTCGAGGTGAAGCTCACCCATACCGCTGATGATGGTCTGGCCGGTTGCTTCATCTGTTTTAACCTGGAAAGTTGGATCCTCTTCTGCCAGTTTCGAAAGTGCCATACCGAGCTTATCGATGTCAGCTTTTGTCTTGGGCTCTACAGCGATACCTATAACTGGCTCGGGAAACACCATACTTTCGAGTACTATTGGATACTTCTCGTCGCAGAGAGTGTCTCCGGTCTTAATGTCTTTAAAGCCAACTCCTGCTCCGATATCTCCTGCTTCGATGAAATCGATTGGGTTCTGTTTATTGGCATGCATCTGGTACACGCGAGAGATTCTCTCTTTATTACCGGTGCGAGTGTTTAACACGTAGGAGCCTGATTCAAGCTTGCCTGAGTACACTCTGAAGAACGCCAGGCGACCAACGTAAGGGTCAGTGGCAATCTTGAATGCCAGAGCGCAGAATGGCTCAGTTGGCAAGGGCTTGCGCTTAATTTCTTGTCCGGTATTGGGATCTGTACCAGTAATAGCTTCTTTATCAAGTGGTGAAGGCAGGTAGAGACATACTGCATCAAGAAGAAACTGCACACCCTTGTTTTTGAAGGCGCTACCGCACAGCATTGGCACAATGCGCATTTCGATGGTAGCCTTGCGAAGAGCGGCATTGATCTCATCTTCCGTAATGGAATCTGGATCTTCAAAAAATTTCTCCATGATTCGATCGTCTACCTCGGCTACCGCTTCGATCAGTTCGTTTCTGTACTTTTCTACCTCATCCTTCATGTCATCGGGGATGGGGATTACATCGAAGGTAGCACCCTGTGTTTCGTCGTGCCAGACGATGGCGCGCATTTTTACAAGGTCAACGATGCCTTTGAAAGTTTCTTCAGCGCCGATAGGCAGTACGATGGGAACAGCCTTAGATTTAAGCATCTCGCGTACCTGACGACACACAGCGAGAAAGTCTGCACCCTGGCGGTCCATTTTATTTACAAAGCCCATGCGAGGCACTTTGTAATTATCGGCAAGGCGCCAATTGGTTTCTGACTGTGGCTCTACGCCATCAACGGCTGAAAACAAGAATACCAGACCATCTAGAACGCGGAGCGAACGGTTTACCTCTACGGTAAAATCCACGTGGCCTGGAGTATCTATGATATTAAAGTGGTACTCTTTTGATTCGGGGATATTGCGACCTTGCTCCGTTGGGAAGTTCCAACGACAGGTAGTTGCAGCTGAAGTAATGGTGATACCTCGCTCTTGCTCTTGCTCCATCCAGTCCATGGTGGCAGCTCCATCGTGTACTTCACCGATCTTGTGTGTCTTACCGGTGTAGTAGAGGATTCGCTCTGTAGTTGTAGTCTTTCCGGCATCGATGTGAGCTGCGATTCCTATATTTCGAGTGTAATTGAGATCTCTTGCCATATGTTAAACTTTGAAGTGAGCAAATGCCTTGTTAGCTTCAGCCATTTTATGTGTATCAATTCTCTTTTTCACAGCAGCGCCTTCTTCCTTGGCTGCAGCGAGAATTTCATTGGCTAGACGAAGAGACATAGATTTCTCATTTCTCTTTCTGCTGAATTGAATTAGCCATTTGATCGCCAATGAAACTTTTCTATCTGGACGTATTGGCACAGGGATCTGAAAGTTAGCACCACCTACACGACGACTTCTTACCTCTACGTGAGGCATTACATTGGTGAGCGCCTGTTTCCAAACCTCCAGACCATTTGGCTTTTCAGACTTGCGTTCCACTATTTGGATTGCTTCATAAAAAATTTTGAAGGCCTTCTCTTTTTTACCTTCATACATCAGGTTATTTACAAACCTCGTAACGAGCTGGTCGCCATACACAGGGTCTGGCAATAAAATTCTTTTTTTAGCTCTACCTTTTCTCATTTGTATTCAGCTATGAATTACTTTTTACCTTTACCTTTAGCTGCTGGGGCTGCTGCAGCCGCACCCTTTTTCGGACGCTTAGCACCATACTTACTTCTTCTCTGACGACGACCTTCTACTCCAGCTGTGTCGAGTGCACCTCGTACGATGTGGTATCTTACACCGGGCAAATCTTTCACCCGACCACCTCTTACTAATACGATGGAGTGTTCCTGCAAATTGTGGCCCTCGCCTGGTATGTAGGCGTTCACTTCATTGCCATTAGTTAGCCTTACACGGGCCACCTTACGCATGGCTGAGTTCGGTTTCTTGGGGGTAGTGGTATACACACGTGTACATACCCCTCTTCTCTGAGGGCAAGCCGTAAGCGCTATTGACTTGCTCTTCTTTTTAATTTTGGTTCTCCCTTTTCTAACCAGTTGTTGAATGGTTGGCATATGATAGCAAAAAATAAATTTCTTGTTTTACAATAAAATATACCCCCGTTAATTGGGGCTGCAAATGTACATAATTTTTTTTCCTGACAAATAAGTAATTATGCTTTTTTTCCCCAACGGTTTTTCACCATTAGATTTAAGCTCTTTTTAGGCATTTCTTGGGATTTGGTTGTATAAAAAGAAATTAATAGAAAGAGATTTTTAGGTGCTTTTTAACTTTTAAAGGCCATTAAAATAATTCAGAATTTCCTGTTGAATCGAAGGATTAACAGCAATAGCCATAGCAACGGATATTACTAGCCCAATTAATGCAAAAAGTGCATCGCGCCCAACTAGCTTAAAGACAATGGGCAGTTTTTTCTGCTTGATTGTGGTGTAAAGAGGTGAAATATTCATAGAAATCTCCCGACCGGCCAGCAACCCGAGAAAAACCCATGTAGTACTCATCGGAATATTGCTCAAATTTTGGAAAAACAAGAGAATCATTGCATATATAAAATCAATAATCGTAGCACCTCGAACATCCTTAACGGCAGATTTCTCATTGATTATATTTTGTATTCGTCCACCTCTGAAATAGAGCAATAAGCCTATACCAAAAAAGACATAGCTTACAAAAGCAATAAATTCATAGGTGGAAAGGCTGCGCGGCAAAAACACGGCAATATTCGCAGCATCCTGCATTAACCAAACGGACCAAAGCACTCCAGAGGTGAACCATTGCAAAGCAGTCCAAATGGGATGTGCTTTACCCTTATTTAGATTGTTTATCCCTTTAGCAAAAACAAACCACACACTTATTGAGACCACAAAAGCAATGACATATCCGAAAAGGCTTTTTTGTAAAACACCGATAATGCCTGAACTCGTTGCCGAAAAAGTGCTGAGCAATAGAAAGGTAGTAGATACTGGCATTCTCAATCTTGTTAAAATGAGAAGAACTAAAGGAGCAGCTAATTGTAAAAAGGTGAAGGATTCGGGTGCTTTTTCGAAACCTTTTGACTGTAACCGTTGAAAAGACACATCGCCGTCATAGATTATCCAACCTGTGGTCATTGTGACTAAAAAAATCCCGCCAATAAAAAGCCAGAGCACCCACCACTTTTTATTTGCATTTGACGACAAAAAGGTTCCAATAGTCTGAATGGAATCATTGGCAATGGCACTATAGCCCGCAAATGCAAAACCTAACCACATAGCCACCTTTGGGTACGGATAAAATATGCCTGCTATGATGAAGAAGATGATGATTGATTGTAAGAATTGGCGCTCCTTCCAGAGAAAAAGACGTAAAATTCTGTATCTGCGACCTATTAAAACTGAACTAAAATCTAAATTCAATAAGTCGAAGGTAAGAGACTGATTTTTTGAGGAGGTGTTTTTTTTTGATTTCGAGGATTTGCCGGCTGGCATAAAAAATATTTTGTTTCGGACCGCGAAGATATTTTCTACTCTATTTTGCGAATGTTAAGTTTTAAGCTAATTGCCAATTTGGTTCCAATGCTAAAAAAAATACACCGATAAAAACGATAATTCGAAAAATCTGATGCCATAAATTGATATACACGTTGATGTTAGTTTTTAAGCTTAGGAGAAACATACCGAAAATAATACCTGCCACAGTTGATGTATAATAAAATAAGACATTCAGACGACCGAAAATATGTAATGAAAAGACGAGAAAAAACACAACATCAGCCAAAAAAATCCAGCGCAGAAAAATTTGAGCATTCACTTTCCCCATTAAAACTGGTAACGTATGGTAACCAGCGATCAAATCACCGCGATGAGACTCCATATCTTTGATCAGCTCACGAGTGTAAAGCAACATCCATATAAGCAAAGTGTAAATCAATACATTCCAATTGTGCAACTTATAATATATAAAAACCGAAAAAAATGGATAAATCGCCAGCGAACTTGCCAAAAGATTACCAGCCAAAGGTTTCTTTTTAACCTTATGAGAATAAAACCACAGCAAAACGATGAAAACAACATAATAAAAAAAGGCCCGCAGGGATACGAGTAGCGATAGTACAAGAGATAAAAAATTGATTAAAATATACAACCTAACGATTAAATCGTTATTTACATAGGCCTCAAATAGGGTGCGATGCGGTCTATTAATTAAGTCTTTTTCCCGGTCATAAAAGTTATTTATTAAATACCCACCGGCAACTGCTAACACACCACATAGAATAATGATGTGCATAACCCAATCGGTCATTACCTTTTGCCAAACTTTAGGGTCATTTAATACGAAGAAAACCGCAAGATATTGTGAAAGGGCCAGCACAAAGATGTTTTGCCAGCGCACATGACTTAAGAGGGCAAGTATTTTAAGGGTAAATGTCGGGGAAGGGGAGCTTTTGGTATGTGAGGAATTCCCTTCCATTACAGTCGGAAGATAATTTGTGGATTATAGGGAGCAAGTGTTTTGTGTGCCTTTTCGTAATCTGGGGCAAAACCCAATACAAATCCTCCTCCACCGCTACCACATAGTTTTAAATAGTATTCATTGGTAGCTAATCCTTTTTCCCAGAGTTCAATGAGGTTTTCGGGAATCATGGGAGTGAAATGGGTTAGTACCCAGCTCGACAGTTTTTTGAGATTTTTGAAAAAAACTTTGATTTCTCCTTTTAAAAAGGCATCAATACAAGTATCGTTATACTTAATAAATTGATTTTTCAACAAACGGCGGAATCCTTCGTTCTTCATCTTTTCCATAAAGATTGAAACCATGGATTGGGTTTTGCCGGGTACTCCGCTGTTAATTAAAAATATGGCAGCACTGCTGTTGCCTGACTCAGGTAGTTGAATGGGATTGAGACTATTACTGGAGCTCAGTAAAACTGGAATTTTGAGATAGCAAATCAAGGGGTCCATGCCACTGCTCTTGCCGTGAAAATAGCTTTCCATGATGGCAAGCTGCTTTTTGAGCAACGGAAGATTTTCCTGACTTAATGTAGTATCAGGGTCTATTTTATTGTTGGCATAGGTATCGTACACAGCAGCCACTAATGCACCTGAACTACCAACACCAAAGCCTTGTGGTATGGACGAATTGAAATATAGACCTTCTTTGATGTGTTTATTAAGCCGCTCAAAATCAAATTTTGTAAAAAATTCGTCGTTGATTTCGAGAGTTTGCAAGTATTTGGCATATTCGGCAATATGCTTATTGGATTCGATCTGCTCAAGAGTTTCGAAGCCTTTGGTCATAAATCCGAAGCTGCCGTAAAACGAGCTGAATGGAATAGAAAGTGCATTTGAGTTGCTAATTATTCCGTATTCGCCAAATAGGAGAATTTTTGCGTAGTAAAGTGGAGAGTTGCTCATTTTCTTACGAATCAACCTTGTAAGGTCCTCGACCAATTAAATCTTTAATAATCAAATTTTGTTCGCAAAGGTACTGTAATTCAGGTAATAATTTTTGTTCTACTGCCTCAAGGGCGTTAGTTGCAAAGATGAGGTGAAGATTTGCCCCAGCGTCGAGGGTAAACCCTACAGGTAAATTCGTAGTTTGTCTAAACTGCCAAATTTTTTGAATGGCTTCCAGGGTCTTTGGTTTCATGAGAATAAATGGTGGAGTGGAGGTCATCATCATCGCATGTAGGGTAAGAGCTTCTGACTCCATGAGCTCAATAAAACTGCTCCAATTGCCAGTTTTTAATATTTCTTTAAGCCTAATAACGTTCTCCTTGCCTTGCTCAAACCGACGACTGGCAAATGGATGGCCTTTCATTAGTGAGTGGCCAACAGTACTCGATACCGATTTTTCGCCTGAGTCGAGAATTAAAATAAAGTCGTAAATAGTTTTGAAGTCAGGATGGACCTGTTGAACTGGAGTCGCATATAAATCTGATCCTTCTCCATCAGAAGAAAGTCCCCATTGTACAAAACCACCATATACGCTACGACAAGCACTACCTGAGCCTAAGCGGGCTGATTCTGAAGCCTTATGCCATCTAAAAGACTGCGGGGCAAAGTGAGTTGTATGCAAATCTTCGATACAGCAGGCCAATGCCGCCATACCGCTGGCTGATGAAGCAATTCCAGAGCTATGTGGGAAGGTATTTTTCGTTTCTATTTTCAGCAGTTTGCCCATTATCCAGGGATATTCGTGAAGAATGGCTTTTAAAAATTTAAGAATTTTAGGCTGAAATTCGGGTTTTGGAATGCCGTCATAATACACTTCGACTGTAGGATCATCACCTTGGGTTGTTTTACCCTCAATCACAATAAGTTTCGTATCCGTATAAGAATGAGTTAGAGTAAAGCTCAGCGAGGGATTAGCCGGGATCTGATGGTCAAACTTTCCCCAGTATTTAACGATGGCTATATTACTTGGCGCGATCCAACGCGTAGTGTACATATATTTTTCGAATTTTTATTTGTCAAAAAAACTTTAGAGAATCGTTGGTTGAAAGGGTAGCGTTGGCAGCAGATTGTGGTAGGTCTCTTGGGTCGGTCTCTACCGTAATGACTTCTAGCAACTGACCGGTATAACTGATCCTGACAGCGCTTAACTTCATGCCCAGATAGGCACCGGTGTCGATATGCCAGGCATTTTCGCGAGGTACGTAGGTGGGTTTTCCAAGCGGCTGAACGACATGGCCGACTATCTGCAGCTTTTGCATCAGCTTCAGAGGCTCACGATTGATGAGCACATTGTGGTCGGAGTAAGGATTGAATGGATCGATTGATGAGCGCGACACGCCGGCGTGGGTGATAAGAACGTTTTTGTTTTCCCATTTAATAGGTAAACTCTTGATCCAGTTCTTTACTTTGTTAAGCTCCAACTTTGGATGAGCCTTAGCTTGATTGAACGTTTCTCGATTGATCACATTAAATGAACCTGAACGAAGCGAGTCGAGAAACATGTGTTCGTGATTTCCCCGAAGAAAATACACCAAATAAGGGTATTTATTAACCAGCTTCAGGGCATATCGAATAACCTTAGCAGAGTGGGGACCCTTATTAATAAAATCTCCTAACTGAATTAAAAACTCGTTGTCAGGATTCCAGTGCGCTTTCACCAGATTTTTAAAGGTGTAGTGACACCCGTGAACATCGCCGACAACGAGTAGATTCATTACTTTAAGAAACCCGTCAAACAGGATTTTGGTTTATTAGGTAATCATCAATGGCATAATGAGCATTAGAACTTCCTCGCCCTCATTGAGTCCATCTTCAGGAAATACTAGGCTTGGCTTAGAAGGTATAGACATTTCCATCCGTACAAACTCTGATTCGAGGTTAGACAGTATTTCAATCAAGTTTTTGGAATTAAATCCAATACTCATATCAGCACCAGTATAGTCGCAGGGCAAGTTTTCTTCAGCACGGTTTGAAAGCTCTATATCTTCGGCCAGCACTGAAAGCATACTGCCGTTAAGGGTAAGTTTTACGAGATTTGAGGTTTTGCTCGCAATTATTGAGATGCGCTTAAGGGCAGAGAGCAGTGTATTGCGGGCGATGCGAAGTTGATTGGGATTGTCTTTTGGTATTACGTTTTCGTACATTGGGTAGCGTGCTTCTACCAGCTTTGTGATGAATACCTGATCATCGGTAATAAATTTTACATTTGTATTGTTTGAGCTGATGAGCACGCTATCAGCGTCGGGTAATAGATTTTTAACGATTGAAAGAGCCTTTTTTGGCACGATAAATTCAGAAGTTTGCTCACTGGTAATGTCAGTGCGCTTGTATTTGGAAAGCTTGTGCCCGTCAGTAGCCACAAAGGTACACCCTTCGCTGGTCAGTTGAAAAAATACCCCGGTCAGAGCCAGGCGAATCTCATCATTGCCAGTGGCAAAAAGAGTTTTAGAAATAGCCGTCGATAAAACTTCCGTTGGAATTCGCACTTCGGCTAAGGCCTCAATCTCGCGCATACGCGGATACTCCTCTGTATCGATTACAGCGAGATTGGCTTTACCGGTTTCATAGATTATTTCAAGTACTTTAAGATCAGGATTCAGTGTAAAAGTAACTGGCTGATCTGGCAGGCTTTTAATAAGGTCGAGCAGCGTGCGACCCAGCACACAAACCGCGCCTTCAGATTCTGACTCTACATCGAGGGTTGAGATCATCATCGACTCTGAGTCGGTGGCAGTTACCTTTAATTTTCCGTCGGCTAGTTCGAGCAAGAAGTATTGGGTGTACTGTATTGATTGGCTGGTAGAAAGTAAGCTCGCTGAACTCTGTAAGTATTTAAGTAATTTATTGCTGCTGACTATAAATTTCATTCGATCGATTGTTTAAGGCCACAAAAGTATGCTTGTTTTTACAAAAAGGTATTTCCTAATAATTAGGAATTATTCTGCAGCTAAGGTATCACCTTCAATCATTCCATCTCTCAATCGTACAATTCTATTTGCACGCCTTGCTATGTCTTCTTCGTGTGTAACGAGTATTATGGTATTTCCCTGGCGATTGATTTCGTCGAATAGTTCCATGATATCGTAAGAGGTTTTTGTGTCGAGGTTACCCGTTGGCTCGTCAGCCAGAATGATGGAAGGATTATTGACTAATGCTCTTGCAATGGCCACACGTTGGCGCTGACCTCCGGAGAGTTGATTAGGCTTGTGGTCAAGGCGATCGCCAAGGCCCACACGCACCAGCACTTCACGTGCTCTGTCTAAGCGTTCGGATTTCTTGATACCAGCATAAATTAGTGGCTGACTTACGTTTTCGAGAGCCGATGTGCGAGGCAGGAGATTAAACGTCTGAAAAACAAATCCGATCTCCTTGTTTCGAATGCGCGCCAGCTCATCGTCGTTCATTTTGCTCACGTCTTTGCCGTTCAATATATAAGTACCGGAAGTAGGCGTATCGAGGCATCCGATAATGTTCATAAGCGTCGACTTCCCACTTCCGGAAGGGCCCATCAGGGCAGTGTACTCATTGCGTGTAACGATGAGATCAATACCTCGCAGAGCCTGCACGATGGTTCCACCCATCTTAAATTCCCTTTTGATCTGCTGAAGCTGTATTATTGCTTCTTTCATCTATGTGCTATACTTACGAAAAATTATTTAAATTCTTAAAGTCCAAGCTTCGAGCGGATATCACGGGGCAAGGCATCTTTGTGGAGTAGTATGGCAATCGTTTTAAATCGCACATAAGCCTCTGAAGCCATAATGTAGCCACTGCGGTGGGCATTGGGTATTTCGCCCCAACTGTTTTTAGTGATGTAATAGATGGTGCCATTCTGGTCGCGTGCCATGCCGGTGATATGCATGCCATGGTCATCGGTGGTCTCAAAATTGTCAAATGCGCGCTGACGTTCCTCTTGTGTCACGATCTTTTCTTTCTTAGGTCCATCAAACATGGTTTTGCGCTCTTCTTCGGTCATTTCTTCAAAGGGCTTTTCGGGAACGATCGCTATTCCGTTTTTTATAGAAAAACCTTTTTCACTTACATCGGTGGCCCATGCTACGGTGAAACCGTTGTCAATAGCATGCCGAAGTGTGCGCATCATATCGTCGAGCGGTAAATTATAGGATTCGCCCCACGCCCAGTTGTCAGGCACCTCTACAAACATTGGTTTGTAAAACGGAGCATGTGTGAATGAGGTGATTTGGATGTAGTCGTCCGGATTTATTTTTAAAAAATCTGACAAAAAAGTCTTGGGTGTGTAGCGACGTCCCTCCCACATAAATTCGGAAGGATATTTCCCCAAATACGCTGAAATAATATTTTCATAAGCGGTGACCCAGGCAGTTGATAATCGTCCGTTGGGGTTTTTTACGATGGCATCGAGAAAAGATTTAAGAGCCAACTCGAGCTCAGAGTGCTTGTTTTTTGATTCTCCGTATTCCAGGCCTTGAAAAATGGAAGCGGGTACAGCTCCGTACTTTTTCATTACATACAACACATCAGGGAGCTGTCCTCCCTGAGCAAAGTTGAGGTGGCCTTGCATGCGCACGTATTTAATGCCTTTGTCGAGGTACACCTGACGAACAGTAAACATTTCAGAAATGTCTACCATTGGTCTTTTCAGGCGTTTGAGCTCGCTCTCAATAAACGAAGTGGCCGAATAGCTCCAGCATGTACCAGAAGAAGCCTGGTCTTTAACCGGAAGTGCATCGTGATTTTTAATAATTGTAAATTCAAATTTCTGTTCTGCATTGTTCTGGCCGTGACCTTTAATTCTATTAATCAAATCATCCTGTGCCCATATCAGATTGACTAATAAAATAAGCGCTGATGTCCAAAGAAATTTACTTTTCATTTTAACCCAAAATACTTCGTGCAATTTTAGGCTAAGTTCAACTATTTTTGGTTTTTTATGATGATCCGATCATGAGGAAAAAAATTGGATTGGTTTTTCTTGCATTTTTAGTTGCTTTTTATTCGAATGCGCAATTATGGTATGAAATGATTCAAAATGGTGAGCGGGATTTTCGAAAAATTCAAAAAAGCGCTGAAGAATATTTTAAGCGAATCGACATATCCCAACGCGGTACAGGCTACAACTGGTACAAACGCTGGGAATACAACACCCTGCAATCTCTCGGGGAAGACAGCCTGATACCCCAAGTAGATATAGCCACCATATGGAGTGAATACAGACGAAGTAATCCGCACAACACAGAAACCTCAGCTGGCAATTGGGAGCCACTTGGCCCTGTATCCTGGACGGTAATGAACAATGGCTACTCTCCGGGTTTAGGACGCGTTAATTACATTTACATTGATACTGCCCGAAACAATACCATGTACCTCTGTACACCATCCGGTGGCCTATGGCGCAGCTACGATGGCGGAACTACATACACAGTACTAACCGATACCCTTGCCTCCATCGGATGTGGTATGATCGTGGTGAATCCTCTTGATTCAAATGTACTGTACCTGACAACTGGCGACAATTTTGGTTCTGATACCTACTCAATAGGTATTCTAAAATCAACTGACTACGGACAAAGCTGGCAGCCCACAGGACTGACCTTTACACAGGCGCAAATGGTTCGCATTTTCAGACTTATCATGCATCCACAAGACACGGCTACTCTCTTAGCCAGCACATCCCAGGGACTATACCGCACTACAAACGGCGGACAAACCTGGACGCTGGTAAACAGCATTCAAGCCAGAAGCCTGGTGTACAATCCACAGAATCCAAATACCGTATTTGCAGCCTTCAGGCATGTGATTCGAAGCCATGACTTTGGCCAGACATGGACGACAATAACCGATACCATACCCCCGCAATCAGCCATTTCGCGCATTGAAGTAGCCATCAGTCCGTCTGATACAAACATTGTGTATCTACTTATGGGTAATGCTGACAATGGATTTCTGAACGTAAGTCGCTCTACCAACGGTGGTCAGACGTTTCAAGTGCGAGCTACAAGTCCAAATATTTTGCACAGCTCTGAGCAGGGCACCGGTACAGGTGGACAAGCCTGGTATGACCTGGCCATAGCCGTTGATCCTACCAATCCGGACATCATTTACACCGGTGGGGTTAACATTTGGAAATCAACAAATGGGGGATCTTCATTTTCCATCAATTCTCATTGGGTTTACACCAATCAAAATGTACCCTATGTACATGCCGATATCCACTTTCTGGGATTTTACAACGGAGCTTTGTATGCAGGCTGCGATGGTGGAATTTTTCGAACAACAAATGGCGGACAGTCATGGACTGATCTCTCTTTCGGATTGAATATTACTCAGATTTACAGACTTGGCACCTCACATACACATCCTCAGATCATTCACTTCGGCTCTCAGGACAACGGGAGTATGCGCCGGTTTCCAGGTGGCTCATGGCGTCAGGCCTTTGGGGCTGATGGCATGGAAGCCGTGATTGACTATACGACTCCAGCCATAGCCGTAATAAGCTTTCAAAACGGTGGACTTCTGCTTACGATGGATGGGGGCAACTCATTCACCACATTCATGAATGGCGTCAATCAACCCTCCGGATGGATTACCCCTTTTGTGATTCATCCGACAGATCCGCAGCGATGGTTAGTAGGGCGACGCTCTGTTTGGGAAACTTATGATCGCGGGATGAGCTGGGATACCATCTCACCTTCCGGCAATGTAAATATTGGCGCGCTGGCCTGGTCGAAATCAAATCCATTTATTATTTATTTTTCAAGAGGAAACAATCTTTGGAAAACCACCAATGGCGGTGGTAACTGGACTCTGGTGAGTCAATCACTGCCGTTTCAGAACATTTCATCCATTGCCATTCACCCGAATAATCCAGATCATGTAGTCATCACGTACAGCTCTTTTGCCGCCAATACGAAAGTATTCCGCACCCTTGACGGTGGAGCTACATGGACGAATATCTCTCAAAACTTGCCCAATCTGCAGGCATGGACAGTCATCTTTCAGGAGCACAATCCCCTCAATGCCATGTATCTCGGTATGGGTATAGGCGTGTATTACCGAGACAGCACCATGAATCAGTGGGAACCCTATTTCGAAGGCCTTCCCAACGTACCGGTGCGTGAACTGGAAATCAACTACAACAACGGAAAGCTTTATGCAGCCACCTATGGCCGAGGAATATGGATGAGTGATCTGAAATGGTTTAATTTTTCGGTGGATGATCAAAAAAAACCAACCTTCTTAGATGTTTATCCAAATCCCTTTACCGATGTGCTGAATGTACGCACCAACAGTACAGGTGTGCTCGAACTATTTGACATCTCAGGCCGCAAGCTCTTTGAAAGCCGGGTGGAAGAAGCCCTCACTACCCTTCGACCCGGCCAGCTGACTTCGGGTATGTACTTACTGAAATTCACAGACAGATCAGGGAAGGTGGAGGTAAAAAAAGTAGTCGCCAGGTAACCTAAAACAATCAATCAGAGTATTATTTATTTTTTCAATTTAAATTATTTAATCTGATTCCAAACCCTTATCCCACGAGCCAGCGGCCATCCTGAGTACTTGTTTTATTGTCGTAATAGAAGGCCATCTGTACGGCAGCCCAGTCAAATGAGTAGGTGATTCCTGTGCTGAGATTGGGGATAATTGGCGCATTGCGCGTAGGTCCTCCCTCATCGCGCAGGTAACTCAGCGACGGCAGCATACCAATCACGAGTTTCTGACGAGCAAAAGTGAAATTAATATTTGGCCCGGTAAAGTTTAAAAAGCCACCATTTGGCAACCAGCCAATCATAGCAAATCCATCATACATAGTCACTTCTGTCTTGACAGGTTGTGCCTTAAAAAGAAAGGGCATGCAAGTACCACAAAGAGCAAGGCAAATCGACAAAAAATTTTTTCTAATCATATGTAAAGCCTGTATAAGCGAGCAAGATAGAATAGATGTATCATTTTGGGGAACTGTTTCTTTTCGCACTCGCTTAGCTATACTTCTATTGTATAATAAGTACCTTTGCCGGCCTTTACAAAGCGGGAAAATCAATGACTTTTGAACAGGAAATCAGACGTCGGCGGACGTTTGGCATCATCTCTCACCCTGACGCGGGTAAGACTACCCTCACCGAAAAACTCCTGCTCTTCGGCGGAGCAATTCAGGAAGCCGGTGCTGTGAAGAGCAATAAAATAAAAAAAGCCGCTACCAGCGACTTTATGGAAATCGAGCGCCAGCGCGGTATATCGGTGGCTACCTCTGTACTCGCTTTTGAATATAAAGGCTATAAAATCAACATCCTCGACACTCCCGGTCACCAGGATTTTGCAGAAGACACCTACCGCACCTTAACGGCTGTGGACAGTGTCATTGTCGTAATTGATGTGGCCAAAGGAGTTGAGACCCAAACCGAGAAACTCGTTCAGGTCTGCCGTATGCGCGATATACCGATTATTGTGTTTATCAATAAGCTCGACCGCGAAGGCAAAGATGCTTTTGACTTACTTGACGAAATTGAGCAAAAGCTTGGCCTGCGTCTGTGTCCGCTTTCATGGCCCATCGGCATAGGGCAAGACTTTGAGGGTGTCTATAACCTATGGGAGCAAAAACTGAAATTTTACTTAGGTAACAACAAACAGCGCGTAAATGAA
The DNA here is from genome assembly GCF_046299575.1 of Thermaurantimonas sp. Classification (NCBI taxonomy): domain Bacteria; kingdom Pseudomonadati; phylum Bacteroidota; class Flavobacteriia; order Flavobacteriales; family Schleiferiaceae; genus Thermaurantimonas; species Thermaurantimonas sp. Next base: position 17,609 of record NZ_JBKBHX010000008.1, on the reverse strand, counting down.
AGCGTAGAAATTACAGATATCTTTAGCGACGATTTAAATGACTTTATCACCGAGCGACAAGCGGAAAAATTGCGCGAAGAGGTGGAAATCGTGCGCGAAGTGTATCCACCTTTTGATCGGGATGCCTATCTCAAAGGTCAGCTCTCGCCAGTATTTTTCGGCTCAGCACTCAATAACTTCGGTGTAGCAGAATTGCTTGACTGCTTTGTGGAAATCGCCCCCTGGCCACAGCCTAAAAAGGCCGACGAGCGCATTGTAGATCCCTTCGAGCCCAAGTTTACCGGTTTTATCTTTAAAATCCACGCCAACATCGACCCAAACCACCGCAGCCGAATTGCCTTTGTGAAGGTAGTATCCGGGAAATTCGAGCGCAATAAAAACTATCTGCACGTTCGGCTGGGCAAAACCATGAAATTTAGCAGCCCAAATATGTTCCTGGCTGCAAAGAAGGAAGTGGTGGACGAAGCTTATCCAGGCGACATCGTTGGACTGCCTGACAGTGGCAATTTCCGAATCGGTGATTCACTCTCTGAAGGCGAAATTATCCACTTCCGCGATATCCCAAGTTTCTCACCTGAGCACTTCCGATTCATCAACAATGCGGATCCATTGAAAGCCAAACAACTGGCCAAAGGCATCGACCAGCTGATGGACGAAGGTGTAGCCCAGCTCTTCACTCTGGAGCAAAACGGTCGTAAGGTGATTGGTACCGTGGGTGCCCTTCAATATGATGTGATCCAATATCGCCTTGAGCATGAATATGGTGCGCGTTGTACTTACGAACCCTTCCCGGCATGGAAGGCTTGTTGGATTCAAACCGACAACGAAGCACAACTGGCCGAGCTACGCCGAACAAAACAGCGCAACATGGCCCGCGACAAACACGACAGACTTGTTTTCCTGGCAGATTCGGAATTTAACCTGCAAATGACGCGGGAGAAATTTCCCGATATTCAATTCACTTTTAAGTCAAACGACTGATGGAAAAAAAGAAAACCCTGGTGCTCGGTGCCAGCGAAAACCCCGATCGATATTCAAACATGGCCCTCTATCGGCTAAAAGCTGCCGGACACCCTGTAGTGGCAGTGGGCAATCGCAGCGGTGAAGCTTATGGAATTCCCATTCACAAAGGTCCCGTTGAAGATTCGGATATTCACACCATCACCATCTACCTTTCGCCTGAAAATCAGAAGCCTTACTACGATTACATCTTGTCACTAAAACCAAAGAGAATCATCTTTAATCCGGGAACTTATAATCCTGAGCTGATTAGAATGGCTGAAAGTAAAGGCATTCACTGCGAAATTGCCTGCAATCTGGTACTTCTCAGCACCGGACAGTACTGAAAAACAATCTCTTGAAAGTATAAATCCAAATTGTTGACTTTTAATTAAACTCATTTCGATAGGTTTGCACCCGAATTTTAAATTTATGCATCGCGTCAAGTTATCAGGCGTACTTTTTTTCGCCTTTTTTTACCACAACCTTTTCAGCCAAAGTCTCACAATTCAGGTAGATAGCTTATGGTTCCCTCCTACGGAATACGGTGACACCGTCGTAGGATCGTTTGTGATTGTCAATCAATCGTCTTCAAACATTTTATTGAAATCCGTTGAAATCGGTAAAGCTTACAACGATCGTGCCTTTACACTGGCAACTACACCCACGGTTATTCCTCCAGGTACATTGCAGTTGATTGTTCGCTTCCACCCGCTTAACGACATCTATTATCGAGTGCCTCTCATTCTTCGCACTGTAAATGCCGGGGGAGATTACACGGTACTGCTTACCGGACAAGGCAAGTTTGTATATTCCATCGGTCAACACACTGAAAACAAGACAGGCCTTGCCCTAAAACAAGCCCTTGCTACCTACCAAAGCAATCATACCAACCTGGGATACAATGGTGCACGCGACCTTATGTACAGCAAGCTCGACAACATCAATGGCTGGGTAACTTGTCTTTACACAGGGCGAATGGCTCAGTTTAATACACGCGCCGGGGCAGTATCTAATAATTTCAATGCTGAGCATGTCTTTCCCCAGAGCTTTTTCAATCAAAACGATCCGATGCGCAGCGATTTAAACCACCTGTACAGCACCGACGAAACAGCAAACAACATCCGATCAAATCATCCATACGGCATCATCACAGGTACACCTACCTGGCAAAACAACGGATCCAAATATCTCTCGAGTGTATTTGAACCACGAGATTCAGCCAAAGGCCGCGTTGCCCGGGCGCTGCTCTATTTTGTGCTGCGCTATCAAGACTATTCGAACTTCGTTGCACCACAAGAAAACTTGCTGCGAACATGGCATTTTCAGCATATGCCTGACGCCATGGATCGCCGTCGCGACAGCATTATTGCTGTACACCAGGGCAAGCATAACGTTTTTATTAAATATCCATACATCCTACATCGAATCAACTCTCTGACAGGATCAGCTGATTTTCCAAACGCAAAAAGCTTCCAATGGTCGTCAGATACCATTTTGACGAACACTTCCCTGTCAAATATCTATTTCAGCCTTTGGAATCAGGGGTATTATCCGCTTACAATTGACTCTATTAAAATTTCAGCTTCAGGCGGTCAATTCAGCATATCGCAGCTTACTGTGCCGGCATTTTCTGCAGCTAGATGCACACTTTCGCTGCCTGCAAGTTTACCCTCGGGCTTCTACACGGCCATTGCATACTCTGGAAGCGCACAGAAGACACTCTACCTGAATCACACATCTCATCTTGGATGGAACGAAATATCAACTAAACAAACCATTGCTCTCTACCCCAATCCGGCAGATGAAAGATTAAACGTTGAAACCAATATGCAAGTAAAAACCCTTGAAATATTCTCGCTCTTAGGTGAAAAAGTGTTTGAAGGAGGGTATGAACCTTTTATATCAACCAAATATCTACCAGCGGGTGGATATATTTTGATAGTAAAGGACCTTTTTGGCAACCAATTTGCGAAGAAATTTGTTGTTTCCCATCGCTAAACCACCTACAGGATTTCTACAGAAATGAAGTTTTTTTGGTTGTTACTCTTTAGTTTACTAAATTTTTTTATCTCAGGTCAAATCTTGATTGTCGAATTTGAAATCCAAAGCACCAAAGACAATGGCAAGGTGTACTTGCGCCTGAAAAACGAACAGAATTCCGTAGTAAAAGAATCAATAATTCCCGTAGAAAACAAAAAAGCAACCATCCGCTACACAGACCTCACACCTGGCAATTACTCCGTAGAAGCCTTTCACGACCAGAACAATAACGGAAAGCTCGACACCAATCCCTTTGGCATACCTCGCGAGCCTTATGGCTTTTCAAACAACGTACGAGGAAACTTTGGTCCTCCCGATTTCGAACTCACACTTTTCCAAGTGTCGGGAATGACTACTACCAAAATTAGGATATTACTCAGGTAGCTCCAACTCAAAGTACTTACCTGGAAACAACTTTGAACGAAGTCGCTTGAGAGGTTTTTTAAGTCCAGTAATAATTAATATTTTACGAAAAGAAATAAATAAGAAGTGCCATGCGATTCGCCACCAAAAGTGCTTGAAGTAGGGCGAAAAATGTCTATAAAGTTGAATGTGCTGTTTTAGTAAAGCTTTGTTTAATAGAGATTTTCCGTTTATGTTGCCAATCCACCAATAGGCACACAACCTTTTGGCTTTAATAAAATCATCTATAGTTTCAGGAAACTTTTCAAGTATAAAGTCCTGAATTCGAATAATTTCAAAAAATGCATGGGTTTTATTTCGCGCTGATAGTCGCTGAGTGTTGGCGTGATAGCGAAAATAGTTGAGCGGTTTAGCTGTATAGCAAAATTTGTTTGATACAGAAAGAAGTTTTACATAAAAAAACCAATCGCCGTTTAACTTAAAATCTTGATCAACAGGAAGGACTTTCAACAAATCTTTACGTCGGAAGAGGACGGCTGAAGCATTCGGTATTGTGTTATGAAAGAGCATGTAGCGCCTGCATTCTTCGCGTGCATCGGCGCAGAAGTCAGCTTCCCATCGCTCAGATTTAAAAACAAATTTGTAGTGTTCGTTAAAACTGTGAAGCTTATTTCCGACCTTATCAATCAAAATACTTTGGCTAAATGCAAGAGATGCATCTTTCTCATTTTCAAGCATATTGACTAAAACCTCTAAGAGGTTTGGCTCACATGCATCATCGCTTTCCGCAATCCATACATACTTTCCAGAAGCTATCGAAAGGCCTTTATTCCACTGTGCAAAGGGTGATCCTGAGTTGTTTTTATTTATAATCAGTTGTGTATATGGCCTACTGGCGGCCCAATTTCTAAGTATTTCTATGCTGCCATCGGTTGAACAGTCGTCTAAAAGTATTAGTTCAATGTTTTTATATGTTTGATTTTCAATAGATTTTAATCTTTCAGTTAAATAGGGAGCGTGATTGTAATTTGGAACAATTACACTGACTAACGGAGCATTAACCGCCATTTACACAAAGTTTCGGATAATTAACCCTAAAGTGGATAGAGCAATCAGAACCAGGCTCCATTGTCTAAAGCCTTCAATTTGAGCTTCTTTCAAATATCGCAAACCACCTAAAACAGAAATCATCGCACCTAAGCCAGATGACAATGCCAAAGCATTATAAAAAGGCGTATGGCTGCCACCATACACCAGTGCCAGATAGACGGGCAGGCGCACCATATCCGTAAACAGCGATGACACAATGGTGGTAGCGCTAAGTTGTACAAAATTTAGCCCACGAGGTTTGTAGATAATTTTTTTGAAAGATTCAAACACACCCGAAGCACCACTAGCTAAACCGCAGAGAATTCCGGAAATGATGTCGTGGAGTTGAAGAGGAAGTTTGAAACCTCTATTGGCTAACCATTCAAACAGAGCAGATAATAAAATCATACCAACTACGAAAAGAACAAATGGAGATAATGAAATGTAGCTGTTGATCACAACAGGGCTGTATCTCTGTAAATCGGTTAAAAAATTGGCACTCAACCATGCTCCAGCCATTGAAAACAAACCAAACAAGAGAACTCCCCGAACATGTGCTCTGTAGCGCATTACAGAAAATTTGATCAAAAAATCGATAAAATGAATACAGGCTATTGTAAAAACCGCTAAACCTAAGGGTAAAAACCACGGCAGTAAAGCCAACAAGACAAGTGATAATGGCAAACCTGATCGATAGACGGAAGCACCAGCAGCAAATGTGCCAACACCGGCAAGTATCAGAATCAGAATATCGATGAAATTCATAATCAGTTTGCTTTTACAATAGTAGTGCTGCCACTAACGATTTCAAAGTCTTTGGTAAAAGAAAAGAAAATGTCGCGGGCAGCCCTTGGGCGGAAAACAAGGGTATATCTACCGGGTTGCAAGGGTATGGTGTGACGGGTAGAATTTTCATCGAGGTCTATTACGCGATGGCCATCGGCGTCGATCACAGTGCCATAGCCGACTGTAGCGGCCTGAAATGAGAGCACTCCTGCTACTGGTACTTCTACTGTAGTTACTTCAGCAGGTTTTACTTCAATTTGTGAACGATATGGCGGATTAGCTAGTACTTCAATAATATATCGACCAGCACATACTCGAGCGTCGGTGTTGATGTCCTGGATGTTTATAATGTATCCTTTGTCGTTACGCAACAGTATTTTGAGCTCTTTGTACCCGATGAGTTTTTGAGTTTTCACAGCTAATCTACCGCGTGGCAGAGGCACTGCTACTACATTGTGCTTGCCGGTAGAAAGTACTATATCGCGTATTTCCACTTCGGGGATACTGTGCACGACGATGCGGTATGTGAGCAGCGGATCACCGGGTAAGGTATCGGGCAGACCACGACTGTTCAAAGTGTGCATCATTCGAAGAACTACTTTACCAGACTTCTGGTCGAAGACCGTAAAAGCAACATCGGTTTCTGACGGATGGTTATTGGCATCCAATAAATTTATCTGATAGGTAGTTTTCTCAAGAGCCTGCGAAATGACAAGGCCAAGAACGCTGCGAAAATCGTCTTCGCGAGCGGCATCGTAGTATCGCCCTACACATTCCATGGCCTGGCGCTGTTGTGCGTCGAGGCCTATGCCGATGACAAAAGGCCGAATGGCAATACCGGAAGTTTGCAATCTTTCGGATACGGCGCATGGATCGCCTCCACACTCCTCAATGCCATCTGTGATAAGTACGATGAGATTTCGGCAGTTTTTACAGGGAGGAAAATCGTCGGCGGCCTTTTCGAGGGAATTGGCTATGGGGGTAGTACCCATAGGTCGTAGGCTTTGGATGATGCGCTTGATTTTTTGATAATTATCTGGTGCGAAGGGCACCAGCAGGCGTGTGTCGTTGCAATCTTGTGGCGGAAAGCCTTTGCTGTGGCCATAAAGGCGGAGAGCTACTTCTATCTCTGTGTCATTTAAACGAGCGATACTGTCGATTAATTCGGCGAGGAACCGCTTTGCAACGTCCATTCGGGTACCTGATTCCCATCGAGCTTGCATGGAATTACTGCTATCGAAGATGAAGAGAATGCGATTGGTGGTTTTTTGAGCTACAGCGTCGAAAAGGAAAGTCAGAATTATAGTAAGCGAACAGAGAATTTTTTTCATTTTTAGATCGAAGCTGATGTCAAAAGTATGTAGCAAATGACTTGTATCTTTAAGATGCTGCGGGAGGTAGTGAAAATGATTTTTTATGCTCTTTTTTCAAAACAGATCAAAGGTTTATTACTTACCCCGCCTGCACATCTGCCTACGAAAACTCTGACGAACATTATCCGGCATTAATTACTCTCATTTGCCTGAGGCAACAAAGATGAGAGGTGTTTACTGCTGAACTCGCAGATAGGCGCGAAGTGATTGAGGTATTAGTCAATGCTTAAATCCAGGCGCGCGGCTCTGCCGCGCATCGCGTGAGGCATGCGTAGGGCGCGCGATAGCGCGGTGCGCAGGCGAAGCGCAGCTGCGCCGAAGCACGGAAGCGATAGCGGACCCCGGAGCACGCCGACCCCGGCAAAAGCGCTACTGGCGCTTTGCCGGGGGCACGCCCAAAAAAATCAAAAAGAAAATATTTTCTGCTATTGGTCAACGAATGAGGTAGATGTATCCGCTGGTATGTGGCTTGTCGTCGGGTGAATTGTTTTCCAGATCAGAACCGGGCCAACGGGTGCCGTCGATGAAGAGGGCGCGTATTTTCCAGACATACGTACCGGAGGGCAGTTCACGACCGGTATTGAAATGGCGGCCGTTCCAGCCTTCGGCCGGCTGGCGATCAGGGGTGAGGGAGTCGGTGCGAAAAACGAGATTGCCCCACTGGTCGAAGATGAGCAGCTCGTATTCGCGCAGGGAATGTCCTTTTGGCAGAAAGAGACCTGCCTGACCGGCATCCGGCGCGTCGGGTGCCAAAGCATTGGGCACTGTGAGATTGAGACGGGGCAGAAAGACAGGCATACAGGTGTCGTGACTACAGCCATTGGTATGGGTCGCTGTAAGACATACAGTGAAGGTATAATCGCTCAACAGGCGATTGACTCTGTAGCGGTAGCGCACACTGTCGGCAACGATGGTGATGCCATCGCCCATTTGCCAGGTGAAGGTGGTCTGACCGGGAAGATGTATGGATTGATTGCTGAAGACTACATGGCCGCGATCGTCGATGCTCCAGCTGAAGATGGCGGTGGGGGTGGGCAACACTTCGATGGGGACGGGAAACTGAAAGGTATCAAGGCAGCCAAGGTTGGTCTCGACGATGAGGCGAGCGATATAAGTGCCAGCCTGTTGATAGAGGTGAGTAGCATTGGGTGAAGGGCCGTCCTGTACTGTTCCGTCGCCAAACTCATAACGCCAACGTACGATATAACCTAGCGATGAATCGGGAAATGTACTCAAACTGGTAAAGACGACCTGAAGAGGCTGGCAACCGCTGGTGTCGGATATTGAAAACTTGGCAATGGGCAAGGGTGAAACGATGATGTCTTGTTCGGCGGTATCCGAACAGCCTAAGGCGTTGGTGGTAATGAGGCGCACGCGGTAGAGACCGGTGGAAGTGTAGGTAAATGTCGGATTGGCTAAGGTGGAAGTGAAGAATCCGGGATTGCCAAGTGCATCGAAATCCCATAGATAGCCCTGAGCACCGGCAGATTGATTAGTAAAATTGAACGTCTGAGGAGTGCCACACACGGTTTGCGAAACGGAAGTAAATGTAAATGCTGCCGTAGGTATGGGATGGATGGTAATCTGCTGTGAGGCTGTATCGTAACAGCCGGCCTGAGTGCCGTGTATGAGAGTGACGGTGTACGTACCGGGCACTGCATAGGTGTGCTGAGGATTGAGCAGGGTGGAGGTGTTGCCGTCACCAAAATCCCAGAGGGTGTATGTGAGGGTACCTGAGGTGAGGGTGGTTTGATTTTGAAAGGCGATGGGCTGCTGATTTAGGCAAGCACTTTGGGCGGTGAATTGTACATCAGGTTTTGGCTGTACGGTTACAGGCTTGCATACGGTGTGTGTACATCCGTTAAAGCTGGTCACTGTGAGGCATACATTGTAGGTGCCTGCGGTGTCGAAGCGCATAGCAGGGTTTTGAAGGATAGATGACTGTCCATTGCCAAAATTCCACTGATAGCCAGTGATGCTGCCACCGACAATGGTCGCAGATGCGGTGAAATATGTGGTGTCGCCAAGGCAGACGTTGTTGTTGAAAGTAAAGTCGGCCACCGGTGAGGGATTGACCTGAATGAGCTTATAGACAGTGTCAACGGAACATCCATCGCCTACCACCATGGACACATTGTATGTACCGGCAGCCGGGAATGTAAATTGAACATTCTTACCCATTGCGACCCCACCGGTGCATTGATTGGTGGAGGTGTTGAAATTAAAACACCAGGCTGTGGTGGTGCTATTGGGGGTCTGATCCTGAAATTGAACGGTAAGGGGCGCACAACCGGAGGTGGGCGTAGCAGTAAAAAAGCCATTGAGTGTCTGGCGGATAATGCGCACTGTACGCGTAAAGGTGGAGGATCCGCAGCTGTTTACGGCTGTCATGCTCACGGTATAGAGTGTATCGTTGTTCGTTCCGTTGTAGGTAAAAACATGGTTTTTAATGCCAAATTGGGTGATTGGCCCCTGTGGGGTGATGATTGTGGTCGGATAAATGGTATCTATCGGGCTGCCATCGCCCCAGTTGATGACGATGTAGTCCGGCTGACCGAGGGTCTGGCCGTCAATGAGGAAGTTAATGAGCTTTGGACTGCATCCGATCGTATCAGAAGCCAGAAATCCGGCTGTAGGCTGCGGCCTGACGGTGATTGTGCGGATCAGGCTGTCAGCAGCACAGCAGCTGCTCACCTTGAGCTTGAGGTAGTAAGTTGTATCCTTTGTGAGTGAACCTGTCAGTGTCGGTAATGTAGGGGGGAAAAACTGATTGCCCGTAGTAATGACGACAGGCTGACTGGCAGCATTCAGCGCATAGAGCGTCCATTGATACGATTGAATGAAGCCCGAAGACTGCTGGGTGACAAAGGGTGACGGCTGGCCGGCACAAATGATACCGGTATCAAGCGCAAAAGCCGCAATAGGAGCTGGAAGTACGTAGAAATTTTTCACTCTTTCGGAGTCGCAGCCAAACTGTGAAACAACTCGCAGACGTACAGGCACCAGTCCCGTATCCGGGAAGGTATGCGTAATGCCCGGGATGGTGTAATTGATGATGCCGTTGTTTCCGATATCCCATTGATATCCTGTGATGATGCCGCCAAGCGGAGGCAGGGTGGACTGACTGACCAGCTGGGTAGAAATGCCCTGACATATGCTGTCGGTAAAGCAGCCGCCGGACACAGAAAAATTCACCGAAGGCTTTGGACGGATGATGACCGTATCCGTCCTGGTGTGGCTGCAACCGGCTGTGTCGGTAATTGTAAAAGATACCGCATAAGCGCCCGGCATCGTGTACACGTAGGAAGCATTGGCGGTGGCAGCTGTATCGCCATTGCCGAAATTCCACTGAAAAGTGGCAATCGGACGCACACTTGTAGGCTGACCAATATACTGAAGCGTATCGCCTACACAACCTGTTGGTGGAATAAAATTGGCCAGGGGGCGGCCGAGAACAGTGACGGTTTTTTCCAACGAATCAGCACAGCCAGACAAAGTGCTTACGCGCAGCTTAATGACAATGGTGCTGTCGTTCAGTTGTGTGTTTTGAAAGGTAAATGATGGATTTGGAAGGTTGGAAGCCGGAAGGTTGTTGACATACCATTGATACTGAATGCCACCCGAGCTCGAATCAAAAGCCTGGACTGATAGAGGGCTGCAGCCGGTATGAGTGGACAGGCTAAAACTGGCCACCGGATTGGGCAGAGTGTAGGCCAATGTCTGGACGGAGTCTGTACCACAGCCGAACGGACTGACAGCAATTAGCCGAATGACCACCGTATCATTTGGCGAAGTAAGGGAATATTGAAGTGCGTTAGCCCCTGTAAAGGTGGCCAGAAGAGTGTTGTTTGTAGAAAGTACTTTCCAGATGTATTGGCCATTAGCCCCGGGATATTCCACTGGCTTAATGCGCGAGGTGTCCACTGTAAAGGGTGCACAGTCGGCATTGGAAATGATTTGGATTTGTGCTTTGGGCAGTGGGTGCACGGTGACCTGGCCCACTACAGTATCTGAGCAGCCAAAGGAATTGCTGGCAATCAGTGTAATAGCGTACGACGTATCGGATGTACCGGAATTGGTGAAAGTAAAGGATGGATTTGCCGCTGTGGAGGTACCCAGACCTGCGAAATTCCATTGAAACGAGAGGTCGCTTTGTGGGCTTCCTGGCAGATTGGTCGATGAAAGATTGCTGAAAGTGAAAGTCGCCGGCGTACAGGTGTCAGCCGGCATCGGCACAAATGAGGCTGTGGGCGTAGGATGTACAGTAAAGGCAGCAAATGCAGAGTCCACACAGCCCTCCGGCGTGGTGAGCATCATTCGGATGGAATAGGTCACGGAATCATTGGTCGGAGGTGGGGGGGTAAAAGTGGCCGTATTTCCCGAAAGGGAAAAGGTTAGAGGTGGGGTGGAAGAAAACTGATACGTATTCGAAGCCGAATAGTTGGAGATGGTGGCAGAAATGGCCGTTCCACCACAGGAAGAAGCACTTGAAAGCGCAAAGGAGGCCACAGGTTGGGCTTTTACGCGGATGGTAAGGGAAGTGTCGTCCACACAGCCATCGGGTGAAGTCACTGAAAGTGTGATGAAGTAAAGACTATCCTGATTGCCCTGAAAGTTTGGAAAGTAGAACGTCGGCTGAGCAGATGTGGTATTGCTGACGGCTGCACTGCCGGTGACTGACCATTGAAACTGAAGAGGATTTTTCCCCATGGATTGATTCACGACCGTAATGCTGTCGCCGGCACACAGCACAGTGTCAGAGGGCAGAAAAGAGGCCAGAGGCCTTGGGAAAATTTTGACGAAGCGCGTTACGCTGTCGCGACAACCCTGCGCATTTACCAGAACGAGGGATATTGGTATAAGACTGTCAGTGGTGTGAGATACATTGGCAGCTGTGTAGCTCAGAGTAGCCGCCGTACCGATAAATGCAAGGCCGGCGTACCACCGGCGAACGGGAGATGCTGTGCCGGTGTCGGAGAGCAAAATGGTAAGCGGAGAGCATCCGCTATCGATAGAAGTGGTGAAACCGGCTACCGGAGGCAGTGAGATGTTGACCGAAGCAGTATCGTAATTCACGCAACCCGTGAGGGTATCGATTACTTGTAATATGTAAGTAAAATTAGCTGTATCAACGGCCTGAATCTGTGGTGTAGAGGCCAATACTCCAGGCGGAATGGAAGTCCATACATACTGAAATGCCGGGTTACCCGGCTGACCGAGCGTGTAGATATCGCCCTTGCAAATAGTAGTATCAGGCCCTGCATTGGCTGGGGGCAGAGGAGCAACCAGGACAAACACGCTATCCACCGCCTGACAACCTACCGAGTCTGTTACATAGAAGTAAAACCATTGATTCTGCTGAGGATTTACGAAGGTGGGAGTAAGCGTGGTCGCATTCTGCAGCAGAGCATCCGGCTGCCATTGGTAGGAAAGTTGACCTGTACCACCGGAGGCTGAACCTGATAGCTGAATGTTTTCTCCGAAACAGGTTTCGGCATTTGAACCGGCATCGACGGTAATAGCGGGAAACAGGGAAATCTGTATGGTGTCTCTGGCTGTGCATCCGATGGAGTCTGTTACAGTCAGAATGTACTGCTGTGGCGCTGTAAGTCCAGAAACCAGCGGGTTAGGGATGCTGGGATTGTTAAGACCTGTGGCCGGCGACCAGTTGTACTGATATCCACCAGCACCGCCAGTAGCCACAGCCTGTAGCTGGAAAGGACTACCACTACATACCAATGTATCATTCCCGGCAAAAGCAGTCAGAAGCGGATTAACAACGACCAGCACAGAGTCTATTGCGCTGCAGCCGACCGAATCAGTGACTGTGAGCTTGTACCATGTGCTGGATGTGATGCCGCTCACTGTGGGATTGAGTACATTGGGATTGTTCAGACCTGTGGCAGGAGACCACTGGATCTGCAGAAATCCACTGCCGCCGGAGGCTGTACCACTGAGCTGTATGTTGCTAGTATCGCAAATGATACCGCCTGAGCCGGCATCAGCCAGGATTTGAGGATTTACAGTGACAAATACTGTGATGGTATCGCGGCATCCAAGCGCATCCTGAAGGTAGGCAAAAAACTGTGTGCTCTGTGTTAGGTTTGAGAAAGTAGCTGATGCACCTGCAGCAGAATATCCCGGCGGTGCAGATGCCCACGTGATCTGCACGGGAGCCTGGCCTGTTACATTCTGCAAGGTAAACGACACATCGTCGCCATAGCACACAAGGGTATCGGAAAGTGCGCTGGCTGAAGGCTGGTCGTAGATCGTGACAAGCATTGTGTCTGTTGTCGTTCCGCAAGCATTTTGCAGCTGATAGGTCATCTGATACACCCCCGACTGGGTGAATTGGATAGATGGTTGAGCCGATGTGGCAGTACCGGATGTGAATGCCCAGCCCACGGCCGGCGTAATCGTCCATAGTCTGGAAATAATGGGCGAAAGGCTGTCGAACTCTGCAGGTTGCAGACCCGGAAGAGAAAAATTCAGTGTAAGTGGCCCACAATGGACGGTATCAGCCGGTAGTATCACGCCCGGTCTGCCGCGAATCACGATGGATGTATCTGCGACTGTTGTATCGCAGTAATTGTACACAAACTGCCGTATAAGATACTGGCCGGCCGTTGTAAATCTGACCTGTGGGTTGGGGTGACGAAGACTATCTATGGCCGACCAGCCTGTAGCGGGAGTTATTTCGTAATATACCTGGCTGTTTTTACAGAAATTATTGAGATTGGCCAGATTGGTCAATTGCAAGGTATCGCCACTGCAGGCCGGCAATGTACTTATTGAGAAACCTGAATCTGCCAGTTCATTGACGCAAATCGTTTTAATCAAAGTATCGTAGTCGCAGTTAATGCTGTTGGCCACGACCTGGCGCACCTGATAGATGCCAGGTTGATTAAATGTAACATTGAGCACCGGGGAGCCGGTAATCCAGTTTTGGGGGTTGATGGAGTTGTTGGCATTCCCTAAAGAACCGGTATTGACTGTAAATGTGCCGGGTGAGATGTTCCAGAGAATTCGTCCTGTACTGTCGCAGCCGGAATTTGTAGGTATGCTACCCTTTTGGCTTTGGTCGGTGATGGTGACCTGGCGGCTAACACATACGCTGTCGGGCTTATTGAAAGCGGCTTTAATAGATGATGCAATCCGCACAGGACTGATCTGTGCCACGCTTACGTCACAGGGATTGGTAGCGGTAATCCGCACATAAAAAGCGTTGTTGCCACCACCGCCGGGCACATTAAATCCACAGGAACCTTTGGTGAACGTGTGAATATACTGAGCAGGGGGTGGATGATTGAAAATCACTGGTGGGCTTCCATCGCTTACTTCCAGGGTATAGGTAGTGCCTGGTGGATTGTTGGCCGTATTTAAAATATCAAAAGCCATAGTGACCCCCTGATTTCCCACACATCCTATAGTATTTCCCTGTGTGCCGAGGCCTACAGCCGGATTAGACCCATAAAAAATCCGGAATTTCAGCGTATCCCAGCAGCCGTTTGGCGATTTCAACGCCAAAAAGCAATTGTAATTCCCCGAACTGCTATACACTTTGTTGAACGTAGTGAAAGCCGTACCCGAATCCACAGTGCCGTCGCCTAAGTCGAGGTAGTATTTTGAATATGGCTGGGACGTAGTATGTACGATGGTAAACGTATCTACATTCAAACTTGCGCAGCGGGAAAAAGTAGTGATGCCCTGAAAGGTTCCTGATGTAGTGTTAAGTATCTGAATTGATGGGGTGACAGAAGGCAAAACATTCACATACAGAGAGTCTTCTGAGCCTGTGGCACCTTGATACAAGATGAGGCGAACCAGGTAAGTGCCCGAGGAAGAATATTTTATATTTTGTGCAGACAATGTAGTAGCTGTAGCGGGGTTTGCGCCGGGCATCAACCAGCGCACTGAATCGATCAGTGCGCCATAGCCATTGGTATCTGCCTGAAAATGTATAGCGTAATTTCGACAAATGACAAGGGTGTCGTTAGTGGCAGGGGGTGTAGTGACAATGCCCCACTGTCCGTGAGACCTTGCACTGATTAACAAGTAGAAAGCACAAATCGCATATCGGCTAAAGCGAATTTTCACAGCCTTGAATTGTATGCAAAAATTCACTGAAAGAACATGATGTAGAGATTTTATTTTTTATGACAAACGATTTATTTTTTAAAGAATGCTGCAGTGGACTAATTGCTAAGTATTTCAAATGCGCGAATAGTTATAGCCATACATGGAGGTTTTAGACGATGGGGGTTATAAATTTTTAAGCAATACATCTTTTGTAACAGGAACTCAAATTTTCACCTGTACAGCCGTATCTCCCCCCGGCGGATGGGCATGGGATTGCCGTGGCGGTCGGTATGGCGGATGACGTACAGGTACACCCCGTCGGGCACCGGGCGGCCGCGGTGGGTGCCATCCCAGCACTGGCTGATGTCGTCGCTCTGGTACACCAGTTCACCCCAACGGCTGAAGACCTGTATCTGGTAGCTGCCCAGGTTATCGCCCACTACCTCGAAGCAGTCGTTTCGCCCGTCGCCGTTGGGCGTGAAGGCATTGGGGATGTAGAGGGTGGTGAAGGGCTGCTCCTTGTCCCAGCAGAAGCGGGTGTAGAGGCGGAAGGTATCGGTGTGGGCAAAGCACTGGTTGAAGGTATAGGCTGTGTAAGTGCCCGGCTCTTGCACGGTGATGGCGTAGGCTGTATCGCCCGTGCTCCACACCGTGGTGATGCCCGGCACACCGGCAGGCACCTGCACGGCCAACTGCGCCGACAGCCCCTCGCAGATCGTATCGGGGTGCGGCAGAGCCGTGGTGGTGAAGTCGCTGATGTAGCTGACAGTAATGGTATCGCTCCAGGCCGAAAACTCCCCGTCGATGGTCACCCGCACCCAGTAGCTGCCCGGCTGGGTGACGGTGATGGTAGGGGTGGTATCGCCTGTGTTCCAGAGGTAGGAGCGGGTATCGTTTTCCAGGGCATAGAGGCTGTCCACCACCGTGGGGGTGATGGTCAGCGACTCACCCTCACACAGGGTCGTATCCGGTGGCAGATGCACGCTGAAGACCGTATCGCTGCACCGGAAAAAATGCACGTCGTCGATGTAGAGCATAGAAGAAAACACTAACGGTATTTGATTTGAACCGCATCGAAGTATAACCAAACTACTTGTGGAATCAACCACTGAGCTGAAATTATCGTTTATATTCGGCTCTAACCACCCAAGGTAGAACATCGTGTAATTTCCATTGGCGATGGTTGTCTTAAACGAAATCTTCTTCCATTCCGATGATTGATTTATAGAAGCTGAGTCGTTGATAAGGACTACATGGCCAATCGATGGAAGATCTGCATTTGTATAGTGAACATTCGGTCCGAAGGGCTGATACAGGGTATCATCTTTCAAAAAGATGCCTATGCTTTTAAACCGGAAATTATTTCTACTATCGGCCCGGGCATAGAAAAATCCGCAATAATCCCCTGTTTTGACGGTGTCTTTTAATTTATTTCCGACCAAACCATGATAAATGTCTTTATGTGGAAGTCTGGTACAAATGCCGCTTGCAGTTACAGCCGCATATCTAAAATGCACAAGTAATGCCAAATGTGTAATTCCTTTTCTTGATTGTGGTATGGGTACACCATTGGAGTTGTATAAAAAAAAATCTGGATGCGTTGTGTTAAATTCATGAAATTTCCCATTGCGCAAAACATCCGATCCATCGTAAAAAATATTGTAGCGATTATCTGTAAAGTTATACCAATTTTTTATCCATGAGCCGGAGTGAGAGAATCTCAAGGAAAGTCTTAAAAATGGACATTCAAAAGCGCCGGCACACGGTTTGTCTAATTCCTCAAATGAGGGATTTTGAATCAGATTTTGCGCATTGGTGAGGGCATATATGCTTAGAAAAAGAAGTACTACATACCTTTTCATCGGCATTGATTTTTTGAAAGCAGGATAAAACGTTTCATCCGGCTTTTATTTGTTTATTGCTTGACAACTTTATATACATTTTGATGGCCGTTTTGCTGCACAGAGAGCATATAAATACCCGCCGGAAGGCCTTGCAGGTGGAGTACTACCTGTTCGTTTAGGTTCAATTGATTTTTTTGGAATACAAGCTGACCATGCAGATTGTATAAGGATATATCTGTCAACGGATGACTATTGCTATGAAGAGTGAGTCGGTCTGTAAAGGGATTCGGATAGATCTGTAGGTCAGGTTTTGCTTGTTCAGCAGCTTCAAGCGGGCGGTATGCGGGGGCTGATATGCAGGAATACAACGTCGCATTATTAATCGGATTAAAGACATTTGAAATTGTACCTGGATCGTAATCACTTCCCTGACTGCTGTTCCAGTAATAGAGTATTTTTGGATTTGGATTCATCAAAGAACCATCTATTTTAACTGCCCCATTATTGTTAATCCACCTGTTATTAGCTGTTTGGCCGGGAGAGCAGAAGTTGCCGATGTTTACGTGGTCGAGGTAGAAGCTATGGTGTAGCGTGGATGTACACGTTGTATTCATAACCCATAGGGTTATTGCCTTAGCCAGTTTGCGGTGAGTGGTAGTATTTGTATTCACAGGCAGGCATTTTTGGCGATACTACGTCAAATTTAAAAGAAATTTTAAAACGGCAAAATTTTTTTTGTGGTGCATGCATATACCTCAGGGGGTGTCAGGCGAATAGGCACAAGAGGGCAGAGGAAAGGTGTGTTTTACATCGGCTTTTTTTTGAGTAGCTCTGAAAACGAAGCAAAAAGGCGGTTTTTTTTTCAAAGGTATTGATATAGCATCGGTCATTGAAAAAGTCTATTGCCTTCCCCCTTAAATCTTTCACCCACTTAACCTCATCGGTACAGCCGTATATCCCCCCGGCGGATGGGCATGGGATTGCCGTGGCGGTCGGTGTGGCGGATTACGTACAGGTACACCCCGTCGGGCAC
>NZ_JBKBHX010000007.1:131676-192004 GCF_046299575.1 Thermaurantimonas sp. | reverse complement strand
GCAGACACTCTGTCGTCTGCACCACCAAAACAAGGATTAAGACCTTTTCTTTATAAATTTTTTCGCCACATCAGGCAGCTCCCGCCATGTATCTTTCCATGAATGCCTGCGAACGCAGTGAGCAGTTGCATGAATGACTGCAGACATTCTGTCGTCTGCACCACTAATACAGAGATTTTAATGCTCCGCCTGCTTCTCAATCAGGTTTTTTTAATAATTGCATGGTTTTTCAGCTATTTAATACCTTTAATAATAGCTCTCCGTATCACTCAATCTTTTAATCAGAATTACTAATTGTCAGTAGCAATTTTCCACAAGCATAGCCAAAGAAATTAAACCTTAAATCTACCCAACCTTAAAACAATTGCTTTACTCATCGTCATCTAACTGAGTGCTGCCTACTATGCCTAACTGCTCAAAACAAAAAGTGAAATCATCTGCGAATACGGGATGGATTTTACATCAGGTGTCACTGATGAGGGATATTCATATTTTGCTTACGAAAATTTAATGAAAACGAATGCCAGTGGACTTTACAATCAGATTTAAGTATTTGGTTTTAAAAGAATAGCCAATAAAGACATCTGTTTAGTAGTAATGATTTTTGAGCCGTTCAGTGAAATTAACAACAACATCAAAATCCCCGACAAGCAATTCGTAAAAATAGGTGAATTGAAATGGAAAGATTATGTCACAAATATTGTGTACAGCATTGAAATAAATGAGGATTTGTGTGTAATAATTAGTATGTTTGGACTTATAAAATCAAGTGGATTTTTTTAGGAGAAATTGCATTAAAAACTATCTTTTTTTAGTTGAAAATTGTTGATCAAAAAACAAGAATAGTTTGATTTCTAACTTCTAATAGATTTCTAATAGTTTTCTAATCGTTTTCTAACAGCTTGAGGTGCAAAGGTCTGGTACTTTTGCGGGCAAATTTCACAATCGACGGAAATTCAACCTTTTGTCTAACTTCCAAATCGAAGAGCGATGACTGTCTGGATTTTTATTACCCGTCTGCTTACGGCAGTTTTGCTGGGAGCCTTGATCGGTTTGGAGCGTCAGTGGCGCCAGAAAAGTGCAGGCCTGCGCACCAATACGCTTGTATCAGCAGGTTCAGCTGCTTTCACGCTGATTTCGATAGCCATTACTTCGTCAAACAACAATGTTTACATGGGCGATGCTACGCGCATCATTGGCCAGATCGTGACTGGTATTGGCTTCCTGGGTGGTGGAGTGATTTTACGAGATGGATTGAATGTACAAGGTCTTAATACCGCTGCTACCATTTGGTGTTCGGCAGCGGTAGGGGCTTTAGCTGGTACAGGCCTATATCTCTATGCTGTCATTACAGCCCTCACCATTGCGCTCACACATATTGTATTCAGGCCGATTGGCCATTGGATAAATCGCTACCCTACTCAAAAAGAAGATTCAGGTATTTTTCAATACACGATTTATATCAAATGCAAAGAGCACGTCGAAAACATCGTGCGCGTACGTATTGTGAACTTCATTAAAAAGGACAGTCACTTACAATTGCGTTCCCTTAAGAGTGCTGATGCCAGCCCGAGCATGGCAGCCATCGAAGCACAGATCGTGGCTAATGGAAATCACCATAATGACATCGAGCAGCTCGCCGGCCAGCTCACCCTTGAGTACGGAGTGACTGAGGTGGAATGGAAAACAGATTCGATAAACGAAGCCTAGATCGTTATCATCCTTAAAAACTTTGTCTGATGGATTTAAAAACTTTGGTAAAAGATTTTGAAAAGATTGATCAAATCATCGAACTCATCCCCATGCTCAAAAAAATGCCGGTTGTAGAGGTAGCAGAAATACTCGATCAGGTGGATGAGAGTTACCTGCTGAGCATACTCGATTACTTTACCCTAACGCAGCAGGGGCTGATAGTATCAGAATTCAACATTGTAAAGCAAATCGATCTTTTTAAAACCACCTCGCGCAAGCGCTTTGCCGATATTTTTGAGCACATGCCCTCTGATTCTCGGGCTGATCTATTCCAGCACCTCACTCAGCAAGAGCAAGCCGAACTCCTACCCTACCTCAGCAAAAAGACGCGCGAAGACGTTATTCACCTCTCAGCCTATCCGCCTGAAACGGCGGGGGGCATCATGAGCACCGACTTTGCCACTGTACATGCTGATATGACATGCGCCGAAGCTATTGACAAGATTCGTCTCGATGCCCCCTCAAAAAAAACCATCTACTACTGCTATGTGGTGGACGATGAGATGAAACTCATCGGCTTCATTACACTCAAAGACCTAATCATGGCCACACCACATACATTGGTACAAGATGCGATGCATACCGAATTTGTATTCGGCCGTGTGACAGACGACCGTGAGGAGATTGCTGCCAAAATCGAAAAATACGATCTTGTGGCACTGCCCATCATCAACCACAAAGATCAACTGGTGGGAATCGTTACTCATGAGGAGGCCATCGACATCATACGCGCCGAGCATACTGAAGACATGCAGAAATTTATGGGAATAGTAGAGGCTAACAAAGAATTTGACTACCTAGGAACCAGCAGTTGGGAGCATTTCAAACGTAGGGCAGTATGGGTCATTTCTTTGGCTGCACTAGGAATTGTATCGGGCATGATCATCCACAGCTACGAAAACGCCATTGAAAAGCTCCTAATCCTGGCGCTCTACATGCCAATGGTGGCCGATACTGGCGGAAACGCCGGCAGCCAGGCTGCTACTGTAGTAGTTAGAGCTTTAGCTTTAGGACAACTTACCTTCAAAGACTGGCTGAAAGTCATTTGGAAGGAAACCAAAGTATCTACCTTATTGGCCATTTGTCTAGGAGTTTTGGCTTTTGCCAAAGTACTTTTCCTCAGCTGGGAGACCGAGATACCCTCTCAATATTCGTTGTCCGTCATTGCATTCGTTATCTCCCTTGCTCTTTCGTTACAAGTTATCTCAGCTACCATAATTGGAGCAGCACTTCCACTGGTAGTTCGAAGATTTGGAGGCGACCCGGCCGTAGCAGCCAGTCCGGCTATAACCACTGTAGTTGATATTACCGGTTTACTCATCTACTTTGGAGTGGCCACAGCCTTTTTCCACCTTTAATCAAATAGAAACCAAGTAACAATAAACCAAAATCCAATGAAACTTAAGTACCTCTTTTTAATTTTAACATTTTATAGCTTTACAACCATAGCACAACAAGTCACTGTAACTGAGCCAACTGAAGATCGCTTGCCGTTTTACATTGATCCGAGCAAGAGAATACCAGATTCAGAGCTCGAAGACAAGAAAGAAGGCTTTTTTATGACTGGTGTACCGCGCTTTGAGTTCGATCCCATTCGCGGCTTTGGAATCGGCGGTAACGCATTTTTATTTTGGAACAATACGAAAGACGATCCCTTTTTCGAATACACACCTTATCGCCATAGATTAAATGCCGAATTTTTCATCTTTCAAAACGGCCGCGTTCGCTATGCACTCAATTACGATGCACCTTATTTATTTAATTCTAAGTGGCGTATGCGTGCCGACATGGTCGTGTGGGAAGATCCCAACGCCCAATACTGGGGTATAGGCCGCGACTTCATTAAACCTCTAACTTTTCGAGACAAGCGCACCGGTCAGCTGCGCGAATTCCGCAATGTGAACGACTACGAAGAAAACCTGGAGCTCGCTGAGCTAGGCAGCGATGGCAACTACTACACCGACATCAACTATAACAGCATGATTCAGCGCGAGCGACTCTACAACATCCTGGGCGAACGTGTGTTAATTGGCGGTAAGCTGCGCCTAATGTTTGGTTATGAAGCCCTCTTCACATCTTTTTCCTCCTACCAAGGCGAACGCTTCAAAGTACCCACCGCCGATGGACAAACAGTTGAAGCTACTCACAACCCTACCCTAATCGATAAGCAAATAGCCGATGGCACCTGGCAGCGCTTCAATCTAACTGGCTTTACCGGCGACGAAACCTACCGCTTCACTTCTATGATCGCATGGGCAGTTATTTACGATACCCGCGACTTTGAGCCCGACCCCTCTAAGGGAATCTTTTTGCAGTACTCCCACGAGTATTCTGACCGCTGGTTTGGCTCTTATTTCAGCTTTAATAAATTTATGCTACAGGCACAGTACATCTCCACACTGCATCGCTGGCGTCGCGATAAGAATCGAATTACCTTCGCCGGTCTAGCCGCCTTTGGCCACATATTTGGCAGCCGCATCAATTTCATCGAAATGTGGGATCTCAGCTCCCAGGCCGAGGCCGGCGGCATACTCGTGCTCGGCGGTGGACGCTCCATCCGGGGATTTCGCGAAGCTCGGTTTTTGGCACCTACCGTTACCTTGGTCAATCTCGAGCTGCGCACCCGCTTCTACGATTTTACCATTGGTAAACAGCATTTCTCCCTTGGCCTCACTCCCTTTTACGATTTCGGGTCAGTTTTCGATTCGCCTCGCCAGCTTAGCTTTCAGAAGTGGGTCGGTGCCCCGGGCATTGGTGGTCGCATCAATTGGAATCAATCCACTATCTTGAGACTCGACTACGGCATTAGCCGCGAAGGTAGCCAGTTCTTTTTCGGCTTCGGACACATTTTTTAAAGTATTATCCGTCTACTTTCATAGCCCGAGTCTATAAATGGCACGGGCTTTTTTTGTTTATACCCTATAACTTCTAAAAAAGAGCCAGCGATTCTTTTTCTCTTGAACAGGCTCCAGCAGCTTTTAAAAACTTTAACCAAAACTAAGAATAAAGATTTACAAGAATTTAGCTTTAAATTTTTACGTTTGGATTATTGCTCACATTACATCCCTTTGTGCATCCTAAAGCTGTAGAAAGAGGAGGAAGTGGAAATAATAAATTAGTACCTCTTTACTCTGCAGGTATCAGTTTTTACGTATTTATAACACATTAAGTCCATCTCAATCGCTCTCCTCAGATAAACACGTGTATACTTTTGCCCGAAAATCAATTGAAATGAAAGGAAATATCACATTTACAATGATTAAGCCAGATGCTGTGGCCGATGGCAATACTGGTGCTATTCTCAGTAGAATTGAAGGAGCGGGTTTCCGTATTGTGGCTATAAAAAAAACCATGCTCTCAAAAGCCGATGCCGAAAAATTCTACGCTATCCATCGCGAACGCCCCTTCTTTGGCGAACTTGTTGAATACATGACATCTGGCCCTATCGTAGCAGCCATACTTGAGAAAGAAAATGCCGTAGACGACTTTAGAAAATTGATCGGCGCAACCGATCCGGCTAAGGCAGAAGAAGGCACCATCCGCAAAATGTTTGCAAAAAGCATTGCTGCAAACGCTATTCACGGCAGCGACAGTGACGAAAACGCCCAAATCGAAGCAAATTTTTTCTTCTCTGTTCGGGAAAGATATTAATTCACTAATCAAACTTCATAAAAACAACAAAGCCGCCTCATAAGGCGGCTTTTATTTTAGTTCCATTCCGGTTTAAAGTCCTTCATAAAATCTTCAAAACTCTTGCTCAGATACGCTTTAGAGCCAAAGTATTTTAAAATGGGCTCAATGTGTTGAGGAGTCAGAAATCCCTGAATTGGCTGCACCAGATGTCTGAGCTCTGAATCCATATAAGCTGTAGTTGGGTATGCCAATCCCCCACCCTGTACTGCGAAGTAACCCGCAAATGGATGTGTGGAATTGCGTGAATAGGCACGAGAGGGATCGTAATTTTCATTAATATACATCTTCCCTTGGAAGACAATGGTGTCATTTCCCTCAGCATTAAACTTTACGGGATAAAAATGTTTGTTAAGATACTCTGCTACCCTTGCATCGCCAAAGGTCTGAGCATCGAGCATCTTGCATGGCCCACACCAGTTGGTGTACACATCTACAAATATGGGCTTTTGTTGTTTTTTTTGCAGCTTTTGCACTTCGCTGAACTTGTACCACTGCACTTTTGTTTGTGCCTGAAGGCTGACAGCGGAAATCAGAAAGAGGAAAATGGTCAGATTTTTGAAAAGTCGGTAGTGCATTTTCGTTTATTTTGCAGAGATTTTACTAAAATTATACCACAAATAAAAGTCACAGCGATTAATGATTCTTCGAAAACTAGTCACATTTTTTCTCTTGTTTTTATTTCTAAAGTCAATTCAAGGGCAAAATGTTGAAATAAGAGAATTTGAAATTTATTTCATTTACGACTCAGATAAACTCACCCGCGAAGCTCGCAATCACATTGACGAGTGGCTCTTTGGCAAAGATCGTCTTCGACTCGTGGCTGTAGAACTAATTGGACACTGCGACTCTCTGGGAAACGACGAGTACAATCTCGACCTTTCGCGCCGGAGAGCTGAAAACACGCGTCTTTACCTTCTTAGCAAGGGATTTGAGCTCAACGATATCACCATTAAATATTACGGCCGCACCAAACCCAAATACAGCAACGCCACAGAAGAAGGTAAAGCCAAAAATCGCCGTTGTGAAATCATCGCTGAGTTTGTGGATGCATCACCCATCAAGACGGAAGAAAGAATAGCCGATCTCCCCTTTGAGACAGGACAAAAGTATGTATTGCCTAATCTGCACTTTATCGCCAATCAAATTGTGCCTCATTGGTATTCACTTGACGTAATGAATGAACTTCTGCTCGTTCTTCTACAGCGGTGTGGAATAAGAACGGAAATTCAAGGGCATGTGTGTTGTAACAACGACCATCGTCTTTCTGAAGCACGTGCTCGTTACATCACCCAGTTTTTGATAACTAACGGTGTCGATCCTCAGAGACTTCAATACAAAGGATTTGGCAATCGACGACCAGCAGAGAAGGAAATCAACGAAGAAACACGAATGAAAAACCGCAGAATAGAGGCTCTTATCCTATACGACAGTGGCGAACAAATAAAAGTCACCAATTTTAAACCCGTGACCGAGTGGACTTTTGAATTGCCTGATATTCGCTTTTTCCCGGCAAAAAACAATATGCCTCCCGCCTCTCGTTTCAATCTAAAACTCATAGCCGCTGACATCGAAAAAAGCAAATCGCTTCAGTACACTTTTTACATAAAAGCCGATAACGAAACACTTATGCGCCAACGAATAGCGTTTATAGAAAAAGAACTTTCGGCTGAAATATCCTCCAAACAAAAATTTCAAGTGCTGCCCTGGGAAGATATACCTATCAATAAATTTCATATTTTTCCAGATATGTATTTGGTAATTAAGAAAATAAAGTAATCCAAAATAGTTAACAATTGCATATCTGCATTAAATCTGCCCTATTGATATCTTTTTGAAAACCTGAGCAATAGTTCTGCATTTTCTTAGTTTTTTTGATTATCGCCTGGGTAATGTGCCGATCATGAAGAAAACACTTGCACTCCTAATTTTTTCCACGCAGTTGCTCTTAGCCCAGCAGCCGAAAGCTGTTTTTTGGTATGAAGATCAACGCTGGGCTGATAGCGTACTAAAAACCATGACACTGGAGCAAAAAATCGGTCAGCTCTACATGGTAGCCGCCTACAGCAATCGCGATGACAAACACTTGCGCGAACTAAAAAACCTCGTTGAAAAATACCATATCGGCGGACTAATCTTCTTTCAAGGCGCTCCTGTAAAGCAGGCTGAAATGACAAACACCCTGCAGTCGGTGGCCAAAATTCCTCTGATGATCGCAATGGATGCCGAATGGGGACCTGCCATGCGCTTGAAAACGTTAGAAAATCTCCCTTGGGCAATGACAATTGGTGCTACAGCCGATACCCTGATGGCTTTCGAAGTGGGTCGTGAAATCGCCCGTCAGTGCCGACGGTTGGGAGTGCATATCAATTTTGGTCCCGTCGTAGATATCAATACAAATCCCAAAAATCCCATTATCAATGCGCGATCTTTTGGCGAAGATCCTGACCTGGTCGGCCGAATGGCAAAAGCCTATGCCAACGGGCAACAGAGGCTTCGCGTATTAGCATGCGCCAAACACTTCCCTGGGCATGGAGATACAAAAGATGATTCACACCTTACCTTGCCTACCGTAGATCACTCACTACAGAGACTTCAACAAATCGAGCTCAAACCTTTTAAAGTTCTCTTTGATGCAGGAGTAGGCTCAGTAATGGTAGCGCATTTGAATGTTACATCTTTAGATGACTCAGGTACACCTTCTTCGCTTTCAGAAAAAATCAGCTCTGATTTGCTTGTAAAAGAGTTGAAATTCGACGGCCTAATCTTTACAGATGCTCTCAATATGAAAGGAGCATCTAGCTACAAAGGGAAAGAACACATCGATGTACTGGCAATAGCTGCAGGAGCCGACGTAGTACTCATGTCTGAAGATGTTCCTGGAGGCATCACTGCAATCAAAAAAGCCCTTGATAGCGGAAAAATTACCTTTGAGCAACTCGATCGGAAAGTTTTAAAAATTCTTCAAGCCAAATATTGGATGGGACTTCATCAACTCAAACCCATTCAAACCGATCAATTAGAAAAAGACCTCACTACAAATGAAACCGAAAACATACGTTTTCGAATTGCTGAAAAATCACTAACCCTTTTAGTAAACAAGGAGCGCGCGCTCCCAATTCTACCACCATACCCAAAATCTGTAATGGCGGTCAGTCTAGGAAAAGCCGATTCCCTTCTACTTCACCTTCTGAATATTTACGTACCAACCACACACCTCGAATTTGACAGCACCCGAATGCTGGAGATTTTAAACAATCTTTGGCAACACGATTACTTATTCATCATTGCCTCACCTGTAAGCAACTCGCCCTGGGTGCGATTTCGCTATTCAGAAAGCCTGAAAAAATTGATTAACCTTGCCAGTCTGCAAACCAAAGTAGTACTTCTGCATCTTGGCAACCCTTATGACTTAATGAATGTTGAAGAAATACGCTACACGGCTGCAACAGTAGTAAGCTACCAGAACTACAGAGAAACGAGCTTAGCCGTTGTAAACACCTTGTTTGGACACAGTTCCTTCCAAGGGCAGCTGCCTGTGAGTATACTACCCAATTTTCCCGCAGGTTACGGCATAAAAACTCCATCGTTTCCAGTTCTTGGCTTTGCTACGCCTAATCTTGCCGGGTTTAATCAACAAATTCTATTAAATATAGACAAAATCGCTCAAGATGGGATAGCTCTTGGTGCCTATCCCGGTTGTCAAATTCTTGTGGCGCGTAATGGCAAGGTGGTATATCACAAAGCCTTTGGAAAACAGACATATGCAGCCGGATCTTCTACCGTGCAGTTGCATCATCTCTATGATCTCGCATCGATCACTAAAATTGCCGCTGCTGTTCCTGCACTCATGTACCTGGTAGAGACCGGAAAACTCGACCTCGAAGGCAGTATCGGACAATATTATCCACCGGCCAGAGGAACCAATAAAGAAAATCTGATATTGCGCGACATCTTGACTCACAGAGCCGGTTTACAGGCCTGGATCCCTTTTTATCAATCAACCGTCACAAAAACAGGTTATAAAACAGGCATTTACTCCAGAACGCAATCTCTTGAGTATCCATATCAGGTAGCAGATAGCCTCTATATTCATAAGAATTATAGAGATACCATCAGAAAACGTATACTAGAATCGCCCCTGGGGGAATATGGCAAATATGTTTACAGTGATTTGGGGTATTATATGCTAAAAGATATAATTGAAAATCAATTAAATCAACCCTTTGATCAGTGGCTTTATACTAATATTTACTCAAAGATAGGAGCTAATACACTGATATTCAATCCACTTAAAAAGTTCTCCAGGAGCGAAATTGCACCAACAGAGAACGATCAAACCTTTAGAAATCAACTTGTTCATGGATATGTGCACGATCAGGGAGCAGCAATGCTCGGTGGTATCAGCGGCCACGCCGGCCTTTTTGGCAATGCTTTTGACCTTGCTAAACTGATGCAACTGTATGTGAACTACGGGCGTTATGCACAATCACAAATTTTTGATTCGCTGGTTATTTCAGAATTTATTCGCTGCCAATTTTGCGCTGAAGGAAATAGACGTGGCATCGGATTCGACAAGCCACAGCTCTCAGGGCAAGGGCCTACCTGTGGATGCCTTTCGTTCGAAAGTTTTGGTCACACTGGCTTTACAGGTACCCTAGCATGGGCTGATCCATCGGAAAAAATTGTATACATCTTCCTCTCAAATCGCGTACATCCAGATGCTTCAAATGAAAAACTGCTAAAAAATGCCTATCGCACACGCATTCAGCAAGTTATTTACGACGCCTTAGTAAAGTAAAACAACAATTATCACAAGAATTATTTCACTTTTTACTTTTAAAAAAATGTAGGATTACTTCTTAAAATTCATTGTGTTTAAAAGCATGAGTTTGCTGTAAAACCTGTAACTGTAAATTTTAACACTTTGATAATATTTTTAACAAATTGAAATCCAACCCTGGTATTAATTAATTGTTTTATTTGTATCAACATTCATTTAATTTTGCATCATTAATATCGAAACTAATTTAGTAATAAACTCTAAATCCCAAAACTATGAAAATCGATCCAAATCAGCCGCTGGCAATATATTTTGCCTACCTTACCAAACAATACATAGGCGCAGTTTCCAAAAAACTTAAGAATCTCGAAATCGATAGATATTATTACACCTTACTCACCATTCACGATCATCAACCAGAAATTACCCAGCAGCAACTCGCTGATAAATTACAAACCGATAAAGTAACTACTTTCAGAGTGGTTGATCACTTCTGCAAGGTGGGTTATGTGCGCAGAGAGGTTAATCCTGAAGACCGCCGTTCCATGTATTTATACCTTACTCCTAAAGGTATGAAAGTAATTCCTGAGATAAAAAAAGCGTACACGGCTTTAAACAATATCTGCTTAGAAGGTATAGACGAGAGCGAGAGAGAGATCTTTTTCAAAGTGCTCGGCAAAATGATTGAAAACATCGAAAGAGAACCAAAAGTTTCTATTAAAATCAACTACAAACAGGAAAAAACCCGCAAAAAGCTGGATTATGCGAGGTAATATGTGGGTTTATAATATGAAAATTCAGTTTACTTACCCTTTAATGGGTGTTTTGCTGATCTCATCAGGATGTGAAAACTCAAGTAAACAAAAAACAACAGTTAATAAACCCATCATTCAGGTTGATTACTTCATTGCAGCCTCTTTAAAAGCAGAAGAAACCTTTGTGACAAATGCTGAGGTTTTGCCTTTTGAGTGGGTCGATATCACGGCTGAAGTGGCTGCTAAAGTTCAGTCTATTCACTTTGATGAGGGAAAAGCCGTGAAAAAGGGAGACGTATTGGTAAAGCTCGATGCAGAGGAGGCCTTAGCACGTATGCAATCGCTTGAGGCCCAGGTAGAATTGGCTGAAAAAAACTTCAATCGCACCGAAACATTATATAAACAAGGAGGTGTTTCTGCTGAAGAATACGAAACAGCAAAGAGTAGATACCAACAATTAAAAGCTGATCTATCTGCAGCCCGTGCAATAGTAAATAAACACATTATCAAAGCGCCCTTCGATGGGATCACTGGTGTGAGAAATTTTAGTCCAGGTACTTTTGTCAATCCTCAGCAAGTGCTTGTAAAACTCTGGCAAACCAATCTTCTGAAGGTTGAAATCGACCTGCCCGAGCGCTACAGCGGGTATGTAAGCCCTGGAGATGCGGTCGAGATTAGAAGTCAGTTTCATCCTGAAGGGTTAATTGCAAAAGTTTATGCGATAGAACCGGTAATTGACAAAACACTTAGATCAAGTAAGGTGAGAGCTAAAATCGCCAATAGCGACCAAAAGCTGATACCCGGTACATTTGTAAAAGCCACACTAAAACTACAAAACAAAGGAAATGCACTTAAGATTCCGGCCGAATGCATCGTGCCTCAGCTCGGAAAATTGATTGTGTACACCATCGACAGTGGCTTGGTGAAGCCGAAACCCGTGGAAATTAGTCAACGAAACCCCGTATTTGTAGAAGTAGTCGATGGCCTTCAGCCGGGTGATACAGTAATTGCTTCCGGACTTCAGCAAATCAAACCGGGCATTCCAGTAATTCCTTCAAAACCGGTTTCTCTTCAAATTGCCCTGTAAGTGCATCCATGAGTAAAAAGTCTAAGTCATTAGCCTCTATTAGTATTGATAGACCGGTATTGGCCACTGTTATGTCGCTGGTCATCATTCTGTTTGGGGCAATCAGTTATATCTTTTTAGGAGTGCGGGAGTTGCCCTCGGTAGATCCGCCAGTTGTAACTGTTACTACAAATTATCCCGGTGCCAATGCCGAGGTTATAGAATCTCAAATTACTGACCCGCTCGAAGAATCCATCAACGGAATTTCTGGCATCAAGTCCATCACATCGACCAGTAGCGACGGACGCAGTACTATAAGTGTAGAGTTTGACCTAGATGTGTCGCTGGAGGATGCGGCAAATGATGTGCGCGACCGTGTTTCGCGCGCCATACGGCGTTTGCCAGCCGACTGCGATCCTCCAGTAGTGGTAAAATCAGATGCGAACGCCGATCCGGTGATATCAATAACTGTTCAAAGCGATCAGCGTAACTTACTGGAGCTCACAGATATAGGGATCAATATCTTCAAGGAGCGCCTTCAGAACATTCCAGGAGTTAGTGAGATCAACATTTGGGGCGAGAAGCGCTACTCGATGAAGTTGATACTCGATCCGCTCAAAATGGCCTATTACAACCTTACGCCTCAGGACATTCAGCAGGCATTAAACCGCGAAAATGTGGAGATACCGGCTGGACGAGTCGAAGGATTTCGCACTGAATTGTCAGTAAAAACTCTTGGCCGCCTGTCTTCGGTTGAAGATTTCAATAATCTTATAATTGCTGAAAGAAACAGTCGCATCATACGTCTCAGCGATATCGGGGTGGCAGAGCTCCGACCTGAAAACGAGCGCTCGCTCTTGCGCGGCAACGGAGGTCAGCCCATGATTGGAGTGGCCATCACTCCTCAACCCGGTGTAAACGTGATAGAGCTGGCTGACAGGGTTTATGAAAAAGTAGAAAAAATTAAGAAAGAGCTACCTCACGACCTCGTCCTTGGTATTGCACTCGACAGTACAGTGCCGGTGCGAAAAGCCATAGAAGAGGTGCAAAACACTATCATCATCGCCTTTCTGTTGGTGGTTTTAATCATTTATCTCTTTTTGCGCAACTGGCGCACTACCCTGATTCCCATTATTGCAATTCCCATTTCCCTTGTGGGTACATTTTTCGTCATTTACATTTTCGATTACACAATTAATATCCTCACGCTTTTGGGTATCGTACTCGCTACCGGTCTGGTGGTGGACGACGCCATTGTAATGATGGAAAACATCTATTCAAAAATCGAAAAAGGAGTTAAACCTCTCAAAGCAGCCCACAAAGGAGCTGCAGAAATTTTCTTTGCCATTTTATCTACTACCGTTACACTGGTAGCTGTATTTATGCCTATAGTTTTTCTTCAAGGCTTAACCGGTAAACTGTTTCGAGAATTTGCCATCGTTGTATCAGGAGCTGTAATTATTTCCACCTTTGTATCGCTTACCCTTACCCCTATGCTAAGCGCTCGACTGCTGAAAAAGCGGCAAAATGAGACCGCCTTTTTCAAAAAGTCTGAGGCTTTTTTCTTAATGCTCAATCGACGGTATCAGTATTTGCTTTCGAAATTTCTCGATAAACCGGCCATTTCAATTTCAGCTGTGGCGGCCACGGTAGTCATCACCATTTTGGCTGGCCGAAAAGTGCCAACTGAACTCGCTCCGCTCGAAGACAAAAGCCGACTGCGCATAGTAGCTACTGCACCGGAGGGCACTTCGTACGAAGCTATGTTTGACTACATGACGGAATTAATTGAGCTGACTGATACTTTGCCCGAAAAGGAACATTTACTCTGTGTGACTTCCCCGGGATTCGGAGCCTCCGTTTCAGTAAATACTGGTTTTGTACGCTTAATGCTCAAGGACCCCAAAGAGCGTAAAAAAAGCCAGCAACAGCTGGCAGATGAAATAAGTGCCATGTTGCAGAAGTACAACTTTTCTCGTGCTTTTGTGGCACAAGACCAAACCATTGGAGGCAACAGATTTACCAACCTTCCCGTACAGTTTGTTATACAAGCCCCAAATTTTGAAAAGCTTAAGGAGGCGTTGCCAATATTCCTGGAAAGGGCCAATGCTTCAGGCAAGTTTCAGTTTGTAGATGTCAATCTGAAGTTCAACAAGCCCGAGATGAACATTACCATCAATCGAGAGCGGGCAGCTACCCTCGGCATCTCAGTAGCCGATGTGGCACAGAGCCTTCAACTTATGTTCACCGGGCAGCGTTTTGGTTATTTTTTAATGAACAACAAACAATACCAAGTTATAGGTCAGGCAGATAGACTCTACCGCGACGAACCATCGGATTTTGAAAAAGTTTTTGTGAGAAATAAAAAGGGTGAATTAATACCTCTTTCAAATGTGATCGAATACCGCGAAAATGCAGCTCCACCTATTTTATACAGATACAATCGATATGTCTCAGCCACAGTATCAGCCAACCCAGCCAAAGGTATATCACTCGGCCAGGGCATAGATGAGATGAAACGCATTAGCCGCGAAGTGCTCGACGAAACGTTTTCATATTCACTTGCAGGGCCTTCAAAAGAATTCGAAGACTCCAGCGGCAGTTTAAATTTTGCCTTCATTTTTGCCCTACTGCTCGTTTATCTGGTTTTGGCTGCTCAGTTTGAAAGTTTTAGAGATCCGCTGATTATTATGCTCACTGTACCCCTGGCGCTCGCCGGAGCAGTGCTGTCACTGTATCTTACAGGTCATACCTTGAACATTTTCAGCCAAATTGGCATCATCGTATTGATAGGTATCGTAACAAAAAACGGTATTCTGATCGTGGAGTTTGCCAATCAGAAGCGCGAAGAAGGTGTACCGCTGAAGCGCGCTGTGCTCGAGGCCTCTGTTCAGCGTATGCGCCCGATCTTAATGACTTCGCTTGCTACCATTTTAGGTGCTGTGCCAATTGCCTTTGCCCTTGGTGGAGGGGCTACATCGCGTGTGCCCATGGGCATTGTTGTGATCGGAGGCTTATTTTTCTCTCTCTTACTTACCTTGTTCATCATCCCTTCTCTCTACCTCATTCTCACCCGACGCAATAAACATGAAACTGCTTAGATACCATTCGCTTTTAGTTTTTTTCTTGCTTTTTAAAAGCGCTTCAGGACAAGACAGTTTACTTAATTCCTTGATTAACAAGGCACTTTCGCACCATCCAACCATTCAGATTGCTCGTAACTCCTTAAAAATTGCTGATTTACAGAACTCAATAGGTCAGTCGGGCATGCTGCCAAGACTTGATGTCAGTTCGGGTGCTAATCAAAGTATTCAAAATACGGAATTAGAATTCTTTTCTGGCCAAAAAAATTCAGCCAATAATGCGAGAAGTCTAGGATTTTCAGCCAATGTACGTTTAGAGTGGATGATTTTCGACGGATTGAGAATGTTTGCCCTTAAGAATGAATTGAAACTGCAGGAATTAATTGCCCAAAACGATGTAAAAGAAGCGGTTGAATCTGTACTTTTTGATCTGATTACCACCTATTATTCTATTGCTGTACAGCAAAGCATTTTAAACCATACCGAAAATAACCTGAAAATCAGTCAAAACCGACGGGATTTAGCATTAGCCAAATACACTTCCGGAAAAATATCTTCTTTCGAATACCTGCAAGCGCTGCGAGATTTTAATCAGGATAGCTCGGTTTTTTTAAATGAAATACTTGTCTTAAATCGCTTAAAAGCCAGATTAGAACGCTTGACAGGTGATAAAATTACCTCAGAAAGCTTTGTAAACATTCCTTTGCCCGAAATCGAAATTCCTTCTAAAGAAGATTGGATCACTAAACTCAAAACTCAAAACACAGCCTTGCAGAGCATGCGTCTGAGAAAACTCATATCTGAATCGAGGCAGAAAGAACAGTTAGCTGATTTTTTACCACATTTAGGCATTTTTGGCGAGTACAACTTAAATAGACAGCAAAACGAAATAGGCGTATTAAAGTCGTTGGCCTCTAATGGCACGAACGCAGGATTGATGCTTCGATGGAATTTGTTTAATGGCATGGTAGATCGCAATCGACGCAATATGGCTATCTTAGAAAGTGAAAATGCCGAATTACAAGCGAAAAACTTTGAACTTGAACTTATTGAACTCTTTGAAAACACCTATCATCAGCTTACAGCGAATTATACTATTTACCAACTTGAGCTTAAAAATCAGCAAACAGTCGAGGATCAAACTTCTATAGCCGAAACACAATACCGCTCTGGTAAAATCAGTGACCTTGAATTTCGCAATGCCCAAACATCGCTGCTCAGCGCTAGAGTTCGAAAAGAAGAAGCATATCTGAGCAGCTTGCTTTCGTACCTGCACATGATGTTGATTACGGGGCAATTATCAGCCTACAACACCTTAAATTAATGGCTGAAAGCAGTCGTATCATTGCAACATGATACTTGCCTTCGATGCCAAGCGCGCCTTTCAAAACACCACAGGGCTGGGATCATATGCGCGCAATCACCTCGCAATGGTTGCAGCTATTGAGGATGTTAGAAAAATCATTGCCCTTACTCCTAAAGTAAACATCCAAGACCACCGGTTACATAATCCGAAAATTCAAATACTAAAACCAAAGCATTTTTGGCAGTTAATGCCCTCATTGTGGAGGCGCACTCGTTTGGGACGAATAGCTGAACAACACAAAGCCCAGATTTTTCACGGTCTGTCGGCTGAATTGCCGAATGATATTGGACTTTTTTCAGGTAAAAAGGTTGTGACTGTACACGATGTGCTGTTTAAAACGCGGCCCTGGGAATACTCAGCATTCGACCGAAAAATGCATGACTATAAATTGCAAAAAGCCATCGAGATTGCCGATAAAATAGTGTGCATCAGTCATCAAACTTTAAACGAACTTTCGATTTATTACCAAGTTGATTTAGCCAGGTGTGGAGTAATCTATCAACCCGTTCACCCGGATTTTTATAATGCAGAAACCTATAAAGAGCTCATTAATCCGCCTTTTAAAAAGTTTATTCTGTCAGTTGGCACAATAGAGCCGCGTAAAAATACCCTTGCCCTGCTCAAAGCCGTTGAACACTTAAATCTTCCTTTAGTTTTAATTGGACGTGTAAAAAAATCATATAGCAACAGCGTATTCCCCATTATTGAAAGGCTAATTAAAAAACAACTTCTATACAGAGCTTCGCCAAAAGATTCAAAGGAACTGGCTGCGTGGTATCATCATGCGTTTGTTGTTGTATATCCATCTGTCGCAGAGGGTTTCGGATTGCCGCCCCTTGAGGCAGCAGCTGCCGGTAGAGTCTGCATTACAGGTCATTCGCCATGTTTAATCGAAGCCTCGGGATTACCTGAGCTCCAAACAACGGGCAATTGGGTGGATTTAGCCAACATGATCCAGGCGCTTTGGAATGACCCCCAGCAAATCGACCAACTTTCGCAAAAAGCCAGAAAACACGCTGATAATCTTCGCCTAGAAAATATCAAAGAAATCTGGCGGTCTCTCTATTCATCTCTACTTCAGCGCTAAAGATGGGCTTTCAAGGCAAAATTCCCTTTCTAAATGCCTTTAAAAGAGAATTAGTAAATGCTTGATATGCCAATTGAAAATCGTGGATAATTTCGCCTGTAAATTCAGATACGATGGCCATCTATTATTTGACAAACGTTCGAAAAATTTACGGAATATCAGATGGCATCAATAGCCCACTGAAGGGCAAGGAATTAAATACTCTCGCATCTCTTGAAAACGCATACTTGAAAATAGAAGACGACATTATTGCTGATTTTGGGTCAATGGAAAAATTGCCATCCATGGAGCCGGGAG
Organism: Thermaurantimonas sp.; assembly: GCF_046299575.1. Classification (NCBI taxonomy): domain Bacteria; kingdom Pseudomonadati; phylum Bacteroidota; class Flavobacteriia; order Flavobacteriales; family Schleiferiaceae; genus Thermaurantimonas; species Thermaurantimonas sp. The sequence continues at coordinate 174,125 of NZ_JBKBHX010000007.1, read as the reverse complement.
CTCGTGTGGTCGATTGTCAAGGCAGAAGTATAATGCCGGGGTATTGCGATAGTCATACCCACATCGTTTTCGCTAAGTCACGTCACGAAGAGTTTGTCGATAAAATAAAGGGGCTTACCTACGAACAAATTGCTGCCAAAGGCGGAGGAATTATCAATTCTGCCCTGGCCCTGCGCGAAATGGACGAATCTGAACTGCTCGATGGAGCTCTGATGCGGCTCGAATCGATGGTAAAAACAGGTACTGTGGCCGTTGAGATTAAAAGTGGCTACGGACTCGATCTGGCCTCAGAGCTCAAAATGCTAACCGTTATAAGACGACTGAGAGAGCTATCGGACGTTACGATCAAATCCACATTTCTTGGTGCACATGCAGTACCGCCCGAATTTAAAGGCAATCAACCGGGTTATGTAAATTATATCATTGAAGAAATGCTCCCCGTAATTGCTGACAGCGGCCTTGCAGATTATGTGGATGTATTTTGCGATAAAGGATTTTTCACTGTAGATGAAACTGCAAGAATCCTTGAAGCAGCTGACAAATTCGGCTTAAAAGCAAAAATTCACGCCAATGAGCTCGACTTCTCTGGAGGTGTGCAGGTAGGGGTAGCCCACCAGGCAGTAAGTGTAGATCATTTAGAGCGCGCTGGAAGTGAAGAATTTGATCTTCTCTCCAAGAGCAACACCATCGCCACTTTATTGCCGGGCACAGCATTCTTTTTAGGACTCCCCTACCCTGATGCAAAGGGTATGATTGAGAAAAACGTGGCCGTAGCACTTGCCTCTGATTTCAATCCAGGTAGTTGTCCTTCGGGCAACATGAATTTCGTTATAGCCTTGGCTTGTATAAAAATGAAAATGCTGCCAGAAGAAGCGCTTGCTGCTGCCACGCTGAATGGCGCTTATGCTATGGAAATAGGTAATACCCATGGCAGCATAGAACGCGGCAAAACAGCTTCTTTTTTAATCACCGGATTCATTGACGACCTAAGTCAAATACCTTATTATTTTTCAAGCAATCTCATTTATAAAACCATACTCAATGGAAAAGTGGACTGATGCAGCTGTAATGGAACGCCTCACCTATGTGAGCGATGAGGTCATCTCGGCACAACTCATCCGAAGGGCCGGTGAAACGCGTATTGGTCAAGTATGCTTAGTACCTCAAAACGAAAATGATTTTTATGAAATTTTACAAAACGAGCAAATAAAGTACATCGTACTCGGAATACCCGAAGACATTGGCATTCGAGCAAATTTCGGTCGTCCGGGAGCCGAAAGTGCATGGAGATATTTCTTACCTGCATTATTAAACATGCAGAGCAATCAACTCTTCAACGGCCGAAATATTGCTATAGCCGGAGCACTGAATCTGAATGACCTGATGTCAGCAGCTTCAGCACTTTCACCTCATTCGGAAGCAGATCTTCAAAAATTGCGAGAGCTTACAGCAGAAATTGACCCTATTGTAGCAGAGCTTGTAGAACTAATCGCTTCGCATGGAAAAATCCTCATTGCCATAGGTGGTGGTCACAACAATGCTTATCCGATTATTAAAGGTTTTTCAAATGCTATTTCAAAACCTATTGCCGTTATGAATTTTGATATGCACGCTGATCTCAGAGCTATGGAAGGACGACATTCAGGCAACGGTTTCAGCTACGCTGTAGAAGAACGATTGATCAAGTACTACCACATTTTTGGTCTCCAAACGGAGTTTAACAACGACCACATCTTTCAAACAATTTTGTCTAACGAAGCCATTACCTATACCTCATACGACGATTTACTCTCAGTGAAGCGCAGTGAATGGCTAAACATGATGGATCGAGCCTTAGAAAATTTTAGTATAGAGCCTTGTGGCTTAGAAGTGGATCTCGATGCAGTAACCGGCTACCCTACCAGCGCTTACAATCCCTGTGGATTTTCCCCCGAAATGATGCGCTCCCTGATCAAAAAAGCTGCTTCGCTCTTGCAAATCAAATACTTGCATTTATCTGAAGCTGCCCCTGAACTCGCTGCAACGCCCATCGAAAAAATGGCTGCAGGAAAATTTCTGGCGCAAATTGTTCTCGACGTGATTAAAAGCATTGAAATAAAACAAAGCTGAATTTGGATGACCACACCCCTTGTAGAATGCGTACCCAATGTAAGTGAAGGCCGCAACCACGAAATCATTCAGGCAATAGCTGATGCTATTACATCAGTACCAGGCGTCATGTTGCTAAATATCGACAGCGGCATATCGGCCAATCGAACTGTTTACACCTTTATGGCTCCGCTTGATGCTGTTTTTGAAGCTGCCTATCGCATGTATGTAAAAGCCTTCGAGTTGATCGATATGTCAAAACACAAGGGTTCTCATCCGCGTATTGGTGCTGTAGATGTGTGTCCCTTTGTGGCTTGGCAGGGAATTACTGATGCAGAACTAATTCCACGTGTGGCCGAATTTGCTCATAAAGTGGGAAATGACTTGGGTATTGCGGGCTATTTTTATGAAAAAAACGCTCGCAACAACATGCGCTCTAACCTTGCTAACATTCGCAAAGGTGAATACGAAGGCCTGAAAGAAAAACTTAAACAACGCGACTGGAGACCCGACTTCGGTAGTGTAAGTCCGGAGAATATATCAAAATTTGGCGTCACGGTAATAGGTACGCGAGGCATTTTGGTAGCATTCAATGTAAACCTGCTTGACAAGGACGATAAAATAGCCAACGAAATCGCTTATGAAATACGCGAACTTGGCAAAATCGTCCCTGCCCCGGGTGGAGGTTATGTAAGAGTGCCCGGCCTGCTGAAAAGCGTAAAAGCCATCGGTTGGTACATACCAGAGTTCAATCTATCCCAAGTATCCTTTAACCTGGTAGATATCAAAGTAAATGGAATGGGTGAGGTATATATGCTCACCGAAACTTTAGCTCGCCGTCACGGCATAGAATTAAAAGGATCGGAACTCGTTGGCATGGTTCCATTGGCAGAAATCCTGCGTAGTGCCCGTTACATGCTCGAGAGAAAATTTGTTCGAAACATCAATGAATACACCGAAGAGATGCTCGTGCAAAAAGCCATTGAGCTCATGGGTTTAGATAAAGTAAAACCCTTTATCCCCGATGAACACATTATTGAGTATAAAATGAAAAGGGTTATGCAAAGTGCATAATCCTTATGTATTTCGAATTTTATTCAAAAACCCCCTTTTTCTCTTGCTTATCTCAACATTGCTCCACACTCTGCTTGTAGCACCCCCAGGATGCGCTGCATGATTTGCTCTATTTCCGGGTCGTTAAGTGTCTTCTCGTCGTGGCGCAGTGTAAAACGCATGGCATATGACTTCTTGCCTTCGGGTAAATTTTTACCCTCGTACACATCGAAAAGGGTAATGTCGCGCAATTCTTTTATGTTAAGTTTTAATACAGCCTGTTCCAATGCTTGATAGGTAGTTGTCCGATCGATTACAAGAGCCAAATCCCGAACAACTTCAGGGAATTTGGGCAATGGTGTGAAGGTTGTTTTTATTTGCCCAGCGGCACTAAGCAGCGCATTCCAGTTGATCTCCGAATAGTAAACAGGTTGCTCGATGTCAAATTTTTTCAAAATCGAGCCGGAAACAGCTAATAGAATGAGAATGTGTTTACCGTCTTTTTTTATTGTGATACCCTCACCTTCATCGGATTGATAGTGTCTTTTATCTACTTTATGAAGTTTAAAGTACTGCAAAATAGCCTCCACGTCGTTGAGTAAATGATAAAAAGTGGCTTTTTTCTCAGTTTCAAGCCAAGTATCCGACCAATATGAGCCTGTAAGGACCAAAGCTAAAAACTCATCTTCTGCGTAGCGATCGTTCAACTTTTTGTAGGTTTTGCCAAATTCAAAAAGCCTTAAATCGGGTATTTGACGATTAATATTAAAGCGAATGTTTTCGAGCAATCCAAACAGCATCGTACCGCGCAGTACAGCTAATTCATTGCTCAGCGGATTTATTAGCTCTATGAGCTGTGCTTTATTTGCTTCGTTGTAAGGCTCAGCTGAGGTCAGGGAGTTGTTCATCGTTTCGCTATATCCTCTCGAGACCAGTAGTTTCGAAACATCTGCCTTTTTCGAAACTTTGGTGTGGTCAGGGCCAGGCTGATGCCATGCGAATTTGATTTTACGCGGAGGCTCCACGTTATCAAGTCCATAAATGCGCAGGATTTCTTCCACTACATCGGCTTCGCGTTGTACATCTACCCGATACGAAGGTACTTCAAGTCGTAGGGTGTCCTCAATTTCTGCTAAGATTTTGATTTCCAATGAAGCAAGGATAGATTTGATGTCTCCGTTGGTAATGTCTTTCTTGCCAATGAACCTCCGGATGCGCTGCAAGTTGGCATCTACCATGTGTGGGGTAATTGGAGCTGGGTATTCATCGTGAATGTTCATAGAAATCTCTCCCCCGGCTACTTCGCGAATGAGATTAGCTGCACGTTTCAGCGCATAAATGGTCATTTCGGGATCCACACCTCTTTCATAGCGGTAAGAGGCATCAGTCTGCAAACCATGTCTTCTTGCTGAACGGCGGATATGAACTGTGTCAAACACCGCAGATTCCAAAAACACATTTGTAGTCTGCTCATTTACACCAGAATACAAACCGCCATAAATTCCCGCCAAAACCAGTGGTTTTTCAGCATCGCAGATCATGAGGTCTTCGGCTGAGAGCGTTCTCTCTACGCCGTCGAGAGTAATGAATTTTTCCCCTTCTTCAGCTTTTCGCACGACGATTTTTCTGCCGGCAATACGGTCGGCGTCGAAGGCGTGTAGCGGATGCCCGCATTCGTGTAACACAAAGTTGGTGACATCCACCACGTTGTTTATCGGATTCAATCCTATAGATTTTAATCTTTTTTGAAGCCATTCGGGCGACGGCCCAACCTTAACACCCGTGATACTTACACCAGCATAGCGCTTACATGCTCTACGATCAGCGATTTCAATGTCAATGGTCAGCTGTGTATTGCTCACTTTAAAGCCCGCAACAGAGGGCAGACTTAATTCAACCTTTTTCTTTCGATGAGCAAGAGCTGCAAACAAGTCGCGCGCCACTCCGTAATGGCTCATCGCATCAGCTCGATTTGGAGTAAGGCCAATTTCGAGAATGTAATCAGCATCGGATGCGATATACTTGGCCAGTGGAGCTCCCAACTCATATGATTCGTCGAGAACCATAATTCCTGAATGATCAGCGCTGATGCCTAATTCATCCTCCGCGCAAATCATTCCCTCGCTGATTTCACCGCGTATTTTGCCTTTTTTAATTTTAATTACCTCGCCACCGTAGGTTCGCAGGGTAGCTCCATGAAGAGCTACAGGTATTTTCTGGCCTTCAGCCACATTTGGTGCTCCACATACGATCTGCAGCAATTGTCCATCGCCAGTATCTACCTGACAAAGAGTTAGTTTATCGGCATTAGGGTGCTTTTGTGCAGAAACTACAAATCCCACTACCACCTTATCGTCGATCTCCGGTCCTCTTCCCAGTGGAGTCACAGCCTCGCATTCTAAACCTATTTCTGTAAGTAATTCACCAACTTCATTTACAGTTAAACCTTTTAAATCAATGTATTCTTTAAGCCAATTATAGGAAATTTTCATTTGTCAGGTTTCAATAAGTTGGGCAAAAATACTGGTTCTTAACGCGTGTTTATGCTAAACAATTCTTTTAATAAACCCAAAACGCCTTGGGAGCTTATAGAAAAAGGAACAGAAAAAATTTAATGTTTATTAATCTCCCACCACTTTCTCTATCCACTCGACCATTTCGCGCTCATAATCGGCGAAAAGGCTGGTGCCGGGTCCATAAAAACCGGTGTAGGTTTTAACAATGTTACCCTGTGCATCAAGTGCAATAAGTGTAGGATAAGCCAATACCTTGTGAATTTGCGGAAAAACTCGAGCTGCGGCTTGCTGACGAACACTGCCTCCGTAAAGTATAGGAAAATCGAGTTTCAGCTGAGTGGCCATGCGTTTTAATGTGGGTAATGCAACTGACTCTTTATCTGTGTATTCAAAATAGACTCCAATAATTTTTACTCCTTTGTCTTTATATTTCTGGTACAACTGATTTAAAAAGCGGGCTTCATCCATGCAATTGGGGCACCACGAGCCACCAATAGTGATGAAAGTGAGTTTGGCTAACGGAGCGTTTGCATTGAATTCCACTATTTTACCGTCAGTGTCAGGTAAGGCGAAGTGAATTTTTCCAGCGTCGTTGTTTAATTGAGTCAAAGCCTTCGGATCAGGCAGTTTGGCAACTTTGCTTTTTATACCGACAAACCTGCGGGGTGTTGCTTTAGTGTAATATTGGTAACCAAAAATGCTATCGCCTTGTAAGCGGGCGGCAAATACGTAGGCAAATTTTCCATCAAAAGTGCTCATAATCAGTGAATCTGAGGAAACGCTACCTTGTAAAAAGCGATAATCGCCTGCTGCAGTAAGTATGGAACCACGAATTTCATTGCCATTGTAAGGAAAATACTCTAATACAGCAACGCGTTCGTTAGAAGTGCCCGGTTCGAAGATGATTTGAAACTTATTTTCTAAAGTTTGGGGATTTGGTAAAAAATAGCGAGGTGTATCTTTTGAAGTAGGTTTAAATACAATCGGAATTGTATCGCCCTTGTCCTCATCGTGAAAAGTGCCAACCCACTGTTTTATCACCCTATGCAATCGGATGTGAGTGTTAAAAACGGGAAAATCAAATCTCCAACCTTTAGACCCAGAAATAGGTTTTCCATCGAGTTTTATGGTGTCTCGAGCATTTATGATGCTTAATTCAACTGAATTTTTTAAGGGTTTAATGATGGCATTAAAGCGTAAGGGAGCCCCTGCATTCATTTCCAATTCGCCCAGGTATATCAGTTGTGCGGACGCAGTAATAGATGATACTGCATAGAGTAGAGCAAAGAGTTTATTCATCATTGATTTCAATTAAATACACCTTTTCGAGTTGGCTTTCGCGCGTGGCAGGGTTTAAGAAAGCAGCGTTGAGCAAGGTGATGTGAAAAGCAGGCCTTTCGTAGAGAATTTTGTATGAGATGTTTTTTGCTTCAATAATTTTTAATTGATCACCCGAACAAATCCAAAATTTGCTTTTATCGGGGTCTATATCTGGGTTTTTGCAAAAAATATGTTGGCTGTAGAACTCCAGGGCGTGAATAGAGCGCACAAATGAGATGCAAACATCTGAGGGTGAAATGTGGGATTGATGAATTTTTTCAGCAAGGTAAAAACCTGGTTGATATTCCATAAGCTCGGGATAAAAGCGAAAGTTTAGAACCCCATTAAACATAACGCCCGTAAATGCTCCCGCGGCCAATATTGCACGCGTATATGGCAATTTGAGCAATGAGATGATAATCGCCACTACACCCGTTAACCAAATAATTACTGATGTATATTCTTTTTCTGGAAAAACTACTGCCATAAGCAACACAGCCACGAGAGCACTTACCAGGGCAAAAACGTACTGCTGAACAACAGCCAAAGTTTTAACCCAGCCCTTAAGTTTAGGCAATCGCATTACTACGAAGTAAGCCGTAAAGAGGGCTGCGTACGGAAAAGCGATAAACAAATAATGCGGCAACTTGAATCTGGAGGCAGAAAAAGCAAAAAAAGCCACCACGAAGGTAACCGGCGAAACCCACTCCTTGTAGCGATTATCAGAGGCAAGATTGTTTTTTACTCGTGAATAAAGCGCCAGTATTGCTAAAATACTCCAGGGTGCAAAAGACCATAGAAAATTATGAACAAAATAAAATGTGGAGCTCTCGTCTTTCCAATCGCTTTCTCCAGTAATTCTGCCAAAACTTTGTGTCCAGAAGAAAAATTTTATCCCTGATAAACCTTTATACGTTTGAGGGCCTGAACTTGTGATTAATTCCACTTCTTTTTCCGGCTGAGCGTCGTACTGAGTATATAAACCATAAAGCATTGGCAGAAGTAAGAGAAGTGTCCAAGCCAATCCAGCCAACCACCGCCAATGGAAAATCTTTTTCCACTTCCCTAAACTTATTAAATATGTACCAACTGCTATGGCTGGTATTACCAAACCAATGGGCCCTTTGCTCATCATAGCAACGGAAATTCCCGTAAAACCGCCTATAAAAGGCCAGGGCTTTTTGCTTTTTAAATAATATAAAAGCTGCCAGGCCGCAAAGGTTGCTGCACCTGTCAAAATGGTGTCAGTTCGCACATCGTGATTAAATAGAAACCACGCCTGACAAGTAGCCAGAATCAAAGCCGAAACTTTTCCTACCCAAACATTGTAGAGCAGCCTACCCAACCTGTACGTAGAATAAACGCCTAAGATGCTGAAAAGGAAAGAGAAAAATCGAAATCCGAATTCATTGACACCAAAAATTCTGAAACCGAGTGCTGACGTCCAAAATAAAAATGGCGGTTTATCGAGATAGTCTCGCTCCTGATGATACACTTTGAGGTAATTTCCCGTTTCATACATCTCTCTGCTTATAGAGGCATATTGAGCGCTGTCTACATCCATAATTCCGAGAAAAAGGCCTCGCGTGTACACAAGGCTCACTGTGATGTAAAAGAACAGCCAAAGGGTATTTTCAAACTTCCAACGCGTCATCCTAACAGGATTTTACAGTCCGAGGGAAGTCATATAGCCGTTGATCTTTTTTTCAACTGTAAGCGATGCCTGAGGAATATCGTCATAGGAATGCACCGGAACTTTCACGCTGAAATAAAACTTAATCTTCGGCTCTGTACCACTGGGTCGAGCTGTGATGCGTGCTCCTGATTGCGTATAAAATTGCAAAACGTTTGAAGATGGCAGTTCAATCGCTGTAACTTCACCCGTTAACGTATTAGTGTGCCTAAGGGATTTGTAATCAAGTATTCGCACTACCTGTTCTCCTCCTAATTCCTTGGGAGGCTGACGGCGAAGATTTTCCATCATGCGATCGATTTCTTCCAATCCTTCTTTACCTTTTTTGGTAATTGAAATGAGTTTTTCTCCGTAATAACCAAATTTTAACCAGATGTCAGTAAGCAATTTGTAAAACGAGGAGCCTTGACTTTTTGCCCACGCTGCAGCTTCGGCGATCATCACAGCCGATCCGATGGCATCTTTATCTCGTACAAAATCGCCTACCAGATAGCCATAGCTTTCTTCACAACCGGTAATAAATTCTTTTACGCCTTCGAATCGGCGAATAAAATCAGCAATCCACTTAAATCCTGTAAGGCACTCCATGCATTCCACGTTGTAGGCCCGAGCGATTTCGTTGATTAAGTCGGTTGTAACGATGGATTTTGCGATAAAACTGTTAGTACGTAAACGCCCGGCCTGTTTGTATTGGTCGAGTATATACCAAATCAATACAGCTGCTGTCTGGTTTCCGTTGAGCAAAATCCATTGGTTATCAAGATTTTTTACTCCAATGCCCACGCGATCAGCATCAGGATCTGTACCAATGATCAAATCAGCATCTTCGTCCTGAGCCATTTGTAAAGCCATGCTCAGTGCTTCAGCTTCCTCAGGGTTAGGCGACTTCACAGTGGGAAAATTCCCATCAGGAGATGTTTGCTTTTCAACTATCTTAATGTCAGAAAATCCCGACACTCTTAATGCGGCAGGCAGAAGCTCCACCGATGTGCCGTGCAGAGGTGTGAACACAATTTTTAAGCGATCTTTACCTGCCTGGTTGAGCGAAAGACCTTTAATGCAAGCTATGTATTTTTCGTCAATTTCTTTTCCTACAAGCTGAATGAGCTCAGGCTTTTTTTCAAAACGGATGTCTTCGAATCGCACAGCACGCACCTCCTGAATCACCGCCTTGTCGTGAGGAGGTACAAGCTGACCCCCATCGCTCCAATAGACTTTGTAACCGTTGTATTCCGGTGGATTGTGCGAAGCTGTAAGCACGATTCCCGACTGGCAACCAAGCTCACGAATAGCAAAACTCAGCCAAGGTGTTGGGCGAAAACTTTCTGACAGATAAACCTTTATTCCATTGGCGCTAAGAACTTCAGCAGTCAACTCTGAAAGCTGTCTGCTGCCATTTCGAGTATCGTGCGCTATAGCTACAGATATGGATTGATTCGGAAATTGCTTAATTAAATAGTTTGCCAACCCTTGAGTAGCCTGACCTACGGTGTATTTGTTAATCCGATTGGTACCACAACCCATTATGCCCCTTAATCCACCCGTACCAAAATCAAGATCTGTGTAAAAGGCATCTATCAATTCCTTCCCGCCGGCATCTATGAGCTGTTGGGCTTCTTTGCGGGTTTGCTCGTCAAAAGGGGGAAGCGTCCATACTTTGGCGCGTTCGATGATGTGTGTTTCCATGCTCTAAAAGAGTTTTATTCGATTACTGATAGAGTTGCATTGCCCGATATGCTGGATTTGATAGCCGGACTGCCAAGATACTTCAGCGACGAAGCACCAGAAAGAGTTACGTTCAAACGATCGATGGCAAAAACCTCAGCTTTTGAAGCTCCGCTAACTGTTGTTTTTACATTACGAGCTGGTAAGTTTTTAGCATCTGTAAAAGACGCTCCCGTGGTATTGAGGATTAAATTTTCAACTGCACCAGCTATTTTTAGTTGAGCAGCTCCACTTTGATTGATAAATGCCTCGTTAGCGCGCAAACTCAAGTCGGCATAAGAAGCTCCGGCCATATCAATTTGAAACTTATCAACCGATATACGTCGATTGCTTATCACTTTTACGACACCGGCTACTTCCATATGCGTAATAGGAGCATCCGTATTGACCTCGATAACGGGTGGTTCGCCCCCCTTCCAATCGCGTTTTGTCTCAACGATTAATTTTTTTCTTTTTACAGAGTATGAGATGTTTTCTAAAAATGCACTGTCGCCTTTAAGGACAATGGCTGTGTTTTCACCTGGCTTTAGATGAAAAGTGAAATTACCAGCAAGGATAATATGTGAAAAATCTTCGAGTGCAGACGACTTTTCTACTTGAATTCCAGAAGCATCTACTGTACGTATTGAGCACGAAGGTATAAGGGTGAGGGCCAGACTGATAAATACGAGAAAGTGAAATTTCATAAAAAACAAATTTCAGGGCTAAAATATTTAAGCATTTTTATTTTTCGACACGAGGAAAAAGGAAATGATTAAATCGCATTAAGCCTGGTTGAAAAAAGTGCTTTAATATTTTTGAGCTAAAACAAAAAAACCCGGCCTTAACCGGGTTTTACTTCATCATGAAAAATTATAATTACGACAATGTGGCTTTCAGATATTCTCTGTTCATTCTGGCAATGTTTTCAAGGCTAATGCCCTTAGGACATTCAACCTCACAAGCTCCTGTATTGGTACAGTTGCCAAAGCCTTCGAGGTCCATCTGATGTACCATCTTGAGCACACGCTCTTTAGCCTCTACTCTACCCTGTGGCAAGAGTGCAAACTGGCTCACCTTAGCTGCCACAAAGAGCATGGCTGAAGAGTTTTTACATGTAGCTACACAGGCACCACAACCGATGCACGTTGCCGCGTCAAAAGCTTTATCTGCATCTTCTTTTGGAATAGGTATCGCATTGGCGTCGATGGTATTTCCGCTTGTGTTTACGCTTATGTACCCACCAGCTTGAATGATGCGATCGAAGGCTGAGCGATCTGTCACCAAATCTTTAATCACCGGAAAAGCCTTTGCTCTCCACGGTTCGATGGTAATGGTATCTCCGTCTTTAAACGAACGCATGTGCAGTTGGCAGGTTGTAATTCCACGACCTGGGCCGTGTGCCTCACCATTTATGTAAAGCGAACACATTCCGCAAATACCTTCTCTGCAATCGTGATCAAATGCTACCGGGTCTTCGCCTTTGGCGATGAGATCTTCATTCAGAACATCCAGCATTTCAAGAAACGACATATCTGGGTTAACATTTGAAACCTTGTAGGTTTCCATTCGTCCTTTGTCATTTGGCCCGGCTTGTCTCCATATTTTCAATGTCAGGTTCATACGATCCGGATTTTTCTTTATTTGTAACTACGAGTCTTTAATTCAACGTTTTCAAATACAAGTTGTTCTTTGTGCAGAACAGCCTCTGAAGGTTTACCGGTGTACTCCCATGCTGCTACATAGGCGTACTCGGCGTCGTTTCGAAGTGCTTCTCCGTCTTCTGTTTGATATTCTTCTCTAAAGTGGCCTCCACAGCTCTCATTTCTATGCAAAGCGTCGAGACACATCAGCTCTCCGAGTTCAAGGAAATCGGCTACTCTACCAGCCTTGTCGAGCTCCGGATTGTACATATCGGCTCTGCCTGGTACCTTCACATCTTTCCAGAATTCCTCGCGAAGAGCCTGAATTTCGCGAATAGCTTCCTGAAGTCCTTGAGCATTGCGGCTCATTCCGCATTTATCCCACATAATTTTTCCCAACTCACGGTGGAAGGTATCGACGGATGTCTTACCATTATTGCCGAGCAAGTGGGCGATTCGATCGCGAGCGTCTTTTTCAGCAGTTTCAAATTCAGGAGCACTTGTATCCACCTTTCCACTTCTAATCTCACCTGAGAGGTAATTGCCTATTGTGTATGGAATGATAAAATATCCATCGGCAAGGCCTTGCATTAGCGCAGAGGCTCCGAGTCGGTTTGCCCCATGATCAGAGAAGTTGGCCTCTCCAAGAGCGAATAGGCCGGGAATGGTAGTCATAAGCTCGTAATCAACCCATATACCTCCCATGGTATAATGCACTGCCGGATATATCATCATGGGACTCTTGTACGGATTGATGTCGGTAATTTTTTCATACATCTGGAAGAGATTGCCGTACTTGGCTTCAATGATTTTTTCTCCAAGCTGGCGAATCTTCTCGGGAGAGGGATTTTTAATTCCCTGTAGATTGGCTTCGATCTGCCCATAGCGCATAATGGCGCTTTCGAAATCAAGATAAACCGCCTTACCTGTAGGATTGACGCCATAGCCTTCGTCACAGCGTTCTTTTGCAGCCCGGCTGGCTACGTCGCGTGGTACCAGATTACCAAAAGCCGGATATCTCCTCTCTAGGTAGTAGTCTCTTCTTTCTTCAGGTATATCAGTGGGTTTAAGTTTGCCTTGCCTGAGTAATTCAGCGTCTTTGCGATCTTTTGGTACCCAGATACGACCGTCGTTTCGCAGAGATTCAGACATTAGCGTTAGCTTGCTCTGGTACTCGCCTGACTGCGGTATGCAGGTGGGATGAATCTGCGTAAAGCATGGATTTGCGAAGAGTGCACCTTTTTTGTGTGCCTTCCATGCCGCTGATCCATTACTACCCATTGCATTGGTTGAGAGATAATAAACATTGCCATAGCCGCCTGTAGCCAGAAGTACAGCATGTGCACCATGCCTTTCAATCTCTCCGGTTACTAGATTACGCGCAATAATACCTCTTGCTTTTCCATCGATCACCACTACATCGAGCATCTCATGGCGGGCATACATTTTTACGGTGCCTTTTGCAATCTGACGGCTCAGTGCTGAGTAAGCTCCTAAAAGGAGTTGCTGACCGGTTTGACCTTTGGCATAAAAAGTTCGGCTCACCTGAGTACCACCGAAAGAGCGATTGTCGAGCAATCCACCGTAGTCGCGCGCAAAGGGCACGCCTTGAGCCACGCACTGGTCTATGATGTTAGCCGAAACTTCAGCCAATCGATACACATTGGCTTCGCGCGAGCGGTAGTCGCCACCTTTTATGGTATCATAAAAGAGTCTGTAAACGCTGTCACCGTCGTTTTGGTAATTTTTTGCAGCATTTATACCGCCCTGAGCGGCAATAGAATGTGCTCTGCGCGGTGAATCTTGAAAGCAAAAGGCTTTTACATTATAACCAAGCTCTGCCAGCGAGGCAGCAGCCGATGCGCCTGCCAGACCGGTACCAACTACAATTACGTCTAACTTGCGCTTGTTGGCAGGGCTTACAAGGTTTACCGAACCCTTGTAGCGAGTCCATTTTTCTTCTAACGGACCTCCTGGAATTTTTGAATCCAACTTCATGTGTTCAAAGTTTACTGTAAATAAATGAAAATCGGAATGATCGCAAAAAGGATAGAAACAAGGACGCTGAAAAGCACTCCTATGTTTTTAATTATAGGATTGTATTTTTTATGGTAAAGACCCAATGTTTGAAATGCTGAAGCAAAACCGTGCAGTAAGTGAAATCCTAAAGCAATCATGCTGACAACATATAAACCAACATAAACAATTCCCAAACTCGGATCTTTAAAGAAAGTTACCACCACTTCATATAAATCTTTATTGCCATTAGCATCCAGAGGAATATCACCAAAGTGCATTTTATACCAAAAGTTGGCCATATGTGTTACAATAAAAGCCAGAATGATGGTACCAAGCAAGGCCATATTTCGCGATTGCCAGGTGCTGTTGGCTTCAGGTCTGTTGTAAAAGTATTTCACAGGACGGGCAGCTCTGTTTTGAATAGTAAGCAAAATACCGTCAAACGAATGAAATAAAATGCTGAAATACAATAAATATGAAATAGCTTTGACAACAGGAAAGGTCGTCAAAAACTTCGCATAAGCGTTGAAATCCAACCGAGCCTCTTCCCCACGCAATAAAACCAGATTACCTCCTAAATGCACCACGAGAAATGTACACAGAAAAAGGCCCGTGAGAGCCATCCAGTACTTTTTTACAATCGAAGAACCCAACAAAGCACTTTTCACTTCCATAACTTTTTTTTACTTTATGGGGCAAAAATAGACATCAGGTGTATGTGACATGATGCCACTTGAAAAAATTTAAAACACTTAAATCAATATAGAAACGCAGCTACCTAAAACAGAGTTTAATAAATTTTTCTACTGAATCATTAACTAAAATCTATAGCAAACTGAAAAATATGACGAATTTCCTAAAATAATTAACTAATCTTTTTAACAAAATATGTAACTTTGAATAGTTAATTTTTTTATTATGAGATCACAAATTTTTTATGTCATACTACTTGTATTTTTGTATTCATGTACTTCAAAAACTAGTAATGAACAAAATGATGAAATAACCTCCGCTCAGGAAGAAGTAAGTTTGAATCTTTCAGTAGAGGAAATTGATTCAATAGTTGCATTTATCGATTCCAGAAGAGCCCTAGCTGAAGACAAAAAAGACAACCGAATTGAGCTTACGACAAAAGACCTAAGAGAAAAAATCAAGCAAAAATGGAGTAAAATCCACTACTATTTTGATGGAACTTCAGTAATCCGAATCAAAACTTATCCCCATGAAAATATTTCCAACCGCACTGAAGAGTTTTATTTTCACAACGGAAAGTTGATACTTGCCATAATCAGAGATACCGGCGTAGAAGATCTTGCTGATCGCAACAAAGAGATAGATAAAATGTATTATTTTTATAACGATAAAAAACTTAAAGAAGTAAATTTTTCTGAAGAGCAGGAATTCAGCATTCGTCAAAGCGACGGAGAAGAATTACTTTCAGAGGCTGCTGAATATTTAACCCTGATGCCCAAATAATTTAGAAAAAGCTCCTTTGAAAATATGCATTTTACAATATTTTTTATGTAAAAAAAGAAAAACTGCGCCATAAAATAAGAGTACTAAAATATCGTATTTAACTGATAAAAAAATACAATAGTAACTTGATTTATAAATTTTTTCGTACTTTTGACCTGTGTAAGCCTGACAAAAACAAATTATAATGACAAAAGTAATAATTTGCGATGACCACGTCATGTTCCGCAAGGGCATGATCCTCTACCTTAATCGCGACAAAGAGGTAGAGGTAGTGGGTGAAGCATCAAACGGGGAAGAACTGCTGAACATGCTCCCTAACGTCGATGCAGATATGATATTTCTCGACATCGAAATGCCTGTAAAAAATGGCATGGCTGCTCTGAGAGATATCAAAAAAATAAAACCCAACATCAAGGTTTTAATGGTCACCATGTATCCGGAAGAGTTGTATGGACTAGCAGCTAGAAAATTGGGTGCCGATGGATATATCACAAAAAGTACCGAACCCAGAATGATCCTTAAAGCCGTAAGGAAAATAATGGCAGGCCAAGAATACTTCGACCGTGATATTTTAGCTCGAGTAAGAGCCAAAGCTCCTGGACGACCTGTAGTAAAACTCTCGAAAAGAGAGAGTGAAGTATTAAGCCTATTAGCTGCCGGAAAATCCAATAAAGAAGTCGCAGATGAACTCAATATTTCAGATAAAACTGTGAGTACATACAAACTTCGTTTGCTGAAAAAATTAAAAGCAAAAAGCCTTGTTGATCTAGTTAATTTTGCCAAATACTACGTTCAAGGCGAAGATATGCCTGAAGGCAAGGTTTTGTTGTAAAATTAAAACAAAATTATAACAAAAAGCCGCTGTAAGAGCGGCTTTTTTATTTTGTTTAACTTTATTTAAAGCTATTAATGAAATTTTTTACTTTTACTCAGAAAAAAAATTTTGTTTATCTCAAAAGCCATGAAAAAAACATTAATCTTCAGCGCTTTACTTTGGCTTTCATTAATGGCATGCCGAAAGGATAAAAATTCAGCTAATGACAATCCTAACCCTTGCAATCAGCACACGCCTATTGTATTCGTTCACGGATTTCTAGCTTCAGGTGATACATGGGCGAGGCAGGTGATGAGATTTACTTCCAATGGATATTGTGCCGAACGATTGTACGCATTTGATTGGAATACCCTTGCGCAAGGTGCCGATAATGCCGCACTGCTCGATCGTTTTATCGATTCTGTTCTGCAAATTACAAAGTCAACGAAGGTAAATCTTGTGGGACACTCAGCCGGTGGAGGATTGGGATATACCTACCTCTCTAATTCACAAAGAGCCGCCAAGGTGGCCTATTATGTCCATATAGGCAGTGCTGTGCAGAATGGTCCGGCTGGAAATGGATCTGTACCAACACTCAACATCTGGTCGCCACAAGATCTGATCGTTCAAGGCGGTGATATCAACGGAGCGACCAATGTCAGACTGGATGGAAAAGACCACTATGAAGTCGCCACGTGTAAGGAAGCGTTTCAGGCAATGTACTCGTTTTTCAACTCCGGCGCTATTCCGGAAAATCCTGATATAGTCTCAGAAAATGCCAATAAAGTAAGTGGACGAGTGCTCACATTGGGCGAAAATCAACCTCGTGCCGGAGCAGAAATAAAAATCTATGAAGTCGATATTGCCACAGGATTCCGAAAATCGAATACACCTGAGCACTCGCTTACAGCTGATGGACGCGGTAATTGGGGACCAGTTCAGCTGCGCAGAAATGTGTATTATGAATTTGAAGTAAACACAAAAATCAGCGGTGACAGAGTGGTCTATTACTATCGCGAGCCTTTTGTGCGGAGCAATCCATTAGTCTATCTGCGCACACTTCCACCGGCTAATTCGTTTGTTGGTTTGCTTTTCAGCGGTCTGCCCAACAGTGCTAACCAATCACTTGTCACTGTATTTGCAGCCAGCCAAGGCGTGTCTGCAGGCAGAGACACGCTGAAGGTCAATAACTTGTTAGTTTCCACTTCTGCATTGACACCCCCGAGCAAAAATGCCATTGCCTTTTTTCTGTACGACGGCAACAACAACGGTCAGTCAGAACTTACACCTGTTGGGCTTTTTGCGCAGTTTCCGTTTCTGGTGGGCGCAGATATGTTTTTTCCCACCACACCTCGGGGCACCATCACCTGCACACTGAACGGCAGATCAATCCATGTAGAAAATAAGCCATCAAACAGCGGAATCTCAATTGCCGTTTTTGACTGAATTTAGGTGGCTTGCTGTTGATTGATATTATTGATTTGCGGCAAGCATTTTCTTCATTTGGCGGGCGATGATGCCAATGGATCTCTCAGGCATAAGTCGGTAGAATAAGTCTAGAAAACGTGCATCGTTACCCAGGAGTAGTCGGAATGTATTTTTTTCAATGGCGTTGCAGATTTTAAAAGCAGCTTTTTCTGCACTGAGAATATTTCTTCCTTTAGAAGTAGAGTTAACAGGCTGTTTAATCCCTGAATTTTCCATGATGTTGGTTCTGACAGCACCGGGTATTATAAGTGTCATCCTGATATTAGAATTCATAAGCTCAGCATACATGGCCTCCGTAAGGAGTTTCACCGCAGCTTTGGTGGCACCGTACCACGACTGACCGGGGAACGGAAATATTCCGCCCATGCTGCTCACATTGGCAATATGAGCTTCAGGTCGATCTTTTAAATGAGGATAAAAAATGCGGAGCAGGTAAACGACACTCAGTAGATTGACATTCAGGATTTTTAAAATTTTATCATCGGTCAGATCCGTAAAATCTACAAACGGCTGAATAATGCCGGCGTTATTGACCAATCCATCCATCTGGCCGTGATGTTGGAGGATTTCTGAAGGCAGCGACTTGATTCGTTCGAAATCCGAAATATCCGTCTGATGGATGCTTACTGCATTTGTATTTCCAAAATCACTCTTTGCCCTATTGAGGGCCTCACCTGAAATATCAATCAGAGCTACCCTACCACCGCGATTGAGAATTTCACGAGTAAGGGCAAGACCGATGCCACTGCCTGCACCGGTCACGGCCCAAACTTTACCTTCAATTCTCATAATGTGTTTGTAAGGTGTTTAATGGCGATATATCCAAACGTGCACGCCGGGCCGAGTGTAGAACCAGGTCCCGGATAGGTGCGTCCCATTACAGAAGCAGTAGTATTACCTGTAGCGTACAGATTTTCAATAATACTTCCGTCGGTTTTTAACACCCTGGCAAACTCATCAGTCAAAAGTCCGCCCTTGGTACCTAAATCGCCGGGATAGAACCGAATGGCGTAGAAAGGTGGATTTTGAATCGGAGCCAGATTACTGTTTGGTCTGACAAAATCGTCGGAATAATACCTGTCGTAGATGTCTTGCCCCCGGCCGAAATCTTCGTCTTTGCCGTGCAGGGCAAAGCTGTTAAAGCGCTTAAGTGTAGTTTTCAGATTTTTGTAAGGCATCTTACACTGGCGGGCCAGGTCTTCGAGCGTATCTGCTTTAATGACTTCCCCGTTTCTGATGTACTTCTTTGGTGTGACTCCTGGGGGCATCATTCCGAAGAGATATCTCTTGCGGTACAATCCATCCATGATCAGCCAGCAGGGTATGGCTTTGCCGGTCTTTTGATGATGCCTGAGGATTTCATGCCCCAGATCGACATACGATGTGGACTCATTTGCAAACCGGTAACCGTCCTGGTCCACCAGGATGCATCCAGGCATTGAGCGCTCTGTCACGGAGAAGTTTATTTTGCCGTCGAGAATGAAACTTGCACCCCACCAGGCATCGTCCATCAGAGCCGTAGCTGCGCCTATTGCTTCGGCAGCAAGTATGGCGTCACCTGTATTTCCGGGTGTGGCTGACGACCACTCTTCATCAATGCCGTGGTATTTTTTACGCATCTCTTTATTGTGTGGAAATCCGCCGGCAGCTAAAATTACTGCCTTATTGGCTCGAACGACTACGGTCTCTCCCTGGAGTTGCACTTCCACACCTGTTACTTTATCGCCTTCGACCAACAGCTTTTTCAAGGACGAATTAAGCCACACTTCCGTGGTTCTTTTCTGCTGTATCAGATACATGAGCTGCCCACAAAGGGATCGCCCTAAGGTGAGAGGCTGTCGGCCGGTGAGCTTCCAACGAAGAGTCTGTCCGGCAATTCGCATCATAGTGCTGAATCCCTTCCAGCTTCGGGTGACCATTGGCAGCAGATAGGCATCTCCGGATTTGAGTGCTATATCAGGCATACCTGGCGCTTTATTAAGGCTCTTTGCAAGGTGTTTCAGCTTTTTTCCATCGAAAACATCGCCTTCGATCACTCTGCCCGTCTTGGCTCCTTTTACATTAGGGTAATAATCGGGATACAAATGTGCCCGCACCCATCGAAAACCAAGACTCTGAAGCCAATTGACCATTTCGGGAGCATACTTTACGTAGAATCTTCGCTTAACGTCGCTACTTGCCGGCCCCACGTCACCAATTACAGCATTCATGTACTCGAGTGCCTCCTCTTCCGAATCAAGAGCTCCTGCCTGCTGCATCAGAAAGTTGTTTGGAATCCAAAGGCCACCTCCCGAATAAGCCGATGAACCGCCCCAGTAGGAAGTCTTTTCAAGGATCACTACTTCCAATCCCTGATGTACCGCTGTGAGGGCAGCAGTGAGGGCACCTGCTCCGCTGCCTACGATTACAACGTCAAAAGTTTTTTCCTGTTGGCTGGTTTTCATGATTTAAAATTTTAATTTGTGCATCAAAACAAAGATGTCTATCTGAAACAAATTGTAACATTTATCAGTTTTTTAATAAAATTTTCTCAATGAAGAGAGCCGATGCCGAGCGCAATAGAAACGCCATAGTCCGAACAGCCAGAAAGTTATTTCTCTCAGAAGGGCCGCAGGTTAATCTCAGTGATATTATTAAGAGGTCCGGACTTTCGAGAATCACATTTTATCGCCATTTTTCCAGTAAATCAGAATTAATTCACGCCATTTTCGAACGAAACCTGATGATCCTTCGTTGGTATGCACAGAAACTGCAGTGCGATGAAAAGGGTTTTGAAAAACTACTTTCGATCACAGCCTCAATGCACCTTTATTTTCACGAATTATCCTTGTATGTAGATGATCCTGAGAGAAAACTTTTGAATCAGCTGATCTCTATTTTCAGACCGTTGGCAGACTGCGCTAAAAAACAGAATAAAATAAGAAAGGATTTTGACCCTGAAAACGATTTGGTTTTGCTCATAATGATGATTTCCGGCGCTATTGTGTTTTCTGAATCAAATGAAAAGAAACGCGATTTGAAAAGAGCCTATCAAATGCTGTTGGAAGGGATTAAAAACAGGGATCAGTAATCACAATTCTTTCATGGATTCAAGTATCTTTAAAAGGCTTTGTTCATACCAGTAAACGATCTCTCTTCCAGTGTGCTCTGCACTGAAGTTTGAATTTTGATATCCTCTAAGAAATTTATCTGTTTTTAAAGGTGCCATAAACAACACCATAAATGGTTTTCCGCGGTATTCAAACGTATAATAAATTTCGTAAAAGGGATAGGTATTTCCTGACTCAAATGTTCTGTTGAATTTATGAGTGTATTTTTTTCCATTGGTAAACTTCTTTTTGCCCTCACCTGGCCATACGATATCCGTTTGATCCCATTCGAGTAGCTGACTTCTGTTTTGCAAAAATTCCAGTTTTCTCAGGTCAAAAAACTTTTTTACTTCACCCTCGAGAGGAAATATTCTGAAAACGGGAAGTTCTTCAGGATTTTCTGTACATCTTACAAATTCATATCCTTGAATTTCACCGGGCATTTTAGCAAAAAAATAAAATCCCTGGGCTTGAAGTGAAACGCCGAGTTCTTTCATATTTCTCTGCAAGGGAAAAGGTTCAAATGAAGATCCATCGGACTTATCTGCTACTGTGTTATAACCCACATCCCAGAAACCGTCATTTTTCATGAATGAACGAATAACTACTACATAATCAAGACTCATGTACACATTGTAAAAATGATATATGTTTTCGTCACCAAATTTTCGCGCAGTACCTTTAAAGACAAGCCAGCCGAATGGTGATATGTATTTCTCGGAATTCACATCCGAAAAGGTAAAAGTTGTATTTTTTCCACCTCTAAGAGCATTTTCAAAATCTTCAAATAATATTTCCGGTTTTACACATTCGCCTTTATAAATTTCAAGGACGATATCCACTACATTATTACCATTATTTCTGACGAAATTGTACCCTTTTATAAAATATGAGCTCGAACTGAGTCTTGGGCTCGAATGGGTTGAATAACCGGTAGGAAATTTATGTCTGAATCCAAATTCTGGCAAGTTCAGATAGGTAATCGATTGTGCATGTACAACAAATGTTAAAAGCACAAAATATATCAGAATTAAAAGTTGATTTTTTGGAGTATAAGTCATTGTATTTTGCTTTTTAAAAAAATTACTCCGGCAATTTGTCAATGTAATCAAAAAAGCTGTCCGACCCACTTTCAACCCTTACGGCATTAACTCCTTTATCGGTGAAAAAAAAGTATTTTTTGCCGCTGGAACAGACATAAAACAGTCCTGTTTTTCCTCCGAAAGTTTCCTGTTTGTTATGTACGATCGTACATGGCCCACCCCAGGCGACGTACGCACCATTCCCCCAGATGTATTCCTGGATGGTGGAAGAGGTAACGACTATTTTAATAGCCATCGGTTTGTAATTTCCTGTTTTATTGAACCATTGATAAGAATATTCCATCGAGAAGCTGCCGGTCAACTCCTTTACACCGTTGATCGGTGCAGAGGGGGCCTGTGTTGATGGGGTGGTCGTTTGTGCCGTCTGTTGCTTGCTTTTTAAATAAGGATTCTGGCGATACATTCCGTATTCGAACATTTTCTTATAATCAGATATTGAAACCATAAGTACCCAACCATTTTGCTCTGAAAAAACATATTTCTTCCCGTCGGGTGACACTTCGATGTCATCAAATTCGTAATACAAATCCATTGGTATGACATCTTTCATTCTGTTGTCATATACCTTCCACTGCTCAGTTCGTGACGAAAATTCCGATGATGTCATGATTTTTTTTCGTTCAATGTCATAAACTGAAAATGACAGTGTGCTTCCGCGGGATATGATGTAGCGTCTGTTCTGACTCAGGTAGTGATGACAGCACTGTATGTTTGGGTTGGTCAGGCTGTTGACCCAATCGTAAAATTCACCGGTTTTAAGATTCATAAATGTGTACTTTCCGTCGTACACAAATGCAATAGTATCTGATACAGCAATAACTATTGATACTTGTTTTACGTTTTTCTGCTCATTGGATTTCAGATGAATAACTATATCACTGTTGTTCTCTTTTTTGCGATCGTATTCAGTTTTGATATATACATATGTAGCGTTTACCGGAATCAGTTTATCGCCTTTATTGCATTTAATTTTTATGGATTCTAACTGACCGTTTTCGGCATTCAGAAGGTGGACTGTTTTCGTTTTGTTATCGGTCAAGACGAAGGTATTGGTAAATCTGTCAAACGTAAATTTCTGTAACGGATAATCGTCGCTTTTTTTCTTTGGTCTGAGTTCGATTTTTAAATCGGAAATTTTTCTGATTTCCTTGAAAAATGTATGGTGATAAATACCCGATCCATTGATGATAAACTGATGATCTAGATACAGTAGATTTTTAAGCAAATTTTCGTCAAATGAGTATTGATCTGTATTTGAACTAGTACCTGAAAAAGTAAATCTTCGTACCTTATTTTCTATACGAACGACAAGTTCGTCGTCGCCTACAAAAAAAATGCTTTTGAAATTCCTCTGAGGAATGTAATTGTCATAATTATCGAAAATTTGAGAAAATCCCTCTGCGGGTAGGCATAGTTGCCACCCGAGCAGTATTAGTCCAAAGTATTTTTTCATAGTTCAAAACAAATAGAACTCTTCCTGAATAATGCTACTGCATATGCAGTATTTGGAAGAAGATTTAGCCCATATTTTTTACAGACCGAAGAGAAATACCAGTTCGCTTTTGGCGCTCAAAAACACCTATCACTTTGATCAGAGAAATTTTGTTCACTTCCACATTATTTGAATGTGAATCGTGTCCCGGATATGTAGAAGGTTGTTTAGGCTGTTACTTCTGTTCTGGACTTTATTCCCAGCTTTTCCATATAGCTGACCTCGATGGAGTACACGCCAAACTCTTCGCATACGCGGCCGCGGAGGTGATAGACCCCCTTGCCCCTGAAGGGATACTGAAGAGCTACCTGCGGAAAGTGCACACTATCAGCCCAGTGGCCATCCACATCGATCCAGGTGCCGAAATACATGCGCTCGCCTTTCACCGTGCGGGTGGGCTTGATGGTGACCAGATAGCCGTAGAAGTCCACTTCTCGGCCTGTGAAATGTGGCAGATCGCGTGCCCTAAGCAGATCAGCCGGCAGCCCCACAGCCAGTTCAAAGGGCGAGCAGAGCGGAAAACCCAGCAATTCCATCTGGTCATAGGCCTCCTCGATCGGATCGGTCTTCAGATGAGGAAGTGTGAAGTCTATAGCAGGCTCAGCAAAGAGCTCAGGCTGAGCAGGGCGTGGCTTTTCGCCGGATAGCAACCAGTAAGCCTGCCAGTATAGCTCTTTCTTATCGAGACCGGTAAAGCGAAAAGCCCCTGCCTTAATCAGGATTTTGAGCTGCTCGAGACCCGGCCGCACACGGCGGTAGAAGTCTTCCAGGCTAATATAATTGCCATTTCTCTCACGATCGGCCAGCAGGCGCTCCATCAGCGGAGCCTCCAGCGATTTGAGCAGACCCAGACCAAGCCAGAGTGTGCAGCCTGTAATGCGCGTGAGTTCACGGCTGTGGTTTACACAGGGAGGTTGTACATCGGCGCCGAGCATGCGGGCCTCGTGTACATACATCTCTGTACTGTAAAAACCACCAAAATTGTTTATCACGGCACACATAAACTCCAGTGGGTAGTGTGCCCTCAGATAGAGGCTCTGATAGCTCTCCACCGCAAAGCTGGCCGAATGTCCCTTGGCAAATGAGTAGCCGGCGAAGCTTTCGATCTGCCGCCAGATTTCAGCGGCCTCCCCATCAGGATAGCCCTTCTGGCGGCAATTTTCGAAAAAGCGGTTTTTTACTCGTTCAAACTCTTCGCGCGAGCGGTACTTGCCACTCATGCCCCGGCGCAGTACATCGGCCTCTGCCAGAGTGAGCCCGGCGTAGTAATGCGCGACCTTGATTACGTCTTCCTGATAGACCATCACACCGAAAGTCTCGGGCATGATGTCGTAAAGAATGGGGTGCGTATCCTTGCGAGCTTCCGGAAACCGGTAACGCCGGATGTACTCGCGCATCATGCCGCTGCGCGCTACACCTGGACGTATAATACTGCTGGCAGCCACCAGACTTATGTAGTCGGTGCAGCCCATCTTTTTGAGCAGCTGGCGCATGGCTGGCGACTCTACATAGAAGGCGCCCATCGTGCGCCCTTCGCTGAGCATGCGGCTGATGGTGGGGTCTGCCTTAAAGCGCGGTATGTCGTGAATATCGATGGATTCACCACGGTTTACGCGCACCAGCTCTACGGCATCGCGTATGTGCCCCAAACCGCGCTGACTGAGAATGTCAAATTTGTACAGGCCCACATCTTCGGCTATGTACATATCAAACATGGTAGTAGGCAGACCTTTGGGAGGCACGAAAGTGGGTGTGTACCAGCTCATGGGCTTGTCGGAGATGAGCACTCCGCCGGCATGCACGGTCAGGTGATTGGGGTAATCGTGCAGATACTGCGCATACCGAAGGATGATGCGGCTGATGTCATCGAGATTGTGAGCCGATAGGTCGCCTTCGGCCAGGCGATCAATCTCCGGCTTGGGCAGTCCGAAAACCTTGCCCAGCTCCCGCACCACAGCGCGGTACTGAAAGGTATTGACCGCTGCCAGAAGTGCAGTGTGACGCCTGCCATGTCGCTCAAACATATAGGCCAGCACCTCGTCGCGGTCGCGCCAGCTGAAGTCGAGGTCAAAGTCCGGCGGATTCTCCCGATAGAGATTGATAAACCGCTCAAAATAGAGGTCAAGCTCCACCGGGTCCACATCGGTGATGCCCATGCAGTAGGCTACCAGGCTGTTGGCCCCACTCCCCCGCCCTACGTGGAAAAAACCTCGGTGTGCCGCATAGCGCACCACATCCCAGGCAATGAGATAATAGCTCACAAATCCCTTTTGCACAATGATTTCGTATTCCTTTTGCAGGCGCGCGCGCAGCTCCAGAGTTTCGCATCCATACCGGCGGATCAGACCCTCTTCGGTGACCTGTCGGAGCAGATTCCAGTCATCTTCAGCTGAGGTACCGAAAACCCGCTTGTTCTGCATCTGGCCGAAGGTGTAGTGAAAGCAGCAGGAGTCCATCAGCCGCTCCTGTTGATTTACCAACTGAGGATGTCCATCGTATGCATGCCGGAGTTCATCGGCTGAGAGCACTCGATCTTCCGGCGTGGCCTGTTGCTCAGGTGGCAACTTGCTCAGCAGGCAGTTGAGGTCCACGGCACGCAGCAGGCGATGGGCATTGTAGTCGCGCTTGTGGCGAAAAGCCATCACCGGCCAGGCGATGAGCCGCTGTGCGTGATAGCGCCAGGGCGATACACTCAGCAGTGGCAGGTCGTGCGGACGTATGCCGATGTATTCGTGCGGTTCGGGTGAAAAAAACCAATCCCTTCTCAGTGGATACACGGCAAGCACCCCTTCCATCGCGGGGGCACGCCCCGGAATAGGCTCTCCGGAGTGCAGATAGCCGGTGAGCCACTCGTTGATGGCGGCAAATCCGGCCCAGGTCTGCGCCACCAGTGTATAGCGCCTCTCCACTCCCTCCCGCACATCGATGGCCGGTATCACCTGCACGCCAGCCTTCTGCCCCCGGCGCATCATGTCAAATACGGCCGATGTACTGTTGATATCAGCCACTACCAGCCGGCGAAAGCCTTGCTCCACAGCATATTGTATCCACCAGTCATCGGGCACAACCCCATATCTTAGGGAGTACCACGTCATCACCACAGGAGTAGCTTTCATGTAGTTTTGATAATATAATTATCAAATTTTAGACTACAATATAATCTAAATTAATCTGACTACACCCGAATTTTTTCCAATAACCAGAGCCCCTTCAAGGAAATTTATGGGTTTCTAAATACCGGTGTATTTGCTAATCAAATTTTTAGAGCACTATTTGAAAGCATTAAAAGTTTTGCCGTAAGTATCAAAAAATCATAAGACTCATTATTTCACAAATCCTCAAACAGTTCTTCAGCGGCCAAAAAAGGATCAGTCTCACCAGATTCAACCAAGGATTTTAGGTGCTGATATAATTGAAATTTTTCCGGATTTTTATGCAAAAAATATTTCCATGCGCCGGCAATGGCCTGCTCGTACCAATAGCTCTGCTGCATCAGGCGATTTTGCTGCCAGTATCCGTTGGCATGTGTGAGCCGCCTATATTGATCGATGAAGTCGTACACCTGCGCCATGCCAGCGCCGGTGAGGGCACTTGTGGTACACACCCGAGGGCTCCACTGCGATTGTCCGGCTTGCAGCAGGTGCAGAGCGCGGGCGTATTCTGCAGCTGCTCTGCGCGCAGCCGTCAGATTTTCACCATCGGCCTTATTTATCACTACCAAATGAGCCAGTTCCATAATGCCGCGTTTGATGCCCTGCAGCTCATCGCCGGCATTGGCAAGCATAAGCACCATAAAGAAGTCGGTGAGATGATATACGGCAGTTTCACTTTGGCCTACACCTACAGTTTCCACAAGAATAACGTCAAAGCCTGCAGCTTCACATAAAAGCAGGGACTCGCGCGTGGTGCGATTCACACCACCCAATTGATTTCCTGATGGACTTGGACGTATGAAGGCTTCAGACCTTGAAGCAAGGCGAGCCATACGTGTCTTATCGCCCATAATGCTTCCTCCTCCCGTCTGGCTGCTGGGGTCTATAGCCAACACTGCCACACGATAATCAAATTCATCGATCAAAAAATTGCCAAATGCCTCAATGAAAGTGCTCTTTCCTACACCTGGTACGCCCGAGATACCTATGCGCAAGGTATCAGCCTTCAGCTCTACACTTCGGCGGATAAGTTCTGCGGCCAACTTGCGATGTGCTGGATGGGTACTTTCTAAAAGTGAAATAGCCCTTGCCAAAGCAAGCCTGTCACCGTTTTTCAGCGATTCAAAAAGTTCATCGGCCGATGGCAGTTCGCCGGGATGGTATTTAAAATTTGGATTTAGCACGCCCAAAACTATGCAAACTTTATCGGTTCTTTGTCTGATGAAAGTCTTTTGATGAATGCATTTTTTGAGCAATTCCTTCGCACAAGCTGGTTAAATGCTGAATTTCATGAAGTTCAATTTAATGAGAAGCGCTTCTCAGTCCTGCGCGACGATTTGATTCACCCGGTCATCTCTGGTAACAAGTTGCGAAAACTCTGGCTTTATTTAAAAATAGCTCTTGAGAATCACAAGGGCATTGAAACATTTGGCGGTCCATTTTCAAACCATCTCGTCGCTACGGCCAACGCTGCATATTTTTTAAAGATACCATGCCGGGCTTTTGTACGCGGATTTCATCAAATTACGCCTACCCTCGAAATCTGTCATCGTCTGGGTATGCAACTCCTAAAAATGAATACTGATGTGTATCGGCTCCAAAAAAATACTGAGCATTCATCCGATCCAAAATGGATTGCTGTACCAGAAGGGGGCAAGGGACCTCTTGGAGTGGAGGGGGTAAGACTTAGCTATGAAAACACTTTTATAAATTATGAAGAAATATGGCTTGCAGCCGGCACACTGACCACGGCCATCGGGATAGCACTTGCAGCACCGCATGCACGGGTAATAGCTGTTCCTGTGCTAAAAGCTACCGGTAGAGAACTGGCTGATGACTTCTTAACCCATTTCCCGATTAAACTACCCGAAAATCTAAGCTTCGCTGACGGTTATCACTTCGGCGGCTATGCAAAATGGACATCCGAATTGCTGGAATTTGCCAATATCTTTTACAAAGTGACAGGCATTATGACCGATCTGGTGTATACGGCTAAATCATTGTTCGCGTTTTTGCATAAAAATAATTCACCGTCGGGTGTACGAAAATTGTGGATTCACACCGGCGGACTGCAAGGAATGATGGGTATATTGCCCCAAATTAAAAAGAAAAAGCTTCATTTGGCCTATGAAAAACCTCTGGTGGCTCATCTCACTGCTACTCACCTGGCCATTAATGGGCCAGAACCTAAATAAACGCCGGTTGGAGTACTTCCAAAAGCACAAACCGCTGGCCATCGAAGAAATGAAGACCTATAAGATACCAGCAAGCATTAAACTCGCTCAGGCAGCTCTTGAGTCGGCAGATGGAACAAGCGTCCTTGCAGTAAAAGCCAATAATCACTTCGGCATTAAATGCCACCGTGAGTGGGACGGCCCAACCGTATATCACGACGACGACCAGAAAAATGAGTGTTTCAGAAAATACAAGTCTGTGGAAGAGTCGTATCGCGATCATTCCCTCTTTCTCAGCGAGCGACCTCGCTACAAAAAACTCTTCTCATTGCCCATCGACGACTACAAAGCCTGGGCTTATGGATTAAAAGAAGCAGGATATGCCACCAATCCACGTTATCCAGAACTACTCATCAAAATCATCGAAGATTATCAACTCTACATCATCGACCAGGAAGCACTTGGTTCACTCGTAGTTTCCGAAAGACGTCTAAAATATCACGAAAACCGCATCAAATACGTAATTGCAGTAGCTGGTGATACCTGGGAGACGATCGCTGAAGAATTTGATACCAAAGTTGAGTACCTTTTAAAATACAACGAGCTAAACTACACCCATGCCCTGCAGCCCGGCGACATCGTCTTCTTACAACCCAAGCGCTGCCGGGCCCGAAAAGTGAAAACCTACACCGTAAAACCCGAAGACGATATGTACAAAATCAGCCAGCAATTCGGAATAAAACTCAAATACCTATACAAACGCAACAACCTGAAGGCAGGAGAGCAGCCGAAACCCGGCGATGTACTCTATCTTAGGGGGTATAAAAAAGTTGATTAATCTCCTTTGCTTTTTTTTAGTTTTAATTGCCCTTAATCGTATTTTAAATGATAGCCGGCCCTATACCTTTGCCCTCATGCACTGGAAATCATTTGACTATCGCAAGGCCGATGAGGCTGATGTTTTAAAAGACTTTCGCTCAAAATTTCACATACCCACTACCAAAGAAGGAGCCCAAAAAATATATCTCACGGGCAATTCCCTCGGCCTTCAGCCGAAGACTGTGCGTGACCTTCTGCTCGAGGAGCTCGACGACTGGGCTACTCTTGGCGTAGATGGTCATACACACGCGCGACGTCCCTGGATGCCCTATCACGAGCTGCTTACCGACCACCTGGCTTATATCGCTGGCGCACTGCCTGCCGAAGTCGTGGCAATGAATACGCTGACGGCCAATCTTCACTTTCTGATGGTTTCCTTTTATCGTCCTACAAAGTGGCGGTACAAAATATTGTGTGAAACAAAAGCCTTCCCCAGCGATTACTACGCACTTCAGAGCCAGGCGCGCTTTCATGGTTATCCCGAAGCAGTGGTTGAAATTCCCACGGATTCAAACGGAATTATATCCGAAACAACTTTGCTCGGCTTCATTGACGAACATGCTGACGAAACAGCCCTGCTGATGATGGGTGGTGTAAATTATTACACTGGTCAAGTGTTTGATATGGAGAATATCACCCAATTTGCCCGTGAGCGGGGCATTGTGGTAGGCTGGGATCTGGCACACGCAGTGGGTAATATTCCCCTCAAACTGCACGACTGGGGTGTGGACTTTGCTGCCTGGTGCAGCTATAAGTATCTGAACGGCGGCCCGGGAGCTGTGGCCGGTATTTTCGTTCACGAGCGGCATCACGGCAAGGTGCTTCCAAGGTTTGAGGGTTGGTGGGGACATTCAAAATCCACAAGATTTGAAATGCCGCATGACTTTGAGCCAATAAATACGGCGGAAGCATGGCAGCTGTCAAATCCTCCCATTTTGTCTATGACACCCCTGCTGGCCTCTTTGCCACTGTTTCAGCAGGCCGGTTGGGAAGCTCTTCGAAACAAAAGTCGAGCACTCACAACATTGTTAGCCAATGGTTTACGTGAAATCAATGAAACTTATAATGCTGATATCAGCATTCTTACCCCTTTTGAAAATGAAAAATCTGGCTGCCAACTAAGTGTGGTATTCCATGGCTATGGCAGACCAATGTTTGATCATCTTACTCTGCACGGGGTCGTCGTTGACTGGCGCTACCCCGACGTGATCCGTATGGCTCCTGTACCGTTGTACAATTGTTTTGAAGATGTTTTTAGAACTTTGGAAATCATAGAGAAAGGAATTTTAATCCATAAAAAATGAATGCTAAAAAAAGTATTGTCATTGCTGGTGGAGGGCTTGTAGGTTCACTCTTAGCAGTGTATTTTGCCGAAAGAGGTCATCGTGTCCGCCTCTTCGAACGACGCCCGGATGCACGTAAAACCAATATTTACGCGGGTCGTTCCATAAATCTTGCCCTTAGCGACCGTGGCTGGAAGGCCCTCCGTGGAGTGGGTCTCGAAGAAAAAGTGCGTCAAATAGCCCTGCCTATGTATCACAGAGGCCTGCATCAGCCAGACGGCAGTTATGTTCGCCAGCCCTACGGACAGCCGGGTCAGGCCATTTATTCCGTTTCGCGTGGTGGTCTTAACATCCTGCTCCTCAACGCTGCCGACGCCTATGAAAATGTAGAGCTGTTCTTTAACCACAAGTGTGTGGATGTGGACTTCCTTACTAACGAGGTAAAATTTATCGAAGAAGCCGGCGACGAAGTCGTAGTCAAGGCCGATTACATCTTCGGGGCCGACGGGGCTTTCTCAGCCATCCGCGGTGAAATGATGAAGACCGACCGGTTCGACTACCAGCAGCAGTACATCTCGCACGGTTATAAAGAGCTCACCATACCTGCCGGTAAGGGCGGCACCTTCCTGCTAGAAAACAACGCACTCCACATCTGGCCACGCCATGAGTTTATGCTCATTGCCCTTCCGAATATCGACGGTACTTTCACAGTTACACTCTTTCTCCCCTTCGAAGGCCAAAATTCCTTCTCAGCTCTCGACACCGTTAAAAAAGCCAGAGAATTCTTCCGACATACCTTCCCCGATGCATTGGATCTCATGCCTGACTTCGACCAACAGTGGCTGCAGAATCCTGTCTCATCCCTATGCATCATCCGATGCTATCCGTGGGTGCGCAATCAAACTGCACTCATAGGCGATGCAGCACACGCCATCGTCCCCTTCTACGGCCAGGGAATGAACTGCGGCTTCGAAGATGTAGACGTACTATTCCAGCTCCTCGACACCACCGATGACTGGACCTCAGCCCTGCAGCAATACCAGCAACTGCGAAAGCCCGACGGCGATGCCATTGCCGAGCTCGCACTTCGAAATTTCATCGAAATGCGCGACCTTACAGCCGACCCAAAATTTCTGCTTCAGAAAAAAATCGAAGCCCGCATTCAGCAGAAGTATCCCGACCTCTGGACACCCCTTTACTCAATGGTTACCTTCAGCCACATGCGCTATTCTGAAGCCCTCGCCCTCGGTAAAATCCACGACCAAATTATGGCCGATATCATGAGCCGTCCTGACATCGAAACCAATTGGGACAGCCCCGAAGTAGAATCAGCCATTATCGCTAAACTCCGCGAAATACAACCAGTATGAGCTCTGTAGCCGATAACATCGCACGGATTCGCTCTGAAATAGGCCCGTTCGTCACCCTTGTGGCAGTATCAAAATTCAAATCGCCGGAGCAAATACTCGAAGCCTATTACGCCGGCCATCGCGACTTCGGCGAAAACCGCGTTCAAGAACTCGTCGAAAAAGCTGAAAAACTCCCCAAAGACATCCGCTGGCACATGATCGGCCACCTTCAGACGAACAAAGTCAAGTACATCGCACCTTTTATTCACCTGATACACAGCGTCGATAGCGAAAAGCTCCTCACCGAAATCCAGAAACAAGCCCTCAAAGCAAACCGCACCATCGACATACTCCTTCAGGTCTTTATCGCCGACGAAGAAACCAAATTCGGCCTCAATGACACCGAATGTCTTCACCTAGCTCAAAAAATCTACCAGGGTCATTTCCCAAACGTCCGCCTACGCGGTCTGATGGGTATGGCCACCAATACCAATCAAACTCAAAAAATTGAATCCGAATTTCTGCACCTCAAAAATCTGTTCGACCAACTCCGCACCACCTATCCCGACACACAACTTGACACTCTATCCATGGGCATGAGTGGCGATTATCCCATAGCTCTCCGCTGTGGCAGCACCATGATTCGCGTGGGCAGCGCCATCTTCGGGAGTCGTTAATATTATTTTTTAATTTTTTGGGCGTGCCCCCTGACAAGGCGCCTTTGGCGCCTTCGTCAGGGGTCGGTCCCCTCTGGGGTACGCTTCGCTTCCGTGCTATGGCAGCTTGCAATGCTGCCATAGCACCGCGCTGCCGCGCGCCCGCCGGGCACCTCACGCGTTTATACTGTTGCCCGATCCGCCACTCCCAATTCCCACTCCGGCCATATATCACACCCCACACAAATGAATGCAATTCCTGCAACACTTGCCCAAACCCTTATGAAATCAACGGACACAATCCAATGCTAATCCTTTCACCATCACTGCACAATTCAATCAGAAACAGCACCTTACCACCTCCATCCAATCCAACATCCACCTAATTCCCTTTAACTTTTTCCATTCGTCAATACCCCTCCCTTAAATACCTAGCCTTAATTTATTAAACACAGCATCTTATAAGATCACATTACCATCTAATCCTCACTCTCGATTTGGTTGTCTCCACCCCTTCTTCCCAGAGCAAACCTCACACGTTGAAGTTCTGTCCTGCTTTGTGATATTTGCAACCCATTTTTTTTATAAATATCTACACATCATTTCACTCATGTATTCAGCAGTTCGCCGGTTGCTATTCACCCTCGAGCCCGAAAAAGCCCACCATCTCACTATGTCAGCCCTTAGCGCTCTGTACAGCATACCTTTCGGCGAATTACTGCTCAGAAAAACTTTTTATACCCCTGATTACAAACCATTCGACTGGAAAGGACTTCACTTTCGCCATCCCATAGGCCTGGCAGCCGGATTTGACAAAGATGGTAAATATCTGGCACCCCTGTCGGCTCTTGGATTCTCATTTATAGAAGTCGGCACCGTAACCCCCCTGCCACAGCCCGGCAATGAAAGACCAAGACTATTCCGTCTGCCGGCAGACAGAGCCCTCATCAATCGCATGGGCTTTAACAACGAAGGCGTACATGCACTTGCAGCCAGACTAAAAAAAGAAAAGCCAAAAAATCTCATCATCGGAGGCAATATCGGCAAAAACAAAATCACTCCCAACGATGAAGCATTGCGCGACTACGTCACCTGCTTTGAAGTTTTACACGAACATGTGGATTACTTCACTGTAAACGTCAGTTCGCCCAACACTCCCGGCCTTCGCGCCCTTCAAGACAAAAAGCCGCTGGAAGAAATCATCACACACCTGCGAAAGCATCCCCTTCAATCTGCCATCTATAAACCCGTCCTTTTAAAAATTGCCCCGGACCTCACTGACGAGCAAATCGATGATATAGCAGAAGTATGCGCTAATACAGGACTCGATGGCATCGTAGCCACTAACACCACCATTTCGAGAGATGGGCTTAAAACTCCGAAAAGTCAAGTTAACTCAATAGGCTCTGGAGGTCTTTCGGGCCTACCCATACAAAAAGCCTCAGATGAAGTTTTGGTCAAAATAGCAAAAAGGATCTCCACTGATACCCTTCTGATTGGTGTCGGAGGCATTTTTACGGCCGACGATGTACAGCGGAAATTCGACTCCGGTGCGCGGCTCGTACAGGTATATACCGGATTTGTGTACGAAGGTCCACGTATGGTTCAACAAATTGTAAAAAATCTCAGTAAAAAATGATTCAGACAAAACTCAGTGTAAACATCAATAAAATAGCTACCCTCCGAAATTCCAGAGGTGGCAATATTCCAAATGTTCTGCAGGCAGCTATCGACTGCCAGCGCTTTGGTGCTCAAGGCATTACCGTTCATCCACGGCCAGATGAGCGCCACATTCGCTACAGCGATGTACGCGAAATAGCCCCAATCATTACTACAGAATTCAATATTGAAGGTTATCCCTCAGAGCGTTTCTTGTCTCTCATTGAAGAAGTAAAGCCACACCAAGTAACACTTGTTCCCGACCCTCCCGGTGTGCTAACCTCCAACGCCGGTTGGGACACCTATGCACATTTAGATTTTTTAAAACAAGTAATTGAGCGCATAAAAAAAACGGGTGCGCGGGTATCACTCTTTGTCGAAACCAATGAAGAAGACATTAAAGGGGCAGCTGAAGCGGGTGCCGACCGCATAGAACTTTACACTGAGGAATATGCCCGTGGATTTTTGCGTGATCCTGAAAATGCTGTAGCGCCCTATGCCGTGTGCGCAGAAATCGCTCAAAGCCTCGGACTGGGCGTAAATGCAGGCCACGACTTAAATCTCGAAAATCTGCGCTACTTCGTAGCTGAAGTGCCCTACCTGCTTGAGGTGAGCATAGGACACGCCCTTATTTCTGATGCCTTATATTATGGCCTTGAGAACACCATTCAGATGTACCTGCGCCAAATTGCCTTAGCTGCTGAAGGCAATGGATTAAGTCGGTAATCCAACCTCATCGCAACCGTAGCCTGGGAATTTTAAACGAATACTCGCTCGTAGTTTTAGATGTTGATTTATAGCGTACTTCTGCCGGAAGGAGTATGCCGTGCAGCGTTGTAGCACCAAGGTATTCCTTTTGAAAACTTCGAGACATTCGCTTCAGTGCTGTAGTAACGTTTTTTATTCCAAAATCCACAGGCCTCCGGATGGAAGATGGAGTAACTGTGTTGATTTCCAAGTGATTCTGGCCCATTAAGAAAAGTACTGGACCGTCAATTCTGTTGTTGATAAGGGCTATGCGATGGGTATTCGGTTCTATCACTGAAAAACCATTGCGACCTATGTGATTTTTGAAGAAAACGTTATTCGGCCCTGAAAATCCGTGCGCGTTGTCAGCTATTGCCATAACAGCACGGTTTCCTTCAAAGAGATTGGCATATGTATAATTACCATGCAACACCATATCGCCGGTCAGGCTATTTTCTATGTCGATTCCAAAAAGGGTAGTTGTTTGGCGTGGATTCAGAGAATAATTAAACGCGAAGACATTGCCATTGGCTCCGGCTTGAGTAATCATCGAATGTCTCAGCACATCGAAGGTATTGTCCCACACAAGACAATTGACCGATCCGAGGTGTATCATAGTACCATAGCCCCTGCCTCCACCTCCATAGCCATGCGATAGGGTAAAATAGCAGCCTGATACTTCGATATGGGCACTATTGCGAGCCTCTACATGGGCGTAGTTTGTAAAGTAGCTTGCAACCCCCGAAACCCTACAGTTTACGGCATAGTTAAAGTGAAAATTAGACGACTGACTGCTTGTGCGATCGAGCCTTATAATGGAAAAATCTTCAAAGAACACATTTTCAGCCGGTTGCATCACAGCTACTACGTGCTTGGCCGTGGGGCGTGTACTGTCGCGAATGGCATCGTGTAAATAAATCACGTTGCCCTTGCGTCGTTCGATAAGAAAGAATTGTCCTGTCATCGAATAGCACCAATTGGCATGACACAAGTCTTGATCTTCTCTAATCCATCGGATCCATCGCACATATTCGGGTAAGGGTTCTTGTAAAGTAATTGTGCGATCGCCTTTTTTGGGAGCATCAATAGCATACCGAGTACTTTCCATTCCACCTTCAACGCTAAAGCCATGTCCGTTGCCTCCATTGTTGATATACACCACCGTTTTTCCCGGGCCCATACCTTTGATGAGTGTATTTGAAGGAACCTGTAATGTTTTTGTAATCAAGTATTTACCTTCGGCTAATAAAATAACTCCTGGCTTTCCTTCTAATGCCCTGAAGGCACTCTCAAAACTTTCGTTTACAGGCACTGAAGTATCGGCATTAGGTGATAATCGAATTACGTGTGCAGATTTAAATTCAGGGTTAAGCAATCCCGCCTTATTCCAATCACTCAAATAACTGTTTACTTCTGATTGACCGAAACCTAAAAAACTTAATAATATGAATTTATGTAGATACAAGGATTTCATTCTAATCGTTTGGTTGCAAATAAAAATCTGTTTTTACCTGATAGGTCTTTCAAAATTTTAACGTGGTAAAAGTTGGAAAATATTTCTACTAACTTATTGTCGTATAAAGGGTTAATTTCAAAAGCCATCAAACCAGCCTCATTGAGTGTATTTACAGATACTTCTAATATCCTTCGATAGAATACTAAAGGATCATCTGAAGGTACAAACAGCGCTAAATGCGGTTCATACTTCAGTACGTTCATATGCATTGAAGCTGCTTCCGATGGCAACACATATGGAGGATTTGCGACTATTAGGTCAACCCTTTCGGGCAAGAGTTTTACTGCATCTTGTTTCAACAAATCCACCTGTAAAAATTCCACAGGCGCATTCAGAGCCTCAGCATTTTTTTTAGCTACCTTAAGTGCATTTTCTGAAACATCAGTACCCACCACCCGGGCATCCGGAAACACTTTTTTCAGTGAAACTGCCAGACATCCGCTTCCAGTGCAATGATCTATGATAATTGAAGGTGAGAATGCTCTTTCTTTACACCACTCCACCAAAAATTGGAATAGCTCCTCTGTCTCAGGACGTGGAATAAGCACATCTCCATTTACCTCAAACCAGTGACCAGCAAAGAGTTGCTTTCCTAAAATGTATTGATAAGGTTCGCCTTTGCCCAATCTGTCCAGCACCTCAAAGAGTTTGAAGATTTGGTCTCGGCTTAATTGTACATTTTCATCATTCCACTTCCATTTTTTTAACCCTGCAAAATCTTCTAACAGATATCTAATCAATGTTTCAGCTTCTGAAAGGTCATATTGTACAGATAAAGTGCGTAAAGCCTTGGATTTAAAATCAGCTAAATTCACTGAAGTTTATTTAATTCCCTTTTTGCTTTTAGCATCATTTCCAGAATTTGTACGGCTGCTTCAGCCAGATTCGTACCTGGTCCAAAAACACCGGCAACGCCTTTTTCAAACAAAAAGTCGTAATCCTGGCGTGGAATCACTCCACCGGCAATTACAATGATATCATCACGGCCCAGCTTTTTAAGTTCTTCGATCACAGCTGGTACCAAGGTTTTGTGACCAGCGGCCAGACTCGAAATTCCAAGAATGTGCACATCGTTTTCAGCTGCCTGTTTGGCGACTTCTTCCGGTGTTTGAAAGAGTGGCCCTACATCGACGTCAAAGCCAAGGTCGGCAAAGGAAGTTGCTACCACTTTGGCCCCGCGGTCGTGACCGTCCTGACCAGTTTTAGCCACCATGATGCGTGGCCTGCGCCCATCGACCTCAATAAACTGCTCGACCAGTTTTCGGGCTTTTTTAAAAGTATCGTTTTCTTTCATTTGCTGGGCATAAACTCCTGATATTGTTTTCACTACTGCCTGATACCGACCAAATACTTTTTCCATTGCTAAGGATATCTCGCCCAAAGTAGCTCTTGCGCGCGCTGCCTCTACGGCAGCTTCAAGTAAATTTCCTTCTGTGTAATTGGCAGCAATATCAGTAAGGCGCTTAAGGGCGGCTTCTACCGCCTGAGCGTCGCGCTTTGCTTTAATTTCATTAATTCGGGCAATCTGCTTGTTGCGCACAGCCCGATTATCCACCTCTAATATTTCTATTTGAGTCTCTTTTTCTGGCTGAAACACATTTACACCTATAATCCATTCTTTACCGCTCTCGATCATAGCCTGCCTGCGAGCAGCCGCCTCTTCAATTTTCAACTTTGGCAATCCGGCTTCGATGGCCTTTGCCATGCCTCCAAGCTCTTCGATCTCGCGAATATGTCCAATAGCTTTTTGGATGAGATGGTGGGTTAAATACTCCACATGATATGAACCTGCCCAGGGATCAACTGTTGCGCAAATTCCACTCTCGTATTGTAAATAGAGCTGAGTATTACGGGCTATACGGGCTGAAAAATCCGTAGGCAGTGCAATGGCTTCGTCCAGCGAATTGGTATGTAAACTCTGCGTACCACCAAAGGCAGCCGCTAATGCTTCAATGGCTGTGCGGGTTACGTTGTTAAATGGATCTTGCTCTGTAAGGCTATAGCCCGAGGTTTGGCAGTGAGTGCGCAATGCCAGCGATTTCGGATTCTTGGGATTAAACTCACGTACGATGCCGGCCCACAACACTCTACCTGCACGCATCTTAGCGATTTCCATAAAAAAATTCATACCGATAGCCCAGAAGAAACTCAAGCGTGGAGCGAAATCGTCAATGTCGAGACCGGCTTGTATGCCGGTGCGTAAGTATTCGAGTCCATCGGCCAATGTGTAAGCCAGTTCCAAATCGGCCGTAGCACCTGCTTCGTGCATGTGGTATCCAGATATTGAAATACTGTTGAACTTCGGCATGTGGCGCGCCGTATACTTAAAGATATCGCCAATGATGCGCATTGACGGTCCTGGCGGATAGATATACGTATTGCGCACCATAAACTCTTTAAGGATGTCGTTCTGAATCGTACCTGAGAGTTTTTCAGGGCTTACCCCTTGCTCTTCAGCCGCTACGATGTAAAAAGCCATGATCGGAATCACTGCCCCATTCATGGTCATACTTACCGACATCTGGTCGAGGGGTATGCCGTCGAAGAGTATTTTCATATCCTCTACAGTGTCAATGGCCACTCCGGCCTTACCGACATCGCCTACCACTCGTGGGTGATCGCTGTCGTATCCTCTATGGGTAGCAAGGTCGAACGCCACGGAAAGCCCTTTCTGCCCGGCAGCCAGATTTCGGCGATAGAAGGCATTTGACTCCTCAGCCGTAGAAAAGCCGGCATACTGACGGATTGTCCAGGGTCTGATTACATACATACTGGCGTAGGGCCCACGCAAGTAAGGTGGCTGACCTGCACCATAGCCCAGGTGAGCTGTACCTTCCAGCAGCTTCTGCTCAGCCAGATGTGGAATTTCAATACCTTCAGGGGTTTGATGCACAGTGTTTGGCCCACTTCTCTCCCCGTTCGGCTTCACATGTAGAATGTCGTTTTTATCAATCAAGATCTTCATACCAAGTGATTTTGAATTACGAAAGGTTCAAAAGGTGAACCCTCTCTAAACGTTATTTTTAGCTCTTCCATTTTCTCAGCAGTGGGGTTATACTTGGATATACCTACCATTATTTTACCCCCTTTCTTATATTCCTCAAGGATATTTTGGCGCGCCTGTATGAGAGCTTCGCTGTAGTACCCAGAGGTAAAAAGGTCTGAAAGGGTATTATACTGCTGGATTTCATATTGATACTCTATTGCAGCATCGATGAGTTGCTGTGTCAGACTTTCAAGAGCATAACTACCTGCAACTGGATCACTGTAATAAGTAAGTTTTGATTCGTAAATAGCTATTAATGCTTGATTTCGCGCCCATCTTAAAGCATCAGGATCAGCTGAGGTTTTAAAGAAATTGTACGGAAGTACCGTTACCGCATGGGTACCGCTTACGATGGCTGACAAGGTTTTAATCGAATTCCGAATCAAATTGTTATACACGTCTGCCGAACCCAAATCAGTTCTACCAGTGCGGGAATGAATGTACACTTCGTCAGTTCGACTGTTTGCCTTTTCCGTCCATGCCCTTGCTAAAACTTTTATGGCCCGATTAAAAACCAAATCTTGATATGTGTTTCCAACAGTAGCCGTAAGAAAACCTATGCGCTTCAACAAATGGGGCTTGATTTGCTTAATTGTATTGAGCATTTCTAGTCCGAGTGCCAGTACCAAGCCCGGTGGTAAACCAGCCTCCAAAGGCTCAGCCAGGTCGATCAGCAAACCATGAAAGTCCGTTTGAATTTCTTGCAGTGTTTCTCTCAATGTCTCTTGGTCGCTGAACCAAGGTAGCACTACATGTACTTTATTCGCAGAATTTTCGTTGCGCGTAAGCGACAGAAAAGCTTCTAAACTGCGGTAACCGTTGTGAAAATCTGTTCTAAAATCTATTGTTGTTTGAATATACTCTAATCCTACATCTCTGAGCAAAAGCTCCCAATTGGGCTTTTTATACACATTGAGGTATAAACCAGAAGCTCCTGAATTTAAAGCCTTTAAAATCAAAGTATTTACATGTTCATTCTTTTCTTCCGGAAGATCTACCCACTCAGAAACAGCAATTTCATTAAAATTATCTGACGTGTATTGTAAAGTGATATTTTCGGAAAAATGATAAAACGGTTTAAGCTCAACTCCTCGATCCAGCTTTTTTATAAATTCTTCTGGCTGTTTACCTCCAGACTCTTTAAACCAAAGTTTTAGCCAGTCGCTGTAGGTTTGATTGTCAAAGCGTAAGTTAAAGTCCATTGATACATCTTAATTGACCGTGCTAAATTACACCATATCAAGTCCGAACCGTGCAGTGGTTGTTAACTGCGTTTAATATGAAAAGATTATAAAACTTCATAAATCTTTCCGTTAAATCATTAAAACTTTTTATATAATATAACTTTAGAAATGAATATTTGCACAAACTCTACTACCAATGCTCTTCCGCCTCCTGAAGAAAAAATCAAAACTTGAAGAATTATACGAAAAATACGAAGAATTAAGAATCGAAGCCTATCGCATAAGCCAAATCGACAAAGCCAAAAGTGAAGAACTTTTGAAAGAGGCGAAAAAAATCAGTGACGAAATCGACAAACTGAATGCATCTCACGAAAACAATTAACAGGGGCATCTGAATAAATTCTTTTCATATCAGCTGTAACTAATGCTGATATTTCGATTTTTGAAGAAAAGTCAGTGCATGCAGGTTTGGGCAATTGCTTTTTTCATATTCTCTAGTTTGAT
Source organism: Thermaurantimonas sp. (assembly GCF_046299575.1). Taxonomy (NCBI): domain Bacteria; kingdom Pseudomonadati; phylum Bacteroidota; class Flavobacteriia; order Flavobacteriales; family Schleiferiaceae; genus Thermaurantimonas; species Thermaurantimonas sp. The sequence goes on along the minus strand of NZ_JBKBHX010000007.1, from coordinate 132,478 downwards.
TGGATATTGTCAATACACTAAAGAAGAACTTTTAGGTCGATTCGATCCCGAGACACACCCTGACTTTGTGCGCATCAAAACCGAATTTGCCAGTCATTCGAATCATTATTTGCGCAGAGAAGTAGCCGAAGCTTTCTACAAAATGGCTGAAGCAGCTCAGAAAGATGGTCTTTCGCTCACCATAGTCTCCTCGACTCGCAACTATACTCGCCAAAAGACCATTTGGGAAAATAAGTATCACAAATTTAGCGGCACTGCGTTTGACCGTGCCCATCGCATCTTGCAGTATTCAAGCATGCCCGGCACATCGCGCCATCACTGGGGTACCGACTTCGACCTCAATTCAGTAGATCCTGAATACTTTAACACCCCTACCGGTCAGCGCGTATACAAATGGCTGCGCGATAATGCTTGGAAATACGGATTCTTCCAACCATATACGCCTTTTGACGAAACGCGTAGCAGTGGATATTTCGAAGAAAAATGGCACTGGTCCTACAAGCCGTTGGCAGATTTGTTTCTGTGGGCATACCGCATGATGGTATCGTACGAGGATATCTACGGATTTGCAGGCGCTGAAACTGCCAAATCGCTAAATGTGATTGACAACTACGTATTGTCGATTTTACCTGATGAGAGGTAATGAGTTTAATTTATCTTTCAATGCTCTCTTAAGTCGTTTTAAATTCCAGATATGGCATAGCGTTTCTTTTTCATTTTTCCGCTGTGTGCCTCCGTGTACTCTGTGGTGTTTTCTAAACCACTGAGGGCACAGAGATACACAGAGATTTTTATTCATTTC
>NZ_JBKBHX010000007.1:0-131577 GCF_046299575.1 Thermaurantimonas sp. | reverse complement strand
CTGTGTGCCTCCGTGTACTCTGTGGTGTTTTCTAAACCACTGAGGGCACAGAGATACACAGAGATTTTTATTCATTTCCCCTCTGTGTGCCTCCGTGTACTCTGTGGTATTTTTTTAACCTCTGAGGGCACAGAGATACACAGAGATTTTTATTCATTTCCCCTCTGTGTGCCTCCGTGTACTCTGTGGTATTTTTTTAACCTCTGAGGGCACAGAGATACACAGAGATTTTTATTCATTTCCCCTCTGTGTGCCTCCGTGTACTCTGTGGTGTTTTCTAAACCACTGAGGGCACAGAGATACACAGAGTTTTTTGTTCATTTTTCCTTTTGTTTGACATCGTGTACTATGTGTTTTGATCTTCAAAAAAACTTGAAATATTAAATAATCCATCGCACTATACCGTCTTTCAACATTTTCACATTAAAGTTAATCAGCAATCCAACTTTAATATTTGCTAATTTCATATACGTCATGAGTTGTGCTTTGTGAATGTCTGCAATAACATCAACTGATTTAATTTCTACAATTACTTTACTTTCTACTAATAAATCAATTCTATATCCAGCATCCAGTTTTATTCCTTTATAAACTACAGGCAAAGCAACTTGTTTCTTTACCTCAATTCCCGAGCTTTTTAGTTCATAAAATAGACACTCTTCATATGCGCTCTCTAGCAATCCAGGACCTAAATAATTGTGTACTTCTATTGCACATCCGATGATCTTGTCTGTAATTAGATTTTCAATCATTTATTTAATTTTTTTAAAAAATCAACTTTAAAGTTTTTTTTTAACGACCTACAGAGATTTTTATTCATTTCTCCTCTGTGTGCCTCCGTGTACTCTGTGGTATTTTTTTAACCACTGAGGGCACAGAGATACACAGAGTTTTTATGTATTTGATTGCATCTAATCACCAAATTTTCAACAAAATGATATATAATCACATCACACAATAATTTTAATATTGGCTATTTTTTGTAAAAAAAAAAAAAAAAACTTATTCACCTTTTACATCGTAATAATCCCTTAAACAATTTGCAAGGGAAATGAGTGATAGAATAAGGCCAATGATACAGAGGGCGGGAAAGAGAACTGTCCAAGGCTTGCCCATTAGGAGATAAGCGTAATGATCGCGAATAATGTTACCCCACGATGGCGTAGGTGGCTGTACGCCAAGACCCAAAAAGCTGATTCCGCTTTCGAGCAATACAGCAGTAGAGAAATTGGATGCGGCTAAAATGAGAATCGGCCCTAAAATGTTTGGAAAAATATGTACTGATAGAATGCGCCAGGTAGAAAGCCCACCGATTTGAGCTGCGAGAATGTACTCCTTATGTCGAATTGACATCACCCTACCGCGTACGGTGCGTGCTACATCTACCCACATAGTGAGTCCAACAGCCACAAAAACCTGCGCCAGCGATTTGCCAAACACTAAAGTAAACGACATAACAAGCAACACCGAAGGCACACTCCACACTACTGTAGCCAGCCACATAATGCATTTGTCAACTGCACCTCCCATGTAACCAGCTACTGCACCGAGAGGTATGCCCACCGATAAACTAACAATCATGGCTAAAAAGCCGATGGAAAGCGATACACGAGAGCCATACGCTATACGAGCCCACATGTCGCGACCGAAGCGATCAGTGCCGAGGTAAAATGTCTTCTGCTCGAGTATGTATCTATCGTCTTCCTTATGAGCAACATATGCTGATTTATTTCGGTAGTAAATAATTAGCGAATCATTTGAAATTTTAACTATGCTGTCGGCTGGATAGTATTGAGTTGCCTGTGCAGCATTAGCCGATTTGTTCAATTTAACATATTGCACCCGAACAAATGGAGGTTTAAGTGCATACTCCAGTTGTATGTGATCATATGCACCCGGGCCCTCAGTTGGCAGTAAAAATGAGAGCAAGGCGATGAAGACAAATACTCCAATGAAAAAGGCAGGAAGACTCTTTAGAGGATTGTGCCTGTTCCTGCGGTGTATCATTATTTTAGGTCGTATAATACGCGAATAGCCTCTTGCAACTGTACATCCCGGCTCAAATCGCCTACCCACTTTTTCCACTCCCTCTGGTCATCACCCTTCTGAGTAAGCTCTGCTACTGTTGAGGTTGGGATCACAAACGGAATGCTGTCGGTGCTCACATACACATCTTTGTATCGCTTCGATTCTTCCTTCAAACGTCTTTGTGTAGTGATGTATTCTTCCCACTTAAGAGATACGGATGACTTCTCCTTGTTGTTGGCTAGCCAACGGGCATAACTATCCATGAGCTGAAATTTTGGATTTTCAGCAATGCGTTTTTTAGCTTTTTCGATGGCCGAGGAGAAGGTAGAATTCTGTGTCCATCGAGTGTAGGTAGCCGGAGCAATCTCAGAATAGGCAATGGCATTTTTCAACTCGCGCTCACCAAAATCGATATAACTGTATTGATCAGGGATTACAATATCTGGTGTAACCCCTTTGAGCTGTGGAGTACCGCCGTTGATGCGGTAGTATTTCTGAATAGTGATTTTCAAAGAGCCCAGAGGCTTCAAATCGCGATTTCCAAAGCTCACGGCACGGTCATAGTCAATCATGTTTTGTACGGTTCCCTTTCCGAAAGTGTGACTGGGGCCGATGATTAGCGCCCGGCCATAGTCTTGCATGGCAGCTGCAAATATTTCGCTAGCGCTGGCAGAAAAGTGATTGACCATTACTACCAACGGTCCGTCATATACCAGTGACGGATCGCGGTCAGAAAGTACACGGGCTGGTTGTCCAGTAGCTTTTACCTGAACTACAGGGCCAGATGGTATAAATAGACCTGCAATATCTACTGCACCTTCTAATGTTCCACCGCCATTGCTTCGCAAGTCAATTATGATACCGGCTATACCTTCTTTTTTAAGGCGCTCTACTTCCATACGCATGTCTTGTGCACAGTTCCGATTGGTCTCTTTATAAAAATCCACATAAAACTTCGGCAAGCGAATGTAGCCAAGTTTCACCCCATTGTATTCAGCAACAGCAGAACGCGCAAAGGTTGCCTCCATTTCTACCACATCGCGCACGATAGTGATGTCACGACGGCTACCATCAGCTTTTCTCACGGTAAGGGTCACCTTTGTCCCCTTTTTACCGCGTATCAACTTTACAACTTTTTGAATACTCATGCCCACCACGTCGGTAGCTTCACCGTTTTCTTGAGTCACGCGCAGAATTTTATCGCCCTCTTCGAGCTCGCCTTGACGCCAGCTTGCGCTGCCAGGCACGATTCGCTCGATGGTGACAAAGCCATCGCGATTTACCAGCTGTGCGCCTATGCCTTCGAATTGGCCTGTCATCTCGATTTCGAAATCCTCTTGCCGCTGGGGTGGATAATATTCTGTGTGCGGATCAAAATTTTGAGAATATGCATTTATGAAAAGGCCAAACCAATCGTTGCGATCCATATCGCGCAACATATCAAACCACTCCTTCAGCTGTTCGCGTTCCTTCTTTCGAGCCTCTTGTTCGGCCTGCCCTGTGATTTCGGGAATATTCTGTTGATCGGCTGTACTTGTGTCTATCGATTCATAAAGCCTTACTAAAACCCTGTATTTCAAATATTTTCTCCAATTCTCCTGAAGATCTTTGGCGTTTTTTGCGAATGTCTGGCGATCGTCATCCGTTTCATAAAATTCCTTTTTAGAAAATTTTATAGGTTCGTTTAAAAGGGAATTTGCGGTCTCCTCTGCCTCTTTGATGCGCTGCAAAATGCGCTGATACATCTTCTCAAATAAGCTAACGTCACCGTCTTGCAGCATTTTAAGCATATTGCTCTTTTGTTTTGAGAATTCATCGATATCTGACTTCAAAAAGAATTTTTTTGAAACATCAAAATTTTCGACGGCTTTCAGGAAGATGCGCTGCGACAATTCTGTATTGGCCACAGGAGGTTGAAGATGTTGAGTAAATAGTGCTGAATATGTTATTTGCATAATGAGTTTTTCGCGCTGCTGTACCTTGTTACTGGTACTGCCGGGCATACAGCTAATCAAAATGAAAGAGGTGACCACTAGCGAGGCCAATGAACGTAAAGGCTTTTTATTCATCGTGTGAATTCAGAAAGTTATAGATTAAATTTTTCGCTTGTTAAAAAAACGGATAAAGCTCAGTTTTGTTAACGTTTCGTCGGATGATTTCAATTCAATCACATAGTGCCAAATAATCGAAATGATGCCAGCAATGAAAAAAATTACAGCTGGTAGTTTGTATGCAAAATGGAAAAACTCTCCAGCCATCCAGGTTGAGTTTGCTGATATCCAGAATAGTACTGCTAAATTTTGATAAAAAAGCAACTTATTAAACGCAGTTTTAATGCATATGTGCAGTGCAACAGCTACCGCCGGTAAAATCATTGCCACACCGAGCGGTTTATACACCAGTAGCCATGCAATGTCCTTAGCTAGCCACACAGGAATATGAAGGGTGTCAAGGGCTTTAAGCTTTCTCTCGTCCAACGTTTATGAGTTTTTCTCTTCGCAAATGTAAAAGTTTCGCTGTTTGAAGAATGCGACCAATGAGTAGAGTTTGCGATTATTTGTAAAAAGCGTTTAAGAGTCTATTAAATAGTTTTGTTGCTCGTTGAAAAAAGAAAATCTGACCTCTTGAAAGTACTTCACATAGTGCCCTCGCCTGCGATAACAGGGCCGGTAACTGTAGCACACGATCTGGTTCTGACACTTCAAAAAAAGATCACAATATCGATCGCGTATTTTGATGAAAAAGCAGGCTATCGCTGGGATAACGGACAGAAATTGTTTTTTTTAAAAGCCTTTGAGCTGTTTGGAATTCAGGAATACGACATCTTTCACAGTCATACACTTCGGCCTGATATATTTACATTCATCCACAAGCTCCTCAAGCCAAAAACCACAACCGTTTGCACGTTGCACAACTATTTTTATGAAGAATATCGCCTGGAATATCCAAAAATACCAGCGCTTATTGGCATCTTAGCGCATCACTGGAGCTTGAGGAACAAAAGTGCACTGGTAGCAATTACCCCGCATATGCAGAGATTTTACCAGCAAAAGGGCTTTAAAAACATCCATTACATTCCAAATACTCGAATTTTAAAACCGCCGGCTGAAGACAATCATAAAATTGCTGAAAACATTAAAAAATGGGCTGATGGCAACACTTTGCTCATGACCCTCGGAACGGCTAATGAGCGTAAAAATCTGCAGGCGGTACTTCCAGTATTGAAAAAAAATCCAGATTGGCGATGGGTACATGTTGGCGATGGTCCCTTACTGCCGGAATTAAAAACAGAAGTTGAACATTTAAGGTTACACAATCGAGTATATTTTGCTGGATATGTGTCTGATGGCAATCAGTTGCTCAGTGTAGCCGATGTTTTGTTGTTGCCTTCTTTGAGTGAGGGATTTCCGCTAGTTGTGCTTGAGGCCTTTCAGCGCCGGGTACCAGTGGTACTAAATGATATTCCGACGTTTGAAGGTCTTTTTTCTGATGAAGTTGTAAAATGTAATGTGAAAGAAGAACTACAATTTTCTCGAGCAATTCATTTTGCCCTCGAACATCGGGATTCATTATGCATGAATGCCACAGCGCGTTTTGATGCTGAATTTTCCCCACAGGCAGTAGCAACCGCATATTTGCGCCTGTATGAATCCCTCCTCTGAGAAAAGGCTACCGCTTAGTGTACTATTACCTATTTATCAAGGCGATAAAGCGCATTGGCTTCGTGAATCGCTGAAAAGCGTGGAAGCACAAACGGCAAAAGCCTCAGAAATCATCATTGTACAAGATGGTCCAATCCCGAGCGAATTAGAAGAAGAGCTACAGAAATGGCAAAAGCACCTGCCTGAATTAAAGGTCGTAAAACTTCCTGAAAACAAAGGCATACCGGTGGCTCTCAACGCTGGTGTACAGGCCGCTTCCCAACCATGGATAGCCCGCATGGATGCTGATGACATTGCAGAGCTGTACAGGTTTGAAATGCAATGGCAGTACTTACAAGCGCATCCAGAGGTGGCCATCATAGGCTCGTGGATCGATGAGTACGATGAAGACATGAAGCAGAAACTTGCTTCCCGAGAACTCCCTACTTCGCACAAAGACATCTATCGATTCGCCCACTGGCGCTGCCCTTTTAATCATCAAACAGTGATGTATAGACGAGATGCTGTACTGTCTGTAGATGGATATCCATTGGAAAAAGTGATGGGCGAAGACTACGTGCTGTGGGCGCGACTGCTACATGCCGGCTTTAAGGCTGCCAATATTCCGAAGCCTCTTGTTCGAGTACGCGCCGGTACCTCACTCATTCACCGGCGAAGAGGGTGGGTATATTTAAAACTCGAATACAAATCGATGTACATGATCTATCAAATGGGCTTTTATAAGTGGTATCACTATGCAATTCAACTCTTAATTCGGACAACAGTGCGTCTTATGCCTGTTGGAATCGTGGCAGGTATCTACAAATTTTTAAGAAAAAGCAACTAAAAGAACTTCTTACTGACAATGCCTATTGGCACCACAGCTGGCTGCCCACGCAAAAGGCTTTCCTGCTGCTTCGTAGCCAAAACTCTTTATGAAACCCATTGAGGCATCGTACAACTGATAAGATCGATACCCTGGCTTTGAGTTAATGTCTACATGAATTTCGATACGCGCTAAGTCTTTGATGCATTCGGCTATCTCAACGGCTTTTGTTACTTCATTCCAAAGCCTTGAAAACGAATCGGCCGGTTTGGGCAACATGGTATGAGCAAAAAGTTCTGAAACTCCCTTACCTACATCCCACAGACAAATGACGATGGCGTATTTCACATACTCGCCCTTGACCTTCGAATCGGCGCCAATAAAAATCCTTCCTTTCGGATGGTCAGCTAACCATCGCTCAACAAAAGCACGCACGTCGGTCACTTTGCGGCCAGCATTGTCTTTAAACACCATTTTTGACGTCATAGCTGTACTTTTTTGCTTACAACGATAAAGGTTCCTACAAATAACGAAGTTATTTTTCTGTTAATCTTTATTTAATTCTCAACAGTGTTTTAAACAACTCCCAAAATCAAAAAAGTTCAAACGAATCGCCGATTTTTGGAATTAAAACCTCAGAATTTCTATACGTATCCTTCAATTTCAGCCGGAGTGCATCAGCCGAATGAGCCTCGCCATGCACCAAAAATATTTTCTTGGGAAACGCTTTAAAATTTTCGAGCCAGCGCAATATATCGCCCCGATCGGCGTGCGACGAAAGTCCGTCGATGTGATCGGTACGCATTCGAATTTTTAGATATCGGCCATAGATTTTAATCTCATCCAATCCATTCAATATCGCGCGACCGCGTGTACCCTCGGCTTGATATCCGGCAAGCAGGAGAATAGACTTGGGATTTTCTAAGTGTTCAAACAAATAATTCAAAGCGCGACCACCAGCCAACATTCCGCCTCCAGCTATCACAACACGAGGCTGTGAGCTGTGTACGATTTTATTGCTCTCTTCTAAAGATTCTACAAAATCATAACTATCGAGGGCTCGATAGAGCTCCATACCGTCAATTTTTAGTAGTTCAGAAAAACGCATAAAAACGTCTGATACAGCACTTGCCATTGGAGAGTCAAGGTAGAGGGCAACAGGCGGTATTTGACCTCTGTGTTTAAGTTTACTTACTAAATACATTAATACTTGAGCGCGCTCCACGGCAAAGCCGGGTATCAGCAATAAACTCTTGTTTTCCCATGCATATAAGATGTGCTTTATCAATCGTTTTTCAATCTCCTCGTAATGGGTATTATGCAGGGTGTGTCCGTAGGTTGATTCGCACAACAATACATCAGCTTCGTGTACTGGCTGTGGAGGCGGCAGTAGTAGATCGTTGTAGCGGCCTAAGTCGCCGGTGAATACGATTTTTTTACCCTCTATATCTAATGAAATGACCGAAGCTCCCAAAATATGACCTGCCGGAATAAGTTGGAAGAAAATGGATTTTGTAAGCTCAATTGTTTCATTGTAGGCTACCGGGCGCACCAATAGAAGTACAGCATCTACATCTTCAATTGTATATAGCGGCTTTGGATCAGAATGTCGAGAATACCCTTCTCTGCGAGCACGCTCAGCTTCTTCCATCTGTATGCGGGCACTGTCTTGTAAGATTATTTTCATAATTTCAGCCGTGGCCTCCGTGCAGAAAATGTATCCACGAAAGCCATTTTTTACCAGTACAGGCAAATAACCGACATGATCTAAATGTCCATGCGAAATGATAACGACATCGATGGACGATGGCGAAACGGGAAAGGGAGCGCGATTGAGCAAGCGAAGCTCTTTAAGACCTTGAAAAAGACCACAATCCAGAAGGATTTTTTTAGTACCCACCTCGAGCAAATGCTTCGAACCAGTCACAGTGCTTGTACCGCCGAAAAACGAAATCTTCATTGATATTTTATGAATTTTGAAAAATTTTGTAACAATTGTTTTACTTCTTCAAAGAAAATAAATTTCTTTGTGGCAAACTCATAGTAAAATGCATCGCGAAATACACGCATGGCACAGCCCAGCTCTTAATCGAAAAATGGAAATCGCTGTATACGGTCATTTTGGATTTGCGCTGCTCATGGTGCCTACCGCTGCAGCCGATTATCTGGAATACGAACGTTTTTTCTTGATCGACGCCATACAGCCCTTAATCGATGCAGGAAAGGTGAAAGTCTTCAGCATCAATTCGATAAACAACGAAAGCTGGCTGAATTCGCGCATGCACCCACGCGACAAATCCTTGCGCCACGCACAATTTAACGACTATGTGTACAACGAGGTTGTTTCTTTTATAAAGAGTAAAACCAGCCCAACGACGCCCATCTATATAGCTGGGGCATCTTTTGGAGCTCTGCATGCAGCTAACTTGTTTTTTAAAAATCCCTGGGCTTTAAATGGATGCATTGCCATGAGTGGGGTGTATGACTTGAGTGTTTATACCAAAGGCTATTGGGACGACAACGTGTACTTCAATTCGCCCATACATTACCTTCAAAACTTAAACGACCACAACACATTGGAGCAGATCCGGCGAAGTGGTCACATACACATTCTTACCGGCTCAGGAGCTTATGAAGATCCAAATGCCTCTCGTGCTCTTTCGGGTATTCTCCACCACAAAGGCCTTCCGCACGATCTTGACGTTTGGGGCTGGGACATTGAACACGACTGGCCCACCTGGCGCAAGATGCTACCTTATGTATTATCTACTAAATTTTAAAATTAAATTCTACATTTTGAATAAGTTAATTTCTTACGTGGCGTTTTTAAGTGCTGTTTTCCTATCAATAAATCCAATCTGTGCACAATACGAATCGGGTGGATTTGGCGGATTTTATATTCAATTAATGAATTTTGGCAGTGCTGGTTTTGGCGTTGCTAATGGTGGATTAGGAGGCGCAATTTTCAGAGAAAGCGGTTTTATTGGTGGCTTTGGCTTTGGAGGTACCTCAACCAAACAAAACAAGACGGTGAATCTCGGATACGGTGGAATATTTGGTGGCGCAAGAGTAGAAATTAGCAACAATCATAAATTGGCCTTCGGTTCTCGACTTGGTCTAGGTGCTCTTTCGAATGTTGCAATCGATGAGAACGGAGACAAAACGATAATCTCAAATCGTTTCGTTAGATTAGAGCCTAATGTTATTTACGATTATCAGATTATTGATAATTTTCACTTTCAAATTCAGGTTGGATATTCTTTTAATTTAATCGGAAATTTAAAGAGATTCGATACTACATATATGTCTTTAGGATTTATGATGGGAATGTTTTGAAAAAAAGGTGTAAAATTTTTAGAAGCAACCATTACAATCTGCACATTGTAGCAGAGGCTGCTACCTTTGCCCTATGAAAGACACCATTTTAATCCTCGATTTTGGTTCTCAATATACACAACTGATTGCTCGGAAAATCCGTGAGCTCAACGTCTATTGCGAAATTCATCCTTACTATCACGTACCCCAACACATATCGCACATCAAAGGGCTAATTCTTTCGGGCAGTCCATTTTCGGTAAATGACCACAACGCTCCAAAACCTGATTTATCGACATTTCTCGGCAAAATACCTGTGCTGGGCATTTGTTATGGTGCACAATTGCTCACACACATGCATGGCGGAAAAGTTGGAGCCAGCGGCCTGCGTGAATACGGTCGTGCAAAACTTCACTTGCTTAAGCCAAACAATCCGCTGCTTAAGAAAATTCCCGAAAAATCGCAAGTGTGGATGAGTCATGGCGATACCATAGACGATTTGCCTGAAGGATTTGAATGCATCGCCTCAACCGAAGACATTCGCAATGCTGCATTTGAAATTCCAACTTTGAAAGCCTGGGGAATTCAGTTTCACCCGGAAGTGTATCACAGTGAATACGGCAAAGACCTTTTGAAAAACTTTGTTGTAAACATCTGCGGATGTGACCAGAGTTGGACGCCTGAATCTTTTATACAATCCAGTATAGAAAGCCTTCGTCGCAAGATCGGCGTAGAAAAGGTTGTTTTAGGCCTCTCGGGCGGTGTTGACAGTACTGTAACAGCCGTATTGCTTTCTGAAGCCATTGGCGACCAGCTGCATTGCATCTTTGTAAACAACGGCTTGCTGCGTAAAAACGAATTTCAGCATGTGCTTCATCAGTACCGCGACATGGGGCTAAACGTTAAAGGGGTCGATGCTTCTGAGCGTTTTCTAGACGCTCTGCGCGGTGTGACCGACCCTGAGCAAAAGCGCAAAATCATTGGCAGACTGTTTATTGAAGTATTTGATGAAGAGGCTCTTAAAATTGAAGATGTCTCTTTCTTAGCTCAAGGCACTATTTATCCGGATGTAATCGAGAGCGCTTCTGTAGCAGGTCCATCTGCCACCATTAAGTCACACCATAATGTAGGCGGCTTGCCTGAGGTTATGAAACTAAAAATAGTAGAACCCCTCCGTATGCTTTTTAAAGATGAAGTGCGGAGGGTAGGTGCCGCCCTTGGCATACCTGACGAGCTTTTGGGTCGTCATCCTTTTCCCGGTCCTGGATTAGCCATTCGTATTCTCGGCGATATAACTCCTGAAAAAGTAGCGCTCATACAAGAAGCAGACTACATTTTTATAAAAGGCCTTAAAGAAGAAGGGCTATACGAACAGGTATGGCAGGCTGGAGCCATTTTACTCGACAGCCGTTCGGTCGGTGTAATGGGCGACGAACGCACCTATGAATATGTAGTAGCACTTCGCGCCGTCCACTCTACCGACGGGATGACCGCTGATTGGGTACATTTGCCATACGATTTTTTGGCACGAATTTCTAATCAAATCATCAACCGCGTTCCGGGGGTAAATCGAGTAGTATACGACATCAGCTCAAAACCACCTGCAACTATTGAATGGGAATAATCGATCATATTGCGATGGCTTGGATATTTAAAAAGCTTAAGATTTTTGTTTTCTTGTTATCAATAATATCTTTTCAAGCGTTCGCTCAAGAATCTTTCAAATTTCACCGCGTTCAGCAGGGCGAAACAGTCTTTTCCATATCGCGCCAATACAACATTTCTGTTGAAGATTTTTACAAATTCAACCCCGAAACACGTCAGGGGATAAAAGCCGGTGATGTGGTGATGGTGCCTGCTTCTGCCTCACCTAAAGAAGAAACTATTGACACAAACCGATTTCATGTATTTACAATACAGGAAGGACAAACGCTATACAGCCTCAGCCGTCAGTTCAATGTTCCCATTGATTTAATTGAAGCCAACAATCCTGACATCAAAGACAAGGTTATTCGCCCAGGCATGAGGTTGCTCATACCCAAGAATCCTAAGCTCGCACCCGTTCAATCACCCGAATTGGTCGCCGAAGAATCGGCACCTCTCGGCTTTCACCGCGTGAAGCCAGGCGAATCGCTCTTCTCCATTGCGCGTATCTATCAAATAAGCGTCGCTGACTTGCTAGCTTTCAACCAAATAAGTGATAGCCTAATCAAACCTGGTCAATTGCTACGCGTAACGCCACCTTCTGAAAATGGCCAATCTGCATCTACAGCCTCTCCTTCTAAAAATGGCTCGAGGACCGACTCTGTGCGCTTCACCATGCATCGCGTAGAAGAGGGAGAAACACTTTCTGCACTAGCACGCAAATATGGAATTAAAATAGACGACATAGAGCGATACAATCCTGAACTTCGACAAATGCCTCTCAAAGTAGGTATGCTCTTGCTCATACCAATAAAAATTCCCGGAAATGGAAGTCCGTCTATTGTAGAAATAAAAGATTCCATCGTTCCCGAGGTAGCAGACGCCAGCTCTGTAGAATACGTCAACTACTTTGGGTTGCTAGGAAAGCGACGTCTGCGCATTTCGCTCATTCTGCCTGTCAATATCGAATCAGAAGTACGTGACCTACGCCCCTCTGACATTGTGGCAATGGACTATTACCTCGGGGTGCGTACAGCACTCGAAAACCTCACTGCACAGGGATATCAATTTACCCTTTCAGTAATCGAATTACCTGAAAGCACTACGGATTTAAAGGGTCTTTTCAGCCGGGTGCGCGAAAGCGACATCGTGATCGGCCCCTTTGTGCCACAACAGGCAAAATCTTTTCTTGAAAATTTCCCTGATGCGGGCAAAGTACCTGTCATTTTGCCCTTTGGCACCCTTAACAGCTCAGCCGAAGGCTCCATCTGGATGCAAGAAAGCGAAGAACTTGAAATGCGTTCCCTAGCCATAGCCATTCAATCGCATTACAGCAACCAACCTGTGTATCTAGTTTATTCCGAAAAAGAGGCTAAGGCAAATCAGCTAAACGACCTATTGCGCAAATATTTGACAAACAAAACTATACGTGAAATTAGACTCGCCTCTGGCCTGCAAGGTCTTAATGCAGTGACTGATGTAGTTGAAGCCAAAGTGGTAGTATTCTTTGCAGAAGACAACTACCTCTCCTCTCAATTTATCGACCGCATGCGTCGTAACAAGGCAAACACTTTGATTATCAGCCGCAGAGTACTCGACAACCCTCTACTCGAACCGCGTTACCTCAATCAAATAAATTTTCTTATTGCCTCGCCTCGTTTCGTGAATTACAACCATCCACTAGTACAAACGGCTGCTGAAACCATAGCTCTGCAGCACAAGCTCGAAGCCAGCGAAATTACGCTTTACGCTTACCAAACCACCTATGATTTAGTGAAATCACTTACTGATTCACGTTATAAACCTGAATTTATCCAAATTAAATCAACTCGTCGCAAAGGCGTTTTCCAAAATGACGCGGTTCAAATTCTAACAGCACGTAATTATAAGTTAGTACCCATCAACAGTACAAACGCACAAAATCAGTAAGACGGCATGATTAGGCATCTGAAAATCCAAAATCTGGCCCTTATCGACCGATTGTCCATCGATTTTCAGAGCGGATTAACCATCCTAACCGGTGAGACAGGCGCTGGAAAATCTGTCATTCTCTCAGCCTTTTCGCTCCTATCTGGTAGTAGAGCCTCGGCTGAAATCGCCGGTAATCCAGATCAGAAGTGCATTGTAGAGGCCGTCTTCGACATTGAACCCTACGGACTCGAATCCTTTTTTATCGAAAACGACCTTGACTATGACCACCACCTCATCATTCGTCGTGAACTGTTGCCTGGTGGTAAGTCGCGCGCTTTTGTACAAGATTCACCTGTTAACCTTCAAACGTTAAAAGAACTTTCGGGGTTTCTGATCGACGTCCACTCACAGCACGACACCCTCCTGCTTACGCAGCAGTCATATCTACTGAGGTTGCTCGACCGATTTGCCAACAACGATGCGCAGATAAACATCTATCAATCAGCCTACCAGCGCTACAAAAAACTTCTGGCCGATAAGGAAGAACTTCTGCGCACCGAAGGCACCGACCGCGACCTCGACTATAAAAAATTCCTCCTCCAAGAATTGGAATCTGCCAAGATCAAACCCGGCGAACTCCATAAGCTAGAACAAGAAATCCAACTAGCCGAAAATGCTGAAGACACTCTCACCCGACTTCAGCAGATCAGCTCCCTTATTTACGAAGATGAAGTCGGAATTCTGTCGCAATTTCGCCGAGTAGAAGCCGACCTTCGCCACCTGGCCCGCCTAAGCCCCACGTTCGAAAATCTTTATCAGCGTTGGGAAGCCCTCGTGCCCGAAATTAAAGACATAGCCACCACTCTCGACGACCAGGCTGCTACAGCAGAACTCGATCCTGCCTACCTCGAGCAATTGCGCCAGCGATTCGACCTGCTCATGCACCTCTGCAACAAGCACCGTACTCACGACAGCGACCAACTACTCGAACTGAAAAAGCAACTCGAAGCAGAAATCCATGCCTTCGAAAGCCGCCAGTCATACCGCCAGGAGCTCGACGCCCTTATCGCTCAGGCAGAAGGGCAGCTACTCCAAGCAGCTCGATCACTCACACAGTCTCGAAAATCGATTATACCCAGCCTCGAGCGCGAAATCAGCGAATTGCTTAAACAACTCAACTTCGCTAGCGCTCAGTTTTCTATTCAGCTTTCGTCAACGACTTACTCTACTACAGGTGCTGATGCGGTAGATATGCTCTTCAGCCCCAATCCCGGCATGTCTTTGGCTCCCGTGCGCCAAATTGCCTCCGGCGGTGAGCTCTCAAGACTTATGCTGGCAATTAAATCTGTACTCGCCCGAAAGAAATCGTTGCCTACCATCCTCTTCGATGAGATCGACACAGGAGTATCCGGCGCATCCGCTGAAAAGATTGCCCAACTACTTCGTGCCCTCGGTAGCGATATTCAAGTGATTGCCATCACCCACCTACCTCAAATAGCCGCTGCTGCGCATCATCACTACCTCGTTTACAAAGGCGATGTAAATGGCCGCTTTCAAACTAACCTCAAAAAGCTCAACGGCGATGAACACCTGCGCGAAGTTGCCCGTCTTCTCAGCGGCAGCACTATTACCGACTCCGCTTTGCTCAATGCCCGCTCCATCATTGAGTCTTACAACTGATTATCAAAAGCTGCATTTTTTGACTTTTTATTTGAACGAACTCCTTCCTGCTTATCATTAGGGGCATTTAATCGGCCTTCGTCAGGCTCGCAAATCCTTTGGTGAAGAACTACGGCTTCGATGCCGGCTACACCAGCACAATCTACGCTCATCAGTTGCAGATAAATTTTAAGAAATTTCGTCTACAAACCACAGGCACAAAAAAAATTTTAAATAGAAAAGACATGGAAATTTAAAAATCTCACTCTCCCTTAGTCTTTGGATATGGTCTTTCTTTTCATTGCTTTGTATACCCCCAAGCCCACCAATAAAGCACTTATAATGGCTAGTGCTGCGGGGATTGCAGGATTGCGCACTGTGCCTTGCATGTATGGCGTCAGGCGAAGGTAGTACACACTAAAATGCACAACAATGGCTGTAAGGGCTGCAGCAAGGGCGGCAGTCGGTACCTTCTGCTTGCCAAAGATGCCCATAAGCACCGGAAAGAAGGCTGCTGCAAAAAAGGCATACACGCCGTTTTGTGCAAGCATGGCCACCGACAGATTGGGATGCTCGATCTGCTGCCTGGAGATGAAAAACGTCACCACCGCCAGCAGAAGGATTACCACTCGATTTACCCGTACCACCTGATGTTGGTCGGCCTTGCGCAAGAGAAGAGGTTGCAATAAATCGACTGTGATGGTGGTGGAGAGTGACTGAATGAGCGACTCAATCGTAGAAATACCTGCTGCCAACAGACCAAACACCACCAGCACTGCCACAATAGGCTGAAAGTGATGCGTCACAAAAGTGCTCATCAGCGAATCCGGCTTTATGGGCTGGCCATTAAGAGTAAGATCAGGGAATTCTATTCGGGCGTACAATCCGGCAATCACCACGAGGAAAAAAAGTGTCTGCACCACCACCCCACTGATCAAATAGGACTTCACATGTGCCTCACTTTTTAGCAACAAAGATTTAGTGATGATGTGTGGCTGACATATGATTGCAACGCCTACAATTATTTGTGCCACCACAATCTCAAAATAATCGCGAAACAGTGGACTATCTGGGTTCGTGGGCTGAACAAGCCGAGGATCTATGCTCCTTAACCTAGCAAAAAAGCCCGATAAACCTTCTGAAAAATAGCTCCATCCGCTCCCTAGAAGCGTGATGGCCACTATCAGCATTAGTACTGCCTGTATGGCATTGGAATACACCATTGTATTAGCCCCGCCAAAGGCCATGTACCCAAACACAAAGAATGTGATGCCTATTAAAACAAATCGATAATCCACCTTCAATGCCGATGTGAGCACCTGGGTAAGTCCTACAGTTATGAGCACTAAAAAAGTGATTAGCAAAAGCGAAATCACGGCAAAGAAGGTCGAAATTGCCCTGCTTTGATACATATGACCCATCCACTGTGCTAGTGTAAGAGCCCTGGTTGAGCTACCCGCCTGTCGAAACTTTCTGGTCAGAATGACGAGCGATACCAGCGCTGCTAGCGGCAGAGAAATCGCATAACTTATCACCCCACTGATGCCGTAATAACCGATTAATCCCGGATTAATGATAAAAGTAGCCGCGCTTGTCATTCCCGCGGCCAAACTCAACCCAACAAACACCGGAGAAAATATCATCGACCCCAGGGCATAATCGCGAATACTGCCCGTACTCTGGCGCGATATCACCGTGAAGTATAATACAACGCCAGCCCAAAGGACCAAGAGAATAGAAGTTGCGATTACCATGTAATAAAAGTTTGAAGTGCAACCCGTTAAATCAACAGCTAATGTAGAGGCTTTAAAAAGCTTTTTAAAAGCCCTTTAAAAATTAATGGGCTGCAATAATTAAAAACTGAGTTCCTTAATTATTATTAAAATGCTAATTTTCAGAAAGTCACAATCAAATATTTACACACCGACCTGAAGCGCGAGGGTCAATATTTTAAAATTTCAGCCTTTTCGATGAAATATCGCCCCTCTTCTGTTAGTCTAGCACGGTCAATCATAGCGCGTGCGATTTGCTCGGCTCGCACCGCTCTATATTTATTAGGGATCAAGCCACCCAGCCAGCCATCGATTTTAATGGCCCACTCTTCAGCAGGTCGGCGCTCAGGTCGCTGACCTATGATGGTAGATGGTCTAAAGAAATCAACCCTCGGAAGTGCAGTGGCAGCTACATCGCGCTCCATCTCGCCCTTTAGCTTAGAGTAGAAAATCCAGCTTTTTGGATTGGAACCAATAGCCGATACCACCAGCATGTGATACACATCGGTAATTGCAGCCAGCTGGGCTGTACGCACGGGAATTCCGTAATCAATGGCGCGATAGGTATCTCGATCAGGCGTTTTCTTGCGCGTAGTGCCGATGCACATAAAGATGTGTGTAATGTCCTCTAAATGATTAGAAATAAACTGGTCAAAAAACAAATCTCCCACATGCCATTGAAGTTTTGGATGGGAAATAGATGCTTTTTGACGAGCCAACACGCGCACGAGTTTCCAATCATCAGCTTTCAGTAAAGCTTTAACCACCTCAGAGCCCACAGCTCCAGTTGCGCCTATCACCAATGCACGCATACGTAATTACGAAAGTTTTTGCAAAAATTCAACAACTTTTTCAGCCACGCGTTCGCCATCCATAGCCGCTGAAACGATGCCGCCTGCATAGCCACCTCCCTCACCGGCGGGAAACAGGCCTCCTATCTCCGGATGCATGAGTGTATCGGAATTTCTTGGAATTTTCACCGGCGACGATGTCCGGCTCTCAGTTGCCACGATTTGAGCTTCTTCGTTTAAATAGCCTTTCATCTTACGGCCAAAGGCTTTAAAGCCTTCTTTGAGCCTATAGCTAACAAACTCGGGTAATACCTCATTCATATTAACAGACGTTAGTCCAGGTATATATGAACACTCTGGAAGCACGGTGCTCACCTTGCCGTGAAGGAAGTCGATAAGCCTTTGTGCAGGCGCTGCTTGCGTTTTACCACCAGCCTCCCACACCCTTCGTTCGACCATCTGCTGAAAGCGCAGAGCTGCCAGCGGACCTTCTTTTTTAAATTCAGAAACATCCTCCGGCCGTATTTCTACCACTATACCCGAATTGGCAAAACGACTGTCGCGCTTGCTTGGCGACATACCATTTACTACAATCTCTTCTTGTGCCGTAGCAGCTGGCACTATGAATCCACCCGGACACATGCAGAAGCTGTACACTCCCCTACCTGCCACCTGATGCACCAATTTGTAGCTGGCTGCTGGCAAGTGCTCTCCGCGCTCCATGCCGTGATACTGAATGTGATCGATTAGCGCTTGAGGGTGCTCCACCCGTACCCCTAGTGCAAAGGGTTTGAGTTCGATTGAAATCTGCTTTCGGTGTAGCAGTTCAAAAATGTCTCGAGCAGAGTGTCCTGTGGCCAAGATCAAGGCGTCTCCTTCGATCACAGCTCCATCTCGAGTCACCGCCCCGGTCACCCTACCACTCTGAAGTACAAAATCTACCACCCGAGTGCCGAAGTGAATCTCTCCGCCATGTTCCAAAATGCGCTCTCTGATGGCCTGTACTACACCAGGCAATTTGTTGGTTCCAATATGTGGATGCGCATCTACACGGATAAAGGGATTTGCACCGTGATGGACTAGCAAGTCATAAATCCTACGCACATCTCCTCGTTTTGTAGAGCGCGTGTAGAGCTTTCCATCGGAGTAGGTACCGGCACCTCCCTCACCGAAGCAATAGTTACTTTCAGGATTTACGATGTGATCTCTGTTAACGGCTTTTAGGTCGCGACGACGCGTTCGCACATCGAATCCCCGCTCTAACACGATGGGCTTGAAGCCCAGCTCAATGAGCCTAAGAGCAGCAAACATGCCTGCCGGGCCAAAGCCTACAATTAATACACGCTTTTGAGCATCTCGCACATTTTTGTAAATCAAGGGTGTTAGCTCATCAGCTGGCAAGGGTTCGTCGAGGGCTACCAGCACTCGCTGTACGATCTGAACTGGATGCCTTCGCGCATCGATCGAGTAGCGCAAGGCCCGATAACCGGTCAGTTCGCTGGGTTCAACTTTTAGGTGCTTTAAAATTTCTGATCTTACAAACTCATCGTTGTAAGCCAGTGCCGGCAACGACTTTATTTCAATCTCTTTGATCACCTTTAGGTCAGCTTATTCAAATGTGATACAAAACAATACTGACCGCGTGTAAATTTTGTCAATATTATTTACATATACCGAGCCATCGTTAACCAGCAAGTTAGCAAAGCCAAAACCTGCCTTCAGCTGAGGCGACATTTTAAAATATTCAAAAAAGATATCTATGCCACAGCCTACTTCATATGCAAAATCGTTTCGCCGAATTTTAAACAACTCGTCGTCGAGCACCTTTTCCTGAGAGGCGAGGTCTATGTTGTAGCGCAAACCACCGGTTACATACACCAAATAATTGTGTATTCTCTTACTTGAAAATTTAAGCTCGAGCGGAAGCTCTACAAACGACGATTCCACGTCTTTAACATACACCTGCCGGCGTAAAAAATTTGGATTGTAGGTATCGATTTCAAGTCGGCGTACTGTCGCAGCAAAAGCGGGATTAAAACGCAGATTTAAGTGATTGACTATCCGGAGATCGGAGATGATACCTACATGATAGCCCGGATCAACGCGAGTAATGGTTGAATAATACCCTGGAAAATCGTCAAGATTGGGCTTGTGCCGAATGTGAAAGTTATACCAATTGATACCAATGTAAAATCCAAAGTGGTAAGGCTTGCTCGTATAGGTAGGCATATTCAGAATGCGCTGCCCATAAGCTGCAGTACTGCCCACTAGCAAGAAAACAAATAGCGCGTTTAATCTATGTAGTTTCATTACCCCTGAAAAACGCAAAAAACAACGCATTATTTTTCAGCCTCGTATATCGTTGCCACTCCAAATGTAAGTGGATGTAGCCGAATGTTTTTATATCCTAAGTATTTTAGAATGTTGGAAAAAGCCACTCCATAGGGAAATACCTCAACCGAATCAGGCAGGTAGCTGTATGCTCGGCTGTCTTTACTCACCCAGCGACCCACCAAAGGAAGAATATTTTTGAAGTAAAACTTGTAGAGCTGAGCAAATGGAAATCCTTGAGGCTGCGAAAACTCTAAGATGTAGATTTTCCCTCCCGGTTTTGTAACGCGAAGCATTTCTGCAAGGCCTGCTTCCAGACGTTCAAAATTCCTAACACCGAAGGCCACCGTTACTAGATCGAATGTGTTGTCTGCAAACTCAAGTGCCTCGCTATCGCCTTTTTGGAGGGTAATCAGCCCTTTAAGGCCTTTTTTCTCGATCTTCTTATGCCCATAAGAGAGCATGCCTTCCGAAATATCTACCCCAATTATGCAATTAGGCTTAAGCTCTGCCAAGGCAATAGCCAAGTCACCAGTACCAGTAGCAACATCGAGTATGGTTTTAGGTTTTGCCTTCGATGCCAGGCGAAGCAGCTTCTTTCGCCAACCTCGATCAATGCCCAGCGAAAGAATGTGGTTTAAAAAATCGTACTTGGGCGAAATGTTGTCAAACATCTCAGCCACCTGTTCCTTCTTGCTACCTGCTTTGTCGCTGTAAGGTTTTACTTCCATTTCTCGTAGTTCCATAAAAAACAAAACCTTAACACTGGTAGGCAGTGAAAAGGTTTTAAGAGTAAATCGAAAAAAGTATTTTTTTATTCAGCGTCAAAATTTTCGTAGCGCTCCATTTCTCTGTCGTAGAAGCTATCAGCCTGTTCGAGCAGTTGCATGATTTCAGCAGGTATGTCATCTTCTTCGCCAAGATCCACATCATCAAGCCATTCGAGCTCATCTGTTGACATATTTAAGATAAAGCGAGGATATTCCGTGTGAATTACGAAGATATCTTCAGGAAAATCGGTGTTGTCAGCGATTAAAAATTTAGGCATGCTCATGAATAATGAATTTAAATAGTTTTAAATCTTTAATGCTACAAAAGTAACCTCCACATTTTACCCTACCCTCCAACACCTCCAATTTTGGGCATTCCTTAACGGTATGTGATGAAACAATTAGCACAATTTACTCAACTTCTGAACTGTCATACATTCACAGGCCAAAACAACTGCATTTAAATGATTCGTTTTCTGAATTTATGAATATGGTTTTTCATCTTATTTATTGAAAATGAAAATCAATTTTTTCGAGAGAAAAGTGCAAGATTAAAAAAATTAACCAGGAAACAGCGCTACCAACAAACCTTTCCCTTCGAAGAGAAGAAAAATAAACTGATTTTCGAAGCGAACCTGTTTAATTGGTTCTTTATAAGGAAGTTCAACACGGCGTAAGAAATTGACATTCAGCCCACTGATGAGAATTCTCTTGCCTTCTAACCCATAGAGTTTTTTATCCTTTATCTGCACAGAAGTCAAATTTTTTACAGGCAATACTTTTACAAAGTTTCCAAACACGTCGAAAATCATCAGTCCGGCCTCTCTAAGATACAAATAGACACCTGAAGCATCACTCTGAAGGTACTCTGGCGTATTTTCTACACCAAGGAGTTGTGTGATGTTTTGAGTAGAAAATTCGATACCTTCTAAACGCGGATTGAAGAGCACAATCTGATCAAGCACCTGGTCGTAGAGCCAAATGCGGTTTTGGGTGGTCATGCTTGCCAATTGCACATCCATCAGACCAAGCTCTTCGAGTTGCAACGACTGTTGTATTTTGTTGAGTTTGTTATCTAAAAAAATAATGTTGTTAAACGGCTGATAGCGTACCAGTATTCGCATAGGATTAAAAGCATCAATAGAGGCCACTTTGCCGAGCTGAGGCTCAGAGAAGCTAATCTTTACCGCATTAGCAGCCGGATAAGGAACTATTTTTTTGATTTCTTCTTCGTAAATCAGGTAAATATTTCCAAGATTGTCGGTTGTAAACGACTTAATGGTCGGGTCTGCAACCCAAAGCACGGTATCAAGTGTTGATAAGTCCCCAAATTGGGCCTTAGCCGTGAGAATAAATCCAGTATAAAGCAGTGTTGCAATTAATTTCTTCATGAAATAAGCGGTAATAATTCGTCTAAAATCGATCGGTCGTTTTTGAGTTTTGGCACTTTGTTTTGACCTCCCAATTTGTTTTTAGACTTCAGCCAGTTATAAAAAAAATGCTGTGGTGCGCGATGGATAATCGGAAATTTTAACGTCATGTCTTTAAAACGCTTTGCATCGTAATCAGAGTTTACCTCGCGCAGTGCAGTGTCAAGCATTGTGCAAAACTTTTTGAAATCATCAGGCTCTTTGGAAAATTCAATGATCCATTCGTGTGCACCACTGGTATTTTCGCCAAAATAATAAGGTCCCGCCGTAAAATCGCGAACTTCCGCTCCGGTCGCAACGCAAGCTGCCTCAATGGCGCGCTCGGCATTTTCGATCATCAACTCTTCGCCGAAGGCATTTATAAAGTGCTTTGTGCGGCCAGAGATGTAAAAGCGCAAGGGTCTGGTTTCAGTGAAGATCACTGTATCGCCCGGCATGTATCGCCACAATCCAGCATTAGTCGAAATTACTAAAGCATAATTCACACCTGGTATAGCCTCCCATACAGGTATGATGTGCCTCTCCCATTCATCGTTTAAACGATCTAATGGAATGAGCTCGTAAAAAATGCCGTAATCGAGCATTAGAAGCATGCTGCCAGGCTCCTTGAGGTCTTGAATCCCAAAAAATCCTTCAGAAGCGTTGTAGGTTTCAAGATAATGTACAAAATCACCTGGAAAGAGTTTTTTAAAAGCATGGCGATAAGGTGTAAAGCTCACTCCACCGTGAATGTAGAGCTCCATATTTGGCCAAATTTCGTGCAGGTGCTTTGCTCCCGTTTTTGCCAGTATTCGCTGGGCCATCACATACAGCCAAGAGGGTACACCGGCCATGCTGGTTACATCTTCGTGAATGGTAATGTCGATGATTTTTTCAATCTTTTCTTCCCAGTCGCTGATTAAGGCAATATCTTGACTCGGCGTTGACCGCCACTGTACCCATGCCGGAAAATTTTTAATGAGAATGGCGCTTAAATCGCCCGAATAACTGCCGTTAGCTTCATTTATAAACTGTGTACTTCCGCCGATGCGCAGGCTCAACCCATGAAAGAGTTTGCTTTCAGGAAATAAGCTAAAGTAAATGCCTAGCATGTCGCGTCCGGCTTTAAAATGACACTCTTCTAGTGCTTGCTGGCTCACGGGTATGTATTTGCTTCGGTCGTTGGTAGTGCCCGACGATTTGGCAAAGTAGGATATCTCACCGGGCCACATCACATTGTGCTCTCCCTTCTTTATGCGAGCAATGTAAGGCTCTATGGTTTCGTATTGAACAACAGGTACATACCTGCGAAAGTCTTCGTACGATTCGATTTTTGGGAAATTGTACTTTACACCGTATTCGGTGTAGCGGGCCTCATCAATAAGCTCATGCAATATTTTTCGCTGTGCTTTTTCAGGAAACTCTCTGAAAAAATCCAATTCATCCATTCGGGCCTGCAAGTTCCATTTAAGCACATTATTGATGATGGATTTTAGCATGAGCTCAATATTTTTACCGTGTAAAAATACTGTAAACAACCATTATGCACTATACAGGATACTTAAACAAAATGTCTGTTTATCAGCACAATCCAGTGAGATATTATTTAAACACTGAAAACGATTTATTTTTCCTTAACGATCTTTTGGGTAGAAAAATTAAAATTTCTTACTTGCATAAAATCAAGTGTTTTTGCGGTAAAATTGTTGATTCGGTGTATCGAATGAATTTTTGTCAATCTTGTTTTTTTACTCTTCCACAAGCATCTGATGCGATTCTAAAGCCTGAACTAAGCAAGGCACATTTAGGCATCGAGGAGCGCGATTTAGAGTTTGAGAAGGCCTATCAGCTTCAGCCTCATACTGTTTATCTGGCTATTTCCGGTGGGTTAAAAGTAGGCGTATCCCGCACAATCCAACAAACCACCCGATGGATCGACCAAGGTGCAGTGGCAGCTCTCCCCTTGCTACAAGTTGAAAATCGCTATCAGGCAGGAATATGGGAAGTAGAACTGAAAAAAAAGTTTTCAGATAAAACTGCCTGGCGCCAAATGCTCACATGGAAAGACCCTGATGTAGATTTAATATCAATAAAAGAAGAAGTAAAACAAATGTATCCTGATAAAATTCATGAGTTTTCATCTGATAACACAATATACAGATTTGAATATCCTAAAATTGCCATACCTGAGAATATCTCTTCTGTAAACATTGAAAAAAACTCTTCTATAGAAGGTGAACTCACTGCAATAAGAGGGCAATACATCATCTTTAATAATTCCACAGCGCTCAACATTCGAACATATGAAGGGCGAATGGTAGAAATTGTGTTGTGAAATATCTTTGAATTATAATAAAAAGAAATGCTAAGCACACGTAAATTAAGGCTAATCATTTTAGTGACGTGTGCATTCATGTCCGTCTTCGATTTGTTTGGACAAATCGTACAATATAAGTTTTTAAATTACAATTCAAACAACGGACTTTCTCAAAATTCTGTTTACAGTATCGATCAAGACAGCATCGGACGTCTGTGGATTGGAACAGCAAACGATATCAACATTTGGGATGGCCATGAATTTAAAATGTATTCCGATATTTTTAAAGGAACAAAATATCTCAAATCAAAAAACATTAAAAAATTATATCTTTATAAAAATCTTTGTATTGTTTCAAATGATTTTGGTATTGAAATAATTGACATTATTAATGACTCCTTACTCACTAGAGATGAATTTAAAAACTACCAAACTTTTGATGTAAATAATAATCTATTATACATATATCAAGACACACTAATCGAAACAATTAATTTAGACAATTTAAAAAAGATAAAAAAAATACATGTAGAAAATTCTTTTCTTACCCTTGTCGCCTTTGATGACTTTTTGTATTTATACGACTATGACAAGCCCATTATAATTAGCTTAATAGAAAATAACAAGGTTTATTCCTTGAAAAATTGTAGATTAAAAAAAGTAAAATATAAACGTACAAATATTGCTATTCTCATTCATACTGAAGACTTCTATAATCCACTTCCTGTAGAAATTTCTTCTAAGATTCATTACTTCGAGACACAATCGGTTGAGGATATTCGATCATTTTACCTCTACAATGATAAAATCTGGATTGCACAAGGAAATGAACTGTATATTTATCAAACAAATGTTGGAAAATACCTCAAAATAGATAAAAAAGAAGTTCTTCCTACTTTCAGTAGTTTGTTTGTCTATGATTTTTTTACAGATTATAAAGATAATTTATTTATTTTAACAAACATCAATGGTTTTTATATATTCTCTCGCGACAATAATAAATTTATTCACATAAAAAATCCGAATTCATCGCTTAATATGGTGAAATCTATTCACGTATTGAGTGATTCGACCATCGTAACAGGAGTATATGGTGGAGGTATATCCTACTATTATACAAATGGCAATTTTAAAAACATTTTATTACCAGGCATGGACGCTATATGGGACATAGAGGCATCTTTTGAATCACCTGATAATTTTTATGTTATAAGCACAACGAGCTTATATTACTTTGAAAATAAAAAATTTAAAAAAATCTTGAGAGAAGATCCAAATATTGTTTTTATAAATATAGCAAAGGGTATAAACAATTATTTTCTCACCTATTCTGTTTCAAATAAAAGTGAAAAAAAGATCATTATTGAGCGATTAGATTACAAATTTCGAACGATAGATATATACGAAACAGATACATACATTCTAAATGTCTTTCAAAAAGACTTTAACACGCTTTTATGCAGTTCTTTTGACGGCGTCTATGCAATAGATATTAACACAGAAAACAAGAGAAAAATCTTGTCAAACAGAGCACAAGCCATAATAAGGGAGAACGAGCTTATCTATGTTTCAACCAATGAAGGTCTGTTTATTTTGGATGATCAGTTAACAATTAAAGAACTAATTACAAAAAAAACTCACAATATATCAGACAATTTTATTTATGCTACCCTGATTGATTCTGATGGTAACATTTGGATATCAACCAACAGAGGTATTAATGTTATTAATTTAAAAAATAAAAAGACGATTAAATACAGCCTGAACGACGGATTACAAGCAAACGAATTTAATACAAATGCATATTGTAAAAATGGAAATCTTTTTTACTTCGGTGGAGTAAATGGGATTAATATTATAAATACTAAAAATATTTACAACAACAACTTAAAGCCAAATATTTACTTTACGAATATTTTGGTAGATGACGAAATTGAATTAAAAAATTCACCAGATAACATCACATTAAATTATTCGAATAACACAATTTCACTATCTATCCGACACATAAACTTTACAAGTAAAGAAAAATCAGAGTATTTTCACAGATTATCGCCCATTGAAAGCAATTTTATTAATACGGGAAACAATAACTTTATACGTTATACCAATCTTCCGCAAGGATCATATACTCTTGAATTTTTTGTAATAAATCAATATGGAGAAAAAAGCGATATAAAGAAGATATTCATTAAAGTATTACCTCCATTTTGGAAGACATGGTGGTTTTACACTCTCGTAATACTTTCTGTTTTGATAATGATTTCAGGATTCATCATTTATCTCTATGAAAAGAATCGTCAAAAAATACTTTTGAAATACGAGGTTCAGAAAAATCTTGAAAATGAAAGAATGCGTATATCAAGAGAACTTCACGATAATCTCGGGGCTCAACTCTCATATATGATATCTCAAATAAATCTGTTTACCTCAAAATACTATAAAATACTCAATGACGATGACCGTTTGAAATTGAAAAAATTAGAAAAAGTATCAAAAGAAGCGATTCAAACAATTCGGGAAACCATTTGGCTTTTAAATTCGAAAAAGCTTTCGATTGAACAATTTATTGACAAAACAAAACAATATGTTTTGTCAATTCGTGAACTCAATGAATCGATTGAAATTGAGTATTTTGAAAATGTAGATTATTCTATTATTATTCCACCATCCTTAGCCATCAATCTATTCAGAATCGTACAAGAATCCATTACGAATTCGCTCAAACACAGTCGGGGTAATCGAATAAAAATCTACTTTGAAACGTTAAATAATAAACTTAAAATTCAAATAATTGATGATGGTGTAGGATTTAATCTGAATACAGAATTTCTTGACCACTATGGCTTGAAAAATATAAAAGCTCGAGCTGATGAAATTAATGCTTCCGTCGTAATTCATTCCGAAAAATTCAATGGTACCCTCGTTGAAATTGAACTTGATTTACATCAAATGCAGTATGCGAATTGATAGGCCTACATCTTTACTTTGTAAAGTTCAAAAAATACTCTATTCAACATGATTAAGTTAGCATTAGTCGATGACAAACGCATCAATATACAAAGCTTAATAGACCGTATTCGTCATAGTCCTGATTTTAAAATCGTTTTCACAGCCAGTGATGGAGAAGACTTTTTAGAGAAGTGTAAACAGTCGAAAGAATTGCCTGATGTGGTGTTTATGGACATCGATATGCCGATTATGAACGGTATAGAAGCTGTTTCCATTGCTTCTGAACTCTTCCCGTCCATAAAATTCATCATGCTCACAGTATTTGATGACGATGACAAGATTTTTGAAGCCATCAAATCAGGAGCTGTAGGATACCTTTTAAAGGAAGAAAGCGCAGATAAGCTAATACAACACGTACGCGACGTGGTAGAATTTGGCGTAGTTCCCATGAGCCCGCGTATCGCTCGTAAAACCCTGCAGCTGCTGTCGCGTGCTCAGGTGGAGCTCGTAAAAAACAAAGAAGAAGTGCTCAGTGAAAGAGAAGTAGACATTTTAAGGCATCTGATCAACGGGCTTGATTATCGGCAGATTTCAGAAAGACTGTTTATCAGTCCAAATACCGTACGAACCCACATTTCTAATATTTATAAAAAGCTGCACGTAAACAACAAGGCACAAGCCATTAAGATGGCCTATAAGAAAGGGATTGTGTAAAACAAAAATCCCGACCATAAACGAGCCGGGATATTTGAAATCGCCAAATTCTACGTTATTATTTTACTTTATTTGATCGATTACAGCTTTGAACGCATCAGGATGATTCATTGCTAAGTCAGCTAGCACTTTTCTATTAAGCTGTATGTTGGCTTGTTTTAGCTTGTTGATCAGTTGCGAATAAGAAATACCGTGCATGCGAGCACCAGCATTAATACGCATTATCCACAATGAGCGAAAATTTCTTTTTCGAGCTTTTCGGTCGCGGTATTGATATGTGAGTGCCTTTTCGACGGCATTTTTGGCTACGGTCCATACATTTTTTCTTCGGCCATAGTAGCCCTTGGCCATCTTAATTATTTTCTTCCTTCTCTCTCTGGAAGCTACGTGATTTACGGATCTTGGCATTTTACTTAGATTTTTTTGTGATAGGCGACTTGATTTTCAAGTACTTTAAGAGCCGGACACAGGGTTTTTAAACCATGAATTGGTTAGATGCAGAGCATCAGTTTTACATTAGGCTTATCAGCTTTGTGCACAAGAGCGTATTTTGTGAGAGCTCTTTTGCGGTCTGTAGCTTTCTTGGTCAGGATGTGACGCTTACCTGACTGTTTTCTCTTGATCTTGCCTGTGGCTGTGATCGCAAAGCGCTTCTTTGCGCTCGATTTGGTCTTCATCTTTGGCATATCCAACAGACTTTATTTATAGAATTCGGCGATTTATTTTTTCTTCTTAGGTGCTATAATCATTATCATTCGCTTACCTTCGAGCTTTGGCATTGATTCAACTTTTCCTACATCCTCTAACTCTTGAGCAAGTCGAAGCAAAAGTATCTCACCTTGTTCTTTATACACAATAGACCTTCCCTTAAAAAAAACATAAGCTTTCACTTTAGCACCCTCTTCGAGAAAGGCTTTTGCGTGTTTTTTCTTAAACTCGAAGTCGTGATCGTCGGTTTGAGGGCCGAAGCGGATTTCTTTTACAATGATTTTGGCCGCATTGGCCTGTATTTCCTTTTGTTTTTTCTTTTGTTCGTAGAGAAACTTCTTGTAATCGATAATTTTACAAACAGGTGGAATGGCCTTTTCTGTAATCATCACAAGGTCCATCCCTTGTTCTTCTGCCATTCTTAGGGCGTCTTGAGTGCTGTAGATGCCTTGCTCTACATTATCGCCCACTAGCCTGACCTGAGGCTCGGTGATTTCTTCGTTGATTCTAAAGGATATAGTGTCTTTCGACATTCGTCTTCTTTGGGGTTTTAGGGGTTAGTAAATTGAGGAATTAAACTGTTGATTTCATTGGTTAAACGTTCTACAAATGTAGGAATATCCATTTCTCCAAGAGTTTCGCCTCCGTGCTTGCGCACGTTGAGAATGTTATGCTCCTGTTCACGTTCACCTACGATTATCATGTAGGGAATCTTAGATACCTCGGCATCTCGAATTTTGCGACCTACTTTTTCATTGCGTTCGTCGATAAGGGCGCGGATATCGTGCTGATGGAGCTGTTGGGCGACTCTCAGGGCATACTCGTGATATTTTTCGCTAACTGGTAGAATGATGACCTGGTCAGGAGCCAACCAGATAGGGAAGTTGCCACCACAATGCTCTAAGAGAACTGCCACGAAGCGTTCCATAGATCCAAAAGGGGCCCGGTGAATCATAACGGGTCGGTGCATTTGATTGTCAGCACCTTTGTATTCGAGCTCAAAGCGCTCAGGAAGGTTGTAATCGACCTGAATAGTTCCCAGCTGCCACATGCGGCCGAGTGCGTCTTTTACCATAAAGTCGAGCTTGGGACCGTAAAAGGCTGCTTCGCCATATTCGATCACTGTAGGTAAGCCTTTTTCAGCGGCAGCTTCTATGATGGCTTTCTCAGCCTTTTGCCAGTTTTCTTCGGAGCCGATGTATTTATCGGGATTGTTTGGATCGCGCAATGATACTTGAGCTTTGTATTCGTTGAAATCGAGGGCTTTGAAAATATACAATACAAGGTCTATAACTTTCTTGAACTCGTCTTTTAGCTGATCGGGTGTACAGAAGATGTGCGCATCGTCTTGTGTAAAGCCTCTTACTCGTGTAAGGCCGTGAAGCTCACCACTCTGTTCGTAGCGATATACTGTGCCAAATTCAGCTAACCTCAAGGGAAGGTCTTTGTACGACCTTGGTTTCACGCGATAGATTTCGCAGTGATGCGGGCAGTTCATCGGTTTGAGTAAGAACTCTTCGCCCTCTTCAGGAGTAGTAATGGGTTGAAAACTGTCTTTGCCATACTTGGCATAGTGGCCTGAACACACATAGAGGTCTTTATGGCCAATATGAGGAGTAATTACCTGCTGATAGCCAGCTTTTTTCTGAGCCTCTTGTAAAAATTTCACAAGGCGCTCGCGGAGGGCAGTACCTTTAGGTAACCAAAGTGGTAAACCCTTCCCAACCCTCTGGCTGAATGCAAATAGCTCTAATTCAGCACCAAGGCGACGATGGTCACGTTTTTTCGCCTCCTCGAGTCGCTGAAGGTATTCGTCGAGCATCGACTGCTTAGGGAAGGATATGCCATAAACTCGCGTGAGCTGTTTGTTCTTCTCATCGCCACGCCAGTACGCTCCAGCGGCATTTAAGATTTTTACAGCTTTTATAAATCCGGTATTTGGAATGTGACCACCGCGACAGAGATCGGTAAAAGTACTGTGGTCGCAGAAGGTAATGGTGCCGTCTTCGAGATTCTGAATGAGTTCAGTTTTGTAGGGATTATCTTTATAATATTCCAAAGCCTCTTGTTTGGAAACGCTGCGCATTTTGAATTCTGCTTTTTCTTGCGCGCGCTTGAGCATTTGCTTTTCTATTTTCTCGAAGTCAGCTTCTCCAAACACTTCGTCGCCGAAGTCGATATCGTAATAAAAGCCATTTTCTATTGGTGGACCAATCGTGAGTTTAGCATTCGGATAGTAATCGAGAATGGCCTGAGCCATCACGTGGGCAGAAGAGTGCCAAAAGGCTCTCTTACCTTCGTCAGAATCCCAGGTGAAAAGTCGCAATGAACCGCTCTCATACAAGGGCTGATTGGCTTCAATGATCTTACCGTTTAACTCGGCTGAGAGCACGTTTTTAGCCAGCTGATTGCTGATACTTTCAGCGATTTTTAAGGCTGTAGTGCCGTCTTCGTATGTTCTTTTCTTACCGTCGGGAAATGTTATTTCAATCATTTAACCTAAAAAACGGCTGCAAAAGTATTTTAAAATCGATTGTACAGATATATCTGAAAAAAGTATTTCCCTAAAATTTCTATTGAAACAAATATTGCCAGCCTACTCTTACCTGTGATTTCCAGCTCAATTCGTCGAGGGGATCTTCTCTATCAATAAGCCAGTATTGCACTTTTAACATTGACTTCCAGCTATTTAACTGAAAAGCATAGGCACCTCCAAATCTTACCATTTTACCCGGAAGCAAGTCGTTGAGCATCAGTTCTTCATAGCGAAGAGAGAAAATAGATTTCAGGGGTTTGGCGAAGTAATTTATCTGCCCGTACATTCCTCCGCCTTGATAAAAACCTCCGGTTTGCCATTTCGGAAGTCCGAGGAGCATGAAATTGTTTGAGTCGCGTGGTGTGGCGCGGTAAAAGTGAAATTCATATTGTGCAGAGAAACCCATCCACTGAAAGGCGACATCGAAGCCGTAGACATATTTAATGCCGTCGATCACTTTTACACCATATTCACCGCCGGCTCCTGCAGGTAGAGTTCTATTGGCTAAAGGCTGTCGTTTATCGGCGTAACGGCCATTAATACCGACAGCAACTATGGGTACTGGAGTGATACGATCGTCTATATCCCTATACCTGAAGCGCGATGGATAGGCGACTTCTGCTCTTCCTACATATTCTAATGTTCCTGATGGATCGTTGTCACCTCTTAAGCTTAATTCACCTAGCCCGTTGTAAACACCAGCCACAATGTGGGCGCGCTGCCTCCAGAAGGTTTTTCCTAACGAAACTCCCACATCGCGACGCGAAAAAATATCGCCACGCACGATTTCAGCTCTTTGCCAATAGGGTGTATATATAAAAGGTACAAGCGATGAGCGTGAATAAGGCAATTTGGTGTATCCGAAAGTGATATCAACTACATGCAGTCCTTTGTAACGCACATAAGCATCCATGATTCCGGGGTTTTCGGGATCAATCACTCCGGTAGCCGCCTGTCCAAGGTCTGAAAAGTCAATCTGAAGCTCATATTCTACCGTGCGCTTATACCGACCTTCTATCTGAATCTGTGCATCGCGCAGATTAAATCGGTCTTTGCGTTTGTTTAATTCATTTTCTTTCAGAAATCTCTTGTTAAAATAAGTGGAAACTGCACCCGTAATCTCTATGGTATGATCACCATTTGTCAAAGTTACCTGACTGAAAACTAATTTGTTTACAACGAAAACTATAAGTAATAGCAATTTTTTTTTCATTGATTCGGATTTTTAAAGTAATATAATTTTTCACGGTCATCACTGATGATTCGAAGGCTCCTGTCTGGTAAAAACATGATGCCCTCGGGATTAATGATTGGCACCCTCCAAGCCTGTATAATGGAATAATCCTTAGGTGAAAGTTGGAAAATGGTTCTGTCTTCATCGCTCAACAGATAAAGAAAACCTTCGAAATACGTAGCTGAGGAAATATCGCGAGCGGCTTCAAAGCGTTGAATGTTCAATTGGCGAAAGGCAGTGTCTAATTCCACGATGTATACAGGGTCTTTTTCGGTAACGAGAATAAATTTTCTACTATCTGGTATATAAGCTATTGATTCAAACCCTTTATTTCTGCCGCCCGAGTAAGGTATATGATACGTGCGAAGAAGTTTTAAGTCTTTTGGGTCAAATACAAGAACGTTTCTGTGACGCTCTTCGACTACATAAATAAGATCATTTACGACAGTAACTGCTTCGAAATCGACCCCCTCGTAAGGCGCTTTGCGAAGGATTTTACCATCTAGTGTGGTTTCAAAAAGATCACCATCGTCGCTTACTATGAATAGTGAATTGTTGTTTGAGTAATATACCAATCCACTTGGCTCAGATACTTCGATGTAATGCGACATGTAGGGCGCTATCTTCGTTCTTTTAATCTTTTGAGCGTAGACATTTGCAATGGAAAGAACAAACAATGCAACCGCTATGCCGAATTTGTAACGCATCATAAACAGAAAATTTATTTATTAAGTTATTGATTTGGTGCATTAGGCGTCATCACCATTTCGTAGTACGTATTTCCGGTACCATCGGGCCTTAAACCAATTGACTTGGTGAAATCGTAGGGAGTGTAAGACATTTCATCAATCCTTGTCAGGGGAGAAGACGATGATTCTTGAAAAGAAATAACAAAATCCTCACCCGAAGAAGAAAGGCCAAAAGAAGTATTGATAAATTGTCCTTCGCTGTTGCGGGAATTACAAAATACAATCAGGTAGCCTCTTGGTGGAATATACCAATCACGAGTGATAGCAAATTTAGTGGGGTTTCCTTTACTGTCGCTCAAAAAGGTTTTTCCACCCGTTAATTTAACCCAGCTTGTATTGGAAGGATTAAAAATTTCTACCCAATCGTTGTTTTGCCCAAACTCATCCGGCAGATTGCTCCCGCTTGCCACCAATTCATTTATTCGTAACATATTAGGTTGGAGTAGAGAAACTGTATCGCGAACGGGAGGAGGAGGGGGATTTGTACCTTGATCCACATTCAACTTTCTATCTTTCAGACATGAACTGAGAGCAAAAACTGTTATCAGCGAAACTGTAACTATTTTCATTGAAAAAATTTTTTAACAAATGTAGACGTGTTTTATTACTAAATCTTTAATCTTTGTTTTATAAAAATTTGACCTCAGATGAATTTTTTTCCTTATTTTTACGATATATCTTTTCAAAGAAATGCATATTCTCGTGCAAAAAATCTTATTTTGATATTTCATTAATCAATCTTTATTTTGGCATTTAAAATATTTTCCAACCCGAAAACGAATGAGCCGCACATTAATAGCAAGTATCTTAATTGCTTTAAACTTCTCAATTTCAGGATTTTCTCAAAATGTCGCCTCTAAACAAACCACAGCGACTCAAGCCCCAAAAGAAGAAAAAAAGAGCAAAGACTTCAGGCAAGCTTTAGATGCTTTCAAGTCTAATGAATTTTATTTCGCTGCTGAGCAATTTAAAAAGGCGTACTCCAAAACGCGTAGCAAGTCAGAAAGAACTGAAATACTCTACTATTTAGGACAATGTTATTTTAAAATGCTAAATTTTAAAAATTCATCCAATTATTTTCAAAGAGCCATTTCGGCCGGTTACAGCGAGCCAGAAGTACGCTTGTTGCTGGCCCAATCACTTCATAATTTAGGTGAGTATGAAGACGCTATAAAAGAATACGAAAACTACTTAAGACTTGTACCTGATGATCAAAGAGCAAAAAATGGAATCGAAGGCTGCAGGTTGGCAGTGCAGTACAAAAAGAATCGTACACGATATTTGGTAGAGAACGTAAAGGATCTCAATACCAAAGAAAACGAGTTTGGAGTGGTATATGCCGGAAGACCAGGCTCATATGACGAAATTGTTTTTACCTCTGATCGACTGGGTGCCACTGGTAAAAAACGCGAAGGCTGGTTCGGAGGCAACTTTACAGATATTTTCGTGGCTCAGGCTGAGCGCAAAACAGCCAAAAAACAGCAGAGACTCAAAAAAGGTGAGAATAAGTCACTCATGTCAGAAACCAAATGGCTAGAGCCCAAGCCTGAAAGTGCAATACTCAATACTCAATATCACGAAGGAGGTGTCACTTTCGACAAGCGCAGAAAAACCATTTATTTTACACGTTGCCTAAAGCAGAAGAGTCAAAACCTCGGTTGCGGAATTTATGTATCAGAGCGCTTAGGACAAGATTGGAAAGAGCCCGAAGTAGTATTCCTTGCCCCTGACTCTGTGAGCAGTGTGGGTCATCCTGCCCTATCGCCCGACGATAAATATCTCTACTTCGCCAGCGATATGCCCGGCGGATTTGGCGGAAAAGATATCTGGATCACTACATACAACCGCCGTACACGCTCCTGGGATACTCCAAAAAATCTCGGACCTATGGTTAATGGCGCCGGCGACGAACTCTTCCCTTTTGCTCACGACGACGGCTACCTTTACTTTTCAAGTACCAGCCATCCGGGTATGGGTGGGCTTGACATCTTCAGAGTACCCGTAAACGAAGAAGGAATGCCCACCGGAAAACCTGAAAATATGGGCTACCCTATTAATACGAATTTTGATGACTTTGCCATCGTGCTCGAAAGTGGTGGCGCCAAGAAAGGTTTTATATCGTCAAATCGCGAAGGTGGTAAAGGAGGCGACGACATCTATGCCATTTACCTAGCTCCGCTCGAGTACAAACTAGAAGTACTCGTAACCAATTCCAAAGACAAAAAACCTTTACCTCAGGTATCTGCTCGTATTGATGGCAGCGATGGTTCGTCTTTTACGGTTAATACCGATAAAAATGGCGTATTTATCGTAGAACCGGGTACACTTAAGGAAAATGTGAACTATCAGATCAACTTTGAGAAAAAGAAATTTCTTAGTGGATTCATCAACTTCTCAACCGTGGGCATAGCCATGGAACAGTACGAATTTATTCCGGCTGAAAACCACTTTTTATACAGCTTTAAGTTCACCAAATCACTCGACCCAATTGAGGAGCCAATCATACTGCCTAATGTATTCTTCGATCTTGCAAAGTGGGATCTCAGACCTGAATCAAAAGAGGCACTCGATATGGTGTACGACATTCTTATCAAAAACCCTAATATCGTCATCGAATTGCGCTCGCATACCGACTATCGCGATTCAGATGCCAATAACGACCTGCTCTCACAACGCAGGGCCCAAGCCTGTGTTGACTACCTGATCGAAAAAGGCATTGACCCTGAAAGACTGGTAGCCGTGGGTCGCGGTGAGAGAGAACCCTTCACCGTACCTGAAAACTATGATGGCTACGGAAAAGGCCTCTTCAAACCGGGTACTGTGTTAACAGAAAAATATATAAAAACCTTAACACCAGAATTGCAGGAAGTTGCAAACCAAATCAACAGACGTACGGATTTCAAGGTAATTTCTGAAAACTACGTGCCCAAAGCTAAGACCTCACAAACACCTTCCGGCAGTGGTGCAGCTGCTACCGGTGCAGATACAAAAGAACCCACAGCTCCAGCTAAACCGATCGGACAAATACACGTTTGCGATGCAAAAGACAATTTCGGAAAAATCGCCCAGCAATACAACATAACCCTTCGCGACCTAAGAGAACTCAATGGCGGGCTGAGAGGTGTGCACATTTTCGAAGGACTTGAATTGAAAGTGACTCCGGGAGGCGATTACACCGAATACGACAGCAAGCGCTATCGCGTGGAACAAGGTGATAACTTTAAAACCATCTCTCAAAAAACTGGAGTACCTGTAAAAGAATTAAAACAGCTTAATCCAAATATTAAAGAGCCTGATTTAATTCCGGGAATGATTATTTTTGTCAGGTAAAAATGATTGTTTAATCCTCTCGAGCTTGCACCCGGCCGCTGGCCGGGTTTTTTTATTTAAGCCAGTCACTTTCAAATTTAAAACCAATACCTTGCCCAGGTTTTGCCTTAAATCGGCCATCTACCTGCCCACCTACTACCCAGGCCACTTCACCGTTTATGGTCATAACAAGGGTTTTGTTGCGCTGAACGATAGTCATCTTTTTGTCTTTTAGTAAATCACTTACCTTCTTGCGACCTACGTTGGGAATCAAAATAAAATCATCGGAATGCCAAGGCCGAAAGTGAATTTTTGCGTTTTGATTGTCAAAACTCACCCACGCATCGGCATTTTGATTTGCAATATACACCCTACCCCACCCGGGGAGGTCGCAGGGCACTTTAAGATTCTCCCAGATTTTTTCAACGGAAATCTTGTTCGATCGATGTTCGTTTGGATAGAAATAAAGTTCGGCATTACGGGTAAAAATCAGTGGAAATCCTACATGCCAAATCTTTGATTCCGTAGATTTTAAAGCATTTGAAAAACTATTCAGATCAGAAATCGGAATCTTTTCTTGAAAAAGTATTTCCTGAAGTAGGGCCTTATATTCTTCCCTCCAAGGCAACAGAGTCTTGAAGGATATTTTATATCCTTGATAAACAGGAGATTTATGCAATCTCAGATAATCTTGTGCTTGTAAATGCAAATATTTAAATGTAACTTCGAGATTTTCAGAAGTATGCCTTAACCCAGATGCAACTCTCGGATGTATTGAGTGTAGAAGTGGCAGAATTTCATTTCGGATGCGATTTCGCTCGTACTTAGAGGTTGCATTGGAAGCGTCTTCGCGCCAAGGCACAGCATATGCTTGGGCAAATTGCAGAATATCTCTTTTGCTTACCAATCGCAGTGGTCTGATAATCAGAGAATCATCTGAGGGTTGAACTAAGCCTCTCAATCCCGAGCCACGAGTTAGGTGAAGGAAAAATGTTTCTACCCAATCGTCGAAATGATGAGCTAATGCAATGAAGTCGGCCTTTTCCTGAATTCTTACCCATTCAAACTTCTCGTACCTGAACCTGCGAGCTGCCATCTGAGGGCTCTCGTTTTTCAGCACATCCCTATCTTTTTGAAAATGAAAGATGTGCAGAGGAATACCTAATTTTTCGCTAAAAGATTTTACTAACTCTTCATCGGCATCCGACTCTTCACCGCGCAAATGATAATTCACATGGACAGCTACGGCCTTAAGCTGATGTAAATGAAATAAGGTCAAAAGGCTCATTGAGTCAACTCCACCGCTTACGCCCAAGATACAAACTTTATCCTCGAGGCCAAGACGTTTGACTTCGCTCAAAAATGCTTCTTCTACGAGGAAATGTCTTTTGCTGTTATGTGCCAACTTTCAGTTAGTTACAGAAGTAAGCTTAAGCAGACATTCCTGATATTCGTCTTCAGCATTGGCATATACAGTTACCGCGGAGCCTACGCCAATATAAGAAACACCCGTAGTTAAATCAGCAACAATCGATCGGATAATCACGTTGCAGTCAATATCGCCATGCGGATCGATATATCCGGCTGTACCCGAATATATACCTCTATCGTGCGTCTCCACCTGACGAATGATGTTCATGGCGCTGAGTTTCGGGGCACCTGTCATGCTTCCCATAGGAAACAGGGCTTTAAAAATCTGTTCTAAAGAAACATTCTCCGAGAGCCTTCCGCCTATAGTGCTGATCATCTGATGAACTTTGGCAAAGGTGTGTATGCCAAACAACTCTTCTACACGAATGGAACCAGGCTCGCTGATACGCGATATATCGTTGCGCACCAAGTCAACGATCATTACGTTTTCAGCGCGTTCTTTGGTACTCTCAAAGAGCTTTTTCTTAAAGGAATCGTCTGATTCTGTGTCAGCCCCTCTCCTGATGGTGCCTTTAATGGGTTGTGAAAAAATTATACCGGAGCGAAGGGTAAAGAATCGCTCTGGCGACTGGCTCAAAACACATATATTTCCCCATTTAAATAGACCACTCATAGGTGCACCTTTTTGAAAAGAGATTTTGAGCCACGCCCCCGGAATATCATCGATGGGCTGATTGCTGCTATAAAAGACGCAATAATTCAATTCATAAATATCACCCCTCAATAAGTGACTTACTACTTTGTCAAATGCAGAGAGATATTCCTTTTTACCGGTATGAGCTGTGTAAGAGGGTAAATTTGCTTTTGTGGGAGCTTG
This sequence comes from Thermaurantimonas sp., assembly GCF_046299575.1. NCBI lineage: Bacteria > Pseudomonadati > Bacteroidota > Flavobacteriia > Flavobacteriales > Schleiferiaceae > Thermaurantimonas > Thermaurantimonas sp. The sequence goes on along the minus strand of NZ_JBKBHX010000007.1, from coordinate 92,713 downwards.
ATCTGATCTGTTGTCGATTGAAGCAAGAATTTGTGGCAGTAAGTCAACCTCGGGTTCTCGAATATCGGCAAACACTTTCCCGTTTTTCGAATAAAATACCCAGCGAGGGATAAAAAAGATCTCATCAGGAATATCGAAAAAGATCTTACCAGTATTTAAATGCCCTAAAAGGGTTTGTTTAAAATCATAAGGTAAAAGAAATCCTATCCAATCTGCGACTTGGCTAGGCTGAAAGTTTGCCATTTCGCTCCATGAAAGCCGATGCACAGCATCGACCATTACAAGCCAATCGTACCGATAAAAGCGGTCAGATGTATATCCACCCGAGTCGTAAACAAAGCACTCCACGTGCTCAAAACCCCAACGAACAAGTTTTGTGAAAAAATTTCGAGCCGAGACATGTGCAATCGGCAAGGTGATTCGACGTTGAGTCTCGACGTTGAACATGTTATTTAATAAGTTGTCTTACAAAGATTTAAAATATTCGCGGAACACTGGCAACAAGTCCTTTCGATTTTCGATATGGCTCATGTGGCCGGCTTTGAGCACAAAGGCTTTAACCTTAGGAGCTGTGAGCTGATCGTCGAGCGAATGACCTTTGAACACTGGATCTTCACTGCCCACAATGTGAAAAATTTGATACGGGGCAAAGTGCAGAAGAACTGTACGGTCCGGCCGGATTTTCATTCCTTCGAGAGCGGCTACTATGCCTTGTGATGAAGTGGAAACAGCAATCTGAGTCTGTTCTTCGATTTCGTTTTTGCAGAGATCATGCGCCCAGTCAGCAAAAAGGCCTAGGAAGGTAGTACGCGAAAAGAGTTGAGGATTATTTTTAGCAAGCTCAATTCCGCGATTTCGGTTTTCAATTTTTTCAGGACTATCAGCTGCTGCGGTTGAGTGAAACAAACAAAGTGCTCTCACCGACTCTGGATATTTTTCACCAAAAGCTAGCGAAACATATCCTCCCATAGAATGACCGATGAAAGCAGCTTTTCTTATTTTTAATTCGCGAAGCACAGCCATCACCACATCAGCCATTTCGTCCATTGTATGTACGTAGGCGATGCATTGACTCCTTCCAAATCCGGGTAAATCGATGAAAATATGGCGAAACGACTGTGGCAACTGATCGAGAAGGTACGTCCACATTCGGCTGTCTTCTAAAAATCCATGAAGCCAAACGACTGCCTTTCCCTTTGGATTGCCGAAGGTGTAGTAGGCTATTCTGACGTCTTTATATGTAGTATAATATTGATTCATCTCTAATCACAATTATTACTAAAATACTGTTTATGAATATCCGATGTGAAAAAGGGCATCGCCTTTGTGAACTAAAGGAATATTGTTGTGACCAATGATGTAACCCGATACTGTGGAGAGTACGGGAATGTTGTAAAGGTTGTACGGATTGTGAATGTAGCCTATGATTTCACCTTCGGCTACTTCTTGACCTGATTGTTTTAAGAAGGTGAAAAGTCCAGAAGCTTCAGCGCGCACCCAAGTTGAGTTCGCACAAATTATTGACTTGTAGGTAGATGAAGCTCCTACTTTAATCATGCCAAAGTGTTTGAGCACACGACGAATGCCTTTTAGGCCCTCTTCGATGGCAAGCATATCAAAGCGCATTGACTCTCCACCTTCATACACCACGATAGATTTATCCATTTGAGCGGCTGTAGCGCGAAGCGAACCATCGATTACCGAAGAATAAAGGGTAAAGGGAGCATTGAATGCCTTTGCCAGCTCAGCGCCTTTTAGGTCGCGCTTGTCGTAGCGAATTTGAGGATAATTGGTACGACTTGCACCACCTGTGTGAAAATCAATGCCAAAGTCAATGATGGGCAGAATTTTACGACTGATAATGGAGGCAACAATAGAGGCAAGTGAACCATCAGGATTACCTGGAAAGGAACGATTTACATCTTTGCCGTCTGGCACATCGCGCGAGAAGTGAATAAATCCATACACATTAATGATTGGCAGCGCTATTACAGTACCAGCAAGCAGTTGGTGAATCCACTTGCCAGCTACTACGCGCCTAATAATTTCAACACCATTAATCTCATCGCCGTGCAACCCGCCGGAGAGCATGACAACAGGTCCCGGATTCTTACTGCGGTATACAAAGACGGGCATGTGAATCACTGTACCTGACGGCAGGCGGGCTACTTCGATATCAATGCGCTTATGTGTACCCGGACTTACGGGTTGGGTATCAATTAAGAGGTCTTCCATTTTCCGATGTAGTTAAACGGAGTGATGGCAAGTAACTCTTCTTTTATAGGAGATGAAACATGGAGATTGTTGATAAAATCAATGAAATCTTGCCTAGCCGGTGGTGTCTCTCGACGGCTCAGTGCTTTGAGAGCTTCGTAGGGATTGGGGTAATTTTCGCGACGAAGGATGGTTTGGATAGCTTCGGCCACTACTGCCCAGTTGCCTTCCAAATCGCGCTGAATAGCTTCGCGATTTACTTTAATTTTTGAGAGGCCCTTTAAAAGGGATTTAAAAGCAATTATAGTATGCGAAATAGGTACCCCAATGTTTCTCAAAACGGTGCTGTCGGTCAGGTCGCGCTGCAGCCTTGAAATGGGGAGTTTCTGACTTAAAAATTCGAATATTGCATTGGCGTACATAAGATTGCCTTCAGCATTCTCGAAGTCGATAGGGTTTACTTTATGGGGCATTGCTGATGAGCCGACTTCCCCGGTCACGATCTTTTGAATGAAATACTCCATGCTGATGTACTGCCACATGTCGCGACTCAGATCGGTCAATACAGTATTGATGCGCTTTAATGCATCGAAATATGCTGCAAGGTGGTCGTAATGTTCAATCTGCGTAGTTGGGTACGAGCGAGTGAGGCCAAGTTGTTCATTAACAAATCGATCTGCAAAGGCATGCCAATCTACCTGAGGAAAGGCGACAAAATGAGCATTCATATTGCCTGTGGCACCACCGAATTTGGCAGCAAATGGTATCTGGTGTAGTAGCGATAATTGATTTTCGAGACGTACGACGAATACTTGTATTTCTTTGCCCAACACAGTGGGTGAGGCTGGCTGTCCGTGTGTGTGGGCAAGCATAGGAATATCCTTCCATTCTGTTACAAAATTTTTCAGTCTACCAATAAGCTCATGCAACAGAGGTAGGTAAATTTTGTTTGTAAATTCCTTGAGCATCAGCGGAATGGCTGTATTGTTTACGTCCTGAGAAGTAAGGCCGAAATGAATCCATTCTTTCAGCCCGCCCCACCCTACTTGTTCAAATTTTTGTTTAATGAAGTATTCAAGTGCTTTTACGTCGTGGCGAGTTGTGCTTTCGATTTCTTTGATTTTCAAGGCTTCTTCGAGGGAGAATTCCTTGATCCAGCCGTGAAGGATTTCGATCTTTTCAGCGTCGATGTGTAGGCTGTCGATGATTTGCAAATGTGATAAGGCGATGAAATATTCTATTTCTACTAAAAATCTGTATTTGAAGAAGGCGTATTCTGAAAAATATTCTGATAATTCGCGCGTAAGCTCGGCATAGCGACCATCAATAGGCGAAATTGCCAAAAGCGGGTGTGACATATCGTACTCATTAAAGGGCAAAGGTAGCATTGAGACTTACAAAATGAGAATTTACACTATTGCGAATAAGAAAGAGCAAGTCATAGTTAATTATGAATGATGAATGCGAAAAAAATCTTGGCCATTTGAGCGATGAAGTGTGCAAGAAACAGTGCATTTTTAATGACTAAATTTTGCTTAAAACCTGAAACGCCTGAAGATTTTTAGCACCTAAAAGCCACAGCGTAAAGGACAATGCGGCACACAGTGTGTGAAAAAGTAGCCCGAAGGTAATGCAGTCCCAATAAACCTATCTATCGTTTCTTTGTCTTAATAAGCCCAATGACGAAGGAGTTATTGCTACCTTAGTTGTGCAAGCATTATTCCAGCTAAAACGTGTACTTGCTTTGATTAGGGCGCAACCGTGAAAGAAAATTCACTGAAAACTTGATGAAACAATTGAAAATAAAACAGGGCCCCATGTGAGGCCCTGATTTTAAAAGTACAAAGCTATTTGATGCCGTGCATCCAGCGGCTTACCATAGGACCGAGAATGAAGAGAAGAACCCCACAACCTATGGCAAAAAGGCCGAGCTTGCGGAAGACGCCAAGGCCAAGATCTAAAGAGTCGTTGCGCAATGAGGATATCACTGTACCGCTAATGCTTCCATCGAGCAACTCAGAAGCCTTGCTTTGCGGTACTATGCCGTAGTCTTTAGTAGCACCATTGTCTGAATATACAAGGAAGGTCTTTTGGCTTTCGGCCAGTGCCTTTTGGCGCTGAGTTTCGTTGCTGAGGTTATTAGCGCGGTCGATGATTTCCTGAATTTGAAGGGTGGCCACAGCGTATTTGGGCGATTCCAGGCCTTGATTCAGCAACTGAAGGGTCTTTTCGTTTACAAGGGCTTTTTCAACCGACATTTCTTTCATCAGTTGGCCAAACTCCTCTCCAGAGAGTACTTCAAAGAGACGTTGGTCATCGATGTGCTTTTTAAACTCTGGATTTTGGATGATTTTAGATTCGCTCACAGTTGTAAATCGGGCAATATGCTTACCAGCCTGGTGTGCAATGGAAGAACTTAAAAACCAAATCCCCATAAGCATACCAACAATTTTAGCAGGTGAGAGCTTGGTAACAAGGCTGAGACCCACTGGCGAAAGGGTCAGCTCTCCAAGCGTGTGAAGCAGGTAGAGCATTATAAGGAAGAAGGCAGGTACTAGGCCCGAAACAGCTGCGGCCTTACCAAGGGTGAGCACCAGAAATCCGAGACCAAGAAGCGACAAACCAACTGCAAACTTGTATGGTGCAGCAGGCTCTTTTCCAGCTTTGCTCAGCGTAATCCAAAGCCACGAAAATACCGGAGCGAAAAGCATGATAAACAGAGGATTGACACTCTGGAAGAATGTAGTGGTAAAGGTCATACCGAGAAAGGTCTTATTCACGTTGCGCTCGGTAAAGAGGTTCATGGCGCTGCCGGCCAACTCGAAGAATGTCCAGAATACGGTTGTGAAAAGCAACAAGAGTACGATTACCCAAATACGCTGCTTCTGCACTGTGTCGTATTTGCCGGCTAAAAAGAGCAAATAGCCGAGAATACCTACAGCCAAAATGCCAAGCATTACATCGACTACGTCATTTTTAAGAATCAGGAGCCATGCTATGGGAATGAGAATAATCGTGGTGATATAAGGTACGAGTCGGTTATTTATGCCTTTGATAATGGGTTTTGCATCTTCTTCCGGTTTTAAACCATGTGATTCATACCATCCCGCACTCTGTGCCCACATGAAGATGAGAAAACCGAGTACCATACCAATACCAGCGGTGAGGAAGCCGTATTGCCACCCCTCAATTTCGCCAATGGCACCACAAGTTAGAGGGGTAAGAAACGCCCCGATATTGATACCCATGTAAAAAATGGTAAAAGCTCCGTCGCGACGAGGATCGCCTTCGGGATAAAAGCGACCAATCATGCTCGAGATATTGGGCTTAAAGAAGCCATTGCCGATAACCAACAGAGCAAGACCAATGTAAAAGGTCGTTTGATTGTTGAGAAATAGGGTAAATTGACCTGCTGCCATGAGTAGGGCTCCCCATATGATCGCCCGGCGAAAGCCCATGATTTTATCGGCGAAAAATCCCCCTAAAATGGGAGTGAGGTACACCAAGGCTCCATAAGCACCGTAGATACCATATGCTTTGGCGTCGTCGAAGGCAAATCCGCCCTTTGCCAATTCGCTGGTCATATACAGTACCAGTATGGCACGCATACCGTAGTAGCTAAAGCGCTCCCACAGCTCTACCATGAAAAGGGCAAAGAGCGCTTTGGGGTGAACTTTACGGTTGAGCAGAATAACGAAAGCTACCCAGGCGGCCACGGCGGCCCAGGCGATCAACATAAGTTTGTAAGCTGGATGCATGTTACGTGAGTATTACGATATTTTTGACAGGCGGCAAATCTAAACAGCTTTCACAAATGGTTAAGAATAAAATCGGTCATCTTCCGATACAGGTGTAGTCGCGTATAGCCGCCGTAGATGCCGTGATTTTTATCGGGGTACATCATCATGTCGAAGTCTTTGTTGGCTTGTACAAGGCGTTCGGCCATGTACATAGCGTTTTGGTAATGTACATTGTCATCGGCAGTGCCATGTATAAGCAAGTACTTGCCGCGCAGTCGGCTGGCAAACTGAGCAGGTGAATTGTCGTCGTAACCTGAAGGATTTTCCTGTGGCGTGCGCAAGTAGCGCTCTGTATAAATGGTGTCATAAAACTTCCAATGTGTTACGGGCGCCACAGCTATAGCAAGTTTGAAATAATCTGCTCCTTTGGTAATCGCTAACGACGACAAATACCCCCCAAAGCTCCAACCCCAAATACCAATGCGCTCTTTGTCAATATAAGGCAGGGAGCTGAGGTATTTAGCAGTTTCAATCTGATCGATAAGCTCTAACTTACCGAGCTGTAGATAGGTGGCCTTTTTGAATGCAGCACCGCGATGACCTGTACCGCGGTTGTCAACCGATACGACGATAAAACCTTTCTGGGCCAACATCTGATGCCAGAAGTGATTGGCCGGATCATAGCGATCGACTACTGTCTGAGCACCTGGACCTCCGTACACATGCATTAGTACAGGGTATTTTTTGTTTGGATCAAAATCAGCTGGTTTGATCATCCAGCCGTGAAGTTCAACGCCTTCTGAAGTTTTAAAGGCAAAAAATTCGGTTGGCGAAAGGTTGTAAGATTCAAGGCGGTTTTGGGCTGTTTCGTTGGACTCAAGCATTCGGATTAGCTTTCCCGTATTATCGCGCATAGCGATCACAGGCGGTTTTCCTGACCTTGAGTGTGTGTGGATGAAGTATCGAAATGTCTTGCTGAAGGAAGCAATATTCGTACCGTCATCAGAGGTTAGCCGACGCATGTTGCGGCCATTCAGACCAATGCTGTACACTTCAGTACGACCTGGATGAAGGGCTGATGCCTGAAAGTACAGCGTGCGAGTAGAAGGGTCGTAGCCGTAAAATTCAGTTACATCCCAGTTGCCCCTTGTAATACGTGATATCTTTTTGCCACGATTTTCTACCAGATATAGGTGGTTATAGCCATCGCGTTCACTAGTCCAAATGAAGGAATTGGCTGAAAGGAATCGAATATTGTCGTTTACATCTACATAGGCGCGATCGGTCTCAGTAAATATTTTTTCTGCTTTGCCTGAATTGGCATCTACCAGGTAAAGGTCAAGAGTGTTTTGATGGCGATTCATTGCATACACCATAAGTGTGGCGTCGTCAGGTGTCCATTTAATGCGAGGTATATATTCATAGCTTTCGGGCAGCTGCACCTCGATAGTCTTATTAGTTGAGAGTTGATAAATTTTAATGGATACTAAAGCATTTTTCTCCCCCGCTTTCGGATATTTAAATTGTTCCTGACGTGGATACAAGTCATTGCCAAATATGTCCATACTGAAGACAGGAACTTCTCTTTCGTCAAAGCGGTAGAAAGCTAAATAATTCCCTTTGGCTGACCAGTAATGGCCACGATCAAAGCCAAATTCTTCTTCATACACCCAATCTGTTGCACCATTGATGATTTCATTTTTCTTTCCGTCGGTGGTGATTTGAGTTTCCTCACCGGTCTGAAAGTTTTTGATATAAAGATTATTGTCGTGCACAAAAGCGACGATGTTCTTTTCGGGATTAAAAAATGCCAGGCGCTGTGATGGAGTTTTTGAAAGTCTTTGGAGTTCGTTGGTTGAAGGGTTGTATATGTAATATACGGCCTGAGTCGAATGTCGGTAAATGGGCTCAGCATCAGTAGTGAGTAATACCAATTTCTCATCTGCAGAAAACTCATAGCCGCTGAAGGTAAAAGGCTTTCCAAACGCTTTGGTAAGAGATGCTGCACTTACGAGTGTATCGACAGTCTTACCATCAGAATATCTGTTTTTTACTACCGAAAAGCCGGCAGGCGTCTGCACCATTAGGCTGTAGTGTAGGCCGTCGTTCATGCTCTCCCCTGCCCTGTAGCCGGCAGATCTGAAGGCTCCGCGCAACCAGATGTCTTCGAGGGTAATTTCCTTTTTTTGAGCTGATATGGATGACGAAATAACAAATATTAGCAGGAGCATTGCCCCAATTCTGTAAATTCTCATATTGTAATATTGTTTTTGCCGCCTAAACTAAGGCAAATACCGACTTATTCCGTCACTGTAACTTGCACTTCATCGCCCATTGTCAGGCTCCAGCCACCTACGCCGAAGTCCCGTCGATTGAGGGTTGTTTTAAACTCTCTTCTACCATCAGGCAGCATTCGCATGGTAAACGCATGCTCTTTGGTGATGCCTTTAATACTCAATTGTCCAATGATGAAATACAGTGCTTCGGTTGATGATTTTTCGATTCTGGTAGATTTAAAGGAAATTTCCGGATATTTTTTAACATGAAAATACGATGAAGATCTAAGATGATTATCACGAAGTGAAATACCCGTATTTATGCTTTCGACCTGAACTTTACCTGTAACCGTGGAAGCAGTTGGATTTGAAGCATTCCACCGGATGTTAAGGGTAAAGCGATCAAATGAGCCCTCTACAGTAGAACCCATGTTGCGAATCTGAAACTTAACCGAACTCTGTGCAAAAGCAACGGCAACTGTAACCCATATACCAAAAGTAAACCAGAATTTCATGAGTACTTTTTTGAAGGAAAAAACTGTGAAAACGGATGTTTGTTTTACGAATCGATCAAAAAGTTAAACAAACAGGGAATTTTTTCTTTTTTGGTGTTAAAATTTATTCTGCGTGCATAACATTTGCTTGTTAAAATTATGTAAATGATTGATTTACTGATTTTTGAAACAGTTATATTTTTTTATTAATATAGGAAAAAATTTAGTGAAATCCTCTACTTTCGTCTAACAAAACTAAAAACTTTTCGTTATGTATGTACCATTTAACGAAATGAAGGATTCATCGCGCATATGGATTTTTCAAAGCGATAAGACCTTCACAGAGTCGAATCTCGACAAAATCTCTGAAAAACTCTACAACTTCTGTCAAAACTGGAAGGCACACAACAAGCCACTGCTGTCGTCGTTTGCCATCTTTTTTGACAGATTTGTGGTACTGGCAGTTGACGAAAGTTTTAACCAAGTGAGTGGCTGTGCTATCGATGCTTCAGTTCGGGTACTGAGCGAAATTGAAAAAGAATGTGGCATAACGCTATTTGACCGCTTCCAGGTAGCCTATCGCGATGGCAATGCGATTGTGGGCTGTAACTTGCAAACATTCAAAAGATTAGTAAAAGAAGGCGAAATAGGCCTAGAAACATTGGTTTTCAACAATGTAGTGAATACAAAAAAGGATTTGGAAAACAACTGGATTGTGCCTGTTAAACAGAGCTGGCATTTTCAATACGTAAAGTAAGAAGACAATACAACCTACTTAAAAGGGAGCATCCTATTGGGCGATGCTCCCTTTTAAATTTTACGAAAAAGAGTAAGTGTCAAATCTTTTTTTAAAACCTTCCAGACTTTCAAGCTTAAAACATCAAAAAGCTTGAGATTCTTAAGAGTAAAAATGATAGGGGCTACAACTCATAAGTTGTAACCCCTTATTTTCCGTATTTTTTCAGTTTTTGGCAGATTGTCAATTTTTGTGAATCTTAACTGCCTGGTTTTTCGTGGGTTCAACAGGATTCGAACCTGTGACCCCCTGCTTGTAAGGCAGGTGCTCTGAACCAGCTGAGCTATGAACCCTTGTTTTTAAAGAACGGCTGCAAAGATAGAGTTCTTTACACTCCTACAATATCCTTTCGAAATTTTTTTGATTTTTCAATTTACTGATTTTCAAAATATCAGAAAATATTTCCAAATCTTTAATTTTTCGTTAAGGAAAAATCAGTTCAAAACCGGATCAGAGGGAGTGTTGATCCATAAGAGATATTCCCCACCAATTTTTCGAAGCATATGTGGCCATCGCTCTTCGGGAGGCATGCTGAGCAGTTCGTCTATGGAGTCTTCTACCACAATCCAGGATTTGTGCTTTATCTCGTTTTCAAGTTGGCCGGATGCCCATCCACTGTAACCTCTAAAAAAAATAACCTCTTGGTCAGATATTTCGCTGTTTCTGATCTTCTCGAAGAGTTTATCTGTATCCCCTCCCCAGTAATAGTTGTCGGTAATGTGATAATTGGATTCTATCAGGTCAGGACGTTTGTGAATAAAGTAGAGGTTTTGCGTTTCAACCGGTCCGCCATTGAGAATAAACATATCAACATTGTCAAGATTGTCGAAGAAATCGCTGATCATCAAATCGCTTTCGTGATTGATGATAAAACCTACTGCACCTTCGTTTGAATATGCTACTAGATAAACAACAGATTTCTCGAAATTTGGATCACCCAGAAGTGGTTCCGAAACGAGTAAACATCCTTGCTTTGGTTTGTCTAACACTTTCATAATTCGAACAACTTAGAGCTAAGTAGGTATAAAAGTATAATCAAATGTCATACTACGAGTCAAAAAGTTCAAAATAATTTTGTCAAAGATTAATTATATTCCGATGAAGAAAGTACTTCATGGCGCCAGAGAGCATTACACGAGAGGAGAATTAATAGAATCCGAACTACCTGACAATCCTAATAAACTCTTTGATATCTGGTTTGAAGATTTTCAAAAGATCAATGTATACGACTTCAATGCTATGACGCTGAGCTCCATTGGACTGGATGGCTATCCGAAGTCGAGACAAGTGCTTTTGAAGGAATATTCGATCGATGGCTTTGTTTTCTACACGAATTACGATAGCGATAAAGCTAAAGAAATTGCTGAAAATCCAAAGGTATCGCTTCTCTTCTACTGGGCACAGGCCGAGAGACAGGTGCGCATTGACGGGCTGGCTGAAAAAGTGTCGAGAGCTGAAAGCGAAGCATATTTCAGGACTCGTCCGCGCGAAAGCCAGATTGGTGCACATGTATCACCACAAAGTCAAATCATCGATTCGCGTGAGTATTTGGAAAAGCGCTTTCAAGAGTTGGCTAAAAAGTTTGAAAATACTGAGCAAATACCCTGTCCTGAAAATTGGGGAGGATATATCGTCAAACCAAAAAAGTTTGAATTTTGGCAAGGCAGACCCTCGCGACTACACGACCGCATTGTTTATGAATTTACAGAAAATGCCAATTGGAAAATATACCGTTTAGCACCATAATTAATAATCGCTAATAAAAATGATCAACGAACACATAACCACAGGCCACTGGATTTTTGCCGCTGTATTTATGACCCTTTTTATTATATACCTCGCATGGAGTTACAAGAAAGATGCGCCGATACACAAGCACTTTTATTCAGGTACAGTATATCTGCTGCTTGGTATTATTACATTGCTGTTTTTGATTTTTGTATTCGCAAAAGTTTTTTAGTGATATAGGTATTACTCATTTATCGCAATTCGGGTCATTACCACGTGTCAGAAAAAGACTTTCATCTGAAGATCGAATACCTTTTGAGTACGCATAGCCGAAAGGATTTTGAGAATGCGTGTAAATTGATTTATGAAGCTTATGCAACTCGAATAACGATGTTCGTTCGATCTTTTCTAAAAAATTCAACCGATGCACAGGATGTAATGCAGAATGTTTGGATCAAAGTATTTGGCAATCTTCGAAAATTTAAAGGAAATTCTACGCTTTACACTTGGATGTATCGCATTGCATATAACGAATGCATCAATTGGAAAAAGTCAAAAGATTTTGAAAAGTTCGCTGAATACGATTCTTTAGAAATATTGAAAACATCGTATCACGAAGAAGAAATAGATTTTTCCAAAGCCTCGGAGTGGTTTGATGATGCTGTAGCAACCCTACCTCCAAGGCAGAGAGCAGTATTTCTGATGCGCTACTTCGACGAACTCCCCTACGACACAATAAGCGAAATTACAGGAATTTCTGAAGGATCACTGAAGGCTTCCTTTTACCACGCGATGGTGAAAGTTGAAAAATATCTAATTGATAAATTAAACGAAAATCGCTAAATGTTGTCAAAAGTCTTGAAATGAAAGAATCAATCGATAAAGAATTAAAAAACTTTCCTCTCCTTGGATTACTCCGAGAAAAGGTACTATTGAATAAAAACTCAAAAGTTAACACTGGCGATTTTAGCCATTATTTTATTTCATACAATTCAAGAAGAAAGAGGCTCTATTACCTGTCAGCATCCATTGCTGCTGCAATTCTACTGCTGTTAGGGGTTTCTGTTTATAAATATCAACAACATCTGAAGACAATAGAACAAGAATATTTTGCCAAACAAAGTGAATTAATAGCTATTACCGACGAGGCTATACTTACAACTGAATACTTCAAATATTTAGAAAATCACACACAATCAATCGCTGAAGAAGATTTACTATGGCTACAAGAATAATTTCACTCACTTTATTGGTTATCAGCGCTTTGAGTTTAAGTGCCCAGCACGATAAGATCCATCACAAAGCACGAACTCGCATTGAAAATATGCGGATAGCCATCATCACTTCACGATTAGACCTCACTCCCGAAGAATCGGAGAAATTCTGGCCCCTATACAACGAATACCGCAAAAAGATAGACAAACTCCATCAAGACCGCATAGAGCTTATTGACGGAAAAATACAATCAGACTCAATAAATGCAATTTCTGACAACGAAGCTGAAAGGGTGCTGAACTCCATTTTTAAAATCAACGATGAATATGCAAGGCTACAGAACGAATACTATAAGCGTTTTCAGAAGCTTCTCGGCTCACGCAGAGCATTAGAACTTTACAGGAGCGAAGTTCAGTTTAGGCGTGCTATCGTAAAAGAACTCAGAGAAATGCCCGAGCGAAAAGCCGATTAATATCTCAGAGCTTTATTCTGCATTGCAATTTAATCTCCGACGAGCGGTTGCCGTTGATTTCCTGAAGTCCGGAGCTTATTACATACTTGTCACTGAACCTTGTTACAGCGTAGCGCAACCAAAAGGTAGCCCGACCGTAGGTGTATTCCACCAACAAATAGCTCCGAATACCTCTGTCATACAACGCAGGTATAGAAAAAGAATATAGAACATCATTTTCAAAGGCATAAATGCGGCTGTTGTAATCATCCGTGTCATACACAGCAAGCCTGTAAGTCCATTTTATGGGAAAATTCGAAGGTAAATAGCGAAAATCCTGAAACAATAACCAACCGGTGCTCACCCCACTATACGACTCAAAATAAGAGTATTCTATTCGTGAAGCAAGCGAAAAATTCCTGGAAGGCAAAATGTTTTGATGAAATCGAAAACCGCTTCTGCGCTCATCGGCCGTCGGGCGAACGACAAATTCATCAGGACCATTCACCAGGCGGTTTTCGCTTCGCACGCGAATATAAAAGTTGTATCTTCTGCTGGCTATATATTCAGATTGAACAAAAACATCCCTTCCACGGCTGGGTTGATTCACATCGTAACGAGGCCAATCAAATTGATAAAGGTCAGCATAAGCGTTAACGAAAAGACGAGGAGCTGCCTCCCAGCGAAAACCTGTGTAGAAACCTCGTTCCGCATCTTTTCCAGTACCCTCAGCAAATGAGGCGTTAAAAAGGGCTGCATATTCCTTCTGAAAATGTCGATACAAGAGCGCATAGGTGAATTTACTGCCTGCGCTTAGGTATGCACCATGTGTCATGGCAATTCCTCCAAAAGAATTGGTGGCAACCTCACCGAAAAGATGAACAGAGGGCAAAAGAATCTGGTAGTCGATCGATGCATTTCGGACGGATGAACCTCGTAAATTATACTTTTGATAAAGTTGGGTAGAGCTTGCCAAAGGCGGATTGAATCGATGCTCTACCACTGTACCACCCAATCGCACAGAGCTAAAGTCAGTTGTTAAATGGGCACCATAGCTTTCAAGTGAAAGTGTATTTCTAGCAGCTCGCTCAGTGGGAGTGCGATGTAAACCTGAAAGGCGAATTGAACCTGCCTCGTCATAGGTCTCACCAGATTCTTCATCTTCAATCGTTGAAAGAGCTGAAGACATTCTTTTATTCGAATAAAAAACCGAAAGGTCAACTTTTCCAAAGGAATATGTAGCAGCTGCCCCTCTGAAGAATCGATTTTCGTCCAAACCGTTGTAGGGAATAAAGCCCCGCCCGAATCGTTGAATATTAAGCACTGCAGGCGATTTTCTAAAAGCCAGTGAACTCCAGAGTACTAATCCCTGACCGAATTGAATCTGATAATCGCCAAAAATGAAAGTCTTCAGTCTCTTTTGTCGCATTAGAGCGATATGACCGCTGTAAAAGTCAAAACCTCGCTGGCCTGGTTCCCACACAAATGGCTCTCCGGCATCTTTTTCACCTGTTAATCCTATGCTGAATTGATTGGCATACACATATCTGTGCCTAATGAAGGTACGATATGGATCGCCAACATAATAGTTTGTAACAGTGGAATCACCGGCCAGTAATCTCCGTCTGAGCTCAAAACCTTTTCTCTCCTCTAAACCCCACTGAGCTCGCACGAACGTAAGGTGCCTGCCCTTTGTCAGATAATCCTTCAAAGAGTGTTTTCTGCTTTCTGTGGATCCTAAATAGGTGAATAGTTCTAACTTCTGAAGCACTGAAGCATCAAATCCATTTAAATACTCTAATTCATAAAAAGTAACAATTCGGCCATATTTTCGTCGATGTTCCAACAAATTGTAAATCTGAAAAGCATTCAGAAAGCCTAGTTGCGCCAGTACTTCTTTCGTAGCTGTGTTGAGATTGATCTTGTTTTCACGATAATAGTCAAGATTTTCAGCCAATTGAATCAAATCAGCGTCATCGCCTAATTGTTCTGCAATGGCCTCTGTTTCTTGTTCCAGCTCATTGAGCTCTACCTGAGCTAAAGTGTAATGTAGGGTAAAAAACAAGAAAAAAAGAAAGATTCTCTTTACCATGAATACGCGAAATCAGCACCAGAAACACCTCCCGGCAGAGCCATATGAACAAAGGAAAAATTAGCTGTAAAATTATTCCAATGTATGCCTACTCCCAGACTGTAAGAAGAGTTAGTGTGCGAATATCCGGTTCTCAGCCAAATCCGCTCCATCCAATGCCATTCGATACCGGTTTTGAATTGTGCGGGCAATAGTTCAGTCTTACTTACTTCACCAAACAATCCCAAACCGTTGCCCGCCATATAAGAGGCGCCAAAGGAAACTCCGGTTGGGAAATATTCGTCGTATTCGCGGATGCGAAGAATCTGAAAAGGATTGAAAAAAACCAGTCCCAGCTTTAAGCGATTGTTTACCTGGTACATCGCCCCAAGATCCGCATGAGCTCGAAATAAATTACCTCGCTCTGCTAGGTGATAGTTTGTGAGATTGAGTTTAACCCCTATCGAAAAGGCATTCATGAGTTTAAGTCCATATCCGGCTGTTACATGATTTTCCCTAAAACCTTCAATGCCAGTAGAGGCTAATGCTAGACCAATGGCCTGATCACCCCTTAATCGATATTGACCTGAAAGGTGAAAAATATTTAAATCATTTATTCCAAAGCGATTTTGAACTGAAACAGCCACTGAGGATTGTGACAAGTAAGCAAGCCCCGCTGAATTGTTGATAACCGAAAAACCATCTACCAGTACGGAACTTACACCAGCCAATCCTAAGGAGCGCATTCCGCTTAGAGAATAGATGGTTTGTGAGGACACACATAAACTTTGAAAAAAAAATACAGCGAAGGAATACCAGAAAAAAAGCTGCTTTTTAAGCATTCGAAGGAAGTATATTTCGATGCAATTTTACCACTTGCAACTCATATATACATGCAAATTCGATGTTGTTTGATTCTACTTACGACTTTTTTCTACATTCATTCAAAAGCTCAAGTAACAGAATTACCCTTGATTTTTCAATCTTTTGGAATAGAAAATGGTCTTTACAATCCTCTGATTAACGATGTCGTAATTTTAAATGGCACCGATAGGTATTTCGCTACAGAAGGTAATGGCTTAGTTCATTTCCAGCAAGGCAGATTTTATTATTATGGCTTGCCAGAGGGGCTTCGCTACCCATTTATTTCAACACTTTGCGTTGTAAACGATGACTCAATACTCGTTGGTTCTGAAAATGAAATGTATTTTTTTTCCACAAAATCTAATACCTTCCATCTTTTATACAGCTTTCCATCAAAGAGTAAAGTGCGAAAAATACTTTCAAATGCAAGAGGAATTTATGTATTAACAAATGATGATAAATTATGGATTTTTGAAAAGAGTGAAAAAGTACAACTTATAAATGAAATAAAACTTACCTCTCCGGCGAAAATTACCAAATGGAATCAGCGAATAATCGTTGCTAAAGACGATACCTGCCTTTATCAAGTAAAAGACAACATCCTTGAAGCTTTTTATGTCGACACTTTAAAAATTCTTAATATCGGATCATTGTCAGATGCATTATATATCTTCTCAGATGTTTCCATCATTAAAATTAAAAAAACTATAAAAACAATTATTCGAACGAAAAAAAAATTAAATTTCGTAAAAAATCTTGTAAAGAATGATCAATATCTTTTATGCCGAATTGATGAAGATAAACTTCTTTCTCTTGATGCGAGTAATAGGGTAAAATATATTTCTATTCCTGCAGAGACAAATAAATTTTCCTTGCTCGATAATGGAGAACTCTGGATTTCTGAAGGCAATAGAGTGAAGTGTTATTTATATCCATCAGTAGAGCGAGTATTCGAATTTTCCAAAGACCGAATAAGTAAAGTATATGATTTAAAAATCATCAATCATCAATTGTTCATATCTGCAGGAACTTCTATTATACTTGTCGATTTATCGTCAAATGAAGTTCGTGAAATTCCTTTTAATACAAAAAATGGTCTTGTCCTACAGATTTTAAAGGATAAAAAGGATATTTTATTTAATACTGAAAATGGTTTAATCCCATTTTACAAAAGAAATGCAATGCCATATCCATCCCTGCAAGGAAAATATATTGGAAGTGCTAGTGAGTATCCTGCAGGTTGTTTGAGTTACATAAGTCATTCAGCTATCTCATTGCACTGCGAAAAAGAAGAGCGAAAAATTGATTTAGACAGAACCATACTATCACACCATTGGACAGATACTCACAGAATATGGATACAAACAGATAATACACTTGAATTCTATAGTTTCAAAAATTCAGAATTAAGTTTAATCAGAACTTTTAAAATCTCGCCAAATGCATTGATATTCAATGGAGATAAATCAAGAAAAATTTGGTTACTTGATGATGGGACTATAAAAGTTTTTAAAGATACAATTCAAACTACATTTTATTCAACATCCATACGGATAGATAACATTTTAAAGGTTAGAAATTTAGGTGAAGATACACTTATAATCTTAGGCGATAAAATTCAAATGGCTTACATCGAAAATAATAAAATAAATTTAATAACACTCAACTACTTCAATTGGATAAATGGGGTAAATCAAATTTTAGACTTTTTCGAATACCAATCTGAAATATATGCTATTTCTACAAATTCTATTTTGAAAATTTCGAATAAAATATTCTCAAATTACTCTAATCCTAAAATTCTTTTATTTCGTACAATGGTTAATGGAAACGATCGCAATTTATCAGAAAATATATTTCTTAATAGCAACGAAAATACACTTCATTTTTACTTTTCAACTCCCTCAGATATTTTCACAGAAAAAGAATACAGATACAGATATATTTTAACATCGAATAGATTTAAAAATGACACAATCGATTCATCGCTTCCAGAACTTTATTTGGCAAACATTTATCCAGCAAATTACACATTGATTTATGAACTTATTTCACCAGAAAATACAGTAGTTGATCGTAATGTAATTCATTTTACCATAGCATCACCTCTTTGGCAAAGATGGTGGGTCGTGACCGGCACATTAGTGTTTTTAATCAGTGGTTCTGTTGCTTTTGTCAAATGGCGAACTAATCAACTCCGCGAAAAGGTAAGACTAAAAGAAACGCTTCTCGAGACTGAAACTCGTGCACTTCGATTGCAAATGAACCCTCATTTTCTTTATAATTCATTGGAGTCAATTGAAGGTTTTATTTTAAAATCAGATAAAGTGTCTGCTATCAGACATTTAAACAATTTCACGCGATTGATGCGTCTGATTTTAGAAGGCAGCGACAAAGGATTTCACTCTCTAAAAAGGGAAAAGGAAATTTTGTATTATTACCTCGATTTAGAAAGAATGCGCGCCAATAACGAATTTGATTATCAAATACACATTTTTCCGGAGAACGTAGAAATTGATCAGCTTTTAATTCCTTCAATGATAATTCAACCTCATGTAGAAAACGCAATCATACATGGCATACGCCCTCTAAAGGACAGAAAAGGTCTTATAAAAATAATTTTTACAATCAACGAAAACAACAATGAACTCGAAGTGCTGATAGACGACAATGGCGTCGGTCGGTCAAAATCTTCCGAATTTTCAGTAAAAAATGACGTAAAATCAAAATCAATGGCACTAAATATCAATGCACAAAGGCTAAAAATATTGAGCCAAACCCACAATAAAACATTTTTAATTTCGATCGAAGACTTGTTTGATGACTTTGGTGTACCTTCGGGTACTCGAGTTCGAATGACTTTGCCCATTCTTAAAAATACAGAAGTATGCTAAAAGTAGTATTGGTAGATGACGAAAACACCATCATTGAATCACTAAGGTCGAAAATTGAAATGTTTTGCCCAGATACAGTGGTGGTAGGCACTGCTACTAACATCGATGATGCACTTAAAGTAATCGACAGCCAAAGGCCAGATGCTATTTTGCTCGATATACATCTCAACGATGAAAGCGGTTTTGAATTGGTAAATGAATTACAACTTGAATTCGAAGAATACGAACCGGCTATCATTTTTATTACCGCCTATGACGAGTATGCAGTTAAAGCTTTTAAAGTAAATGCTATTGACTACTTACTCAAACCTGTAAATGTAGATGAGCTACAGGCTGCACTTGAAAAGGTGAAGAAAGTGCAATCCAAAAAGCTTCAGGAGTTTACACAACCGCTTACCCACACTCAACATGTCGTTTATCAAAACGAGCGTATTCCGATTTATACTAACGATGGTGTAGAATTTCTGAACATCAACGACATTCTATGGATAGAGACATATAAAGCACACACATTGGTAGTTAAGGCTAATGGAGAAAAAATTGAATCGACCCGCCCTATACGTTTTTACGACGCCATGCTTCAGAATTCGAAAATGATGCGCGTACATAAATCGTATATCTGCAATTGTGAACACATTAAGAAATATCTGCCTTACAGCGGGGGATTCGTAGAAATGTCGGACGGAAGTATTATTTCAATTTCGAGTAGAAAAAGGGAGATGATTCTTAAGCGAATCTCTCCCTATTATCAGTGAGTTTAAAGATTACTGTACGATCCACTTAAAGGTTTTACTGCCTTCATCAGCATTAAGGCGAATCAAGTACATACCAGTCTTGAGCGATTCTGTTGAAAGATCAATCGACCGCAGACCTACTTGCAGAGCGTGCTTTTGACTGTACAAAATTTTACCCTCCATCGTAAGAATCTGGATATCAACATTGCCTGGCAGCAGTTTTTCAAAGGTCAAGTAGGCTCTTTGACCTCCCGATACCGGATTAGGATGGACTGAAGCAGAAGACAATGAACTCTGTTCATCGGCAGAAAGCACGGCTGGTGTTAGTGTTACAAATCTTGATACAGCGAAAAATAACTGATTTACCCCATCAATTCTAAAACGCGCAATAGAGGTATTTAAACCTGGAGGAATGATGACCAAAGCCTCACCGTTATTCGGCCGGCGACCGAGGTAGTGCGCCCAAGTTTGTCCATTGTCAGTACTTAAATAAATGTCCACTTCTTTACAATTGATGTTTCCTGCGTCGGTACCAGCTACATTCCATATGATGCGTGTGATGGTACCTGAACGAAGCTGGGCACCCTGAGTGGGATATGTGACTGTAAAAGGGCCAGCATTTCCATCAACTGCCAGCTGAATTTGTCGATAGCTCACAGCTGAACCATCGCGCACAGTAAGCCTAAAGCGAAGGTTACGAGCATAGGTTGGCAAAATCTCTCCAATAACATTTACACCCGTGAGAATAGATGTATAACGAGGCAAGAATCGCGTACCGGTATTCACCGGACTGAAGCTTCTGAAAATAGGCGCGTTGCCACTAGGGCTAGTAGGTGCACCTGAGGGGCCGGTATCAAATTGCTCCCAAGTGTAGGTGATTGGATTGCCATCAGGATCGGAAGCAAATCCATCAAGACGAAAAGGTGTTTCCTTTGGTATGGTGGTATTAGGCAGGCGAATGCTATCTATTACCGGTGCGTTGTTTGGGGTAGTGATCTTATTAGCACATGAATTTCCGGGGCCAATGATCGCATAGTTATACATTTCGCCAATAGAACCTATGTGAAAATAATCATCGCTGTTGTTCTGCAGATTTGGTGGGCATATTCCGGCATATCCCATTATCGTTGAAGCACTTCCTGGTTCCCATGCGGTACTGCCATTGCGCTGGCAACTGTTGTTTTGGGTATGATTTGCACCGAATTGATGTCCCATTTCATGTGCCACATAGTCAATGTCAAACGGATCGCCTACCGGTGCTGAACTGCCTGTTACTCCTTGAGCCTTATTTGTAAGG
The DNA here is from genome assembly GCF_046299575.1 of Thermaurantimonas sp. Taxonomy (NCBI): domain Bacteria; kingdom Pseudomonadati; phylum Bacteroidota; class Flavobacteriia; order Flavobacteriales; family Schleiferiaceae; genus Thermaurantimonas; species Thermaurantimonas sp. The sequence continues at coordinate 71,939 of NZ_JBKBHX010000007.1, read as the reverse complement.
CACACACATCCTAGAGAAGCTAAACCTCCCCCACCTGTGCTAAAATTATGACCAATATCGTACGCATTAAAACCAATGGCATTATTTATTACATTTGGATTGGTGGATAAAAGCTGGCTTGCACTATTGTTTTGAAAAGGATCGGTAGCCGGATTTAAAAAAATAAGCTGACTATTGTTTGGAACAAGGACCAAGCGAATTGCAATATCCCGTTCATACACGCTGTTCACTCTATTAACAGTAGTAATTATCGCATTCATCACTGTTGGGATGGTACCTCCGTGAAATTGGCTGTATTCGCCGGTAGTAGTTACGGCCAAGCGGTATTCTCTTCTGATTTTCTCCACCACTACTACATTGTTCTGCGTTCTTTCAGACGTTTCGTACTCGTCATCGCGTTCGATGGGTGTACCTGAAAAATGACAAACCGCTTGTTTGTCGGTGATAAAATCTTTTTTGAAGTAGCATATCGAAAGTTGAGGCTCATTGCGATACACCGGATCGATGAACCAGCTGCCTTCAGGATGGCCAGTAACCATAGCTGTAAAACCGCGCGGACCAATTTCGGCTTTCAGGTACAAAGAAGTATCACCACTAATAAAATACCCTCTGATAGCACGAATCTGAGGAAATTCATCCATCATGGCTGGTGGCATTACACCCGATTGGGCCAATGTGAAAGTAAAAACTCTGCCGTCAGGTGCTGGTATATTCATGTAGGTGAATGCACAACTCTCCCAAAATTCACATGATGGCGTCGATTGAAAAAGTTCTAACACTTTTGCCCGATCAAACTCATATAGCTCAAAATGATTAGCCACAATCTGTGCATCTGTTCTTTTGTAAAGCTCTTTATCAACTTTTACAAATAAGTTTGACTGAGCGAAAGCAAAGATTCCAAAACTTACTGCTAAAATTGAGAATGCTAACTTTTTTATCATTTATTGTGTTTACTTTATAATGAACAAAGATACGGAGAAGGTTATCGTTTTTATTGATGCACAGTGTGTGCTCTGTGACTTTTTATCCAAAGTAATTCTTTGGGCCGATAAGAAAGATTATTTCCGAATAGCTTCTTTGACAGGCGAAACCTACCGAATGCTTGCCCAAAATCCACAGCCTCCCAATCAATTGCAATACGTTGAAGTGTACTCTCACGGCAGGTGGTTTGATGGGCCTATGGCAATATTTGAGATTTTGCGCACACTTGGGTTTCCATATTCTATTTTTTTGGTATTTAAACTTTTACCCACCAAAATCAATTGGTTCTTATATCGATATGTAGCAAAAAAGCGCTTTGCTTGGTTTGGAAGGAAAGAGATTTGTTCTTTAGAATCTTCTCAAAATCTTAAAAAAATTTTGCCATAAGTATCTCAATTGATAATTAATGATAAAAAAATTGTACTTTTGCGGCCCGAAATTAAAACCAACAAAATGTACGCAATTGTAGAGATAGCAGGGCATCAGTACAAAGTACGAAAAGACCAATCTATCTTCGTAAATCGCCTTGCCAATGCCGAGGGTGAAGAAATCACCATCGACAGAGTATTGCTAATAGGCGATGACAACGGAGTAAAGGTTGGCGCCCCGGTTATAGAAGGTGCCTCAGTGAAGGCCGTAGTTGATCAGCACCTGAAAGCTGATAAAGTGTTAATCTTTAAGAAGAAGAGAAGAAAAGGGTACCAAAAGCTCAATGGTTTCCGTCAGTCAATCAGTAAAATAACAGTTAAAGACATAATTGCATAAAACCTTAAAGTCATGGCACATAAAAAAGGGGTAGGTAGCTCTAAGAACGGACGTGAATCAGAAAGCAAACGCCTTGGCGTAAAAATTTTCGGTGGTCAGGCTGCTATTGCAGGCAACATCATTGTGCGTCAGCGCGGCACACGTCATCACCCAGGCAAAAATGTCGGCATGGGTAAGGATCACACCCTCTACGCTCTTGTAGATGGAATCGTAGAATTCAAAAAGAAAAAAGATAACAAATCTTACGTTTCAGTTATACCAGTTCAGGTAGCTGAAGCATAAAATCACAATCTATCTTTTCAAAAAGCTGTCAGAATAGTTTTGACAGCTTTTTTTATTTTATTTGCATTCAAATCGATTAATAAGTAATGTCAACCGCCCAATCAACACCTGAAAAAAAGGTTACCACCAATACAGTACAAGAAATGAAACGCCGTGGTGAAAAAATCAGCATGCTCACGGCATATGATTACACTATGGCCAAGATGGTAGATGCAGCAGGTATTGATATAATCTTGGTAGGTGACTCAGCATCAAACGTAATGGCGGGACATGAAACCACCTTACCCATCACCCTCGACCAGATGATCTACCACGCATCATCGGTAGTAAGGGCAGTAAAGCGAGCGTTAGTAGTCGTAGATCTTCCTTTTGGATCATATCAGGGCGATAGCAAACAAGCCCTCAACAGCGCTATACGCATCATGAAAGAATCAGGCGCACATGCCGTAAAATTGGAAGGTGGGGTTGAAATTATTGATTCAATAAAGCGCATTTTATCCGCCGGTATCCCCGTAATGGGACATTTAGGCCTAACCCCCCAAAGTATTTACAAATTTGGAACATATACAGTAAGAGCACGAGAAGAGGCTGAAGCCGCTAAGCTCTACGAAGATGCCCTGCTACTCGAACAAACAGGTTGCTTCTCGATTGTTTTAGAAAAAATCCCTTCAGAACTTGGAAAAAAAGTAGCTCGAGCCGTAAAAATACCCATCATAGGTATAGGTGCGGGTCCTGATGTAGATGGCCAGGTACTTGTGACTCACGACATGCTTGGAATGACCTATCAGTTCCATCCGCGCTTTTTGAGGCGATATCTCAATCTTTACCAAGAAATTACGAATGCTATAAGTCAGTACGTAGTTGATGTAAAGTCTGGCGACTTCCCAAATGAACATGAAAGATATTGATTTGCAAGATATTGCAAATAGAATTGTCTATGAAGATAACCACCTTCTGATATTCGATAAGCGCGCTGGTGAGTTAGTTCAAGGAGATAAAACGGGTGATACACCGCTTTTAGAAATTTTAAAAAACTATATAAAGATTACCCGCCAAAAACCGGGAAATGTATTTTTAGGAGTAACACATCGCCTCGACCGACCTACACTAGGGTTAGTAATTTTCGCAAAAACCAGCAAAGCTCTCGAACGCATCAATGCACTGCTGCGAACAGGCAGTATTTCAAAAACGTACAGAGCTATTGTAGAAGGTCAATTAGCTTTTGGTGAACGTAAGATTCTGGAAAACAACCTTATAAAAAATCCAAAAAACAACAAAACTTATGTAGTAGCGCCAGATACACCTCAATCAAAATTAGCTAAGCTCGAATATCAATGCATTCAAAATTTTGATCATTACAGTCTATTAGAAGTGCGATTATACACTGGCCGTCACCATCAGATTCGCTGTCAACTCGCCCACCTAGGCCATTGTATAAAAGGAGATGTGAAGTACGGCGCAAAAAGGGCTAATCCTGACGGTTCCATCAGTTTGCAGGCTTACCAATTAGAATTCATTCATCCCGTGTCGAAGCAACCGATTTGTGTAAAAAGTACACAATCATTGCATCTCGCAAGCAAAAAAAGTTAACTTTGTAAAAAAAAACGATAGACAGACGCCATTGCTATTACGTTTTAGGTCTCTCGCCCGGTGCCTCTCAAGAAGACATTAAGCGGGCTTACCGTCGTCTTGCAAAAAAATTTCATCCCGATGTAGCTAAAAATCCTTCTGACTTACAAAAGTTCAGACAAATACAAACTGCATACGAAATACTCACTGGTAAACAGCGACCAAGATTTTCAGCATCTTTTTCTACTTTTAATAATTATTCTACCGTAAACAGAAAAACTACCTTTTCGCATAAAAAATCGGATGATTTTCGAAGAAAATATGGAATTTCAAAAGAAGAATGGCTCAAGAGAAAAGCTGCTTCTGAACGCATAAGACAAAAAAACTCTGAAGAAGCTTATAAAGCTTTGAAAACCGGCATGATATGGGCCATACTTTTCACTATTTTTTCTAATATTATTTATCCTTTTCTTTCAACGTCCTACACAAAATTTATTGTATTCAAAAATCCGTTAGAATCAGTAGCATCTATCAATTATACATTAGGGTATCAAGTAGGTATAGTTTACCAAACGCTATATGGTGAAAAGAGAAAAGAGCTGAGATGTAATTACTTCAATGAAACAACCTATTTACCAAATGGTTTTCCGGCTTATAAAAGTGATACATATACAGTAATTTACAATAAATATAATCCTGATTATTTCATCATCGACTTTACGAAACCAGATGATATACTTAAAGATAAATTGCTGAAATCTTGTCTTGAAGTAATTACAAGAGAACCCGAAAAATTCAATAATATATCTAGAGAAAAAGCTTCATATTTTTTAAAAGATATTATGAATCATTTCGGTATAAATGGATTATCGATGATATATAATCATTCCACAAAATTCTACCACAACATAAAATATAATTCATTGGTTTTTTACTTCTTTAAAAAGAATAAGTCATACCGAAATCTTTTAGATAAATACACGGAAAATTAATAAGGCCTATTTTTATTTATCAATCAAGCATTCAAGCATTTTTATTCTTAACAATTACTTAATACCATACTAAGTTGAGCATTTTAATTCTAAAACTACTTTTGACTCGCCTTCTTAATAGATAAAATGAATAAACGTTTAAAATTCTTTGACAGATACCTCACCTTGTGGATTTTTTTGGCGATGGTCTTTGGTATTTTGATAGGAAACATTTTTACAGATGTCAAAGAATGGAATGAAAAGATGAGCTATGGAAGCACGAGCATTCCTTTAGCCATCGGATTGATACTGATGATCTATCCCCCGTTAGCCAAAGTAGATTATTCATTAATACCTCAAGCGCTTAAAAATCGAAAAATTCTTGTCCTTTCTCTTCTACTCAATTGGATTGTTGGCCCAGTATTGATGTTTCTTCTCGCTGTATTTTTTCTTAAAAAAGAGCCGGAATATTTTACAGGTCTAGTCCTGATTGGCATTGCCAGATGTATTGCGATGGTAATCGTGTGGAACGATTTGGCCGGAGGCAACAGAGAATACGGTGCCATGTTAGTAGCTCTTAACAGCATCTTTCAGGTATTCACTTATAGTTTTTATGCATGGATTTTTGTATATTTTTTACCTAATTTTTTGGGTTTAAATAGCCAAGAAATTTCAGTTTCATTCAAAGAAATTGCTCAGAGTGTTCTCATTTATCTTGGAATTCCCTTTATAAGTGGTTACTTGAGTAGATTATTATTAATTAGAAGCAAGGGGATTGATTGGTACAATAGAAAATTCATTCCCATTATTTCACCTATAACTCTAATCGCTTTATTGTTCACCATTGTTGTAATGTTTAGTTTAAAAGGCGATACACTCGTTGAGCTCCCTTTTGATGTTATTAAGATTGCAATACCACTTGTATTTTATTTTATATTAATGTTTTTCACAAGTTTTTTCATTGGAATTAAAATGGGAATACCCTATGATAAAAATGCTGCCATTTCATTTACAGCATCGGGAAATAATTTTGAATTGGCTATAGCAGTAGCTATATCTGTTTTCGGTCTAAATTCTCCTCAGGCTTTTGTCGGTGTTATAGGCCCATTGATTGAAGTTCCTGTTTTGATTTTGTTAGTAAAAGTAAGTTTGTTTTTAAAAGAGAAATATAATATAAAATATAGCAATGAAACCAAAAATTCTCATCCTTTGTACAGGGAATAGCTGTAGATCACAAATAGCTGAAGGATACTTCAAATACTTCGCCGGCGACAGGGCTGAAGTGTACAGCGCAGGAATGGAGACGCATGGAGTAAATCCACGAGCAATTGCTACAATGGTTGAGGATGGAATAGATATTTCTACTCATACCTCAAATCACGTAGATGAATATAGAAACATTGATTTCGACTACGTAATCACTGTATGTGATCACGCACGCGAAGTATGTCCCTATATTCCATCTAATGCACAACAATTTCATCACAATTTTAAAGATCCGGCCAAGGCTACCGGCACAGAGGAGGAAATAATGGCAGAGTTTAGAAAAGTGCGCGATGAAATAAAGAAATTCGCAAAGGAATTTGTCGATAAATTTATTGCAGTTTAAAAAGATTATTTTTTATTTAGAAATGTTTTATACATATGCTTTTAATAGTCAAACTGATTAAATTTTTAAATATATTGCCAAAAATATGAGGCCAAAAATTAGTTTACATTACAAATGGCTTGATTATTTATTAGAGGTTGTGTCTTTCCTCGTGTTAGTAAGTATCATTGGTCTGTTTTTTTGTAGATATCAAGACTTGCCGGATGAAATTCCACTTCATTACGATCTAAGTGGAAAAGCTGATAGATTTGGAAGTAAAAGAGAAGTATGGTTACTTTTATTAGTTACTATACTAATCTACCTCTCTTTGACATTTTTAAAAAAATTTCCTCACATTTTTAATTACCCAATAGTTATAACTTCAAATAACGCCAGCTATCAATACACTTTAGCAGTCAGAATGCTTCGAATTCTGAAGTTGATTATTTTACTTATTTTTTTTCATATTTTTTACTCAGTTTTAAAAGCAAAAGATAGTTTGCCTTTTTTCGCAATTGTATTAGAAATATCTTCGATTTTTATTACGCTAATAATCTATCTAATATTAGCCTCAAAAAATGCATAGAAAAACAGCTATTTAGTTGTTAGCTTAAACAAAATTTGTGGTACAGTAATTTCTGAAATTTGCGAAGGAGAAACTCTGTAGTAAATTCCAATACCATTAGCTGAAAACAACCTATTTATCTCAATTCCAAATTCCTGATAAACTTGAGAAGGAGCCGTAGCATTTACTCCGTAATGATATGAAGATTGGCTGTTTACTCCATACAATGCTCGATACACAAATTCGATGTGAGGACGTCGAGGCTTGCGGTCAAAGAAAAGATTCCAAGTGTCATAACGGAGCATAATCTGAGCGTACGTATCCATTGAAAATTCGTTGAAAAGCATTGTTTCAAAGCTATGGCGGTCGGCAAGTGCAAATCGGCGCAATCGAGCAATATCGCCATTGTACAAATTCCCTCTGCCGGCGTATAGATATCCATAAGGTGCTCCACCCTGAATATGTCCACCGGCTATTTCAGTATATAAAAAACCAATCCTTCGCCGACCGAAGCGAAAATTAGCTCTGAAATCGACTTTTGTAAAACGCACCTCTCCAACATCTGATGAAAAGGCTTGTGTGACATTAAAAAAATACCTAGGAAAGGTGTAACGCACCGTGCGACGACCGAGAAAGGTTTCAGTTACTACATCGTTTGGTGCATATTCCATCGAATATTCGGCCAAATGCAAGGCAATTCCGTTGGTTAATTGAGTAATGGATTGATCAGGATTGTAATAGTAATAGGGCTGTGCATGTTTGCGAAATTCGCGATTATACCTCACTATATTTTTAAAACGAGGTGTCCATTCCCACGACACAAACACATAAGCTGATGAAACATAGTCCCAGCCTGTGATGTAGAGCCTTCTGACGGCTGACTCGAGCAAATTTCTTCTCTGATAGAAGTAAAATTGAGGCTGAGCAGCCTCGACCATGTCGTAAGAGTATCCGGCTCCGGCCCAAAGATTGTAAGCCTCCAAAAACTGCCATGCTCCCTGATAGCCAAATTTCCAAAGTCGATCGCTCCATCCGTATCCGGCAAATCCACTAAGCCGAAGACGAGGATGCAAGCGTTCGTTGGTGGAGGCTCCTATACCTGTTCGCAAGCCTTCATAGAGATTGAAATTTAAAATTCTTTTCAGGTCCAAATCGATGAATTTCACACGAAACTTCCCGTCAGTAAAGGCGGTAAGCCATACAAGCCTGCGATCAATATTTAGTGCCTGACCGATGGAGTCATTGAATTCATAGGTTCTTGCCTCCATCGGAGTTAGATCGTGTGCACGAAACTGGCTCCAATAGACGCTATCTTTCTCACCTGCATCGGGATTGATTTTAATATCAACGCTTCGAAAATCTTTTAGTCTCAATCCCGGCGAAAGATTGATATCGCGGTGATACGAACGCATGCTTCCATACAGACTTAGGCCATTTATGGCGACATTCAAAATTTTAAAGTCGCTATTAAGCTGCATCGGAAACCACCTGCCCGTAGTTTTTTCGTAGAGTTGTTGTATGGAAACAGAAAAATTCTGTTGTTTAGCGGGCGAAGCAATCACATTAGCAATGGCATAGTCGGGCGTAGCAATGTACAGCAGCCCTTTCATGCTTTTGTGTTCGTGCCCGGGTCTGGGTCTAAAGGAAATGACAAAAACAGTATCGGCGTCAGGCCTGTCATACAAGGTGTCTTCAATAAGATAAAAATACTGATTTTCAGCTTTTTTTGAGATAGGATTATCAAGAGTAATGTTAAAGAGTTCAAATTCATCTCTGTAAAACGAAAAACTTTGTAGCTGGGTAGCTAGTATGCTGAAGAGAGGATTCTTAATACCTGAAATGCGTGAAGCCAGTACAGTTTCGTTTACTTTGTTGGGCTTTAGATATCTCCTTTCAGATACTGACTCTGAGAGGAAGAGATATTGGCGGTTTGAAAATTCAATAGCTCTGAGGGCAAAGGAATCGATTTTCTCTGGATTTATTGAATCTCTAATAACCTTTAAATCGTTGGTATCAAATGCTATAACTAATTTATTGTAGGCCTTGTAGTAATACGAATCAAGACCTTCCGGATCGTTTCTGTCTTTATTGTTTCGCACCTGACTAATGATTCTAAGAGCAGGATTTTCACCGGGATACACCTTTACCTCAGCAATGAGGAGCGATGTAGGCTTGAGCGCAATAGTGCAATTGACTGTACAAGAAGCTTTTCGAATGTTTAGTTCTAATTTTTCGTATCCAGCGTAGCTAAAAATCAACACACTATCCGTAGGAAGAAGCACTAGTTGAAATCGCCCCTCAATGTCGCTCGAAGTACCTCGCTTTGAATTTTTTACAACAATGTTTCCGAAGGGCAGGCGTTCGCCTGTTTGAGCATCAATCAAAATACCTGAAAAAGACTGAGAAAAAGCGCTGTAAATGAATAATTTACAAAGAAGTACAAATAGAATTTTCGATTTAATCGTGTTCGCCATTCAGCAGCGGTTCGAGTAGGGGTAATTTGTCCTTGGTCATAGGTTTGTCAAGAAACATTTTGACCATTTTAGTCTTGCTGGCCTTTTCGCGATCTTCTTCATCGACAGATGCCGTAAACATTACTACAGGATATTCAAAACCATTTTTTTCTACATTTTCAATAAATTCCCAACCGTTCATTCCGGGCATGTTCACATCTACTAAAATGAATTTCGGTTCAGCTCTTTTGTCAACAATTGCTTTTAACGCTTCAGATGGATCTACGAAATCAAGAACTTCTACCCCATCTAAATTCATTGTGAAAACTTTGCGACAAATCAGATTTTGTATCTGATCGTCGTTTACCACCATGATTTGTTTTTTATTTGCCATTTTTCAAAAACCGCACAAAAATACAAGTATCAAAAGATTTTTAAACATTGAAAAAATCGCATAACAAAGTTTTTAAAATCCTATTCTCTTCGGTCAGTTTTTTATTAAAATTCCTCATCTACTTAAGGCATTTTTTATACGATCGCAAATGGCTTTTTTCGGAAAACTTCCAAAAAACGAAAGTCCTTGCAATTGGTAACCTTGCGCTAGGTGGTACGGGAAAGACACCGATGACTCTTTTTTTGACAAAAGAACTGAGCAATGAATTTAAAATTGCTATTCTCTCCAGGGGATATGGCCGAGTGTCAAAAGGATTCTTGTGGGTAGATGATACTTCTGCTTTTTTGGAAGTTGGAGACGAACCTTTATTGTTAAAAAAAAATCTGCCAAACATTCCTGTGGCAGTATGCGAAAGGCGGGTCGATGGTGTAAAAAAAATTCTGCAAAAATTTCCGGATACCCAGGTGGTGATTCTCGATGATGCCCTGCAACATCGTGCCATTGTTCCTGATATAAAAATTTTACTCACAACGTGGAATCAGCCCTTTAGCGCAGATGCTCTCTGGCCAATAGGAACCCTTCGAGATGTAAAAAGCAGAGCTAAATATGTGGATGCCATCGTAGTAACAAAGACTCCAGTGGCAGCGACTACAGCTGAAAAAGAAAAAATCATCTCCTCTCTCCAGAAATATTCTAATGCCCCAATATTTTTTTCACACAATCACAATTATTTCTTTCCTCCATTGCCAGAAAATAAAAGGGATGTCGTGATTGTTACCACGATAGCCAATCCATCTTATGTTCTAAATTTTTTGAGTCAATGGAATCTTAAAATCATAGAAAAATTTCTGTTTAAAGACCATTATCCAATATCCCATCGCGAATGGGAAGCAATTTTTGAAACTTGCAACAGAAAGGACGCTCTATGCATAATGACTGACAAAGAGTATGTAAAACTGCCCTCTGTGTTAGCTGAAAAGTTTAACAACACGATTTATGTACTTAAACTTACAGTAGATATTGAAAACAAAATTGAATTTTTAAACCTTATTACCAAAAAACTTTCCTATGATTAAGAAATACAAACTCACGGCAGCCACTGCATTGCTGATTTTATTGTCAGGGATGATTAAATCCAATTCAAATGGTGCTTTTTCAACAGGTTACACCGGTGCACCCATAGACAACGGTATGAACTGCTCTGGTTGTCATGGTGGACAAACGTCAAACAGCACCTCGCTCATAACTTCCAACATACCTCCAACTGGCTATGTACCGGGAACAAAATATCAAATAACCATCAATGCCCAGCACCCTACCCTCAATAGATTTGGATTTATGCTCACAGCTCAAACGAATACTACAAATCCCATTCACGTAGGTACTTGGTCGCTACTAAACAATCAGACACAGCTACGGATAAACAATCGATATGTTTCGCATACTTCGCAAGGCACGCAGGGATCAAATAATGCCCGAACCTGGCAAGTAGAGTGGACAGCTCCTGCCGCCGGAACTGGAGCAGTTGCAATTTACGCAGCCGTTAATGCGGTGAACGGAAATGGAACTACCTCAGGCGACCAAACCATTCTAGGAAGTTTAATAGTAGGCGAAAGTTCTGTTTCACTCAATGAAACAAAAACGCCAGCTGTGCGAATTTTCCCCAATCCAGTCAAGAGTGAATTTGTTCAAATCGAAAATGTTGTTCCTTTTTCTCGCGTTGAAATATTCACATTAGATGGTCGATTGGCAAAAAAAGAAGACTTTGGAAAAACAACTTCAGCTACTGTAAAAGTTAGTGATTTAAAAAGCGGAATACATCTCTTTGTAATTTTTGATGAACAAACAATGTTAAACACACAAAAAATCTGGATACCTTGATGAAGTTAGATCAAGCCTATTGGACAGAGCGATGGCTAAAAGGGGAGACTGGATGGGACATAGGGCATCCCTCCCCTGCTCTGATTGATTTTGCTGTAAATCACATTCCGACTGACGCCCGTATTCTCATTCCTGGAGCCGGTAATGCCTATGAAGCCGAGGAGCTCTTGCACCTAGGCTACAGTCATGTGTATGTGGTTGATATTTCGGAAGTGCCTTTGCGCAACTTGAAAAAGCGATTTCCCGACTTTCCCACCAATCAACTTTTGCACAACGACTATTTCAACCTTGAAGGCTACCAATTTGACTTTATCCTCGAACAAACTTTTTATTGCGCACTAAATCCATCGCTGCGCGACAACTATGTGAGAAAATCCTATGAACTGCTTACATCCGATGGTCAAATGGCTGGTCTTCTTTTCGATTTTCCTCTCACTGAGGCTGGCCCCCCTTTTGGTGGTTGTTACGAGGAATACCTCGATCGGTTTTCAAGATATTTTGAAATCCTTACCCTCGAAAAAACCAACAAAAGCATACAGCCCAGAATGGGAAAGGAATTTTTCTTTCACGTGAAAAAAAAGAAGCCAACCCGGTAGTGGCGCTATCTTAGCACGAAATTTAACTGCATGTACAGACGCAAATTGCCAAAAGAGCAATGGACGTGGGCCTTTTACGACTGGGCCAACTCGGTGTACTCACTGGTCATAGGCACGGCCATTTTTCCAATTTACTACGCTTCAGTGACAGGCAACGGAAATGCTACGGTTAAATTTCTTGGGAAAACATACGCCAATTCAGAGCTTTACAGCTATTCACTTTCCTGGAGTTTCCTGGTAGTTGCTATTATTTCACCTTTGCTCTCAGGCATTGCCGACTACACGGGCAACAAGAAATTTTTCCTGCGTCTTTTTTGCTATCTCGGCGCTTTGAGCTCCATGGCATTGTACTTTTTTACCGATCAGAATCAAGTGCTCATGGCACTCATATTCAGCTCTTTGGCAAGTATCGGATTTTGGGGGTCCATCGTTTTTTACAATTCTTATCTTCCCGAAATTGCTCCACCCGAACAGCACGATGAACTCAGCGCACGAGGGTATTCCTTAGGGTATTTCGGAAGCAGCATTCTTTTGATACTCAATCTCCTGACAATCACTTTTCCTGAAACATTTGGATTTAAAAATGCAGCACAGGCCACTCGATTCAGCTTTCTCACCGTAGGATTGTGGTGGGCAGGTTTTGCACAGATTACCTTTAACTATCTACCAAACTTTCCTCGCCGTCGTATGTACAGACGCGCCTATCTATTGGCCGGCTACATCCGTATTCGGCAGGTTTTTAAGCAAATATTGCGAATGCCTTACCTAAGGTTGTATTTGTTTGCCTTTTTCTTGTTCAGTGTCGGAGTTCAAACCATAATTCTGATCTCTACTCTTTTCGGCAGGCAAGAGCTAAAGCTGGAAACCCGCCAATTAATCCTGACCATTCTTCTGATTCAATTTTTCGGTATTGCCGGGGCTCAGCTCTTTGCCTTTATCTCCTCTAAGGTGGGAAACATTCGCGCCCTAATGGTCAATGTAAGTGTTTGGATTACAATAGCTACCATGGCTTACTTTCTCGATGCTTCAGATAAGTATGTGATTTACAAATTCTTTGCGCTCGGCAGTACAGTCGGTCTTGTAATGGGAGGCATCCAATCACTCGCGCGCTCTACTTACTCTAAGATGATACCACCCACTGAAAACACAACCAGCTTTTTTAGCTTTTACGACGTAACTGAAAAAATCGCCATTGTGATCGGCACGTTTCTATATGGAAAAGTCATTGGACTTACGGGAAATATGAAAACCTCAGCACTTCTTTTAGCCCTCTTTTTCTTGATGTCGATCATTTTCCTCTCTGGGGTTAAACTGCGCGAAGTGAAGAAAAAGAAAGCCTCCAGGTATATCTAACTGCCTTATGAAATCCATTCTGCTCGATTACGAACTACTACTTGGGTCAGCTAGCCCTCGCAGACATGAACTCCTTTACCTCATGAACTTGCCCTATCGAGTTGTAAAATTGCACGTGGACGAGAGCTATCCGCCCGAACTTGTTCGACAAGAAATCCCCGAATACCTCTCCCGTAAAAAGGCTCTTGCTTATTTCAAAAATCTACATCCCAACGAAATTCTTATCACAGCCGATACGATCGTTTGGCACAAAGACCACCCCCTCGAAAAACCACGCAAGCGAGAAGAAGCTATAGAGATGCTCAGAGAGCTCTCCTGCCAATGGCATCAAGTTTACACTGGTGTTACCCTATCGCATCCCAAACTGCAAACTACCTTTTCCGTTTGTACGGATGTCTTCTTTGAGCAATTAAACGATGAAGAAATTGAATTTTATGTAGATGATTACAAGCCCTTTGACAAAGCTGGCTCTTACGGCATGCAAGAGTGGCTAGGCATTGTAAAAGTGCGGGAAATCAAAGGCTCTTATACCAACGTAGTAGGACTACCCACCGCCGAATTGTACAAAAACCTCAAACAATTTATTGCGCTGATCAGAAAACTTGAAGATGAAGAAGCTGAGTAAGGTTTTGATTCGAATTTTCGTCTATTTTCTTATCATAACCCATGTTTTGGTTTGGCTGTATCGTTTTTTGCCCGTGCCCTTTACACCACTTATGGTCATACGCTATATAGAGCACTACAATGAAGGAATTCCCTTTCAATATAAATGGGTAAAAGCTAAAAATATAAGTCAACATGCATATCTGGCAGTCATAGTATCAGAGGATCAAAACTTTTTCAAACATTCAGGATTCGATTTTAAAGCCATTGAAAAGGCTATTGAACATAACAAGCGCAATATTCGTCGAAAGCGTGGAGCAAGCACTATCAGTCAGCAATTGGCTAAAAATCTTTTTCTTTGGCCCGGTCGAAGCTGGATTCGCAAAGGATTAGAAGCCTATTTTACTGTACTCATTGAGCTCTATTGGCCAAAAAAGAAAATTCTTTCAACTTACCTAAACGTCGTTGAAATGGGTAAAAACACTTTCGGGATAGAAGCTGCCGCTCGTAAATACTTCCGAAAGTCAGCAAGGCAACTCACAGCCGTCGAAGCCGCACAGATCATCGCCATACTTCCGAGTCCACGCCGATGGAGTGCAAATCCACCGGGGCCGTATGTTCAGCGTCGGGCAGCCTGGATACAACGACAGATGCGATTGTTTGGCGGGCTGATGTATCTTGAGCTAAATGAATGTTGTTATTAAACAACTGCCGATAATTTCTCGTATTGAACTCACTCAGCACTCTACAATCAAACCATCATATGCCAAAGATATATTAGCTGGAAGTAAGCGACTTACCTCTTCCTCCAGCCCCATATCGTGTGAAATGTGGGTTAGGAAAGTATGACTTGCCCCTACCCTCTTTGCCACATCGACTGCCTCATCGAGGGTAAAATGTGAATAATGTGGCTCTTTTCGCAGTGCATTGAGCACCAAATATTCAGATCCTTTTAAAAGATCATATGTCTTATCGGGAATTTGATTGGCATCGGTTATATAGCTAAAATTACCCACCCGGAAACCTAAAACAGGCCAATGACCATGCAACACAGGCAAGGGAATGACCAGAATTCCCTCTATTTCAAAGGGCTTCTGACCATCGATCTCTACCGCTGTGAGCTCAGGAGCTCCCGGATAGCGCTCTGCATCAGAGGCAAAAGCATAGGGAAACTGTTGGCGCACGGCTTTTAATACTCTACTTGTACCATACATCGGCATCGGCCTTTTTTGATTGAAAATCAATGGCCTGAGGTCATCAATCCCTGCGAGATGATCCATGTGTTCGTGGGTGAGAAGCACAGCATCTACCCGATCAAGCTGGTTTACCAGCATTTGCTGACGAAAGTCTGGACCAACATCGATTTGGAGATGAATATCGCCCACAACCATATGCACCGACGCGCGGGTTCGACGGTTGCGCGGATTGTGAGAGGTGCAAACGGGACACTTACAACCAATTACGGGTATTCCTTGCGATGTACCCGTACCCGTAAAAATGACCTTGCACCTCATCAGCGATTAAACATCAAAAGTTGTGTTATCCACAATTTCGAGCCCGTAGCCTACTACGCCGACGCGTTTTATGGGGTTGTTGGTCAGTAGTTTAACTTTTCGAATTTTTAAAAATCGCAATATCTGAGCTCCGATGCCAATATCGCGCGCATCGCGCGTAAAAGAGGGTTTGGTGTGCTCTGATTTTTCTTTGTAATATTTTATTACATCCAGAAGGTTATGCGTTGGATTGTTTGACTGATTTAAATAGACTATGGCACCTTTACCTTCTTTTGAAATGCGCTTAAGCGCTTTGTGCAACTGCTGAGAGGGATCAGCAAAAATGAGCGAAAGCAGATCAGCACCTGCAAGAGCTGAATGTATACGCACCATTACAGTTTCATCTTCTGTCCACTGGCCCATAGTGAGAGCCATGTGAATTTGGTGATTGGTGGTTTGTTCAAAAGCATAAAAGTGAAAAGGCCCGTATGGAGTCTGAATGTCAAAATGGTCGATCAATTGAATAAGCGACTCGTTTCTCATTCGATAGGCCACGAGATCTTCGATCGAGATGATTTTCAAATCGAATCGCTCAGCTATTTTTATCAACTGGGGCAGCCTAGCCATCGTGCCGTCGTCGTTCATGATCTCTACGATTACGCCGGCAGGTTTAAGCCCTGCTAATCGAGCTAAGTCTATAGCTGCCTCGGTATGACCCGTACGGCGCAATACGCCTCCGGGCCGTGCACGAAGGGGGAAAATGTGACCCGGGCGGGCAAAGTCTTCTGGCTTGCTGTTTTCATCGACCAGTGCGAGGATGGTGCGTGCCCTATCAGCAGCCGAAATCCCGGTGGTATTTCCACGTCCTTTTAAATCGACCGAAATGGTAAATGCCGTGTGATGTGGGTCAGTATTGTGTGTAACCATAGGAGGTAGGTCGAGCTCGTCGCAACGACTGTCAAGTAAAGGCACACAGATCAGGCCTCTGCCATAAATGGCCATGAAATTGATCATTTCAGGAGTTACCTTTTCTGCTGCCGCCACAAAGTCGCCTTCGTTTTCTCGATCCTCATCGTCCACCACGATCACTACTTTTCCCTTGCGAATGTCTTCAATAGCCTCTTCTATCGTATTTAACTTAGGCTTGGTTTCTGCGGGTGGGTTGCCAGACATTAGATTTTACGCCTTTGATATATTGAATAAGTCCTGTAAGCAGAGCAAAGTTCATATTCACAAAGTGATAGATAAAGACTGCAACTGCGAATTTTTGTTTCTTTTTTGAAAAAATCCTCCCCAAAAGACTAAAAAGTAAAAAAAGAACAGCCATTAACAGCGTAACACTGTAAAGTTTTTTTGTAGTAAAAATCACCAAAAGCAAATTGGAAGCCAGAGCTAGTAAGAACAGCACAGGTGTAATCCACCTCAAACCTTTATGCGACCAAAACACAAAGGCTAAATGCGCATTTGAATGAATGCATCGGAAAAAGTGGAAGAAATTCTGAAAATTGCCAATTGAAATTCTTTTCTTGCGTTGAAATTCCTCCTCGGGAATTGTGCTTACATCTTCATATCCAATAACTTCTGGGTGTAAATACGCTTTAAAGCCGTTGCAATATAAATGGAGAGTTTGAAAAAAATCTTCCATGTAGAAGTTTTTGGGGATTTGCTTAAAAAGTTCCTTTCTTATGGCATAAAACCCTCCTTCCAGACCCATCGGCAGTTGCCATAAAGCTGATTCGCGGTGACGAACAGTATTTTCCCAGGTTCGATAATAGTTTTCCTGCAGAGCTATGCCATGGGCGCTTTTTACCACAAAATGCAATGTACCCCCTACAGCTCCCAGTGTGGGTTGAGAAGTGAGCAGTGCCACAGCCTTTTTTATTGAGTCAGCCTCATGCAAAACATTTGCGTCTGTGCATACCAGTATATCAGCTGTACTATCAGCGGCAAGTTTATTAATGATACCGGCCTTGCCGGTACGCTGCTCAAAACGCACCAGTCGAATGGAAATGCCGTTTTTTTTACTAAATTCTTCAACAATTTCATCGGTGCGATCAGTAGAGGCATCTGAGCCAACCGTCACAGTGAGCAGCTTAGCAGGGTAAGTAGTTTGAATTAGAGACTGTAACTTTGATGCAATTACAACCTCTTCGTTGTGTGCTGCAAAGATGACTTCTACCTTTGGCCATTCTTCACATTCGGCCAATTCAGCAATTTTTTCAGCTGGTAAGATTTTCAGCAGCCAGCTGTATCCTTTGTAAGTGTAAAATACAGAGGCTAACGAACCCCAAAACAAAACTTCCGGCAGCCACATCAGGCTATTTCTTCAATCCGATTTCGCGCAAGCGCTCATCGAGATATTCACCTGCAGTGATGTCGTCGTAAGCCTTGGGACGATCGTCAGAAATACACTGAGGTAAACAATTCAGTGGCATTGACGATATCGGATGCAGAAAGAATGGGATCGAATATCTTGGCTCGTGCCACTCTTCTCTTGGTGGATTTACAACGCGATGTGTCGTGGAGCGCAGCACATTGTTAGTAAGCCGCTGGAGCATATCTCCAACATTTACAATAATTTGTTCCGGCAAAGCAGTTACAGCGATCCATTCACCTTTTTTATTCAGTACCTCAAGCCCAGCAGCAGAAGCCCCCATCAAAAGGGTAATAAGATTGATATCCTCGTGTTGGGCTGCGCGAACAGCATCTTCAGGCTCTTGTGTGATTGGCGGATAGTGAATAGCTCTAAGAATGCTGTTTCCATTGTGTACATATCGATCGAAGTACGTTTCTTCTAAACCTAAATAAAGTGCAATAGCCCTTAAAATTTGTATGCCTGTATTTTCGAGCGTTTTATACACTTCACGTCCTACCTCATTGAATCCTTCAATTTCGGTCACTTCTACATTCGGTGGGTACACTTCACCCTCTACCGGCTCAGTAATCCATTGACCAAACTGCCAAAATTCCTTTAAGTCCCCTTTATTAAATCCCTTAGCATGCTCTTTGCCAAATGGGGTATAGCCACGTTGCCCCGCCAAACCAGGGATTTCATATTTTTTTTTGACCTCTTCAGGCAGCGCAAAAAAGGCCTTTACTTTTTCATAGAGTTTGTCGCGCAGCTCATCGCTAAGTCCGTGATTTTTAACGGCTACAAAACCGATTTCTTCGTATGCCTTGCCAAGTTTTTCGACAAATGCTGCCTTTTGAGCCGGATTGTTAGATAAAAATTCTGCTAAATCAACTGTCGGAATTGCTGTCATACTTCGATGTTCCATTTAAAGCGTGTTCATCTAAATCGATATATCCAAATAGAAAGAGCAGCAGGCTCAACCCATA
Source organism: Thermaurantimonas sp. (assembly GCF_046299575.1). NCBI lineage: Bacteria > Pseudomonadati > Bacteroidota > Flavobacteriia > Flavobacteriales > Schleiferiaceae > Thermaurantimonas > Thermaurantimonas sp. The sequence continues at coordinate 53,106 of NZ_JBKBHX010000007.1, read as the reverse complement.
AAACAACATCGCTAAAGGCACCAAAAAGGGAACTTTTTCTCGAAATGTGCAGAATCCCAGTAAATGATTTGAGATAGACAGCCCAAAAAGCCCCCCGATTATGTAGAATTTTTTCTTTAACTCTGATCTATAGAGAAAAGTGGTAAAAGACATCAAAACAAAGGAAACGACAAAGATGATAAATATGAATCGGTTTGATTGTAAACCTTTTAAGATATAGAGATAAGACAAAAAACCGTTTATAACAGCGACAATTATTCCTGTTAAAACGTTTTTCTTTTTCCATTCAGCGCGGATCAAAGGCAAAATAGCCAGAAACAAAAAGGCTGCAGAATACGAAAACATGGGAATATCAAACCTACAAGGATCGTACTGCGGACTAATCATCATTAGTACATTTCCGAAGAGAAAAAATGTAAAGGATGACGAGAGAAAAATGTTTATTAGCGTATTTTTATTAAAGTAAAAATTGTATAACAAAACAGACAGTGGAATTAGTAATTTGGTAAAAAACAGCAATGAAAAATCTTTAGCTACAGCTTGGGCCGCCACATGAGCAAGCAGCACTGCTGCGTAGATCTTAATAAAATCCTTGATTTTCAATGACTACTGAATTTTAAGGTTTATAATATTTCATAGCTTCAGGAATCTGAGCATTTATATCTCTGATTCTCCGTTCGTTTGAAGGGTGGGTACTTAAAATCTCAGGAGGTTTCTGACCACCGCTTAGATTCGACATGCGTTCCCAGAATTTTGGAGCTTCTCGCGGGTCATATCCCGCCATAGCCATAAAGATGAGCCCCAATCGATCAGCCTCACTTTCGTGCAATCTAGAATATGGAAGTATCGCACCTAAAGTTGTTCCAACACCATATGCACCTAAAAAGATGGCCTGTGTCTCAGCTGGTTTGTCACGCAGCGCAACAGCGAGCGCCATGCCCCCAAATTGCTGTAGCATGGCTTGTGACATGCGTTCATTGCCGTGCTGAGCAATGGCATGGGCAACTTCATGCCCCATCACCACTGCCACGCCTGTTTCATCTTTACAAATCGGAAGAATTCCGGTGTAAAAAGCTACTTTGCCTCCTGGCATGCACCACGCATTCACTACATCGCTTTTTATGAGAATAAATTCCCATTCAAATCCATTTAAAAGCTGTGACTGGCCATTGGCATTTAGATATTCTTCTACAGCTTTCTGAATACGGCGACCTACGCGCTCTATCATCTGGGCTTCAGGTGTGCCTTTGATTACTTGTTCTTTTTGTTTAATCTGCTGATATTGTGAAAAACTCAAAGCATTAAGCTCCGAGGCAGGTAAGAAAGCTAATTGCTTCCTTCCGGTAAGAGGCACTCTTTTACAAGTAACGGTAGTAAGAACGAGAATCAATATCCATATAGGTACCTTTTTGATGCGTTTTTTCATCGAATTCGGGTTTGATAAGAGTTTTCTAATCGAATTTGCTGATCGCCGTCTTCTTTTCTAAATACCATAGTCACTACATACAGATTGGCAGCTACCTCTGAAGCCGGAGTTTTGGGAAGTTTGAATCTCAAAGGTGTTTGCTGCAAGCCAAAAATGTCGCCGGCATCAAAACTTCTGCCGAAAATATTGATGGTATCGAGCAGGAGACCCGGAGCAAAAGCCACTGAATCAGTTGAGAGCAATACCCGATAGTGCATCACGGGATCCCCCTTACGCACTACTACACGCGATGTATCTCTCAGCGATTTAACGTCTAATGCATAAGAAAGTCTTCCATTTGAAATTTCAGTAACCCCTGGAAGTGGCTGTGTGCTGAAATTTACTCCACCTCCGTAATCTTTTGGTTCAAAATCGCCTAACAAATAAGATGTGATGTAAAAGGAAGATGTGTAGAAAAAATCCAAAATTTTCACCTTGGCCCGCACTTCATAGTAATCGCCCTTATCAGCCACCAAGTGATTTACTCCAACATTGGGAGAACGGTTTGAAACAAGGTCAATTTTTTCGGCCAGATCTAAATCGACAAATTCATTGTTGAGATGTAAAGCTGGAACAGGAGGTTTTTTGAAAAAAGTATTGATAACGCTGTCAGTCACTCCGGCTTTGTAGGCTACATTATTTTGAGAGGGAATATTCATCATGAATATCCTACCGGGCAGATAATCGTTGTAAACTTGAAAAAGAGCAGCAGCGCCTCCAGAATTCGGATCATTCGGACCAAAAGTATTGGTAAGTAAAATAAAGGTCTTTTCTTCAATCGGCAGGCTTAATAAAGGATCACCATTGGCATCGTCATTTGAGCTTTCTCTTTTACAGCTTGTAAGAATTAGTAAAAAAGAAAAAAATAATAATGATATTTTCGTGACAGATTTCATCTATAATGCGTATTTAAGGCAAAAATGCAACACTGAAGCAATTTTACAAATCATTTTTTCAATATCACATCAATGTAAACAGGCAGGTGATCGCTAAATCCTCCATTGAATTTAAAACCGATAAATTGCCTGTAAGGCATTTTGCCTGGATAGCGATTGTCATCTTCCAGCAAAAAATCAGCTTTAAAAACATTTGCCCTGCCTTCAGCCACTTGCAGTTTTCCTAACCCATCCATCAAAGGCTTAGAAACGATGATTTGATCCAAGAATCCCCACCTGCCTTGAAAACGGTGGCTGCCCTCCCCTGCCGGCATATCAAGCATGAGGTTAATCAATTGTACTTCCCGATCAACCTTTCTACCAGCACCTAAAATTTTCGACAAACTGATATCTTCAGGCTCGTCATTAAAGTCGCCCATTATCAATACATTGGCACTCTTTACCACAGCCATTATACTGTCAGTTTTAGTGCGAAGCGTACGGGCAGCGGCAATTCTGTTGGGTTCACTGGCGGAAGCACCCCCCAATCTAGATGGCCAGTGGTTTACAAAGATGTGCACGGTATCAACTCCGGCCAGTAAGCCTTTTACATATAAAATATCTCGTGTTGCGAAATCAGGCTTGTTATCCACTCGTACTCTCAAAGGCTCTGAATACAAAAGTGTAAAAATTCCGTCGCGATAGAAAAGACCAACATCAATACCCCTGCGGTCAGGCGATTCATAATGAACTACCTGGTACTTACCGTCACGTATGATGGGATGACGTGCCAACTCTTCTAAGACCAATCGATTTTCAATTTCACAAAAACCAATAATAGCTGGCAACTGACCTGCGCCTACAGCGCGAATCACTTTGGCAATTTTAGAGGTCTTCTCCCGCCAGCGGTATTCCGTCCAACGATAGTTGCCTTCTGGTGTGAAGTCGTTGTCGTTCTTCTCTGGGTCGTCATATGGGTCAAAAAGGTTTTCAACGTTGTAAAACATGACCCTGTACAGTTCACCCCGTGCTGCCTGGCCGTAAGAATTGAACGCAACTACGACCAGGCTGATAAAGAAAATAAGATGCTTTTTTCTCACCTACTTTTTCTTTTAATATCTGCCAAATCGCTTAAGGCTTTCAGCCGCTGGGGTGTATTCTGGATTGAGCGTAAGTGCGTGCGTGTAGTCTTCGATTGCGGCTTTCGCATTGCCAAGCATTTCATTTGTATAACCACGGCCGTAATACGCCTTAAACGACTCCGGATTTGCTTTCACTGCTTTGTCGAAATATTCACGCGCAATGGAGTAATTTTTCGTCTCTACATGAATAAATCCCATGTTAAAGTAGCTATCTTCATCTTTAGGATTAATCATTGTAGCCTTAGTAAACATATCCATGGCCTCATTAAACTTTCCAAAGCGCATGTAGGCGTAACCAAGTTTGTAAATCAGGTCATGTCTATTTGGGCTGTAATCCAAAGCATTCTGTAAATATTTGATCGCTAGCGGATCACCTTTTGCTGTAAGAAGCACTCCCATCATATCAAGCGCGTCAACATAATCTTCTTTGATTTCAATAGCTCGCTGAATCGACAGCAGTGCGCGGTCTGTATCACCATATAAATCTCTAATTACTACACCCATCATAAAGTGTGCATTCGCATTCGTCTTGTTTTTTTCTAAAACTACTTTAAGGTGTTCCATAGCAGCTTCTAAATCTTTTACAGCAAGGTATAGTTCAGCTAATCGCATCCTGCACACTTCGTTATTTGGGTCCTGCTCCACACACTTAAGCCAGCTGTCGCGCGAAGCGCGCGTTCTGTTGAGCACGTAATACACATCTCCCCGTATCAACTGCACTCTTATGTGATTAGAATCGAGCAGCCAAGCTTTGTCGATATCTTCAAGTGCTTCCTTAAACTTTCGTTCATCCAGATACATGGAAGCCCTCTCGGCCAGATACACGGCATTTTCTGGATTTTTTTCAATCAAAGCCGTCAGACTATCAATAGGAGTTTTCGGTTGTACAACAGTCTCTTCAGCTGTTTCATGATTGCTTTTGCAAGCCTCTATCGCAAGAACAACAAGTGTACTCGCTAGTAGCAAATATCGATTCATATTACAAAGTTCTCGACTCTAAAAAAAACAACAATATCAATATATAGATTTTAAAACTTTCTTATCAATAGTCCGAATTTTGAAATTATTCAAATTTTATCCTACTCAAACCCGATAAGACAATATTTCTTACCAATTCTTTTGTGAATAATGACATTTGGGACAATCAGGCGACCGACCTATTTTTGTAGAAAAATTCGACATGCCCTCCATTGCTGAAGTTCAAGAAGAAATAGTTCAAGAGTTCGAAATGTTTGACAACTGGGAACAGAAGTACGAATACATCATCGAGCTCGGCAAAGAACTTCCTCTCATCGACCCTAAATACAAAGTTGACGAAAACCTCATCAAAGGCTGTCAAAGTCGCGTGTGGCTACACGCCTACCTCGACGATAATGGTCGAATCCGCTACACAGCCGATAGCGATGCAATAATCGTAAAAGGCATAGTAGCCCTTCTGATACGCGTTTTCGACAATCAATTGCCTCAAGACATAGTAGATGCAGACATTCACTTTATAGAAAAAATTGGCCTTAAACAGCACCTATCACCTACACGAGCCAATGGTCTATTGGCAATGATCAAGCAAATGAAATATTACGCACTAGCTATCAGCCAACTCACCCAACCTAGCTAAATCAATACTGCTATGCTTACCGACGATCAAATGCAAGAGCTTGCCGACCAAGTGGTAGAAGTTTTGCGAAACATCTACGATCCCGAAATTCCTGTCAACATATACGATCTGGGTCTCATTTACGACCTTAAAATAAGCGACCACGGCGAAGTGGACATTCTCATGACACTCACCTCGCCAAACTGCCCGGTAGCTGAAACATTACCTACAGAAGTACAAGAAAAAGTACGTACCCTCGACGTGGTTACCGATGTAAAAGTGCAAATCACCTTCGATCCTCCCTGGCACAAAGACATGATGAGTGAAGAAGCCAAGCTCGAACTCGGAATTTTCTGAAGTACAAAACCACCTATGGAAATAATTCAAAATAAAGTAGCCGAGAGTGGCCTGATCAATCTCAGCCTCAAAGAACTCCTCTATCAGGCTGATGTCCAAGTACTCGACATCGCCGGGTGGCTTTATGAAGGCATCATTTTGCGCGAAGACGACTTTAAGTCACACATTCGATCATACCTTTGGTCTCGACATTCAGGTCGCACAGTAGTGCTCACTTGCAGCTCCGATGCTATCGTGCCTATGTGGGCCTGGATGCTCATATCCAGCAAATTAGAAGAGCATCAAGCGCGCTCGATTTACTCCGACCCACAAGACCTTGAAAAAACCAAACTGCTCGCTGCTATCGCCGATCTACCTTTAGAGCCCTATAGAGGTCAACGCGTGCTCATTAACGGCTGTCAGCATCCCGCCATCACGCCGGCTGCTTTTGCCGCCATTACCCAAAGACTACAAACAGTCGTTCGCTCTCTTATGTATGGCGAGGCTTGCTCCAACGTACCAATCTTCAAAAGAAAATAAATTTTTTCTAATTTCATTTAGGCGTGCCATTATTAAAGCGTATACGCGCTCTCTTATAAATCCGGTTTTAGTTACACAAGACGGATTCAGCTGGCTTCGTCTGGATTTATCCAACTTCCATTACTCCCCGCAAGGCTCACTGCGTTCGCCATTACATTTGCCCACCATTCTTTTCAATGATGAAACTTTACAGCAAAATTTATGGGTCAGGCAAAGCTCAAAAGCTCATTGTTCTGCATGGCCTATTTGGAATGGGCGATAATTGGGCCTCTCTTGCGCGTCGTTGGGCAGAAGAAACGCAAATCGAAGTACACCTACTTGACATGCCTAATCACGGTCGATCATACAAAACCGAACACTTCGACTACGAAACTATGGCTGCCGACGTATTGGAATACCTTGAAACAAATCACTTAACACCCTCCAACTTACTCGGTCACTCAATGGGCGGCAAAACCGCCATGCTTCTGGCCACCTTGCGCCCAGATGTAGTGGAGCGACTCATCGTGGTGGATATAGCCCCGCGATACTATCCCGTACATCACACCCTCATCATCGATGCTCTGCGTTCGCTTAATCTCAAAACCGATAGCCGCTCCGATGTCGAAGAACAACTCGCACAAAAAATTCCCCAACCCGACATCCGGATGTTTCTACTCAAAAGCCTACACCGCACCCCCGATGGCTTTGAATTTCGATTCAACCTCGACGTGATAGCTGAAAAAATCGAAGAAGTAGGCCGCGCCTTACCTGAATACGCAATTTATCAAGGCCCTACCCTCTTCATTCGCGGCAACCGCAGCGATTACATTCGCGACGGCGATATCCCCCTCATTTCGAAACATTTTCCTAATTCCCGAGTTGAAACAATCAGCGATGCCGGTCACTGGGTTCATGCCGAACAACCCGATAAAGTTTTTAACTTAGTTGCTCAATTTCTTACGGAATGAACAAAGACATCCAAACATATTTACATAACTCCCTAAATGCTATAAATCTAATTCCTCTTGATAAGGTAGCTGATCTGGCCGAAGCCATCTTGTACACTTACAACGAAGGGAGTACTATTTATACAATGGGCAATGGCGGTAGCGGTGCCACAGCTTCACACGTAGCAGGCGATTATGTAAAAGGGGCCTCCTTCGGCCTGGAAAAACGTTTCCGATTCATTTGTCTGAACGACAATATCCCAGCCCTAATGGCTATTTCAAACGACATCAGCTACGAAGCCATCTTCGAAGAGCAACTCAAAAACTTCGCTCGACCCGGCGATTTAGTGATAGGTCTCTCAGGTAGTGGCAACTCAAAAAACGTTGTAAATGCACTCCAATGGGCCAAAAATCAAGGCATAAAAACGGCTGCACTCACCGGTTACAAGGGTGGACAATGCGCCCAAATAGCCGATATCAGCATTCACATTCCAGTTGCTGACATGGAAATTGTTGAAGACCTCCACATGATGACGTTTCATGCCATAAAGCGATATATCACTAACACCCTTCTTGGCGAAAATCCGGGCATGGGCGCTGTTTACGACCAGCGAATCAAATAAATATTGATTTATTCACATTTTTTTGACCCAGGTTATTGTAGATTTTTTGATTTTTCTATATTCGGCCGATTTTTAATACCAAAACTAAACTGTTTTTAAAAAAAGTTAGTCAATGGCTGAAGCTCAAAAAGTAAAATTTGAACTCGAATTTCCCGTGAAATGCTCAAAACCACTGCTGTTTCAATATCTCAGTACTCCCAATGGTTTGGCTGAATGGTTTTGTGACGATGTCAATAACAAAGGAGATAACTATACCTTCATTTGGGGCGATACAGAACAAAAAGCCAAAATGATCGGTAAAAGACCTGAACAGTTTGTTCGCTTCCGCTGGGAAGAAGACGAACAAGCAGGTAATAAATACTTCTTTGAGTTCAAACTAGTAGAAGACGAAATAACCAATGACCTCTCACTCTGGGTAATTGATTATGCGTACGAAGACGAACTCGAAGAGTCTAAAAAGCTATGGAACAGCCAGATAGGAGACTTACTTCACCTTCTTGGCTCCAACTAAATGACCTCACAACTCAAAATACCAATCTCATTTCTGGTTCCTTCGGCGGTCTTTATCGCAGTCACTCTTTTCTTGTCCCTTTTTTTCGACAAGGTCGAATTGCATCTGGCACTGAATAGCTGGAAGCATCCTCTTTCCGACGTTTTTTTTAAATTCATCACACACCTTGGCGATGGGCTTATCTTTCTGCCTTTTATCCTGTATTTTGGATTAAAAAAAAACCGGGAATATTTCTTGCTTTACTCCACTGCAGCAGTTATCACACTGATTGTAACAGCCCTTGGAAAATCCGTTCTTTTTCCAAACATTGATCGCCCCATTCTGGAAATTGGTGCTGATAAGCTTAAACTCGTAGAAGGAGTACGTATGCATAAAAAATACAGTTTTCCCTCAGGTCACACGATGGCCGCATTTGCATTTTGGAGTTTAGTAGCTGTAATCGCACCTAAAAAATTAGGCTATTTGTTTGCCCTCATAGCTATTTTGGTGGGAATCAGCCGGGTATATTTATCACAACATTTTATACCTGATGTGGCAGCTGGTGGTCTTTTAGGTATATTGATATCGCATTTTTGTGTGCGATTAGTCAACATTTTTAATCCAAAAGAATGAGATTTTTTAAAAATCTTGTTGTAGCTATTGCTGTATCATCATTGCTTTTCATTCCTTTTATTGGCAAAGTTCATTTATTTGATTGGGATGAAATAAATTTTGCAGAAATAGCCCGCGAAATGGTTGTTTCTGGCAATTATTTAAATGCACAAATCGACTTCCGACCCTTTACAGAAAAACCACCCTTTTTTATGTGGCTTCAGGCCATAAGCATGCATTTATTTGGAGTAAGTGAATTTGCGGCTCGTTTACCCAACGCCTTTCTTGGAATACTCGTTTCGGCTTTTTTGCTTTGGTTCGGAAAAAGAATTATTTCCCTTCAATTTGCTTGGATATGGGTTGTTATGTGGTGGGCATCTATTTTACCCCATTTGTACTTCAAAAGTGGAATAATAGATCCTTGGTTCAACTTTTTGATTTTTCTTTCTTTTATTAGCATAATTAGTCATTATCATTCCTATAATAAATCTTCAAAATCGATATCTAAACTTTTACTTGCAGGGCTGTTTAGTGGTCTTGCCATATTGACTAAAGGACCAGTCGCTTTACTTGTCATTTCTCTGGTAGCATTTGTTTATTGGATTTTTGAACGCTTCAGATGGTATTTACCGTTTTGGCATTTTATTGTCTATCTACTCACCAGCTTAGGTACATTTGGAGTTTGGCTCTTAATTGATTACAGCCTCAACGGACCCGAATTTTTAATTGAATTTACCATTCGACAATGGGAATTACTTACTACACCAGATGCCGGTCACAGAGGCTTCTTTGGTTATCACATTGTTGTACTTCTTTTTGGATGTTTCCCTGCCTCAGTATTTTTTACAGCCTGGTATTTTGACAAGAAAAACCGTCAAATATTTGACCTAATAACAAGAGATTATATTCGATGGATGTCTATATTATTTTTCGTTGTTTTAATTCTATTTTCCATAGTTAAAACGAAAATAGTTCATTACAGTAGTTTAGCCTATTATCCGCTCACTTTTATAGCTTCCATTCATATTTATCAAAACATTCGCCAAAAGAATTCATTTTCCTTATTTTCCAAGATATTATATGTTTTTATTTCAATGATCATTCTTATAACATCTTTAGTGTTTTCATTATTTCCTTATTTAAAATCTTTTCTCATTCTGAAAATTCAAGATGACTTTGCTAAAGAAAATTTACAGGCTGATTTCGTTCAATGGCCCTGGTTAGATTTTATACCTCCTCTGGCAGCTATTTTGTTTTTACTTTTAGGAATGCGTTTTTTAAAGAATAAGAAAAAAAAATATTTATATCTCACCTCTTTGTTACAAATAATTTGGATTCAAACAACCTTATATGCCTTTGTAGGAAACATTGAACGAATTTCACAAAGAGCAAATATTGAATTCTTTAAATCTCTTAAAAATAAAGATATATATGCAGCTACTTTCAAATACAAGAGCTATGCACAATATTTTTACACAGAGTGTAGCAAAGCGACTAATTCAAATAAATATAATCCCCTTTGGCTGGAAACGGGCAATGTAGATAAACCCGTGTATTTTTCCGTTAGAAAATACCACATCAAACAGTTTGAAGAATCGGTAAAAGATGCTGAATTTCTTTATTCAAATAACGGGTTTTATTTTTACGTGAGAAATCCTAAAAAATAAGATTTATTTAGGAAACTCTACCATTACGGTAGTTCCTACTCCAACAGTTGATTTTATGGAAATTTTCCCCCGGTGGTAGTCCACTATGCGTTTTACAATGCTCATACCTAAACCGTGAGAAGGCTCATTATTGGTTCCTTTTCTAGAAGCTTTGGTAAAGGCTTCAAACAGGCTGCCTAGCATTTTTTCTGGTATTCCAATTCCTTTATCTTCTATTTCAAGTTTTACTGCATCATCCATATTTTCTAATCTAATATCTATAGTGCTGTTATTTTGACTAAATTTTAAAGCATTACTCAGTAAATTTTGAATCAATCTTTTAAATAAAATTTTTTCAGTTTTTACATAGTTTTCACACTGTGTATAATTGATTTGTATTTTCTTTTGATCATAAATAAGTTTTAACTCTTCAATAGTTTGAACAATAACTGGATTTACATCAACATTCTCAAAATTTTTTTCGTTTCTGTTTAGCTCTGTTTTTACAAAATCAATAATGTCATTAATCACTTCATTAGAAGTATTTGTTAAGTCATTGAGATGGGTATCAAATTCTTCAGGTGTAATAGAATTATCTTTTCGCAATTCGTTTAATGATTTAATAGATAAAATAGGACCACGAAGATCATGAGCTACCATACCCATTATAGAAGATTTTTGAATGTTTGCTTTTTCGAGTTCATTATTAATTTTTTGTAGCTCTGAATTGTAGGATTCGATAATCACATTTCGCTGTTTAATTTTAGAATAGAAAAAGAGATACATTAAGATGGTAAATACCAAAACAGTGATAATGATGAGAAAAATCAATTTATTAAATTCTTCTTTTTGAAGTATCTTTTCTTGTTTTAACCTTTCATTTTCTAATTGAAGTGTATATTTTTGATCGATTAGGTCCATATATTTTTCAAAGAATTTTTTACTTCTGTTTATTTTTTCAAAATTTTTCGTTGCCTCTTCATAAATTTTAATGTAGTAAATCGATTTTACTTTATCTCTAGGCAGGTAATATTTTAATGCATTAAATGAAATATCAGCAATAATTTTGTGAATGTCATATTCCTGAATTTTATTGAAATACAGGTTCATGTAATTAAGAGCACTGTCGTATTGTTGTAAATTGAAATAAGTATTTATTAGATGGCCGGCGGTAATATAGGCATCCTTGTTATCAAATGTGGGTTGTATATTTATTTCAATGGATTTTTTTAAAAGTTCAATTCCTTCTTTTGATTTACCAGTCAAAATATATATCTGGCCTAAATTTCCGTAAAGTACGCCCTTAGCTTCATGTATAAAGCGAATTATTTCTTCATATTCATCTTCAAAATATCTACTTTTGTTTTTTAGTATGTATTTTTCAGAATTATCTATGTAATACTTACAAGTCAGAAAGTAATATTTTGCATTTTTATAATCGCCCATCTTCATGTAGCACAGGCCAATATTTGAGTAAATTTCTTGAAGGCGATTGAAAATATATGAAGAGTCAGGAAGAAAGAAGAAATACGGAATACTTTTAAAAAAGAATTCCGTTGCTTTCAGGTAGTTTTCTTGGCGATATAATATTTGTGCAGCCTGATAATTAGAAATAGAAAGTAACGAAGAATCTTGCATTTGTTCATAAGATGCGAATTTAAAAAATTCGTCAATGGCCTTATCTAAAGAATCAAAAAGTAAGAAGTAAATTCCGGTATATTGATTTTTTTGAATATCGAGATAATCATTATCAGTTATGAGCTTAGAATTTAAATCGAAGTAGTGAAATAATAGCGGTAGATTATTCTCTAAATAAGATTTTCGGATGTATAGAAAATTTTTTACAATTTCACGCTCATCCAAATAATCTGAATCTGGAATTTCATTAATTTTCTTAAGTAGCTGTTCAATTGACTTTTGATCACCAAAAGATCGAACAACAGAGATTCTTCTAATCAAATAGTTATTCAGACTATCATTGTTAGTAAGTCTATACTGTGCATTACTTGAAAAAGTTAATATATTAAGCAGAAAAACAATGTAAAAAGAATTTCGAAGACCTATCACATAGTTATTTTTTAAAAGTAATTATTGGTAAAAGTATTAAAACTTTTGAAGTTGAAACCATTTTTTATATAAACTATCGCCTTTTATTAATAGATCATCATGCTTACCTAGTTCTATAATTTTTCCACAGTCGATTACAGCGATTTTATCTACTTTTTTGATGGTAGATAGTCTGTGTGCAATAATGATCGATGTGCGATTTTCCATGATTTTCTCAAGAGCCAGCTGGATATAGTATTCTGATTCAGAGTCTAAGGAAGAAGTTGCTTCGTCAAGAATTAAAATAGAGGGGTTTTTTATGATAGCTCGAGCTATGGCAATGCGTTGTCTCTGCCCACCAGAGAGCTGAACACCGCGTTCACCCACTATTGTGTCCAATTTTTCAGGAAATTTAGAAATAAAATCCCATGCATAGGCCGATTTAGCAGCGTCAATAATTTCTTGATCCGTAGCATTAGGTTTGCCGTAAGCTATGTTTTCTCTGATTGTACCACCAAACAGCATTACCTCCTGTGGCACCACGGCAATGTGGCTGCGCACCTGCTGAGGACTGAGATTTCTGTAACTAATACCTTCGAGGGAAATCTCACCTTCGTAATTTTCATACAATTTGCACAGCAGAGCAATTAAGGTACTCTTTCCACCTCCACTACTGCCCACTAAAGCTACTTTTTCACCAGCGTGAATATCTAAATCGATGCCTTTAAGCACCTGTATATCTTTACGGCTCGGATAGGAGAAGGTGAGATTGCGAATCTGAATGTTACCTCTCACTGCTGCAGGCAATTGTACTATATGAGCTTTTGAAAAAGCATCTGTTTCTTTCTGATATTCAAATATTTTTAGCAATTCTTCAGTAGCTCCAATGGCTTTTTGGATGCGGGTATAGATGTCTGCCATTCCGCCGATGCTACCTCCTATAAAACCAGAATAAATCACAAAAGAAAACAACTGTCCGGTAGCGAGCTCGCCTTTAGCTATTAGTGTAGTACCCTTCCAGAGTACAGCCACCATCGCGCCAAAAAGTCCGAGGATGATAAAAGAGGCAAAAGCACCACGCCAAATACCGGTCTTAATAGCGGTATCGCGGGCATGATCTATTTCTTTGGAGTAGCGCTTCTCTTCAAACCATTCGTTTACAAACACTTTCACATTATAAATGCCTTGTAGGGTCTCTTCTAAAATGGTTTGTCCACCGGCTATTTCGTCTTGAACTTTCTTAGAAAGTGATCGTATATATCGCCCGAAATACATGGTAATTAATACAATAGGTGGCAAAATCGCGAGCATGAAAAGAGTCAATTTCCATGAAGTGTAAGTAAGCAATGCTACGCCTCCGATGATGATGAGCAACTGTCGAAGGAACTCAGCCAGTGTGGTCGTCATCGTTTCTTGCAGCACTACGATGTCGTTTGATAATCGACTGCTCAGCTCGCCTACTCTGCGTTCGTTGTAGAAAGATATTGGCAGAAAAATCAAGTGAGAAAAAGCTGCCTTGCGCAGAGCTGCAAGGGAGTATTCAGTAACTTGTACAAACAAAACGATTCTGAAAAATGAAAACAGCGATTGTAAAATCAATATACCCACCAGCAGCAAGCCAGTTTGGTTAATTGCCGTTGAAAAATCGGAGAGCTTAGAGGCATCGACTAAATCTCCAAGCAATTTCGGGAAAATCAGATTGGCACCGCTTGAAAGTACAAGAAAGAGCAGGCCTAACAGAAATCTCCAACGATAAGGACGAATATATGTGTAGAGTTGAAAAATTTTTTTAAAAGATGAGAATTTTAAAGCTTTCATAGAACCGATTCATCAACCTTTGTGAATAAAAAGATAAATGCAAATAAAAAAAGCCGCCAAGCAATATTGGCAGCTTTAAAAGTTGGTTTAATCTATCAAAATTTATGGATTCATATTGTCGAGTACGTCCATCATTTCCTTCACTGCATGGGCACTGGTATAGAGCAATTCCTTTTCATCTTCGTTCAGATTGAGCTCTATGATGCGCTCAATACCATTGCGACCGAGCACGACTGGTACGCCTACATAGATATCTTTTAGACCATACTCACCTTGCAACCAAGTGCATACAGGGAAAACTCTTTTCTGATTTCGCACCACAGCTTCTACCATCTGAGCGGCAGCTGCGCCTGGAGCATACCAGGCAGAGGTACCTAGCAATTTTACTATTTCTCCTCCTCCAAACTTGGTTCTTTCGATGATGGCAGTAAGTTTTTCTTCGTCGATTAACTCAGTTACTGGAATTCCACCTACCGTGGTGTAACGAGGCAATGGTACCATAGTATCGCCGTGTCCACCCATCAGCACTGCCTGGATGTCCTTGGGCGAAACATTCAGCTCAGTGGCAAGAAAAGCTTTATAACGCGCAGTATCAAGAATGCCCGCCATACCGAAAACCTTTTTGCTGTCGATACCCGCTGTTTTATAAGCACAATAGGTCATTACATCCAGCGGGTTTGACACTACGATGATGATGGTATTGGGGGAGTATTTTATGATGTTTTCAGTCACTGATTTTACGATGCCTGCATTAGTTGCAATGAGGTCATCGCGGCTCATGCCGGGCTTTCGAGGTAAACCTGATGTGATTACAACTACATCGCTATCCTTAGTGGCCGTGTAATCGTTAGTAACACCTGTAATTCGGGTGTCGTACATGTTAATAGGGGCAGTCTGCCACATATCAAGAGCTTTACCTTCAGCAAAGCCCTCCTTGATATCAAGTAAAACGATTTCTTCGGCTAGTTCTTTTTCGGCGCATACGTTAGCACAGGTAGCACCCACATTACCGGCTCCTATTACAGTGATTTTCATTTTCTAAAGTTTTAACGGATTTGCGCTCAAATGTAATTGAGGTTACACCTACAGGAAACGAATATTTTTTACATTTAACAAATTGTAAAAGACCTACCTATTCGAGCCAAAGTCGTTGATATGCTCCCTCGGGATCATACATTTCAGCTTGCCTTTTTACGTTAAACACCCGATTCCGTGGATCATTTCCGATGCCCGCCACATAGGTCCAGTTGCCGTAATTGCTGCATACGTCGTAGTCAATAAGCTGACTTTCAAACCACAAGGCGCCGAGGTACCAGTCTTGCTTTAAGTTGTGCACCAAGTAGCTGGCCACATTTTGCCTGCCTCTATTGCTCATGAATCCGGTGTAGAGCAGTTCTTTCATATTGGCGTTCACAAAAGGTTCATGCGTTTCACCTTGTCGCCATTTTTCAAAAATTTTGGATCTTTTTGGGGTATAATTTCTTGGAACTTTAAAAAATTTTCCCTTTGATTTCATAGCTGTGAAGAAAAAGAAATCACGCCAAAGCAATTCGAAAAATAACCAATATGTTGATGCATTAGATTCAACGTTTTCTTCATATTTTTTAATCTGCCAATAAATCGATCTGGCACTAATACAACCATGTGCCAAATAGGCAGAAAATTTTGACGAATAATCTATTCCAATTAATCCATTACGGGTCTCTTTATAAACCGATAATTTCTTTGTATTCCAAAAATAATGATTTAATCTCTGCCATGCTTCATGCTCACCACCTGCAAAAGGTAGAGCCGAGCGTTGGTCAAAAACGGCATTTTCGCTGATTCCAAGCTCACTAAGTATAGGAAGCTCTGTTTTTTCAATGTATTCGTCAGGAGTTTTGATAGTAGAAGGCTTAGATATTTCCTGTTTGATTTTGAGGTTTTTTTCTACTTTTTTTCGAAAGTCAGTAAAAACTTTTGGCAAATGAGAAATCGTAAAAGGCAAGTCAGTTAGGGCAATTAAAGTATGATCATCGAAACCAATCATTTTTATACCCAAATCAGCCACTTTCATTTCAATCTCCACCTCATCTTCTGTATAATATTTTGGGTAATAAATTGCAGATATTTTTGATTTTTTTTGAAGTTTTTGAATTTCAACTTCAGTAAAACCTTTGACGATATACAAATCGCTCCCCAATGCTCTGAGTGAATTGCGAAGGTTTTGTACTGATTCCAATAAAAATTTAGCGCGAAATTGCCCCATTCGGGGCCAACCCGTGTGTAAAGTTGAGTGATACCGGGAATCAAAACAATAAAAAGGCACAACCAGTAAACCGCTGCGAACTGCAGCATCTAAGGGTGCACAGTCAATTGTCCTCAAATTAAACCGATACCATATAAGTGCTATTTCCATCATTTAGCTACTGATTTTTTTGACATTCGGCAGCGATCGCTGCAGTATTTTACTTCGTTCCACACCTTTTCCCACTTCTTTCGCCAGGAAAAAGGTCTGTTGCAAACAGGACAGATTTTCGTTGGTAAACCGTGCTTTTTAATCATATATTCCGATACGCAATTACATCCATAAGGTTTAAAAATTTTAAATACAAAAACCGCGTTTTGTCGATTCACCTTCGTAAGTATTTTATACCGACCTTGTACCTTTGGGGCCTGCTTAAAAATTGGGATGATACATATCTATTCGCCCGAAGAATATGAAAAAGTAGCTGAAATCTTACTCACTACATACAAGCACATTAAGCTATGGTTATTCGACGGGCCGATGGGTGCAGGCAAAACGACCTTCATACGGGCGATAATGCATAAAGCCGGGGTAAAGGATGTAGTATCGAGCCCTACCTTTGCCATAATAAACGAATATGAAGGAGCCAATGGCGAACCTGTATATCACCTCGATTGCTATCGATTGTCTGGTACTGATGAGGCAGTACAAGCAGGCATCGACGAAATAGTGACCTCCGGAAAGTGGTGTCTGATCGAATGGCCAAAAATCATAGAACCTTTGTTTTGGGGCACAGCTCTTTTAATTACTTTTGAAAAAATGGACAATCACCGCAGTGTGCTAACCGAACTAAAGACGTATGAGTAATCCATCGCAGATGTGGGTTCCGGGATTTTCGATGATTCCTAAAGAAGAAATGCTCGAAATCCCATCCAAAGCGCAATCCTTATTTATAGGTATACCTAAAGAATCATGGCTTCAAGAAAAGCGAGTAGCTCTTACCCCTGAAGCTGTAAGGCTACTGGTAAATAATGGACACAGGATCCGCATCGAAACTGAAGCTGGTCAGGGCGCACGCTATAGCGATATGGATTTTTCAGAAGCCGGAGCCGAGATCGTATACGACGCCAAAGAAGTGTACGAGGCAGATGTAATTGTGAAAGTAGAACCCCCATCGCTTTCTGAAATTGAATTTTTCAAACCCAAACAGCTTCTAATTTCTGCCCTTCAGCTCAAAACGCGCAAACGCGAGTACTTCAAAAAGCTGATGGACAAAAAAATCACAGCTTTAGCGTATGAGCACATTAAAGATGAAGACGGCATAGTGCCCATAGTACGCTCCATGAGCGAAATAGCCGGTACCACGTCTATCCTCATTGCCTCTGAATATTTGAGCAATATGCGCGAGGGCAAAGGGTATTTGCTCGGTGGTATATCAGGTGTACCTCCGACCGAAGTACTCATCATCGGCGCTGGAACGGTAGGCATCTTTGCTGCAAAAACAGCTCTCGCTTTAGGGGCTATGGTTAAGGTTTTTGACAAGTCAATCACGCGTCTGCGACGTTTACAGGAAACGCTCAATCAACCTGTTTATACAAGCATTCTACAACCCAACATTTTGTCAAAAGCTCTAAAGCGAGCCGATGTAGCTATAGGTGCACTACGACCTGAAAAGGGCAGAACTCCCACCGTTGTAACTGAAGATATGGTCGAGAAAATGAAACCGGGCTCGGTAATCGTCGATGTAAGCATCGACAATGGCGGAGTATTTGAAACCTCTGAAATCACCACTCATGACAATCCTGTCTTTATTAAACACGGGGTAATTCATTATTGTGTACCTAATATCGCTTCACGCGTTTCGCGTACGGCTTCCTTTTCGCTCAGCAATGTTTTAGCTCCCTTACTTTTAGATATATCTGAAAAGGGAGGCTATCTCTCGGCGCTGAAGGCAAATCCCAATTTGCGTTCAGGTTTGTACCTATTTAATGGTATTGTGACAAATAAAGCCATAGGCGAATGGTACAATTTGCCTTACAGCGATGCTGAGCTCTTAATAGGATTTTAAGTAAACTTTCAAATTCCAAATCAAAGATTTTTAACAACTGGATGATTACAAATATAGAATGGTGGGTGCCTGCAGTGGTAATAGCACCGGCATTGTTGTTCCAATGGTATTTATTTTATGCTTTTTTTACTGCTAAGAAACGCTTTAGCAAGTCCAACTCCCATCTAAATTTACCCGTATCGCTCATCGTTTGTGCCCGGAATGAATTAGAAAACCTTCAAAAAAATCTACCCAAATGGGTAAGTCAAAAATATCCAGAACTGGAAGTGATCGTGGTAAATGACCGATCATGGGACGACTCAAGATTTTATCTCGAGGAGCAAGCCGCCAAGCATTCGAATCTTAAAATCGTTACAGTTCCAGATAACGATAATTATTGGACAGGTAAAAAACTGGCTCTCTCACTGGGTATAAAGGCCGCCAGGCACGACATTTTATTGCTTACTGATGCCGATTGTGCACCGGCTAGTGAACTTTGGGTTCAGCATATGGTGCAGGGCTACTCCGATCCAAATGTTGAGATCGTGCTCGGCTATGGAAGATACCAAAAAGAAAAAGGTCTGCTGAATCTTATAATTCGAATGGAAACCTTACAAACCGCTTGGCTATACCTCACGGCTGCCTGGGCCGGCTGGCCATTTATGGGCGTGGGGCGAAACCTATCCTATCGAAAAGAGCTTTTCTTCAGAAACAAAGGCTTTTACAAACACATGCACATAGCCTCAGGCGACGACGATCTTTTTATTAATGAAGTAGCCACCCGTCAGAATACACGAGTTATAATCCATCCTGAGGCAGTAACCATGAGCATTCCCAAAAAGACCTGGTCTGAATACATTTATCAACGTCGAAGGCATTTCTCAACCTCTTCGCACTATCGTACTGGCTCCAAAATTTTCTTAACTGCCTACCAGGTTTCAAGGCTTGTCATTTGGACAGTGACTGTTTTTTCCCTCGTATTACTTTCAATGGGAAATACCTGGTATGCAATTCCATTTGGTTTAGGCTTAACGTATTTTGTAAAACGCTGGTGGTCATTGATAAAACTTAGTAAACTCGGCGGTGAAGGAAAGCTAGGATGGTGGTACCCTGTGTTGTCTGCTATCATCTTTTTAATACAATTGCGTATATGGCTCCAAAATGTAATAATAGGAGTGCCAAAAGGCTGGAAAAAGGCATAATACAATGAAAGACAAAAAAATAGTACCATTACTTATTGGAGCTTCGGATCATATCGACCTCCCGGAATTTGAGCTTTACAACCTGGCATGCCGCATCGATACAGGTGCTGCTACCTCAGCTATTCATTGCCACAATGTGAAGTTGGTCAAAAAAAAGGGCCTTCCGGCAGTCTCTTTTATGCTGCTCGACCCTGAGCATCCATCTTACCAAGACCGCGTTTATTATTCCTTTGACTTCAAAGAAAAAATCATAAAAAATTCCTTTGGACAGATCGAAAAGAGGTTTTCCATTAAAACAATACTCATACTTTTCGGTCGTAAATTCAAAACAGAAATGACCTTGGCAGACAGAGAGGCGATGAAATATCCCGTGTTACTGGGTCGAAGACTCTTAAGAAGAGGTTTTATTGTTGATGTTCGATTAAAAGACCTATCGTACCGACAAAAAATCGCTAATTCATTGTGTGAGTAGATTGATTTCTTAGCATGAATATTCTCATTCTCTCCACCAATAGATTTTTATATTCTACCCGAAGATTAGTAGAAACTGCCCAGGCACGCGGGCACAATGTAAAGGTGATGAACCACACCAAATGCTATGTGGTGATGGAAACCAATAACCTCGATGTGTATTATGGCGATCACATAATTACGGATGTCGATGCCATCATCCCGCGCATAGGCTCATCTGTCACTTTTTACGGCAGCAGCATCATCCGGCAGTTTGAGATGAAAAAAGTTTTTACTACTCTCAGTTCGCTGGCATTGGTGCGTTCCAGAGATAAATTGAGAGCTCTTCAAATATTGGCTTCTAAAGGCGTACCAATACCCAGAACAGCCTTTGCAAAATATCCGAGTGATATCGACCATCTCATTAAGCAAGTAGGTGGACCGCCTTTGGTCGTAAAGCTCTTAGAAGGCACACAAGGACTAGGGGTAGTACTGGCCGAAACAAAGAAAGCAGCAAAGTCGGTAATCGAAGCCTTTTACGGTCTGGAAGCCAATATTTTAGTTCAAGAATTTATCGCTGAGGCCGCCGGGAAAGATGTGCGCGCCATCGTGGTAAATGGCAAGGTGATTGCCGCCTATCGCAGAGTAGGTAAAGAGGGAGACTTCAGGAGCAATTTGCACCGAGGAGGCACTGGCGAGCCTGTAAAACTGACCAAAGAGGAAAAAGAAATTGCCGTACTCGCTGCCAAAAGTCTCGGACTCTCCATTGCCGGCGTCGATATTTTGCAGAGCAATCGCGGACCTCTGGTAATGGAAGTGAACAGCTCGCCCGGCCTTGAAGGCGTGGAGCGCTACTCAGGCAAAGACGTAGCGACGGCAATTATTAAATTCATTGAAAAACAAGTAAACAGACCGGGCAAATCAGATAAAATCGGCGCCTGATGGAGTTGTTTGTTGCTGACGAAGTTAAAGAAGGACTTATTACACTATCGCCCGACGAAAGTCATCACATAGCGCGCGTACTTCGGATGCAAGTCGGCGATTCTATCGCATTGACCGACGGTAAAGGGACATTAGGAGAAGGAACAATCGCACTGGTAAGCAATAAAAAAGTAGATGTAGAAATTTTTTCTACCACAATCCAACCCAAAAATGAGCCCACCATACACCTATATGTATCGCCTACACGTACTACCGAACGCACAGAGTGGATGATAGAAAAAGCAACTGAACTGGGGTGCACCACCATATGTCTACTCATTTGCCACCGCACAGCCCGAAAAAACATCAACCTCGACCGATACGAAAAAATAGCCACAGCTGCCGCTAAGCAGAGTCATAACTGTTATTTTCCTGAAATTAAATTAATTACAAATACAGAAGAGGCTTTTCAATCTGCATTGGGAGTAAAATTCATTGCCACATGTTTTGGAGAAGACAGGCTACCACCTTCAGCCTGGCCTATTACTTCCGGGGAATACAGTTTATTTATTGGCCCTGAAGGAGATTTTACAGCTGAAGAAACTGAAGCGGCAATTACTTATGGATGTATTCCAGTGTCTTTAGGCAATCTGAGACTAAGAACAGAAACAGCTGCTATAGCAGGAATTTCGCATTTAAGGTTGAAATCTTTTTAGGTGGTTTTAAGAAAAAAAAGTCGCTGAATTGGCGCAAAAAATTTGTTAAATACCACCTGACAACTTTTAAGTAATTGAAACATAGGATTAAAACTTTTCATCATTTGAAAGATATATTTTTGCAGAATTACATATGCACATATCTTTGCATCCGCTTATAGCAAGAAGGTCTTTCACAAGCTGGTCCGGTCGTTCAGTTGGTTAGGATGCCGCCCTGTCACGGCGGAGATCGCGGGTTCGAGTCCCGTCCGGACCGCTTTTATTTTTTAGTTTTCTTTTTTTTTCAATATTTCTTCCTCTTTCCACGTTTTGATCAAAATTCTAAAAATTTTATCCTCATTAAACTTCCTATTTTTGCAGCCGTTTTTTCAAAAACACGGTTCAAATGAGCGTTTTATCTGAGCAAGAAATTCAACGAAGAGAAGCTTTACAGAAATTAAGAGAACTGGGAATAAATCCCTATCCCGCTAATGAATATCCGGTTACGCACACTGCGGCTGAAATTTTAGCCAACTTTGACGATCAGAAACCTGAAAAATTTGCTCAGGTTTCGCTTGCCGGCCGAGTAATGAGCAAGCGTATCATGGGTAAGGCTGCATTTGCAGACCTAAAAGACTCCACCGGAAAAATTCAAGTCTATTTCAATCGAGACGAAATTTGCCCGTCAGAAGATAAAACGCTCTACAATGAAGTAATTAAAAAGCTTACTGACATTGGAGATTTTATCGGTGTTAAAGGTCATGTCTTTCGCACCCAGATGGGCGAAATTTCGATTTATGTAAATGAATTCACCTTTCTTAGCAAAGCACTTCGTCCGTTGCCTATTGTAAAGGTCGATGCCGATGGAAATGTGCACGACGCTTTTAACGACCCCGAGCAACGGTATAGGCAGCGCTATGTGGATTTGGTTGTAAATCCACACGTAAAAGAAATTTTTTTAAAGCGCACACGCATTATACAATCCATGCGCGAATACTTCAACTCCTTTGGCTACCTGGAAGTTGAAACACCCATTCTTCAACCAATTCCCGGAGGAGCTGCCGCTCGCCCCTTTGTAACGCATCACAATGCTCTCGATATTCCACTATACCTGCGGATAGCCAACGAATTGTATTTAAAAAGACTCATTGTCGGTGGTTTCGAAGGTGTGTATGAATTCGCAAAAAACTTCCGAAACGAAGGAATGGACCGCACACACAATCCCGAATTTACGGGCATGGAAATTTATGTGGCCTATAAAGACTACCATTGGATGATGCGATTCACTGAAAATCTGCTTGAACATGTGGCTAAATCAGTGAATAACGGCAATACACAAGTACAAGTAGGTGATAAATCCGTTGATTTTAAAGCTCCCTATCCGCGCGTGCGCATGTACGATGCCATAAAGCAATATACTGGATTCGATATCTCAGGTATGGATGAAGAGCAACTTAGAGGGGTGTGCATCCAACTGGGCATTGAAGTAACCCCTGAGATGGGAAAAGGTAAGCTGATTGATGCCCTGTTTGGCGAAAAATGCGAGCACCACTTTGTTCAGCCTACCTTTATTATCGATTACCCCGTTGAAATGTCGCCTCTGTGCAAGAAACACAGAGACAATCCGGAGCTTACAGAACGCTTTGAACTGATTATAAACGGAAAAGAAATAGCCAATGCCTATTCAGAGCTAAATGACCCCATTGACCAGCGCGAGCGGTTCGAAGAGCAATTTAAACTCAGCCAACGCGGTGATGACGAGGCAATGTTTATAGACCATGATTTTCTTCGAGCCCTTGAATTTGGCATGCCTCCAACAGCCGGGCTCGGTATCGGCATCGATCGACTTACAATGATGCTCACTAATCAAGCCAGCATACAGGAGGTTATTTTCTTTCCGCAAATGAAGCCAGAGCAAATCACTGCAGCTCCGAAAGATGAAAATTGGACAGAAATAGGTGTACCCGAAGCTTGGATTCCGCTTGCAAAAGAAGCTTTTGGAAACATTTCAACCTTGAGATCACTAAAACCTACTCAAGTACATCAGCAACTCAACGGTTTGAGAAAGAAAAAGAAACTCGACATACCCGCTCTTCAATTGGCTGAAGTAGAAGCATGGTATAAATAAGTGACTTACATTAAGAGTCTGCTGAAATTTTGAAAACCGGTCTCATGATTGGCCGGTTTTTTATTTTTGTCAAAAGTTAATAAAACTTAAAAGACTATGAAAACAGCTGATCAGTGGTTTGACGAATACGGACAAAGCCATCAAAATCCAACCAACAAAACCATCCATTGGATATGTGTTCCCCTAATTTTTTGGAGCATTTTGGGGTTGTTTTATGCAATTCCAGTTCCTGATACTATACCTTGGTTTAATTGGAGTTATATTTTAATTCTCATCAGCTTAATTTTTTATCTGCGTTTATCTCTCAATCTTTTTGTTGGAATAGTACTTTTTACCCTCTTTTGTTTATCGATTCATAAATATTTAGATGATGCAGGCTTACCAATTTTATATATATCACTTACTATCTTTATTCTGGCGTGGATTGGACAATTCATCGGTCATAAAATAGAAGGTAAGAAACCTTCATTTTTTAAGGATTTACAATTTTTATTAATAGGCCCGGCCTGGCTTATGCATTTTTTGTATAAAAAATGGGGAATCTCTTATTGATATACTCCTGGTCGCAAATGTTTCCAGCGCTTATGAGTCCATAGATAAATTTCTGGCTGCTCTCTGATGCTTTTTTCAAGGAGTTGATTGTATAAATCAGTGAGTTGATAATCTGGAAATTCTTGCGGATTTTCGGTTATTAAAACTGGTTTGAAAACATATCTTCCCCTGCTCAAACGTACACATTCTAAGTACACTAAAGCCATACCGTACATCTTTGCAATCTTCTCAGCTCCTACATGCGTAGGAGTATTTTCTACAAAAAATTTTGAGCGATGATGTATGCGGCCTTCGTGTGGACTTTGATCAGCAATGAAACCGTAAACCGCTCTATGATCTCTATTTGATTCGATGAATTTATATGTTTCTTTCATTGGAAAAAGGCCAAGGTTGTATTTAGCTCTTTTTTGCAGGATGAGTTTTTCGATGCTTTTATTATTTATCTCATTGTATACAGCATACACATTTTCTTGAAGTAATTCAGGAATTACACTAAGCCATTCAAAATTTCCATGATGGCCAAGCATAAGAATCACCTTTTTGTTCTTATTTGTTAGATTTTTTACCATTTCAGCATTTTCAATAAAAACGTGTTTTTTGTGGTCTTTCCAACTAGGATCAAAATCTTTAATATTCTCAGCGATGAGCTCAAAGAAGTATTTGTAAAATTTTCTCTTTAATTTCTCTCTTTCCTCTTCATTAAGATTAGGAAAAGCGATTTTTAAATTTTTTAAAATCACCTTAGAGCGATATCCCGAAACAAGGGATAACAAATAAAAAAAGTTGCCGAGGTTGTACAACATATTTAACGGCAACTTTGAAATTATTTTTATTAAAAAAGACATTAATCTTGTGACGGTTTACCAGCGGTTATAGCGTCCAAATTTAGAGGAGTTGATTATAATGCTGTTGTTAAATCGCGTACCCCAATCACCGGCTTGAGCTGGCAGTTCTACATCGTCTACATTAGGCGTCCACATATCGCGCTCCATGAGCAAATATTGCCAGCGTTCGTTGAAAGTTTCTCCGGCAGCAGTGCTGTGAATGAGCCGATAGGTGCCTGTATTAATCTCTCGATCAGCAAAGATGAAAATTCGATCTGTCTGCGCATTTGTTCCGTTCCATGGAATTAATCGATCGTATTGCCAAATTTCGTAAGGATAGGTGTTTGGCTCGTGTTTTCTGCTTTCTACTATTGTAGGAGCACCGTATAAGCAGTACACTCTTCCACGGTCAGTCCTATAGCCTTTTAGCAGCCGGGTGCCGTAGAGTTTATTTGCAGTATTAACTCTGCTGTAATAATCTTCCCATGTTATTCCAGATTTTTGTTTGCTGATCCAGAAAGAATTAAAGTATTTCATCATTAAGTCTTTGTTGTTTTCTGACAGTAGTCTGTCAATGGTTTTCTGTTCACTATAGGTAGCTATAGGAAGCATATACAGCAAAAAATCAGAAATACTGTCTTTCAAAATTTCTACTGGAATAATTGAATTGTCGAGACTAAAGTTTTCTAACATATCGATCGAAATAGAAACTGGCTGATAATCAGAAATTCTCTCAATCCTTACCTTTTTTCGCTCGTAAATTTCGTTTTTACGGTTAATTGACTCGATTACAAGGTTATAAACGCCAGACGGCAATTCTGTAATGTTGAGCCTTCCCAGAATAGGATGTACACCTTCGTTACGGATTTTTATTCTACCTGCAAACTTCTCCAACGAAATAGGGGACGACTGTGATTCGAGAAAATAATTTACAAAAAACGGTAATTCTTTTTCATCAAGTGATTGAAGATCATAAAACTCAATGTAAAAAAGCAATTCGTTTACATTTTTGTCATACAAGTACGTATTAGCAGATATGTAAGGGATAAAATCTTTCTTTGAAAACGCTCGATTTTCACTCTCGGGCATACCAGCGATCAAAATCACATCTGAGGCCTTAAATGCTTTTGGATCAGGCACTTCAATTGGAATTTCGAAGTGATAATTTTCAGAAGGATTGTTCTCGTCGAGGATATCAAGCTTTAAAATATTCCTGCCAGCCGGCAGTCTGAATTGCGATTTTGCTGTAAAACCTCTGTTGAAGTAAGATGTATCATTGGTTTCAGGCAATGATATCCGAATTTTTTCACCTTGAATAATTTTTTCGTCATGATAATATGTCATGGTGATTAGGACCGAGCCTGTGAATTTTCCAGCAGCATTTTTTACAGTTTTTACCGATTTTCCGTTCACATTGAAGTGGGTTTCGGTATAAATTTTTGTTTCTGGATGGTAAAAGTGATAGTAGGCAAACTTAAGCTCCAAATTACCAGCAAAACTCAATGATGATAACAATTTAATTATCAAAACATTACGTAAGAAATGCATTTTTCTTAATCAATTTTTAATTTAGGAAAATAAATATACGAAAAAACTTGTTCAAAAAACAAACCACTTTAATTTTGCTCCCGGAGAGATGGCAGAGTGGTCGATTGCGGCGGTCTTGAAAACCGTTGAGGTTAACAGCCTCCGGGGGTTCGAATCCCTCTCTCTCCGCCAAAAAGCCGGCTAAGAAAAATGGCCGGCTTTTTGCTTTTCTGCACTGTAAAGTTTAAACTTTCAAATGGCTCATATAAATAAATTTATTGTTCCCTTCTTTCTTGTATTTGCATCTTCTTGTGCCACTTACAAAGGAGCTGAAGTTCGTGTAGTGAGGAAGATGCCTGTTCTAGATTTTTATGAAGATGTTGTCATTTTGAATAATGCGGACCTACTTCCAAATCAGCGAACAGAAGTAGGCACGATCACAATAAGAAAATCGGATTATCACAATGTACCATGTGGATGGGTAGAACGGCTTACTGCAGCTACTTTAGAAGCAAGGAAATTTGGCGGTAATGTGATTGTACTTGACAAAATTTCGGGGAATATCAATCTGGCTACAAATAGCTGTGGAGACATTACAGGCTATGTATACAATGTAGAAGAACATTTGGTTTCACAATTAAAAAAATTTAGAGTAAACGGAGGGATTAAAAATAAATATGATATTGCAAGAGTAGTATTTATTAAACCAACATTTGCAACAAATTATTCTATCTATGTAAATGATGATAATCTTGGATTAATAAAAGGAGGTGAAATTGTAGAGTACAAGACGAAAAATAAAGAACCTTTGATAATTTGGGCAAAAACAGAGTCAAAAACACAATTGGTACTGAATGTAGAACCAGGATATGATTACTTCATCTTCTGTAACGAAATTCCATCAGGATTCATGTTACCGCAAGTTCAGTTTGTCACACTTCAGCCAGAAGTAGCTATTGACCTGATTAATAAAATGAAAAGATGAAAAAATTCCAGATTTTTCCATTTCTATCTCTTCTTATTCTGCTTCCAGCGATTTTATTTGGACAAGACAGAATAATTACTAAGAAAAATCAGAGAATTGAGTGCAAAATTTTACCAGTAAAAGACAAGGACTTTGTTTATTTTCAAATGCTTGAAGATGGGGAACTAAAATATACACTCTTACCCAAAAATCAAATCAAAAAAATAGACAAGAATTATTATAAAAAGCCAATACTTTCGATCGATTCAAAACCCAAAAACCTGAATTACAACAATTTCTTATTATCTGTAAGGGCTGGTATGGGTAGAATGTCGTATCAAATTGATCCCAATGCATCACCTCAATACAAAGATTTTCAAAATAGAGAGCGATATGGATTTACGTATGATTTAGAAGTATCTTATATGTTTTCTGAAGCATTTGGAATGTATGCACAGTTTCAAAGCTTTTCAAACAGTGTAAATAGAACATATCAATTTCTGAACCCAGGAAATCCCGGAAATCCATCAGAGCATACATTTCGGTCAAATCAATCGATGTTTTCTTATAATGTTGGGATTACGTATAATACAATTTTTAACGAAAAATCGCTCATGTCATTTGGGCTTGCTCTTGGGCAATTCAGATACAAATATTTCTCCGATCTCGACATCTTCTTTCCACCTACCACATATAATGGCAATGATTTGCACTATTCACTTAGAGTATTAGGACAATACAAATTAACTGAAAATTTGTATCTCGATGGAGGTATAAATTTTATCTCGGCTGCATTGTTTTCTGTTAAAAGAGATATGAATGGAACAGTAGAAACGTTAGACTTGTCTTCTAATCCTTGGAGTTTATCGAGATTAAATTTTTTAGTGGGTATTCGATATGGAATTTCGTTATAATATCAGATAAATATTTCCTCTTCTCACGTGTAAAACTCCGAGATAATCCACTGCGCGAATTACATATTGATAAACACCAGCTGGAACAACGCGTTGATGATGTTTACCGTCCCATGAATTTTTTGGATCATTTGATTGAAAAATAATTTCACCCCATCGATTAAAAATAGATATTTCGTACGATACCATTCCTGTAACTGAAACTTCAAATCGATCATTTATTCCATCGCCATTTGGGGTAAAAGCATTTGGAATAAAAAGCGTAATTTCAGGATATATCCAAACCGTAACCGAATCATAAGCTTTGCAGCCAAATTCATTTACCGATTCTAAAACGGCTGTATATCTACCAGTATCAGCAAAACTATGCTTATAGAGTTGAGTAAAATTTTGAATAATTGTACCATCACTTATATACAAAATTGATTGTGTGTTTGAAGTATTTTCAGAATTGTTTTTAAAAGTAATTTCCGGGAAAAATATGGAGGCTTTCATTGGTTTTGCTTCTAACACTGCCTGGGGTGAAGGATATACCTCTATGGGTGGAAGTGTAATTTCGGAAGAGTCAACACATCCTATTGCTGTGTACACTTTAAGTTTGGGAATATAAATACCAGGTTTTTGATAAAAGTGAATGGGATTGCACTGAATTGATGTAATTCCATCACCAAAATTCCATAAACAAATCAATGGAGTTTCAGCCACTGATTGATTAAAAAATTGAACGCCCTCACCAAGGCAAACCGACTGTGCGGAACCTGACGCATTGAAGGAAGGTGGAGCGTAAAATTGAACAAAATTTGAATATTCGCTTTTACAGCTGAAATCCTCAACTTCTACTTTTACTAAATGTGGACCTGGATTATTAAATACAATGGTGGGAGGTGAATTGCCTTGATAGAAAGAAAGTGAGGCTGCGCTTCCGAAATACCATTTGATCTTAGCCTGAGAAGATAACGGTGTGCCCTTTAATTTAAATTGTAAGGACGTATTCGGGAGGCACAGGCTTCCTTCAGATTCAAAATAAACCTGTACAGGATATCGCACTTCATATGTTTCGTATGTCGTGTCTTTACAACCATTACCAGCATCGATTACCAACATTACATTATAAACCCCAGTGTCAGAAAAGGTGTAAATAGGATTTTGAACATTTGCCGTATCAGCAGGTGCTTTGCCTGGGTCGTTAAATTTCCAGAAATAACTCTTTGCATTGTTGCTGTAACTGACAAAGGGAATCGTAAGGCCGGCGCAATAGGTCTGAGGAATAAGGTTTTGTGGGCGGATGGTGGCAAATTTTGACAAATCGCAACCATATACTGTAAACTGATAATCGCGACGATGGGTACCAAGCAAAACTCCGTTCCGCCACTCTTGTACACACACGGTTACGACGTGAATGCCGTTAACTGACGGATTGACAGAAAGTAGTCCTGTAAAAGGATTGATAGTCATAGGCGGATTGCCCATCATGGGATTAGCACCGCTGTATCCAGGAGCATAGGTAACAATGGGATATGGTGGTGGCAGAGGTGGATCGGGCTGGGGTGAAGTTGGTCCTCCGGGTATATTGTCGCGCCCGCCCCCATGAAAAGCATTACAAAGGGTATAAAAAAGCGAATCACCATCAGGATCGATGGCGTGATGTGGGTAATTGAATCCCATGTTACGGCAGAGTATGAGAGGAGGATGGTTAGGAAAAGCAGGAGAACTATTGCATGCCGTATCCATAGGAGGAATGGTAGCTAAATAGGTAGCTCCATTGAAATCAGGATTTACAAGATTAATAATTGTGGAATTTCGGCAACAACGTTGATACACAATTGTATAGCCCCCAGTCACTGGGGGTAAACTGACGGTGGTGACGTAAGTAGTGTGTTCGATGCAGGTATTTGGCGGTGGTGGCGCGCAAGGGCTAGGCGCTGAATAAGGCAGTAAAAAAGTACTCTGAAGAGGAAGGGCTAAGCGTTGAACTAAGGTGTTGTTGTTAAAAATGCCAATAATTGCAGGATTATCGAATGGAGCACCATTCAGCGAGTTACAATCGCGGTATATGGTAAGGCGAATTTGATACAATTTATTGCCGTTAGGTGCAGTGCCCTGACATACATATGAAAGTTCGCCTCCAACAATATGAAATGGTAATGCTGTAAATGGAGCAATAATAAAATAAACCCAAATCAGCAAAACCACTCTTTTCATTCTAACAAATGTAAATAAAAAAGCACGATTTTGTTCAAATAAATCGTGCTTTAAATGAATAAAATTCCTGGTTAAAAAGTGAATCGGAAACTAAGGTTAAAATTTATGAGGTCAAGAAAGGTTGGAACGAAGTTAAATTCCGGTTTAGCATCGAGCGAGATGTTAAGAGGCACCTTTTGAAACTTGTAATCGATACCGATAATTCCATCAACTCCGAATAGAAGATTATCATTAGCTGCAGGCACATTTGGTTTTCCGGTGCGATAAGTTCCTACATGTGCACCGAAGCCATAAAACCATGTCAAGCCAGGCTCACTACCTAGAGGGTTGTAATATTCGATAAGGCCGGTAATGCTCCATCCACCCCAGCGGGGAGAAAGAATAAATTCGTAAGCTTTAGAGCTTGACGCATAATTTCTGTAAGTGAGTCCATTATTAAATCCACCTCGAATACCAAGTGCATGCTTATCTTGTGCTTGCAAGGAAATTCCCAGTACAAAAAACAATAATAAAACAACTTGTTTCATCATTTACTTACTTTTTCTAATTGTAAGCAAAAGTATCCCAAAAGTTGTTTTTAGTGAAATCAAGTATTAAGCTCAGTGATTGAGTGCATAAAATAATTTTTAAGAAAAAAAACGTTTTTTAATTTTGAAATAACAAAAGCCAAAAACCATGAAATACGTAAAGCTCAACGAAAATTGGTACATAGACGGTTTGATTGACTTTGAATACAAAAGTTACCAGTTGTTGGGTTACCTACAGAAAATTCACACACTTTTTGCGCAGAAAAAAATTTATCCACAACTTGCTGATCTCATCAATCATTATAGAAATCTACTGGAAATCAAAGAGCAAAAAGAATCAGTACGCAGTAAATTCCCGCAATCGGTAACCGATATTAATTTTCAACGAATGGAAGTAATTTACGAAGATTTGTACAAAGACGACGATATTCTTAAAACCATTGACGAAATTATCGAGTTTGCTCTACCGCGATTTAGACAAAGCATTGAATCAGGAAAAGAACTCTTTGAATACGCAGCATCGATCATCGATCTTGAGCCGATCGGCATTGTTCCTTTGTATAGAAAGGAAGGATATTTCCTCCTTCGCGATAATAGCACAGATGATATTTTGATATTTTACTACCGAATCAAACTCATTCAGACAGATTCCGACCAATTCAGAGCCTTGGAGACAAGATATTTGGGCAGAGATAAACTCTCCATTACAAATACACCAGAAAACATCAAAATGCGTCTAATAAAGAATTTTAAAGAGTTGCCAAATCCAGCCAGTTACATGATCAGCATTAAACACTCCCTGCCCTTGTCAGCCACCTGGCTTCCGGTAGCTAAACGAATACTTCTAAAAGCAGTGAGTTAATTGAAAACGGTAAAAAATTAAAAAATAACAAAAATTTCATTTTAAAAAGACTACATTGGAAACATTTGATTATATAATAGCTGGAGCTGGTGCATCAGGCCTCAGCATGGCTTATTACATGGCTATTGATCCATTTTTCGACGATAAAAAAATCCTACTAATCGACAGAGAGCCAAAGACATCTTACGATAGAACTTGGTGCTTTTGGACAGAAAATGAACGTATTTTTCCGGATGTGGTTTGCAAAACTTGGAAAAAAATTCAAATTAAAACTCCAAAAAAAAACAATATATTTGATATATATCCATTTAGCTATCATCTGATAAAAAGCAACGATTTTTACGCATATGTTTTAAACATATTAAAATCAAAAAAGAATTTTAAAATACTCTATGAATCGATTGAAGAAATAAGAGGTCATGGCACGGTAGTGACTGAAAAATCTCTTTACAGAAGTGGATATGTTTTTAGCAGCATTGGTAATGCTATTCGATATAAAGAAGGTAATATTACACTTCTTCAGCACTTTAAAGGATGGCAGATCGAAACAGAGGAGTCCATTTTCGATGCAAATGTGGCAACATTAATGGATTTTTCAATCGAGCAATACAAGGATTGCAGGTTTTGTTACGTTTTGCCATACAGCGAAAAAGAAGCTATGGTTGAATATACTATATTTTCAGATAAAATATTGAAAGACGAAGAATATGAATATTTTTTGGAAGAGTATATCAAAAAAGTCTTCGGAAATATAAAATACACTATTAATCACAAAGAATTTGGCGTAATTCCGATGAGCGATATTGCATATACTTCAGACATTACATCATCTGTAATAAACATTGGAACTGTAGGAGGAGCCACAAAAGCTTCGACAGGATATACATTTTATTTCATTCAAAAACAAGCTCATTTTTATATTCAACAACTAAAGAAAGGAAAGATTCAAAAACTCTATCAACCAAGATATAAATACAGGTTGTACGACAGCGTTTTATTGCGAGTCATTCAAGAAAAGCAAATGCCAGCTTATAAAATATTTGAAGATTTATTTTTCAAACTAAAAATTCAGGAAGTTTTTAATTTTTTAAATGAAAAATCTAGTCTTTTGCAAGACATAAAGATCATGAGTTCGGTAAACATTCCTGTATTTTTAAGGGCTATGATTTCACAAATCCGAAAAATTTAATGAGTTTTCAACATGTAAATAACAATAATTAAACTGATGATTTACTCTAAAGAGTAGCGAAGCATCAGTACTTTTGAACGTTTATTACCTAACAACACATGAAATACGGATTGTATCTGATTTCCATACTTTTATTGTGCTCGTGCGTTTCATCCAAGGTTCATAAAAACCTGATGAACAATTATAAACGCCTCGATAGCCTACATATGGTATCCCTTCAAGAAAACAATCAGCTCAAGGCTGAAAACAGAGCATTGCTCAACGATGTAGCGGCTCTAAGCGCATACGTGGAAAAACTGAAGAGCGATTCGCTTGACTACTACCACAACATTATGAGCAAGGCTAGACAAATAGATGAGCTCAATCGCTCTTATGAGTTTCTTCTGGAAAATAACAAACTGCTAATGAATCAAAGCACAGCTGAAAACCGCAAGCTGATGCAGCGCCTTGAGAAAATGCAAGAAGAGCTACAGCAACGCGAAGACAGTCTGCGAACCGAACGGATAAAACTTGAGCATCTCTCAATGAAGCTGCGTGAGAGAGAGAAACGCGTTGGTGAACTTGAAACAACTTTGGCAAGAAAAGATAGTGTACTCAAATTCTTTTCTGATCGGGTTTCGAGAGCATTAATGCCCTTTCAGGGCAAGGGTTTACGCGTACAAATGCGCGATGGCAAAGTGTACGTGACTTTAGAAAACGCTCTGCTCTTCGAGCCGGGCAGCTGGACGCTGAACGAACGTGCCATGCCAGCCTTACGCAATCTTGCTAAAGTATTAGAGGACAATCCCGACCTGAGCGTTCTGGTGGAAGGACACACCGATAGTGACCCATACAGAGGTCAATCAGCCGTGAGAGACAATTGGGACCTTTCGGTAATGCGCTCAACAGCCGTAATCAAAGCATTGCTCTCACAAGGTAAGATCAATCCGTCCAGAATCTCAGCTGGTGGCCGCGGGGAGTTTCAGCCGGTGGCATCAAACGATACTCCTGAAGGAAAAGCTCAAAACCGACGCACCGAAATCATTATTACACCTGATTATTCGAAGTTGGTTGATTTAATTAACATAAAATAACCTTGATTGCGAATTATCAGGATGCATTGAGCTGGCTTATGAGCCGGCTTCCTTTTTTTCAGCGGCAGGGTGCTGCTGCCTACAAGCCCGGT
The DNA here is from genome assembly GCF_046299575.1 of Thermaurantimonas sp. Lineage (NCBI taxonomy): Bacteria > Pseudomonadati > Bacteroidota > Flavobacteriia > Flavobacteriales > Schleiferiaceae > Thermaurantimonas > Thermaurantimonas sp. Next base: position 18,594 of record NZ_JBKBHX010000007.1, on the reverse strand, counting down.
CTTGAACGCACGCTGGCATTGATGCACTGGCTTGATCATCCACACAAGCGATTCCCAACCCTGCATGTAGGAGGCACCAATGGCAAGGGTAGCGTATCGCATTTGCTTGCAGCTGCGCTACAGACCAAAGGTTTGAAAACCGGACTTTATACAAGTCCACATCTTTATGACTTCAGGGAGCGCATTAAAATCAATGGACAAAAAATACGCTCTGAATTTGTTGTTGACTTTGTAAATCGATTCATTGATGAAGCACAAACCATCGATCCGAGTTTTTTTGAACTCACAATGGCAATGGCATTTGACTACTTCGCTCAAGAAGCCGTAGATGTAGCTGTAATCGAGGTGGGAATGGGCGGGCGTTTAGATTCAACCAATGTGATAACACCAGTAGTAAGCGTTATTACAAACATTGGATGGGATCATATGCAGTTTCTGGGAGATACTTTGCCAAAAATCGCCTTTGAAAAGGCTGGTATCATTAAACCGGAAGTTCCTGTGGTAATAGGTGAATTGCAGGAAGAGGTAGCAGATGTTTTCAAAAATGTGGCTCAGGCAAAGCATGCCCCACTATTCTTTGCATCTGAAATATATAAAAATCATTCATTTGAATGCGAGCTCAAAGGCTCTTATCAGCTGAAAAACACGAAAACTGCATATGCTGCCTTGCAGTTGCTGCCTGAAATGCTTAAGCCAACGGAAGAGCAGATTCGCTATGCCTTTGCTCATGTAGTACAATTGACCGGTTTGCGAGGTCGATGGGAAGTACTTTCTCAAAATCCGCTCGTAATCGCTGACACAGCCCATAATTTTGACGGTATTCAGACTGTACTGAAACAACTCGAACAGGTTCGCAAAGGCAAACTCTACATCGTGTGGGGGATGGTGAATGATAAGGATGCTATTAAGATTTTTACACTCATGCCAAAAAATGCGCATTACGTACTTACCACGCCTGATGTACCGCGCGCCATGCCATTGGAACAGTTAGAGAAATTAGCCACTGATTTTGAATTATCCTTCGAAAAAAAACCCGGTGTACCGGCTGCCTATCAAAGAGCTTTAGAATTAGCTCAACCCGAAGATACCATATACGTAGGTGGAAGCACCTTTGTAGTAGGCGACCTACTTAAACATCTCGACTATGGTAACTGATGCGTACATCCTTTGCGGAGGCAAGGGTACACGCATGGGGCAGTTGGCTTCTAACCTCCCTAAACCCATGCTGCCCCTAATGGGTAAGCCAGTACTGGAACACATCGTGCTTCAATGTGTAAAAAATGGCATAAAGCGCATTTGCCTGATTACGGGACATTTAAGTCATGTGATCGAAGAATATTTCAAAGATGGCAATGCCTGGAACGTCGAAATTAGGTATTTTAAAGAAGCAGAGCCTTTAGGTACAACTGGCGCATTCAAATTATTGGAGTCAGAATTGCCGGATATCTTTTGGATCTTTTATGGGGATGTGGTGTTTGACATGGATTTAAAAAGGATGTATAACTTCCACAAAGCCAAGAATGCCCGAATGACCATTGCCGTTCATCCAAACGATCATCCCTACGACAGCGATTTGATCGAAACCGATCTTTCGGATCGAGTCGTTCAGGTGCATCCCAAACCACATGCTGCTGATCTGAGGGTTAGAAATTTAGTAAATGCGGCCCTCTATTTGGTTGAAAAGGAGGTAATACACCACATACCAATCGGAAAGAGTGACTGGGGGCGACATCAATTGCCGAAGCTGTGCAAGACATTGCCCATCTACGCATGGCGCACTGCGGAATACCTCAAAGATATGGGCACTCCAGATCGCATTCAAAAGGTGGAAGCGGATCTCAAGTCTGGAAAACCCCAGCGAAGAAATCTGCAACAAAAGCAAAAAGCCATTTTTTTAGATCGCGATGGGGTGCTCAATGAAGACATCGATTTAATCCATCAACCCGAGCAATTGAAAGTTTTTCCGTTTGCTGCTGAAGCCGTGCGAAAAATCAATCAAAGCGACTACCTGGCCATTGTAGTAACCAACCAAAGTGTAGTAGCTCGTGGACTCACCGACGAAGCTGGCCTTAACCGTATTCATGCCGAACTTGACTATCAGCTGGCTGAGGGCTATGCCTATCTCGATGATCTCTACTACTGTCCGCACCACCCTGACAAAGGATTTGAGGGCGAAGTGGTAGAATTAAAAATTGAATGTGAATGTCGCAAACCAAAACCTGGTATGCTGCTAAAAGCTGCTGAAAGGTATAACATTGATCTAAACGGCAGTTGGATAATAGGCGATCGACAAGCCGATGTGGAGGCAGGCTTGAGCGCCGGGTGCACCACTATGGGAGTAATGACGGGAAATGGTTTAAAAAACACGCGTATTGCACCTGACTTTACTTTTTATTCAGTGGCAGAGGCTGTGGAGTACATTCTCAAAGAGCCACATAAACCAGTTGCCGAAAGCTTATTGCAAAGAATACGAACATCATCAAAGCGGCCATATGTATTGGCTATTGCCGGAAATACGGGTACCGGGAAGTCGACATTGGCAACCTATGTACAGCGATACTTCCTCCGAAATGGCATAAATGTGCTTAAAGTGGAACTCGACCACTGGATTTTGGCATCGGAAAAGCGCTCTTCAGCTCATGATTTACATGAGATTTATCAAATCAATCGCCTAGAAGAAGATTTAAAAAACTTCTTAGAAGGTAAATCGGTTACGCCCACTGGTTACCAGCGCAATCCTACCTGGAAAATTGAGCCTCCTAAATATAAATTGACATCTGAGACAGACGTAGTAATTGTAGAGGGCATTGTGGCTTTGATGCTTAAAAACCTTGTGGATAAGTATGATTGGAAGCTGTTTTGTACGGTGAGCGATAAAACTTTTTACAGGAATCTTTATCAACTCAACAGGTGGAAGGGTAGAACAGATGAGGAAATCAAACAAATGATACAGTTGCGTAAGTCAAGTGAATACAATGTGATAGCAGAGCAAGGCACCTTGGCTGATGAAGTGATTTGGAACGATGCAATTTGAATCAGGTAAAAATAGGAATCTCAATAGTCATTAGTTCAAAGAAAAGATTTCTAAATGCGATTTGATAAGAAAAAAGATTTATATAGCACTGAGAATCGATCAAATACAATTGCAAAAACAACAGAAACTGGATTTTTAAAAGAATTTTGAAGGACACTTCTCAGAAGCACTTCGCGTGAGGGATGCGAAAGGCGCGCGAAAGCGCGGTGCGGAGGCTAAGCGAAGCGGTGCCGAAGCACGGGAGCGAAGCGTACCCTGTAGTACGCCGACCCTGACGAAGGCGCCTGGTGCGCCTTGTCAGGGGCACGCCCAAATAAAAAAAGAAAAAAATTATTTCATCTTTCGCCTAAAAAACTTTTGGGAATCACCCTTTTCGTCCCAATCGCAGATAAAGACGTTGGTATCGCGAGTGCCTCCGTTGTTTCGGTTGGAGCTGAAAACGAGCTTTTTGCCATCCCAGGAAAACATAGGGAATGCATCGAAAGTAGGATCGAAGGTGATTTGCTTCAATCCGGTGCCGTCTTCGTTGATCATAAATATATTGAAATGGTAACCGCGCGGGCTGTGGTGATTGGAGGAAAAGAGGATGCGCTTTCCGTCGGGGTGGTAGTAGGGCGCCCAGTTTGCCTTGCCTAGATTAGTAACCTGCCGCAAGTTGGAGCCATCGGCGTTACAGACAAATATTTCCATATTGGAAGGTTTTACAAGACCTTTTGCAAGTAGGGCCTTGTATTCGGCGATTTCTTCGGGAGTCTTGGGTCGGCTGGCGCGGAAGACTATTTTGCTGCCGTCAGGTGAGAAGAAGGCTCCCCCGTCGTAGCCGAGTTCATTGGTGATTTGCACGGGATTAGAGCCATCGATATCCATCACCCACAGCTCGAGGTCGCCGGAACGGTCGGAGGTAAATACGATCTTGTCGCCACGCGGTGATACAGTGGCTTCGGCGTCGTAGCCCTTGCGATCAGTGAGTTTTTTTACGATATTACCCTTCAAATCAGCTACGTAAATATCATACGTGTCGTAGAGGGGCCAAACGTAGCCAATAGAGCGGTCGGGTTCGGGAGGGCAATCGTCGCCCCCTTCGTGTGTGCTGGCAAAGAGGATAAGCGTATCGCCGGGTAAGAAGAAGCTACATGTGGTGCGCCCGCGGCCGGTGGAGACCATTTGAGGGCGAGATTGAAAGAGATTGTCGCGACGAATGTCCCACCAGAAAATCTGGTCACATTTAAGACCCCATGCCGGATTGTTGCTTTGCATGACGAGCTTGCGGTTGTCGAAGCTCCAGTAGGCTTCGGCATTATCGCCTCCGTTGGTGAGCTGGCGGAGGTTTTTGAGGTGTACTTCACCGGGATATGTTATAGCTTTAGACTTGGGAGATTGTTGAGCAACGACTGAAAATGCAAGAATGGAAAGAAAAAGTATTTTGACTAAGGGAATATTAACCATTTGAAAAAGCATATTTTTGGCAAAATAAAGTCACAATGCCCATCAGCTTAGTATGGGCTTGACTTTTTTAAGAAACACAAAACGATCGCCAAACCGCTGAATTGCCCCCACTATGAAATACGTAGAACTATTGCTCTTTGTACTCATTGGCATACAGGTATTTTACTTTTTCATTTTTGCCGTCGCCGGGCTTGCACCACATGAGTTGATTATGAAAAAAGGTCAGCCTCTCACGCGCTTTGCCGTGCTCATACCAGGATACAAAGAAGACAAAATCATTGTGGATACAGCCCGACAAGCGCTGGAGGTTGATTATCCGCGGGAGTTGTACCGAGTGATCGTACTTGCTGACACCTTTCAGCCCGAAACCGTGCAAAAGCTCAGAGAAACAGGCGTAGAAGTGTTGGAAGTAAAATTTGAGCACAGTACCAAGGCTAAGAGCATAAACAAGGGACTGGAATATTTAGAAAAAGACCCCCCGGAAGCCGTAGTGATACTGGACAGCGACAATGTGATGGCGCACTTTTTTTTACGGAAAGTGTCAGATGCTTTTCGAAACGGTTATCACATCATACAAGCACACCGCACTGCAAAAAATAAAAATACGCCTATGGCCATACTGGATGCGGCCAATGAGGAGATCGGCAATCACATCTTCCGCAAAGGACATAGAAACATGGGCCTTTCATCGGCTTTAATCGGGTCGGGAATGGTTTTCGAGTACAATCTGTACAAAAAGTACATGGCCCAAATCACTGATACCGCCGGTGAAGACAAGCTGCTCGAGATGCTGTTGCTAAAAGATGGGCAAACCATTGAATTTTACGAAAACGCATATGTATATGACGAAAAGGTATCGACCACAAAAAACTTTGGTAAGCAGCGCACGCGCTGGCTTGGAGCGCAGTTTTACTTTTTCAGAACCTATTTTCTGGATGGACTGAAGCATTTGATTTTAAAAGGAAATATTGACTATTTTGACAAGTGCTTTCAGATGGCACTTATTCCCAAAGTGCTTCTAATTGGGCTCATGGGTATAGTGGGTGTAGTAGATTACTTTACAGACTGGTTTACGTACAATTGGCTTTTGCTCGCTGTATTGTACTACTCCGCCATGCTTATATCGGTACCCGCCAGCCTATACAACATAGATCTGCTGCGCGCCATAGCACACATTCCGGTAGCTATGGTGGCATTGATCGGCTCCATACTGCGAATCAATAAAAAGACTGCCACACATTTTGAAGTGACTGAAAAAGGCAATACAAGTGAATCCAAACAAACTACTCGCTAACCTTCCGCTGCTGCTCGAAAGCATTCACACCGGCATAAGGTCGCTGAGTGTCAATAAGTTTCGCACGCTGCTGTCGCTGCTAGGCATCACAGTGGGGATCTATTCGATCATCACCGTGTTTGCAATGGTAGATTCCCTTGAAAGAAATATTCGCGAATCGGTGCAGCAGCTCGGCAATAATGTAGTGTACATACAGAAATGGCCCTGGGGCGGTGGTGGTGAATATCCGTGGTGGAAGTATCTCAATCGCCCTGAGCCCCGCTATGACGACTTCGAAAAGCTCTCGCGCCTTGTGCGCAATTACGACAAAATGGTGTATGCCTTTGGAATTTCAGCCACAGCCAAAGCTTTGGGCAATCAGGTAGAAGGGGCTACTGTGCTTTTTACTTCACACGACTATCTGGCTCTTTGGAACCACAAAATCTGGCAAGGACGCTTCTTTACCGAGCAAGAGTCGCGTTCGGGAGCACCAGTATGTGTATTGGGATACGATGTGGCTGAGGGACTTTTTCCGCAGATGAATGCCGTTGGCCAGCGCATTCAGCTCAAGGGAAAAAAACTCACTGTGATTGGCGTATTTGAAAAAACGGGCAGAAGTCTGGTGGGTAATGACAACGACCAAAACATTGTAGTTCCGGTGAATTTTGGGAGAAAGTTTGTAAATGAAAATGCCATAAACGGCAGCTTCATCATGGTGCGCGCACCCGAGAATGTGACGTTGGCCGAGTTTAAAGACGAGCTACGCCAACACATGCGCGCCATTCGACGGCTGAAGCCAAGGGTTGAAGACAACTTTGCCCTGAATGAAATCTCCCTCATCAGCTCAAGCCTTGATCAGATATTTCGGATTGTAACTGTAGCGGGCATTTTCATAGGCGGATTTTCCATTTTGGTGGGCGGGTTTGGTATAGCCAACATTATGTTTGTGAGTGTAAAGGAGCGCACCTCAGAAATCGGTATCCGCAAAGCCCTTGGTGCCCCGCGCCGATTCATACTCGGACAGTTTTTGACAGAAAGTGTTGCCCTATGCTTAGTGGGCGGATTAATTGGCCTTGTCCTGGTCTTTGCCACACTGCTGATCGTAGCCGGTATTCTGGAGTTTCCATTTTACCTTAGCACAAAAAACGTTGTACAAGGCGTAGTGATCAGTGTGGTCATTGGGCTTATCTCAGGCTACGCACCCGCGCGCTCAGCCAGTCTGCTCGATCCTGTGGAGGCCATTCGACAGGGCAACTGACAGATGTGTGATAAACTTGCCAAAAATTTCCAGGTGCGAATAGCTGTCAATACACGCTTCCTACTCCCCGGCCGGCTTGAGGGCATAGGCTGGTTTACCTATCATACTCTGAAAATACTCACCGATAAATATCCCGACGTGCGGTTTACCTTTCTGTTCGACCGGCCGTGGGATGAAGAATTTGTGTTCGGCCCTAACGTCACACCTGTTAAGCTCTTTCCACCCGCGCGCCATCCGCTGCTTTGGTATTGGTATTTCGAGCATTCAGTGCATACTTACTTACAACGACATCCACACGATGTTTTTCTAAGCCCGGATGGCTATATGAGCCTGCGCCACTGCTCTACCCCACAGATTGCAGTGATCCACGACATCAACTTTGAGCATCACCCTGAATTTCTACCTCCCCTTGTGCGGAAATATTATCGCTATTTTTTTCCCCGCTTTGCGCACAAAGCAAAAAAAATTGCTACTGTAAGCCAGTGGTCAAAGAATGATCTAACAGCTACCTATGGTGTGCCTTCGGATAAAATCCATGTGGTGTACAATGGTGCTTCAGAAATTTTCAAGCCGATAAGCGAAGACGAAAAACGAGCTGTTCAAACCAAAGTGAGCCAGGGTAAGCCGTTTTTTATCTTTATCGGCGCTTTCAACCCACGAAAAAATATTGAAGGACTGTTCCGGTCGTTTGACCTCTTCTGCTCGAAATACATGGAAGACTACCGGCTGGTGGTCGTGGGCGAGAAAATGCATTGGACACATCACATGGATCAGACATACCTTGCTATGCAACATCGCGAAAAAGTACTGTTTGTAGGACGAAAGCAAGGAGAAGAGCTTAATCAGTTACTTGCATCAGCCGAGGCTCTGTGGTTTGTGTCGCACTTCGAGGGCTTCGGTATTCCGGTGGTAGAAGCCTTTAGGGCAGGTGTTCCGGTGATTACTTCTACAGCCACATCTCTGCCGGAGGTGGGTGGTGATGCAGCCCTGTATTGCAGCCCCAATGATTATGAACTGATTGCACAATCGATGTACAGAATTGCTTCAGATGAAAGTCTGCGTCGTACTCTTATTTCTAAAGGCTTTGAAAGAGCTGAGCTTTTTACATGGAAAAATACAGCTGACCGCTTGTGGAATACGGTACTTGAAGCCGTTGAAAAATGAGAGAGTTGATTGAGTTTTATCAGACTGACGTACCCGAAGCCGGTTGCGACGAAGCGGGTCGTGGCTGTCTGGCCGGCCCTGTAGTAGCTGCAGCCGTTGTTTTAAACCCCGAAAAGCCCATCTCACAGCTCAACGACAGTAAGAAGCTCACTGCCAATCAGCGCGAACGGCTTTTTGACGCAATTTGCGAAAAAGCGAAAGCATGGGCCATCGCTGAAGTATCGGTCGACGAAATCAACCGCATCAATATCCTAAATGCCTCTCTGTTGGCCATGCAAAAAGCCATAGAACAGTTAAGTGTCGCGCCCGGATTGCTGCTCATCGACGGCAATCGATTCCCCCGCTGGCATATACCCCATCGTTGCATAGTGAAGGGCGATGCGCGCTACCAAGCAATTGCCGCGGCCTCCATACTGGCTAAGGTATACCGCGACCGGCTTATGCTGCAGTTACACGAAGAATTTCCCTACTACCACTGGAATCAAAACAAAGGCTACCCTACCCGCACCCACATCGAAGCCCTTCAGCGCGAAGGCATATCGCCCCAGCACCGTCGAAAATTTGTAAGCAAATTCATCGAACCTGATTTGTTTAGAAGATAAGATAATCTTCAGAATAAAGAAGGAAACCTTTTTAAAACTTGAATGAAAATATGCAGTTTACGACCTATCACTCATCTAATTTAAGCAAATTAAACCTTCGATACAAATAAACAATTAATGTTAATCTTTTCTAAAAAAAATCAAGAACATACATAATTTCGCGCCTAAAAAAAGAGAATTTATGGAAGAAATTCACTTAATGAATAATAAACCATTAAAAGCTGAATGGTGGAGGAGACTCTTCGGCTATGTCATTGATACATTTCCAATATTGATTTTTTCTATGTTTATTGCTTCAGAAATTTCACCAGGAGAGTCATTTAAAGATATATATCCTACGATTTTCATGTTCATTTTTTTACCCTATGTTTTATACTTTGAAGGCGTATTTAATAGAACTTTTGGTAAGTTTATTACTGAAACCATAATAATCGACAGAAGAACATTTAAAAAACCATCTTTCGAACAAATCGTTGGGCGTATGTTATCAAGATTAATTCCTTTTGATGCCTTATCCTTTCTTTCATCAAGACCAAGAGGTAGGCACGATTCAATACCAAATACAATGGTAACAACCACAAGATCTCTAAATCCATACAAAAGTAAAAAAAACAAGGAGGTAATTTTAGTAATTAAAAAAGATCAAAATGCATGAGAAAAATTTATAAAAATTTCTTCTTGAAAATTTTCCCTGTTCCAACAATTGTCCTGATATTCATTTTTGCTTGTAACAATCAACAAAAAGAAGAAGAAATTCTATTAAAACAAGCAAAGGCTATCCTAATAAATCCAGAAAAATCTTCAGCTTTACAGATAGAAAACATTATTTCATCGATTAAAACATTTTTAGCCGAAAATCCAGATACAAAACGCTATGAAGAATTCACCAAATATATCGATGAATTATATCGACATTTAGATATTTATAAAATAAGCGAATACAATAGCAAATTTGAAGAATTATCTACAAAAACGTATCACAACATAAATGCAGCCATAAAGGAACAAGATGATTTTTTGAAAGAATTTAATACTATATACGGAAGTCAACTGCTCACAAGACATCCGGAAATAAATACTTTGATAGAAAATGTGAAAAATATCAAGGAAGAATTTAAGTCTATGAAATTGTTATTTGAAAGTGATTTTTATGATCTGGAAACATTCAATACTGAAGTGAGTTTTAATGCACATATATACAAAAACAGCAATTATGAAACAGTTAGAAACAGCTTTGATAAAATTGCTGACAATCAAAGAAATTTACAAGCCACAAAAGATTTAAATAGAAAAGTTGCAAACTTTGAAGAATATTTGAGAAATGATGCAGTAAAAATATGCAACCAACTATTCGATGATTTTGTACTCGATAACAGCAAGGGAGTTCAAACAATCAGCATAGGAAACCCATATCAACACACCTTATTTACAACACGAGCATGTGATGGCATTTTTCGTGTATATCTAAAAGGCGCATTTTTAGGATGGGATCGTGGATCTGTCAAAATTTATGTGAAAGGTTTGCTTTATGTGGCAACAGATGAAAATCAGATGTTTTCAAAAGTAGAATATAGAAATCTCGATTATCAAATCCTTGAAACCACTGGAGATTTATAGAATTAATTCACAAGAGCATTTTGCCTTTTTAACTAGTATAAATTTGCTTATATCCTATACAATAATTTAAGCAATAATTATAAACATTAATTTAAGTGATTCTACCTTCTTTGTTCACTTCATTTCGATCTGATAGTGGGCATTTGTAGCTTTATATGCTTTTACTAGTCAGATTGAAATTTCCGTATTTAACTTGATTTTTAAACAATTAATTAGCTTTAATTATCTGATATATTATTACAGCAAACATTAAAGAAGTAGATAAAATAAACATTGCTCGATTTTAAACTGTGTATTGTAAATGATTTAGATCAAAAGATTTGCATATTTTAATATTAAAAAGGATTGTGGACGGAATTATAAAATAAGTTATGGAATAAAAAAAACCGCCCATAATCCCGGGGCGGTTTTTATTCAGGTTGAAGTATTTTTTCAAATATTTATTCCAGCAGAGGATTTTTCAAACCGCTGATAAAGCTGGCTTTTTGAAAAATCGTTTGATTTCAGAATGTACTGCATTTCAAGCTGTGCGAGGAAGCGGTAGAATTGCAGGCTGTTTTGCAGCTCTTGTTGAATAGCCTTGCGCTTATTACCCCTGAATTGGTTGAAATATCGGATTTCCTGATCGAGCTGATCGGCAAACTTGTTCATGAGTTCCATGGCCTTGTCGTTGGCTCCGGCTTTCAGGTAGCCTTCTATGATACCGAACATGAAGTAGTTGAATTCAAATTTTTCTACAGGCATCTTTTCCATACAGAAATCGAGGGCTTTTATGGCCTTTTCATTTTGGCCTTCGGCCGCCAACTCAGAGGCAAGGCGAGCGTAAATATTTCTAAAGTTATAGCTGAGTCGTCGATTGGTTTCATCCAGATATACATCGGGTAACTCCATATTTCCAAATTGAAACTTATTCATCAGATTGTCGTACATGATTTCGGTGTCCACTTTTCCGAATTCAAATCGCTGACCTTTTTCTGCCATCTTCATAGGCACAAACCGATAGGCAAGGCCTTCAAGGCGGAAGTACTCGGTGAGAAAGAAGTACGAGCGATCGGTACTGCCTACGGTGATGGAGAAATAGATAGGACGGCTCCAGTCGTTGTTGGCCAGAAGGTCGAGCACCATGATGTCACGTTTGGCAAGATAGTCCATGTCGAGATCTACGTCGATGAAGTCAAGTATCCTGGATGTGTCAGCCTCACGAACTACTTTATTGCGAAGTACTGCCTCTTTATCGACCGGGAAGCGAAGGCGCTTTACCGGATAGTACTGAAACTCGCGCTTACCGCCATAGGCTTGGAAGCGGGTGATTGGATCGTCACTTTTAATCCACTTCATAAAGTCGTCGGCCATCCAACGGGCATTAGCGGGAGCCACATTTGGCCGCTGCTGGTAGTAGAGCACATCGCGGGTACCTTGCTTGTATTGGTTCCATTCGAGCGAGAAGGGCACAGGATCGCTGTCGTATGCCTTGCGCTTCATCTGGTCGATGTACCAGTCGGTATTCAGCAAACTTAAATTGACAACACGCACATCGGTTCGATAGCCCTCTACTTCTTGCACGTACCAGAGTGGGAAGGTGTCGTTGTCGCCATTGGTAAAGAGGATGGCATTTGGTGCACAGCTGTCGAGGTATGCTTTGGCGATGTCGCGGGCTGTATATCGATTGGCGCGGCTATGGTCATCCCAATTCTCCTTAGCCATAATGCCCGGAACCAGAAGGGTGCACAAGGCTGATACGGCAAGCGCATGTAAAGGCTTATTGAACTTATCGCGCAGCAAATCCAGAATTCCAAACACACCCAAACCAATCCACATTGCATAGGCATAGAACGAACCCACGACGGCATAATCCCTTTCACGAGGCTCAAAGGGTTTCTGATTGGTATAAACAATTACTGCTACTCCGGTAAAAAGGAAGAAAAGCAAAACAGCCCAGGCATCTTTTGGATTCTTTTTAAAATGATACCACAAACCAAAAATGCCAAGAATCAGAGGAAGAAGATAGTATTTATTGCGGGCTTTGTTGTTTTTCATATAGTCTGGCATGTTCTTCTGCGGACCAAGGCGCGCATTGTCGATAAAAGGTATGCCTGAGATCCAATTTCCTTTGGTGAGCTCATAGCGGCCCTGGTCGTCGTTCTGGCGGCCGGCGAAATTCCACATGAAGTAACGCCAGTACATATGGCCTAGCTGATAGTCGAAGAAGAATTTAAGATTTTGACCTACAGTGAGTTTTTTCTCAGGATTGCGAATGTTGGCTATGCGTTTGTAATTTTCAACGTGTTCAGGGTCATCACTCCACATGCGCGGGAAGAAACCAATAGTTGATTTATCCCAATTGCGCTCTGAATATTTAGCGTCGTAAGAAATCACGTAACGACCAGCCTTCTCATCACGCACATAGATGGGTTTACCGTCTTTAAAAGGGTTATTTCTGTCGAGTTGTGAATTGAAATACTGACCGTAGAGTATCGGAAAGTCTCCATATTGCTCCCTTTTGTAGTAAGCTAAAAGGCTTAGGGCATCTTCTGGATTGTTTTCATCAATTGGTGGATTGGCATTGGAGCGAATCGCCAGGGTAAGGAAGCTCGAATAGCCCAGAATAATGTAAAAGACCGAGAGAGCGATAATGTGTAGGTAATAATACCCCTTCTCTTTTGCATACCACAATGACCAGACAAATACACCGGCAAGAAGTAAAGTAGTAAATATTGTTCCTGAGTCAAATGGAAGACCGAATGTATTAACCATTGTAATCTCCATAAATCCGTACAAGCGGAGCAGAAAGGGGATGATCACGACGAAAATTACACCGAGTATTCCCACTCCGATTACATTGGCTATGATAAAATTCAGGGTTGTAACCTTCTGATATTTTTTGAAAAAGTAAATCATGGTAATGGCCGGAACGGTAAGGAATACCAGAATGTGTACGCCAACAGAAAGACCTACAAGAAAAGCTATCAGGATGAGCCAACGGTCGGCACGCGGATTCCAGTCCACTTCGCGCTCCCATTTCAGAATAGCCCAGAAGGCAATGGCAGTAAAGAAAGATGACATGGCATACACTTCACCTTCTACAGCCGAAAACCAGAAGCTATCGCTGAAGGTGTATGCAAGTGCCCCTACGACACCACTTCCAAAAATGGCAATCATGGTAGTCTGATCATCGCGGCCGAGGCTTTCTGCCAGTTTGCGACCAAGGGCAGTTATTGTCCAAAACAAAAACAAAATGGTAAATGCACTGGAAAGGGCGGATAGCGTATTGACCCAAAAAGCCATTTGTGTCCAGTCGCCAAAGGCAAAAATGGCCATTACAGCGCCTAGTAATTGAAAGAGAGGTGCTCCCGGCGGGTGGCCGACTTGAAGTTTAACGGATGTAGCAATGTATTCGCCACAGTCCCAGAAGGATACAGTCGGTTCGAGAGTGAGCATATACGTAAGCAGGGCTATGCCAAACACAGCCCAGCCGATGATGTCGTTCCACTTTTTGTAGTGTTCCATTTTTTGAGGTTAAACTTTTTTTTTGTTTGTGGGCGAAAATAGGACAAGCCGTTTATATGGGCATAAATTTTATATGGTGTAATTACGGCTTAACCTTCGGATGATCGAAAATTCAATTATGATTTTAATGTTGCGATTTTATTTGGCTTGAATTATTTCGCACAAATGGTTCTATTGACCTTGCGCTCCTACGGAGCTATGAAAATTTTGCACCGATTGCTATTAATATTACGCTCCTACGGAGCTATTAATGTTTAAACCAAAAAAATAGCTGCAGCGCAGCTAAAGATTAATAGTCCAATTGTCCAAAAGATGTGGATAGCTCTGTAGGAGTGAAACCAAAAACACCGTTCTCGATTACACAACGTTTAAATTTGATATGCGGATAAAAAAATTAAACAAGGTGTCCGGGGATCTTCAGACACCTTGATTCCGCTTGATTATTGGAAATTTTTATTCAAACATCACTTCGGATGGATCATATCTTCCGGGCGCACCCACTGGTCAAACTGCTCGGCGGTGAGCAAACCTAACTCTACAGCAGCCTGCTTCAGCGTCTTGCCTTCTTTGTGGGCTTTTTTCGCAATTTTAGCAGCATTTTCATACCCAATGTGTGGATTGAGGGCTGTAACGAGCATCAGACTGTTGTCGAGATGGCGCTTTATTACGGGTAGGTTGGGTTCAATACCCACAGCACACTTGTGATTAAAGCTCTCACAGGCATCGCCCAGAAGGCGGGCGCTGGTCAGCACGTTGTATGCGATGACGGGCTTAAATACATTGAGCTCAAAATGACCATTGCTGCCGGCCACAGCTACGGCCATATCGTTTCCGATCACCTGTGCACACACCATTGTAAGGGCTTCAGGTTGGGTAGGATTGACCTTACCGGGCATGATGGATGAGCCGGGTTCATTGTCAGGAATCAGGATTTCGCCTATGCCACAGCGCGGTCCTGAAGAAAGCATGCGGATGTCGTTGGCAATCTTCATACAGCTCACTGCCACGCGCTTGAGTGCTCCTGAGAGTTCGACCATTGCATCATGGGCAGCCAGGGCTTCGAATTTATTAGGTGCTGTAACAAAAGGCAGGCCTGTAAATTCTGCGATCTTCTTTGCCACAAGCACATCGTAGCCTTTTGGTGCATTCAGGCCTGTACCCACAGCCGTACCGCCGAGGGCCAGTTCGCGTACCATCTCCAGCGCATTGTGCAGGGCACGTAGGCCGTTGTCAAGTTGTTGTACATATCCGCTGAATTCCTGTCCGAGGGTAAGCGGAGTAGCATCCATGAAGTGTGTGCGACCTGTTTTTACGATGTCTTTAAAGGCTTCTGATTTGGCCTTAAGCGTGTCGCGCAGCATTTCTATTTGCGGGATGGTGCGGGTCACTACCAGCTTGTATGCTGCGATGTGCATGGCCGTGGGAAAGGTATCGTTGCTCGACTGCGACTTGTTGACATCATCGTTAGGGTGAAGCACTTTCTTTTCGTCGGTGAGTTTACCGCCGGAAATCACATGGGCGCGATTGGCAATCACTTCGTTTACGTTCATATTGGACTGCGTGCCAGACCCCGTCTGCCAGATTACCAGGGGAAATTCGTCGTAAAGCTTGCCTTCGATGATTTCCTCGCACACGCGCGAAATCAGGTCGCGTTTTTCGGCAGGAAGCACACCCAGTTCGCAATTAGCATGAGCTGCTGCCTTTTTCAGATATGCAAAAGCTTCAATGATTTCTCTGGGCATGCTGCCTTCGGGACCGATCCTGAAATTGTTGCGCGAGCGCTCTGTCTGAGCACCCCAATAGCGGTGGGCCGGCACCTGTACCTCGCCCATTGTATCGCGTTCGATGCGGTATTCCATACGCTTACTGTGTTAGAATGCCGCAAATATTGCCTTGAATCAGGTTAACAAATCAATAATCCGGAGAATTTGTTTTTAAACAACATAATATCTGTATCAATCCCATACCCAAACCATCCCTACCTTCGCTTTGTTAAAATTCAACATATCATTACTCTTATGACTCTCGAGATCGCAGCCCGCTACCTGCACTTCATCAGCATATTTGCCATCGTAGCATCCCTATCGATCGAAGCCTTCAGCGTAAAGCCGGCCATGACCCGTGCCGAAATCGGCCGGATCAGCCGCATCGATGGCATCTATGGCATTGCCGCACTTACGCTGCTTGTAGCTGGTTTTACCCTTTGGTTCTGGGTAGGCAAGCCCGCCGAATACTACAGCAAAAACTACCTTTTTCACACTAAACTTGCCCTGTTTACAACAGCTGGCATTTTATCTGCCTGGCCTACCGTATTTTTTCTAAAAAAGCGAAAAGGAAATCCGGAAGACATCGTAATAGTACCCCGACATATCCGCCGTATAATCGCCCTTCAGCTCATTCTGATCGCCTGCATACCTTTACTGGCCGGCCTTATGGCCAAAGGCATCGGTTTTTTTGGCTCCTGAAAAAGAAAACCTCAAAATGACCAAACGCGAAAAAGTCAAATACCTGATTACTGAGCTCGACCGTCTCTATCCCGAAACACCTGTACCCCTCGACCATCGCGACCCCTACACACTGCTCATCGCCGTGCTGCTTTCGGCCCAGTGCACCGACGAGCGCGTCAATCGCATCACACCCCTGCTCTTTGCTGAGGCAGATAATCCCTACGACATGGTAGCCCTTGGCCTTGACCGCATCGCAGAGATTATCCGACCCTGCGGCCTTACGCCCATGAAATCGAAAGGCATCTATGAGCTCAGCAAAATCCTCATCGAAAAATATGATGGCAAGGTACCTGCCGATATGGAGGCCCTTGAATCACTGCCAGCAGTGGGTCATAAAACCGCTTCAGTGGTGATGGCTCAGGCCTTTGGTGTACCGGCTTTTCCGGTAGATACGCATATCCACAGGCTAATGTACCGATGGGGCCTATCCGACGGAAGTAGTGTACAGCGTACAGAACGCGATGCCAAAGCCCTTTTTCCAAAATCCAGATGGAACAAACTCCACCTTCAAATCATCTTCTACGGTCGTGAATACTCACCTGCCCGCGGCTGGGATTTAGATAAAGACTTCATTACCTGTACCATTGGCCGTCGTGACCTGATCAAAGCTTGGTTAGAAGAAAAAAGTAAAAAAGTTAACAAACAGCCTTAACTTTTTCATAAAATATCCTTGTAAGTTTTTAAGATAGTGTACTTTTGACACTAAAATTTTCTGTTATGAAAAAATTACTATTTTTTAGTGTTTTATTTCCGTTTTCCATATATTCACAAATTACCATAAATGGAAATGGAAATTCGGGGTTTGGAAGTCCAGTTGGAAATGGTTCGTTGCAGATATCTTCAAGTGGTTCGAATATTACGTTTACGATCACAAGAGGCACTGGAAATTTTAATGATTTCCTGGTTATTTACATTTCTAATGGCGCTGTCGGAAGAAGAGCGATAGATGGAGATCTTAGTGATAATAACGACGCACATAGAAGAGCTATATCTCTTCGAGGTGGAGCTGGAGTAACTTTTTCTGGTGGATTTAGGGCAACGCATGCAATCGCTATGAATGCTGGTTCTGGAAGTTTTTGTGGATTATGGAGTATTCCTGCTACTGGAACAGTCGGCAACGGAGATTTAGGTTATATCACTGGCGTTTCCGGCCCCACATCAAATACTTTTACGAATTTTTCTTTTACAATAACATATTCAAACATTGGATTATCATCTGGTGATCCTTTTGATGTAGTATGTGTTTACGGTAATCCCAACGATGGTTCGGAAATGTTTCTTTCAAATGAAATGATAGGAACCAGTTTTTCAGGATCGAATCCAGGAAAATCGATGATTACACTGTCAAATTACAGAAGATTTCCGACAAACGAAGTTGGAGGACAGGCTTCGACTGCAGCAGCAGGAAACTGGAATAGTGCCACAACTTGGAGTAATGGGAACGTTCCACTCTCTAGAGATGAAATTACAATTGGGCATAACGTCTCTTTGAATCAGAATGCTACAATCAGCAGTTTAACCATAAACTCTGGTGCCACATTTACTGCAAGTGATGCTTCACCTAGAACATTAACTATTCGCAGAGACCAAAGTGGATCTGGAACTACCCTTAGCAACTCCGGGACCTGGTCAAATGGTACAGGGGGAAGCACTGTAATTTTTACAGGCTCAACCTCCGGAAGTGATGCCATTCATGCTGTTTCTGGCTCAATTGAATTTAATAATGTAATAATTAATAAAATAAGTGGCACACCAAACGTTGGAGTTAATTTTGGAACAGGAGGAAAACTTGCCACTAATGGAAAATTAACTATTGAGGCAGGTGGATATGTTTCGAGTATTCCCAGTGATTTCTATACAGCCAATACGAATACAACCCTTCAATTTAATACAACAGGAGGTTATACAGTAAATACAGGAGATGTTACCTGGCCAGCCACAAATCCCCCATCGAATATTCAAATTTCTACTAATACAGTTACATTAAATGCCACGCGCTCATTGACAGGAAATTTAACTTTAGATGGAGGAAATCTTACAATTAATGCAACAAGGGCGCTTACAGTTAATGGCACTCTATCCAACAATAACTCTATTACCCTTGAAGCGACTTCAAAAACCGATTATGCCCGGCTGATTTATGGGGCTGTATCGGGTACAGGTACCGTAAATCATCAGATGCGTCT
>NZ_JBKBHX010000006.1:16175-196732 GCF_046299575.1 Thermaurantimonas sp. | reverse complement strand
ATTTTAGGAATAGGTGACTTCCGAATGGGGTATTCAGGATGGATAGACAATTATGGTGTTAATGAAAATTTTAATGTGGCAGAACGGTACAGTGTTCTAAGTGGAGGGTTTGTTGGTTCATTAAAATCTCGTCAAAACCCACTTGACTTTTTAGACTTAGAAATGACCTTTTCCTATTGGAGATTGAACAGTCAAAGTTCATTTGTAAATGGCACAAGCAAATTTCCCAAAGCAGAATCCAGACTTTCACTCATGTTTTATCCGCATTATTCGAAAGTTTTTGACAATGTAAAATTCAGCATTGGACCATTTGCAAACATTGATTTGGCAGAATTTAATGAAACAGGAAAGCCTTTTGACTTAGCATTAATTGGTCTTAGACTCGGTTTTGGAATAGGTTTCTAGTCCCAAAAACGAAAGGAAGCACAGGCTATAACAGCAGTTTTGCGTCAGGCGGGGTTTCGTACTTCGTTTGACGCATTTTTGCATATATTTAAGTTTGATTCTTCGTATAAAAATTAGTGCTAAAAATCCCGCCCGAACGCAAAGCTGCCAACCGTTATGCGGCAGCTTAAAAGACAACAACCAACGACATTGACAGTAAGAAAATGAAATCAGATAATAAACTTGCAGGACTTGGACTTTTGACAGCAATTTCGGCATCACTATGCTGCATTACACCTGTTTTGGCTCTGTTGGCTGGAACAAGTGGACTTGCTTCTACTTTCTCTTGGCTTGACCCATTCAGACCATATTTAATTGGCTTGACAGTTTTGGTTCTTGCGTTTGCTTGGTATCAAAAACTGAAACCTCAAAAACAAATTGACTGCTGCGACACAACTGAAAAAACACCATTCATACAGACAAAGAAATTTTTAGGCATAGTGACAATTTTTGCAGGACTTATGCTTGCGTTTCCAATGTATGCCAGTGTTTTCTTTCCAAAGACAACTAACCAAACCATTGTTACAGACAAATCAAACATTCAGACAGCAGAATTTACAATAAACGGAATGACTTGTTCAGGTTGTGAAGTACACGTCAACCACGAAGTAAACAAACTGACAGGAATTGTTAAGACGACTGTTTCATACGAAAACGGAAACGCAATCATTGAATTTGACCAGACACAAACCAACATTGACGAAATAGAAAAAGCCATTGAAAAGACGGGCTATTCCGTAACCGACAAGAAAGAGATAAAATGAACATAATATTACAATCGACAATCACTTGCCCTGAATGCGGACATAAGAAAGAAGAAACTATGCCGATAGACGCTTGCTAATATTTTTACGAGTGTGAAAAATGCAAGAAAGTATTAAAGCCAAAACAGGGTGACTGCTGTGTTTATTGTAGTTACGGGACTATAAAATGTCCACCAATACAAGCCGGGACAAATTGCTGTAAATGACAATGAAACGACTGAAAGAAACAGAAAGCCGACCGCATAACAGCCGTTTGCCACAATGGGGGCTGACGTGGTTAAATCAAGTGCAGTGCTTCTATCAAAGTTTGTGTTTGGTTAACAGTGTAGTACTCCGGAATCCTGTACTGTGCCAAACGGCCAAACGTCAGCAAACATGGGAAGAAGCATACTACATTTCAATATGAAGAAATTACACCAAACGCTTATCAGATTAAGTAAAGCTTTTAAGTATGACCCATCAATCCATTTACCAATACATTTTGTCAAAATGAGAGCAACAATTTCGTTGTGTTTTCTAACTTTCATTTCGCTTTCCGGATATACTCAGAATCCGGGCAATGATAAGAGCTGGATACTTGATAATTCTGTTTCAGATGATTTTAGTGGAATAACAATTGACCAAGCAAAATGGGACTATCATCCTCCTTGGAGTACCTGCCATGGTGAATCATGCCTGACTACTGATTCTAGTAATAGAAAAGTCGAAAATGGAGTTTTAAAACTAATAGTTCGAAAACAAACGTGTACATGCATTGATTGGGATGGAACAACTCATAATAAAAACTACACATCTGGTGCGATTTTTTCAAAAAGTACTTTTAAATATGGTTATTTTGAGATAAGATGCAGGATTCCTGAACTTAAAAATTCTTACTTCACAGGGAAAGGTTTTGGCCCAAATTTTTGGATGTGGCCGAGTTTAGATTGGAAGTCGACCTATCCTTCTGTGGAATGGAGTGAGATTGATATTTATGAATTTGATGCGGAGACCAATTTACATACTTGTAATGTTCATTACAAAGATACTTCTATGTTATATAAATGGGAATTGAGAAGTTATCCTGACCCTTATGATTTTACAGTGGATTTCAGTTCTTATCATACTTTTGGTTGCGAATGGACTCCATCGTATATTAACTTCTACATCGATGACAAATTAATTCACTCGACAAACACGCCATATGCTGAAAATCTAATTCCTATGAATATATGGGTTGATATTAATGTACCTGCAACAAATTTCAATAAGAATTTTGTTCCAAACTCTTTATTCCCATATACATACGAAATAGATTATGTTAGAATATATAATTTACAAATGGATTGTAACACAGTTGTTAACCAGTCCAATATTAACTTTTCTACCTTTAATTATGCAGTTAAAAAGTCCATTACAATTAGCAATTCAACGATACCTTTCTATAATAAAGTTACATTAAGAGCTACCGATTTTGTTCAAATCAACGGAGAATTTACCGTACCATTAGGAAGTGAATTTGCAATTGTACCAACTCCTTGTTTTTAAATATTGTATAAATTAAAAAATAATAGTCATGAAAAACGCAGCTATTACCTTATTACTAACTTTTTTTACATTAAATGCAGGATTTTCACAACTAAAAGTGACTAGTGAAGGAAGTGTATCTATTAATTCCTATGCTCCAAATTGGGGAAGAGCACTAAGAACTACTGTACATTATCCACAAACTTGTGCTTATCATTTGACTTATTTAAACAAAGATAGGTTTTATGTTTGCGCTGAGGGATGGCTTTGGGTAGAGAAAGGAGGTTATTTTGGCTCTGACTTAAAAATAAAGCAAAATGTTAAAAAGATTAGTTCCCCATTATCTACTGTATTTAAGTTAAACGGCATCCAATTTACCTTTATTGATGAGGAAAATTCATTGAAATCTACATCATCAAATACTTCTTATTATCGCTTAGGTTTGATTGCCCAAGAGGTAGAACAAGTGCTTCCGGGAATTGTTAAAACCATGCCAGATGGTTCAAAGGCCATTGCATATACCGATTTAATAGCTTTAGTAATTGAAGCAATTAAAGAACAACAACTTTATATTAGTAATCTAAAAAATGAAATTCAAGAACTCAAGGAACAAATTGCGTCGAACAAAACTCAGTCAGCAAATATTGCGAAGGGTTTACCACAAATTGTAAACAGTCCATTAGTATTTCAAAACAAACCCAATCCTTTCAATCAATCAACTGAAATAAACTATTTTTTACCGGATACTGTAAAATCTGCACACATCTTTATCTATGATGTAAATGGTGCACAACTTAAAAAAATTCCCATTGAAAATAAAGGAGAAGGTTCTGTAATACTCCATGGGGCTGAATTAAAGGCTGGTATGTATCATTACGTTTTAATCGTCAATGGTCAAATAGTTGACTCAAAGAAGATGATTCTGACAGATTAAGTTTTGGAATGAATGTATAGGCAGGTGCAATAACCTGTTCTTCTTTTTAAATTTGTTTTGTTTAAAATTACGTGTATGATTATCCAATATTTTTCAACTTTCTTTGAAAGTAAATATCTTTTTTACGTTACTTTACTGATAAATGTACTTCTCCTTTTTTCTACAAAGTTTTATCCATCAATGGATGGTCCTGCTCACCTTTATAATGCCAATATTCTTTTACACTTACTAAGAGGTAATGATTTTTTAAGTGAGTTTTATTCCATAAATAACTTACCCATACCAAATTGGATAAGTCACATTATTCTGTTAATCTTTCAAAGTTTTCTACCTTCCTGGATGGCAGAGAAGATTCTTTTAATTATTTACGTATCTGGTATGGCTTTATCATTCAGATATTTGATAAAAGTGCTAAATCCAAAAAATATTTCTTTAAGCATTCTAATCTTTCCGTTTATCTACTCATTCTTATTTCATCTTGGTTTTTACAATTTTAGTCTTTCGTTTATATTATTTTTTTCAACCCTGGGATATTGGATTCATAGTTTTAACTCAAAAAATAAATATAAATATTTCATTCTCTTCTTACTGATTACAATGACCTATTTTTCCAATCTTTTAATATTTGGATTTTTGGGGTTAACCATGGGACTATATGTTCTGTATTTTTCTGTAAAAAAATATTTGGACGACCATGATATGCTCAGCGCATTGCGGTTTTGCAGCAGGAATTTATTAATATTGTTACTTATTTCACTGCCTGGATTAATATTCTTTTTAATATTTTATGTAAACGTACAGTTTTATCCTTCAGAGGAGGCATATTCTGTAAAAGAATTGATTAAATGGATAAATGATGCAAGACCATTCATAGTATTTGATTATGCCGACGAAGAAATTATAACGGAACAATTTCTTCACGTTTTATTGCTGCTTTTAGGCACCAGTTTTCTGCTAAACAATGAGGAAAAATCGAATTACAACAACATTGAAAAAGCTAATGTAATAGCAATACCTTTATTACTCTCTATCTTCCTCTATTTCGTTACTCCAAATGGTTCAAGTGCCGGGATGATGTCTGACAGATATTGTCTGATTTTATATATGCTGGGACTTGTTTGGGTAGTTTCCAGGTCAGTTGCTACAAAGTTTAATGGCATACTCATTTTTAGCATCCTAATTTTACATTTTGGTCTACTTTTTAAACATTTAAATGACACAATTAAAAAGCTTGATGCAAATGCAATTGCCATAAACATGGCTGATGAATACATTTCCGAAAATAGCATTGTCTTGCCGGTTAATCTTTCTGATCATTGGTTGGAAACTCATTTTTCTAACTATTTAGGAGTTGACAAGCCGATGGTAATCTTGGAAAATTACGAAGCAAGTGTGAACTGGTTTCCAATCAAATGGAATTCCGAAAAAATTCCGAATATTCTCCTGAAGGACAAAAATTCAATTTCTGAGATACAGTGGATAAACAACATAAATTCCACATCAACCAAACAAATAGATTACGTCTTATTGTATGGAAACCTGAATAAAATAAATGATCCGAAATGGAGTGATTTAAAAGAACAATTATCAGCAGGCTTTAAAGTAAAGTACATTTCCGAAAATCATTATGTGGCACTTTACGAGAAAATATAATATTATCTTCATTTTGCTTTTCATCTTTGCACCTTGTAATTTTCCACACACTTCAACACTAAAAATACATAAAGCCGCCGGAAAATGGACTTTATTTCCACTCTATCGACACAGTATAAACTGCTAATATGATTGGAGAATAAACCCCATTTGCTAATATGCTGTCATAGGTCTTTAACGGATTTGTGATGTATATTTAAATGTACCAGCTTGCATCAAAAACAGTTGAAAAAGAAGGACAAGCAACGGTTGTATTCGTTACAATTAAACCCAGAGAAGATTTGTGGTTACTTTTTCACCTGGGACTAGTAAAAAAAACTTATACTCAATGGGGTAGGTTACGATTATCAAGACCTGCATGAATATCAAAAGTACGTTGTGCGATTAATCATAAAATATAAAAATAAAGCACAGACCATGATTCGTAATGCGGAATCTGTAATTGACGAATGTTACGTTTATCAAATTTTACCCGACACTTTTGACAACGACGTTTTTCAAGGTTATGATAAAATACATATCTCATGAGACCAGATAAAACAAGTTATATAGAAAGACAACTGGAAAACTGCATTATAAAATCAAAAAGGCGTTTACCTGATTACCGACAAGTCAAATGGCAAAATGCATGTTGGCCCGGCTTATGGAGAAAATAGGATTTTAGGACGTTGGAGAGCATATATTGCAACCGGACACGGTGGAAACGTTGGACTTACAAAACTATCCTTTGACCATATAAAACAATATTTCAAATACTCAATCCTCGACATTTACAAACCAACAACCGATGACCAAATCATAATTGACAGAGAAAATGGGTGGAAAGAAATATTGCAAGCAGACAAATTGGATACAATGAAAGCTAACGGGCGATAAAGGACCACTCGCTGTAATTAGGCTTCTGCGTCCGTAAAATACAGAGCAAAATTTTTATTATCTTGCATCTACAAGCTTTCATTTTCTTGATTATTTATAATTCAGTTTTAAATTAGCACACAGATATAAAAATCTAATTTTAAAAGCATATCCATTAAAAAATTGATATAAACAAAATAGTTTTGCGCATAAAAACTAAGTACAGAGTACTAGAAAAAGACAAATAACAAAATAAATGTGAAAGACATTAAGAAGAATTAGAACTCATAGAAAAGCAAAGCAGACAATTAATAGCCTCTATGACAATGATTCCTATTGTTTAATAATTCACTATTCCTGTGAAAATTTCTATAATACTAAAGATGGTAAGACACCAAGAGTAACTTCAATAGCAGTCAGATATTTAAATTCTGCACAGACAAAATCATTTTCAATCCATAAAGTAGCGGAACTTAATCAAATTCCAATTCACGAAATCAATCAAAACTATGACCAACTGGAAAAAGAAATGCTTAACGAATTTTACGAGTTTGTAGAAGAACATAAACATTATAAATGGATACATTGGAATATGAGAAACATCAACTATGGATTTGAAGCATTGGAACAAAGAGCAAAAATTTTTGGAGTAAAAACATTTGATATTAAAGTCGAGAACAAATTTGACCTAGCAAGATTACTTATTGACAAATATGGAGAGAATTATTCATCACACCCAAGACTTAATTCAATAATGCAAATGAACAAAATCAGTCCCAAACATTGGCTAAATGGTGACGAAGAAGCTACTGCTTTCGAAAATATGGAATATGTTAAATTGCATCAATCGACATTAGCGAAAGTTGATGTACTTGAGAACATCTTAAAATTAACGGCAGAAGAAAGTTTAAAAACGAAGTCTAAGTTAAAGGACATATATGGCATTAGTCCACAAGGACTTTTCGAACTTGCTAAAGACAATTGGCTCTACAGCATAATTTTAATAATATTATCAGCTCTACTAGGTGCATTTTTTGGAAAACTAATATGACGACAACTTAAAACATATTAAGAAAAGAATTGCAATCCACCTACAGCCATTTGCTAAATGTAAAGTTACAGTTCTTTGGTAGATGGGTTTTTAATATAATATATTTGTTCAAGGTTAATCCAAATAATCGGTAGTATTTTAAAGCTCTCCCTACGCCAACCCGCAAATCGTTAGCTGAAAGTATAAACAACAAGACCAGACAAAATAAAAAGAATGACAACATTTGGAAAAAGCATTAGAATTTACCTTAAAGACGGGACTGTAACCGGGATTAAGTTTGGAGAAGTAGTAAATCAAACTATCCAATCTATTTCTTGCCCTAGACTTCGTATCTCAGAACTTAATGAATATAATGAAGCTAAAAGACCAGGAGTATATTTCCTATTCGGACAAGACGAAGATACGGGCGACCCAAAGCTTATATTGGAGAGGCAGAAAATGTTTATGACAGACTTCTAAATCACGTAGCAAACAAAGAGTTTTGGAATGAAGTAATTCTATTCGTCAGCAAGGACGAAAATCTGACTAAATCACATGTTAAATATTTAGAAAGCCGGCTAATTCAAATAGCCTTTTCGACAAGAAGATATAAAATTGACAACAACAATCAATCACAACTTTCTTCTTTGCCTCCTGCTGACCGAGACGCAATGGAAGAATTTTTAATCTACATCAAGTTACTAATTGGTGTTTTAGGACATAAGCTTTTAGAAGATGTCACTACTTCAAGTAAAAAAAATGACGAACACAATACATTTACTGCAACAACCCAAGACAATCAAGTTGTTTCAATGACACGTAATTTAGAACTATTCCTATCTGTTTCAGGACTTAAAGCATCGGCTTTGCAGACTGACGAAGGTATTGTGGTTTTAGAAGGCTCAGAAGCAGCAAAAGACATTAAACCAAGTTTGCATAGAGGTTACAGAGAACTTAGAGAGAAATTAATAAAAAATGAAACTCTTGTTTTGGAAGGTAACAAATATGTATTTAAGAAAAATACACTTTTTGACACAGCAACACCTGCTGCAGCAGTAATCGTAGGTTATAGTATTACCGGACCACAGACTTGGAAAAACAAAGATGAAAAATCATTAAAAGACATTGAACAAGAACTACTAAAAAAACAGAACAGCAGCCACTAACCTCCGTTTTACCCCACCCGGCGGGTGACGTGGTTAATTAAACATTCCATCCCGCATCAACATTTGAGCTGTATTGACAGTTTTTTACTCCGAAATCCGCCACTGCGCCAAGCGCCAAAACGTTAGCAGCAATACTTTGGAAAATGTTAAAATAATTGTCTGTAAAAAGTATTCGAAAATCCATGATTTGTATTATCACCTTTGCCCATCGTTGTGTCACATTTGCAAATGTAAACCTTGTTTATTTAATGGAGGATCAGTATGAAGAAAACAGTTTTGATAACCGGTGCCTCTTCTGGCATTGGCGAAATAACAGCTATCTTGTTAGCTGAAATGGGATACAAAGTTTATGGGGCAGCTCGTAGTATCGATAAAATGAAACCTTTAGAATCCAAAGGGGTAAGCATAGTATACCTAGATTTAACAAACGAAGAGTCTATTGTAAGCTGTGTAGAAACTATCATTAGTAAAGAAGGGCGTATTGATATTCTTATCAACAATGCAGGGTATGGTTCTTATGGAGCAATCGAAGATGTCCCAATTGAGGAAGCTCGCAGACAATTTGAGGTAAATCTTTTTGGTCTGGCACGTCTTACGCAACTTGTTCTGCCAAATATGAGACAACATAAATCTGGACGTATAATCAATGTTTCAACAATCGGTGGAAAAGTATACTCCCCCTTTGGAGGCTGGTATCATGCATCTAAACATGCTCTAGAAGGTTTATCTGATTGTTTGAGAGTTGAAACAAAACCATTCGGAATTGATGTGGTCATTATTGAACCCGGAGGAATCAAAACTCCTTGGGGGACTATAGCAGCAGAAAATTTAAAAAAGACATCAGGCAATGGTGCGTATGCTAATTTTGTTAATAGAGTCTATAATTTTATGATTAAATCATATGCTGAAGGTAAAACTCTTACTGAGCCCAAAGTAATAGCAGAGTTAATTGTAAAAGCCGCGACGACAGCAAAACCAAAAACACGATATGTAGCGGGGTATATGGCTAAACTTGCACTTTTTATGCGTAAATGGTTAAGCGACAAAATGTTTGATAAAATTATTACTTCTATGTATAAAGAGTAGCTATGAAAGCCATCATTAATCTTGATAGCATTGGTGAAATTAAAAAATTAGATACATCCATTAATATCAAGCATCCGCTTATTGCTATTGTTGATTTCAGTAAAATTGATGTATATATTGAAGAGGGAGCGCGTATTAGTTTTGATTTTTATGCAGTAATTTGTAAAAACTATTGTAACTATTCTTTACGATATGGACGGCAGACAATTGACTTCCAAGAAGGTTCACTAATTTGCCTTGCTCCTCGACAAATTATAACAGTTGAGAGCGTCATTGAAAGAGAAGAAAATATGTCGGGGTGGGGATTATTTTTCCATACCGATCTTATTCGAGGAACTCATTTAACAGACAAAATAAAAATATATACTTTTTTTCATTATGAAATTTCTGAGGCGCTTCATCTTTCAGAAAAAGAAAAGAATATACTCTATGATTGTATAAAGAGGATTAATAATGAACTTGAAGAAAACATTGACTCATTCAGTCAAGATATAATTGTGACAAATATAGAGTTGCTCTTAAATTACATAGCAAGATTCTATGGGCGACAATTCATTACACGAAAGAGCAGAAATAAGGATATTATCTCAAAATTGGAATCGTTATTGCATACATACATTAATTCAGAGCTAATAGAAAAATATGGTCCACCAAGTGTAAAATATCTAGCTGAGAATGTACATCTATCGACAAACTATCTTAGCGACTTACTAAAAAAAGAAACAGGAATGAGCGCCATAGAATATATCAACTTTTTTATCATTGAAGAAGCAAAAAATAGGTTGCTAATATCAAACGAATCAATTTCTGACATCGCTTATTCCTTAGGATTTGAATATCCTCAGTATTTTGCAAGGATTTTTAAAAGAAAAACCGGAATGACTCCAACAGAGTTTAGATCAAAAAATTGATGCTCTAAACATACTTGTCATACAAATAAGAAATAATAAGGTCTGTGCCTATTATTGCACAATTAGCAGCATAGCTATCAGACTACTTCGATTACATTGACGAAGTAACATAAAAGACGCTGAAAGACTGTCCCCCATGGGAACTTTTTACGAAGCGACAAATTAACTTTCTACTTTCGTTCTTTTATTTCAGTTCAGTCAAGGGGGACAGTAATTCAGGTCTAAAAGGACTTGTTAAAGGACTAACAATTATCCGACAGCATTACAACTAACGACTAAAATAATTTTGAATTATAGATGAGTAAGAATAGACAAATAATTCTTTACATCGCAATGAGTTTGGACGGCTACATCGCCAAACCAAATGACGACTTGAGTTTTCTTTCAATAGTTCAGAAAGAAGGAGAAGATTACGGTTATACAGACTTTGTTTCAACTGTGGACACCGTTATACTCGGAAGAAAAACGTATGATTGGGTAATGAAAGAAGTCGGAGAGTTTCCGCACGCTGACAAAAACGCATACATCATTACAAGGACATCAAGACCGACAATCGGCAAGACAACTTTTTACTCAGGCGATTTGACCAAATTAGTAAGAAAATTAAAAGGTGAAAAAGGTAAAAATGTTTTTTGTGACGGTGGAGCAGAAATAGTAAACGAACTTTTAAAAAATAACTTGTTGGACGAAATAATAATTTCGGTTATTCCAATATTAGTTGGTAACGGAACAAGACTATTTAAAGACAATAGACCTGAACAAAAACTGAAACTTGTAAACGTAAAAACATTTGACACCGGACTAACTCAACTTCATTACAAACGTGCAGACAACTAACGACAAGGCGGACGAAAGACAAGAAGCCCAGCTGCTAACAGCGGTTTGCCGCAAGCGGGGTTGCAGTGCTTTGGTTGGCAGTTTTTTCGTATAATTGAAGTGCGATTTTCCAAATGAGCGGTAGTGCTGAAAAGCCCCGCCTGTGGCAAGCCGCCAAACGTTGGCAGTCAGTTTAAATAGACACACAAATGGAAACAAAACAAAATAAATTCTGAACTAACAAATTATTAGGCAAGACACTAACAATGAATATTTGTATTTACATAGTTTCCTTTTTAGTTATACTATCAAAGTATTTTGATTGCTACACCACTTCCATTCAGATAAACTCAATTTCACAAGAGAGAAATCCGATTGCAAGAAGAATTATGAAACGATTTGGTATTCATACAACAATTTGGGGAATATTTATTCTATCAGTTATAATTGTATCAGTATCGGTTTGGCTATTATTTATTTATTACGACACGACATTTTATAAAATGTTATTTATTATAATTGGTCTCTTAATTTCAATATCTCAATTTGCCGTAGCACATACAAACAAAACCAAGCAACTAAATATTTTTACGAAATTACTTTTGAAAGTATATTTAAAAAATTGATTTTAACAGTGATAATATGACCAAAAAACTATGTTTATTTTTTCGGAATCACAAAAGTTATTTGTGGGTATAATTCTTTGAGCAAAGAAAACTTAAAGAAACGGCTTCAACATATTGGGTTTGAAGGAATAGATAAAAATCCAATACTTTCAAAATTAGGTGAAAAAAGTTTATATGCTAAAAATGAAGATGGTATTATTACCGGTGAAACTAGTTCTTCATATCCAATAGAAAACATTTTAATAGTTCCATTTCGATACGAATGGTGTATAGACATTAGAAAAGATATTAATTTGAAACATCTTGAAGACGTTATCGAAGTAAATGAAAAATACATTAAGGCAGACAGGATAGTCTTTCCATTAATGAAATTAAAAGCTGCAACTATGGAAGGCAGAAATATGCTTGGCATAGGTGGTGGATTTGACAGCATACCTTTACTTAACTTTGATTAAGACGGAAAATCAAATGAATTTATACCAGGGAGCAGTAGGAAGGATAGAGAAAAACGATTTGCTGATAAATGGTGTTGTTTTGGACATTATTATTTGTTTCTTATTAAAAAGGCATTGAATAATAAAGGGTATTTTTCATTGGAGGGTACAACAAATGATTTAAGTAATTTAAGAAATGAAATGTTTAGGAATAAATTTGGAACAAGGCTAATGATTGACGCAGACGAAGGAATGTGAAAAACTTAACCAGATCTAAAGTGATAATAATACAATATGCGAAAACTGAAATATGTAAAAAAATAAAATAAAAGAACCGCCAACATGCATTTGGCTTCGTACAGGGTGAAGTGTTTAAATTCAAGTGCAGTTTTTCGAATCAATTTTTGAGCTTAGTTCAAAGTTTTGTGTTACTAAATTTGACCTGAAAGCCGAGCAAAAAAATATTTTTGTGAATATATAAATTAAAATAAATGAACAATTCTATCATACTTATTATAGTAATTTCCTTCTTTATTTTGAGTAAAGGAGCAATGGTACAAGATAATATTGGTTTGAAATTCTTTGGACTTAGCATTCATCCAAAAGGAGAAAAAGAAAATTCTTTCTTGATGTCAAATAAATTAGATAATAACGCATATTTAGTAATGAACTATGGAATAGAGATTCTGATTGAAAAGTTTGTATATATTGATATAATATCTGTAAAAGCAGTTCAGGCATTGTACGCTGACTGTGCGGAGAAATTAGGTGGTTTTTCGCATATTGGATTAAGAGCAAAAATCTTTAAAAAAGGCAAGCATAGCTTATTTGGAGGAATAGGACCAACCTTGGTGTAAAGAAGAAATTGGCAATAAATTAATGGATATGTCAATCGAGACAGATTTAAGGGTGGTTTCAATGATAGATGGCAACACTTATTTTTGTGGTATGGAGGTGAAATTGAATACAAGTATATGATATCGGACAGAATCGATTTTTCAGCCTCGCTCATCCCAGGGTACCCAGAATTAATGAATTTAGCAGTTAGGATAAACTTAAAGTTCAATTATGGGAAAAACTTTAAAGGGAATGAAAAGATAACCACCAACATAAATAACCGATGTACAACCTTTTTTTAAATTCAAAAAACTAAGTTTTTTTTATATTTTTGAATGCAAAAGCTGCGTTTTATGCACATTCGGAATTGTTGATTATTTTTATTCTTCGTTTAATTGGACAATATGGGGATTCAAATAAAAATATTTGATACAATTTTTTATATTACTACATACTTTCTCATATTGTTGCATAGCTTGCACTTTTATCAGTGCTTTGCGTTGGATAAACTTTAGGTATTTTTTCAGATTATAACTCATTGCACTCAACAATACATGCTTGTTAGCTCCCGCCATCCCTCGAGTGTTTACTCTTCTTAAGTTTAAATAGTTCAGCAAAGTGCCCAACACCGGCTCTACTGTCTTACTACGTATGCGGCTTCGTTTTTTAGCATAATCCTTCTTCTTGCTTAGTTTTTCATGCATCCTATCGTAATAGGGTTTATCAATGCTGTCTTCTATCTTCTTAAAATCACTCTTGCCTATGCAGGTTTGTCTTAAGGGGCAATCTTTGCATTTGCTGTTATCGCTGCGGTAGATCCTTTTGGTGTAACCCTTGCTGTCTGTTGCTATTTTCCTGAAAGGTAATATGGCCCTGTTTCCTCGCTGGCATTCGTATTGGTCTTTTTCCTAGTTCTATATAAAGCCTTCCTAGCTTACCAAACATATTTTGAAAAATACCACCGGGTCGATACTGGCCTGGCCTTCTTTGCCGTAATAGGGCTCGGTAGCTTTATACAAAAAGTTTAAATCAATGGCTCTTGACAGCTGACGATAAAAATTATCTTCCGGTACCAGGCTGTCTATATGCACCTGATAGAGCATTTTGGGTTGTAATTCTTTTCTGCCTTGCATTTTGCAAGCTTAATCAAATATTATCGCTTTTATGCTTGTTTTTTACATTATTTTTTCACAGTTTTGAGTTAGTTGTGCAACAAGCACAAAGTGTATATGCCATAAGGGTTTCAGTGGGTATTCAAGCATTGTAGCCCGCTCAAACTTTCGTGTCGGTGGACAGGTTACTGCTCCGCAAACCCTTACGGCACATACACTCGACCGTTACCAGCAAGCGTAAAAAGACACCGACAAAGCAGACAACGCCCCTACCGACTGACAAAAACGCTTTACAAAACTTGACGAATGAACAGGACTTTTAAAACATACAGTTGGACAGCATGTAGGCCGACACTCATTGCCTCCCCTTCTATATTTTTTATTTTCCCCACCGCACTTTTTTAATTCAATTTTTAGCCAACCCACATTGGCACATTGGCTTTTGCCCCGACACTCAAAGCCAACCCTTCGGCAAAAGCCAAAGAGCCAATTTTGCCAACGCACAGGTTAGGATTTCATAAACAAATCATATCTTTGCAGAGCAATGAAATTATTGACATTCATATTAGCAACTTTTATTCTATTCCTTGCTGTTAAGCCGGGAATTGATTTGCTTTCATTGCAGACAGACACCGTGCAAAATTGTTGTGGCGGACAATGCACCCCGATTTCAGACAATGACAACTCACAAGAACAAAATAAAGACAACGACTGTGACGGAAAATCCTGTAACCCTTTTCAGGTTTGTAGTTCTTGCGTTTTAGTTTGCTTGAATTTACCGTTTGACTATCTTCCCAAACCAACAGCTTTCTCAGACAAAGGATTTACCTATCAATCCGCTTTTACTTCTCAATTTGCTTCTGACGTTTGGCAACCGCCAAAAATTGTTTAACAACCTATTAGACATTGCACCGAAAAACTCGGAGCAGTAATTCTTATCGTTAAACAATTCAAAATCAGAAAAAATGAAATTCATAAAATCATTCGTTTTGGCTTTCATAGTATTGACAGCCACAGCAAACAGTGCGTTTTCGCAAACAACACCTAACAACCAGACAACGGACAGTTTAAAAATAGTTACCATAAAGGTTAAGGGTATTACCTGTTCAATGGACTTGAAAATGATTTCCGCCAATGTGGAGAAAGTGAAAGGCGTGATCAGTTGCAAAGCGGGAAAACAAGGCACAACAACAACCTTTGAATTGAAATATAATCCTGCATTGGTTACGGAAAAGGAAATTTTTGCTGCTATTGAAAACACAGGCAGTTGCGAAAACCCTGACGAAAGACCATACAAAATAAAACAGTAAATCATTTTATAGTGCAGGGTGCTTTTCAATGCCTTGCACTACTTTTAAAAATCAAGACAATGAAAAAATACATATTCATTGTTGATTTACTTTTTCCGTTTAGCCTTTCGGCACAAACTATTTTAGGAAAAGTAACCAACGACAAAAAAGAATCGCTAATTGGTGCAAGCGTTTATTGGCTTGGTACAACTATTGGCGTATCCACAGGCAACAAAGGAGAATTTGAAATTTCTGTAAAAGATATTTCAGACAAAAAACTCATCGCAAGTTATGTGGGACATTCGCCTGACACGATTGAAATTACCAATCAAACCTTTGTTGAGTTCCGTTTGCAAGAAACAAAAACACTTAATGAAGTAGTCGTTCAAGGGCAACGGAACGGAATTATCATTTCAGACATCAAGCCAATTAAAACCGAGCAAATTACGCAAACAGAATTAAGAAAATCTGCTTGTTGCGACTTGGCAGGTTGCTTTGAAACACAAACCACCGTGCAACCGCAAACGACTAATGTAATTACGAACTCAAAAGAGTTACGGATTTTAGGTTTATCGGGCGTTTACAACCAAGTGTTGATTGACGGCTTTCCAATGATACAAGGTTTGTCCTACACTTATGGTATCAGCAGTATTCCTGGCACATTGGTTGACAATATCTATGTTTCAAAAGGAGCAAACAGCGTGTTGCAAGGTTATGAGAGCATTAGCGGACAAATCAATGTGGAAACTAAAGAACCCGACAAAACAGACCGCTTGTTGCTCAACGCGTATATGAACAATTTCTTGGAGAAGCACTTCAATGCCAACTATGCTTTTAAACAAGGCAAATGGAGCAATTTAACAGCGTTTCACACCGTGCAACCAGCCAATAAAATTGACCGAGACAACGATAATTTTCTTGATTTGCCTTTGCTTACCCGTTATATGATTTCCAACAAATGGAAATACGGAAATGAAAAAGATTGGGGTTGGAACAGCAGAATTGGTTTACGTTTTTTCAATGAACAACGCATTGGCGGACAAACTTTTTTCAATGCTGAAGGCGACAAAGGAAGCACGAGCGTTTACGGGCAGAGTGTAAATATTAACCAACCAGAAATTTGGACGAAAACAGGTTATCGCATAAATGATAAACACAATGTCGTTATGTTTGCTTCGGCTTTTCATCAACAACAAAATTCATTTTTCGGAACGGTAAAATACAATGCACAACAAACCAATTTTTACGGAAACATTCAGTATGAACTGAACTACTCCAAACACGATTTGAAAACAGGAATAAGTTACCGTCATCTGAACTTGAATGAAGATATTGCATTTACCGATACTTTTTTACAGCGGACTTATGCAGGAAATTATCAGCGTTTAGAAAACATTCCCGGAATTTTTGCCGAAAACACAATGCGTTTTTTAAATAATAAACTCACTTGGATTACTGGTGTTCGGGGCGACCACCACAACCAATTCGGTTTTCAGTTTACACCAAGAACTTTGTTGAAATACGACATTGCTCCCAATACCATTGTTCGGGCAAATGTCGGAACGGGTTGGAGAACGGTGAACTTATTCAGCGAGAATATCGGATTGCTTGTTAGTTCAAGAGACATCATTTTTGCCGAGCAATTACAACCCGAAAAAGCGGTAAACTTTGGCATAAACCTGACACAAAAGTTTGAGACGAAAGACAACAACTTTTCAGGTTACTTCAGTGCTGATTACTACCGAACAGATTTTCAAAATCAAATCTTTCCTGACTACGACACAGACCCCACTAAAGCAATTATAAAAAACTTTACGGGGACAAGTTTAAGCAACGGTTTTCAGGCAGAATTGTATTTTAAAATTTACAGAAGGTTTGAATTGAAAACAGGATATAATTTTTTGGATGTTTACCGACAAAAGGGAGAAACAAAACAATTATTACCGTTCAACCCTATGCACAAAGTGCTGACAACTTTTAGCTATAAACCCTTGACAAACAAATTTCACTTTGATTTAAATGTCCATTGGTATGGAGAACAACGTTTGCCCGACACTAAATCAAACCCAATAGAATTTCAACGACCTGACTTTTCTCAACCTTACACAATCGTAAATGCACAGTTCACTTACAACTTCAAGAAATTTGAAGTATATGCAGGTTGCGAAAATATTTTTGACTTCCGCCAAAAACAACCGATAATCAGTTGGCAAAACCCGTTCAGTCCATACTTTGACACATCTTCCGTTTGGGGTCCGACACGGGGACGAGAAATTTATGTTGGAGTTAGGTTTAAATTAGAAGGGATTTAGTTATGACAACAAAAAGCATTTTTCATATATCAAAAATGGATTGTTCAAGTGAAGAACAATTGATAAAAATGAAATTGGAGAGTTTGGACAACATAAAATCATTGGAGTTTGACATAGCCAACAGAAAACTTACTGTATATCATAACGGACAAGTTGAATCAATTTTAGCATTATTGGAAAGTTTAAACCTGAACACAAAATTGGTTTCAACAGAACAAAATGAAATGACTTTTGATGTAGAATCTAATGGCAAAGAAAGTAGATTACTTTGGACAGTTTTAATTATCAATGTTTCATTTTTCATTATTGAAATAATTACAGGTTTCATTGCTAATTCAATGGGCTTGGTAGCTGACAGTTTGGATATGTTGGCAGATGGCATTGTTTACGGTCTTGCCTTGTTTGCAGTTGGCGGAACGGTCGCAAGAAAAAAGAACATTGCAAAGTTTGCAGGGTATTTTCAAATCGTCCTTGCTCTTATCGGGTTTACAGAAGTCATAAGAAGATTTATCGGCATAGAAAAAATTCCTGACTTTCAAACAATGATTATCGTTTCCATTTTCGCTTTGGTTGCGAATACAATTTGCTTGTATCTCTTGCAAAAAGGCAAAAGTAAAGAAGCACATATGCAGGCAAGTATGATTTTTACTTCAAATGATGTCATCATCAATACAGGAGTAATCACGGCAGGACTTTTGGTAAATTGGCTCAATTCATCCTATCCTGACTTAATCATTGGAGCAATTGTATTTATCATTGTAGCAAGGGGAGCATACAGAATATTACAACTTGCCAAATAGCAAACTCACATAAGCACACACATTTTGCAGCCGCTCAATCCAGACACAAAAACCAAAGCTGCAAAAGAGCGTGCTTATTCCCATCCCAAGAAAAAATTGAATTAAAAAAACTCCTGCCCTTCTGAAAATAAAAAATACCCGACACGCAAACCTCGACAGAAAAATAAGGACTGACTTAAAAATCATTGACAGTAAAGCGTTCCAGGACACGGACGACAGAACGCCAGCTGGTAACAGCGGTAACCGTTGCACAACTCCCTTCTAAACTCAAAAAATAAGTTTTACAGCAAAAAAATGGCTGCATTAGAGCCCTTTTAAGAGCACTTGGTTTAGTTCTTGATTTTTTGCTTTCGTTTTTTTGCTACGCTTAAAATGAAAGTATTGAAGCCATTTTGGGGTATTGCAGAAAATTTTCGGCAGTATTCCACCTTATTTCGGGTTTGGGCATGGCTTGCACTTTTATTTGTGCTTTGCGTTGGATAAACTTTAGGTATTTTTTCAGGTTATAACTCATTGCACTTAACAATACATGCTTGTTAGCTCCCGCCATCCCTCGAGTGTTTACTCTTCTTAAGTTTAAATAGTTCAGCAAAGTGCCCAACACCGGCTCTACTGTCTTACTACGTATGCGGCTTAGTTTTTTGGCATAATCCTTCTTCTTGCTTAGTTTTTCATGCATCCTATCGTAATACGGTTTATCTATACTGTCTTCTATCTTCTTAAAATCACTCTTGCCTATGCAGGTTTGTCTAAAGGGGCAATCTTTGCATTTGCTGTTATCACTGCGGTAGATCCTTTTGGTGTAGCCTTTGCTGTCGGTAGCTATTTTCTTAAAGGGTAGTATCGCTCGATGTCCTCGCTGGCATCCGTATTGGTCTTTTTCCTAGTTCTATATAAAGCCTTCCTAGCTTACCAAACATATCTTGAAAAATACCACCGGGTCGATACTGGCCTGGCCTTCTTTGCCGTAATACGGCTCGGTAGCCTTATACAAAAAGTTTAAATCAATGGCGCGTGATAGCTGACGATAAAAATAATCTTCTGCTACCAGGCTGTCTATATGCACCTGATAGAGCATCTTGGGTTGTAGTTCTTTTTTGCCTTGCATACTGCAAGCTTAATAAATGTATGCTTGCTTTTTACAATATTTTTTCACACATTTGAGTTAGTTGTGCAATAGGCACATGGGTTTTGCGTCAGGCGGGGTGACCCCGATGAAAATCGGGGCAGGCTGTGTAAACTTGAAGCTTTGTGCTACATTTGAACTTTCGTGCTTCGTATCAAGTGTAGTGCTAAAAAGCCCGCCCGAACGCAAAGCCCGAAAACGTTAGCAGCAACTCTAAATAAAATTGAGATGGAAGAAGAATTGAAAATAAATTATCAAAAAAAATTTTGCAGAAGAAATTGAGGACCAAAATAGGTTGCACTACATTACAAAAAAATTTGACCATATAGTTGAATACGAACCGGGGGCCTGGAAATTATTTGAGCCTTCTAAATTCATTTATTCTTAATTTGCTTTTAATTCATTCTATAATTTTGATTGGGAAGTAAGTTTGAAAAACAGAAAATTAATCGCATTCCCTAAAAGAATTGAAGATGGAAAGGAAATTGAGCCATTGGAAGTTAAAAAGTACAAAGCAATGATTGATTTTATCTTTTCAAAGGTCGACAATAGTGATAAAGAGTTTTTTGTGAAAATGATTAAGGGCAAAGACCCTATTGATAGGACTATTGAAACAATTTCAAGAATAACGCCTAATAATCGCATTACAGAATCTGAAAGGGAAAACTTTAAAAATGAATTTGAAAACTTAATGAGGTCTATTGAAATTAAAATTGGGAAATTTAAAAACGATATTATCCGTTTTGTTTATATGGTTCGTAATAACATATTTCATGGAATAAAAAACACAATTGAAATGTCAGAGGTATTTCAAAGGAAAAGGCTTGAAATTTATTCAAGGATTATTATTGCTGTTAATGAACTTCTTTTTAAAGTTTTAGAAAAAACCACTGACTTTAGACCTCATGAAAGATATAGCTTATCAACTCATTTTTAGACTATAATGAAAACGTTAGTTTATTTTGCTTCCGGTCCAATTAGAGAAGAATATAAAGAACTTTATTTTGATAGAATATACCTTATTGATAACTGTTTCAAGTATGGAAATAGGTATCCTAAGCAAATTTTCAAGATTGACAACATCACATGCGTAGGTATGGATTGCCTTGAATCAATTGCTTTTTTAAAAAAAGAGAATGTACAAATTGATTGCTTTGTGTCATTGAATGAAGGACTTTACGAAGGAGGTGGTAGCTATGCAATTAATTCCGATATGTTTTTAGGTTATGCTATGCCCTTGTTCAAGGAACAGTATATTCACATCATGAATAAAAACTATTATCACAACATGTATCATGTTAGCATGGACTTGCCCTATGATATCGAAGAAATAAAAGAAGATGATTACAGATATTTGAGTCCATTTATTTTTTCGAAAAATAATTATCATAGGGGACATGCGAAAGTTTTTCAAATGAGAAAGCTTGCGATGATAAAAACTCAAATAATAATAAACCCTCACCTTAAACTTCAAATAATTCATGACAGTATTTGGAATTACTATGAAGAACTTGATGCTTTGATAATTTCTTTTTCAGATCAGGGTCAGCGAGACTTTTTCGACAAAATTCCAAAAGTTATTAATCTACTTAGAACTAACATAGACGAGATTTTTGAATTCTGTCAAAATAATAAGGTAAGAAGAATAGGCTTTACACCCTTTGGACGTGGGAAATATATCAGTTTCTTGGAAAAGCTAAAAAACTTAAAAAATGAATACCCAAAAGAAATATTATTGTTTCACTTAAACAAGAATGATTATAAAGAAATAAAAAAGTATGCTGGTAACAGCACCTACACCTAATATCCTATGAAAGAGCAACTTGAAACAGCGAACTCCGCAGAAACATTGTACCGAGTGACAGTGACGAATCCCGCAAAATGGCTACTGGGCATAGCTGCAAAAACGTTGTGCGAAACCCTAAAAGACAACGACAATGACAAGAAGTAACTTTAAGATTAAAAAATAGACTGATAGAATGGAAACATATATGCTATTTATTTACGGCCTTATTGCTGGCTGGACACTTTTCTCACTTTATTACATTTATCGAGTTTGGTCGCTAAAAGACAGTAACAAGATAGTTCCATACGTTTATGATTCTATCCCTACAGTTTTTACAACACTTGGAGTTTTAGGGACTTTTGTCGGCATATATTTTGGTTTAAGAAAATTTGATGTAAATGATATCACTGGCAGCATTCCCACACTTTTGGACGGACTTAAAACTGCTTTTTCAACTTCAATTTGGGGCATTTCTTTATCTCTGCTTTTTGGTAAAATATCACAAATAGTTTTGAGAGCAGTCGAAATGAAGGCTCCGCCAAAACCAACTGATGAGTTAGCAGCATTGCAGGAAATGACATTAATACTTAAAGATTCAAAAGAACAGAATCATTCAAATTTTAATACACTCAATCGTTCTCTAGTCGGAGACACAGATGATAGTTTGTCAACACAACTAGTTAAGCTTAGAAACCAATTCACTGAACTAGAAACAAAGTATGACAAACAATACCAAACTCTTGAAAAAGTTCAGCAGGCACTCGGTGGAGATGGAGAGACAAGTCTTTTGACACAAATTCAAAAGCTTAGAGCGGAACAGAACGAATATTCAAAAGAAGCAAAGAAAAACATTGACTGGATAGTAGAGTCAATGAACAAGAATAATGAACTAATAAGCAGGAAGTTTGATGAATTTTCTGAGTTGCTTGCTAAGAATAATACTGAAGCTCTCGTTGAAGTAATGAAGCGGGCAACAGAAGAATTTAATGCTCAAATGTCTGCTCTTATTGAAAAATTGGTTCAGGAAAACTTCCAAGAGCTCAACAATAGCGTTCAAAGAATGAATCAATGGCAACAAGAAAACAAGGAAATGATTCAGACACTGACTGACCAATTCAGAAATGTATCAAACGAATTTGCAATTACTGCCAAGGCTATAAAAGAAATTACTGAAAACACTACCAAGCTTACAGATGAAAATAGCCATCTAACTAAATTGATAGAAGAATTGCAAAAGGTAATGATTGATGATACTAAGTTCCAGGAAATAGTGGGTAAGTTAACTTCAACAGTGGACACATTAAAGGATAATACAGAAGCATTTGATGAAACGACAAATAAGCTTAACAATTGGGTAAGAAATCAGATGAACTTTAGTGATAGCGTTGCAAAACTTCTGACAAGGTTAGAAGAAATAGAGAAAATAAAGGATATCAATGAAGTTTTCTGGGCGAATACGAAGAAACAGTTAAATGAAGGCGTGAGCATTATTGAAAAAGCGAGCAAAAGACTTTCCGATGACCTGGAAAATATCAATGCAGAGTTTTATGAAAGATTGAACGATACTCTACAAAATCTTGACACATTGATTCAAAGGATTATAGTCAACTATGAAAGATAACTAAATGGCTATTCACAAGGGAAATAACAAAAGCAACGAAAGTAACTGGATATCATTCTCAGACATAATGACGGGATTGATGGTTATATTTATGTTCATTGCGATATCATATATTTTTGAAGTTCAAAAAAAACAAAAAGAAAGAGATATTATCTTTGAAGAGTTTAAGGCAACTAAGGAGGAGTTATATGCGGAACTAAAAAATGAATTTAAAGATGACTTTAAAAAATGGCAAGTCGAACTTGACAAAGACCTTTCTATAAAATTTACCAATCCGGACGTTCTTTTTGAATCAGGACAAACCACAATTCGGCCTTATTTTGCTCAAATTCTTGATGATTTTCTCCCAAGATATTTCAATGTTTTATTGAAGGAAAAATATAAAGATAAAATTTCTGAAATAAGAATAGAAGGACATACTGACACAGTTTCAGCTTTAAAATACGACCAAGATCCATATATTGGTAATGTAATATTATCACAATTGAGGTCTGCTCAAGTTTTGAAGTATTTCAGAAATATGGAATACTATAAAAATTTATCCAAGAAAGATGAGCACAGACTCCAGTTTTGGTTGACTGCTAATGGACTTTCGTATGGTCGCACATTAGATGATAACAAGCAGCTAACGGCTATCTCTGGCAAACCTGCGAATAACAATTTTTCAAGACGTGTGGAATTTAGAATAATTACTACTAGTGAAAATCTGGTAGAACGAGTTTTAAAAGAAATCGGTAAATAATATGCTTTATCAATTTGATAAACTTTCTAAAAAACTTGATGAGTGGGGATTTCCCTCTCTCAAAAGTTCTAGTGGTTTCAGAATTATTAAAGGTATTGACTTTGAAAAAGCATATAAGGCAGGTTCAATTTCATTTGAAGATGATGGAATTTATCTCGAATACGAGGGTAAAAAATATCGTGGCTATATGTTCATTAAAGAGCCTTATATCTCAACTTATGGGTCATATCCAAAATTTCATCTTACAAGATGCCATATCATTAGAAAGTTTATCGAAGAAGGTAAATTTAAAGAACGTTACGAGTGGTCAAATTCAAATGTTAACGACCTAATTGATAAGACAACAAGAAAAGAATACAAAGATCAAGTACTCGTATACTGTGGTTATTGCAAAAGAGAGATTTTTGATAGCATTGAAACCACCGAAGACTTTTTTGACAAATTAGATAAGAGTGATATTGAAAAAAACAATATCGAAGTTGATATTTTCGGATATGTTCGTGGCAAAGAGAAAATAAGTAAAGATTACCGAGAAAAAAGAAATTACACTTGTGAATCATGTGGGATTGCCCCCAAAGCAGCAATTCATAGGAGATATTGGCATACTCACCATATAGACGGTGATAAGACAAACAATAAGGAAAGCAACTTACAGTGTTTATGCATTTTATGTCACTGTTATAAGGATCCCAGACACGAAGAAAATTTTAATAAGAACAGAATGAAA
Organism: Thermaurantimonas sp.; assembly: GCF_046299575.1. Lineage (NCBI taxonomy): Bacteria > Pseudomonadati > Bacteroidota > Flavobacteriia > Flavobacteriales > Schleiferiaceae > Thermaurantimonas > Thermaurantimonas sp. The sequence goes on along the minus strand of NZ_JBKBHX010000006.1, from coordinate 172,155 downwards.
ATCGAATTAAAATCATTTATTAAAATTTATAGAGACGAACTAATCAAAATTCAAAACCCTTTTTTGAAAAAGTATGACTATGAAAGCCAAAGCTAAGCCACACACATTGTCAAGTCACACAATCCGACACACAAATCAGCACTTGACAATGAGAGTCTCATTTCCTACCATGCAAACGAAAATTGAGGACGAAATAACAGAAGGGCAGCACACAACAGCGGTAACCGTTGCACAACCTCTTTTTTAAATCAAAAATTAGGTTTTACAACAAAAAAATGGCTGCATTAGAGCCCTTTTAAGACTACTTGGTTTTTTCCTTGATTTTTTGCCTTGCTTATAATAGAACTTTTGAAGTCATTTTGGGGTATTGCAGTAAAGTTTCGGTAGTGTTACATTTTATCAATGGTTTGGACATATTATGCACTTTATATTGTGCATTGTATTTGTTAAATTTTAGATATTTTTTTAAGGCGATAATTCCATTGCACTCAACTAAAGATTCTTCCCGGATCTTCTTTAAAATGTTTGTAAAAAATTCAAATCAATAGCTCGCTACGGCTGAAAAATCATCTCCTCCTACTAAACTATCTAAGTTACCCGATAAAGGATCTTGGGCTGTAGTTTTTTTTTTATTGTAAACTTAATCCAGATATTATTTCTTTTTCACTTGCTTATTACATCGTTAACTATACTTTAGAGTTGGTTATGGAATAGGCTCGGGCGTTTGGCGTATTGGTTGGTGCAGTGCCTTGTAAAACTATTTTATCGTAATACACGACATCATATGTATTAACTCTCTCATGCGAAAAATTGCAAAAACCTTTAAAATAAAGCCTTTATTGTAAAATTATGAAAAAAAATTCTACTTACCACTCTCACCGCATCTATGTTTTCTTTCAACTGTTATACTCAGGAGATCACTAACAGTCATCGATATAGTATCGAAGTCTTCCCTTAGGTAGCCTTTTTTAGAATTTATTCCGCACAAATGGTTTGTTAATTAACAAAAAATGACCATCTAATTATTGGCTTTACTTATCTGAAAAATTATTAACCTAATAAAAATGATGCTATCGGGCAGTTTAGTGCCTCCACTATTCCTATCGGCTACAGGCGATATCTCTGGAAAAATTTAAACATCGAGGGGCAATTATGGCCTGCATACAATTTCTATAAAGATCTGACACAAGATAAATTCTACAACGGATTTGATCTGGCTGCCAGCGTTCGGTTTGGATATAGGTTTGATTATAAAATTTTCAAACTTCCGCTATACACCAATGTTCAGATCGAGTATCTTTTAGGAATATACAGAGGCAATAAACCCGTAGGAATATACAGAGGCAATAAACCCGCCAATTATGGCGATGTTGATATCGGAGTGCCCGTCTTTCCTGCCCTATCTATTGGTTTCAGATTGTGATTTGCACAGCTGTTCCACGTATTCATTATTGGTATTTTGTGGGTAGGAAAAAGCTTTACCTGGCACTAATATTAACTTTTCTTGGCCTGCTTGGTATTGGCCCGATACTCAATATGGACATTGTTTTGCCCGCAGAAATATTAGAAATTTTAGAAGCATATTTCACTGCCTAACAAATCAAATTATTGGTTCTCATTAATCCGACTATTAATTAGTCATTGCAATACCTATTGGAACACTTCTGTATTAAAAAAATCTCACCGTTCCGATTCTTGAAAAATGGGTAGATCTCATAATCGACAGGTTTAAATTATGCTGAAATACCAAGGTTCTGGGTACCAGGTGGAGTAGTTTAAGGGGGTTTGATTTTTTGGGTAGTGTTGATTTTAAAATACCTTAAGTCTGATGAGTTTGAAGAAATATCTAAAACACTCCAGCCTACCCTTGCTGCAAGGTTTTTATACAGAAAAATTACGGAAGTAATACTCCTCAGATTTTGCTTAATGATCCTATTGGTTCAGCTCTTTTTGAAAATATCAGTTAAACGCATGAAGCTGTTTTAGATTGCCTTATTCTTACTGTACTGATTTTTGCCATGGGGCAGTATCCTGCAGTTTATCAATCGATCGAAAATCCATTCTTTCTGTTCTTAATCTATTCTCTTTGAGAACTCAGAGGGAGTCATAGTATTCGGTTGGTTGTATTAGATAGAAGGATTAGAGATTGCCTGCATTGCCCATTTGATTTCTAAAGTGGGTTATGATACTCACAGACCGGATCGTTTAAGTTAGTCAAAACTTGAATGAATTTTAATGCATGATAAGGCAATAACTTTCAGAATGAAGGGAAATAATTTGGATTAAATTTTATACTTATGGATTTACCTATCGAAAAAATTTAGGATTTCACGTATATTTCTCAAAAACTGTATGAGAGGGATACTATGCAGTAGACAACAGTAAATATTTTGGAAAAAGTTTTGCACAAAAGTTGATAATTTTGCGCCTTGCAAAGTTCTTTGGGGCTGACTGGTTTTGACAGCAAGATGAATGTGTCAGTAAGCATGCCGAGCCAGGTGACGACGCTCGTAAATCTTGGTCACAGCCATAAATGGCAACAACAACTACGCACTTGCTGCTTAATCAACGGGATGTTGATTAGCTTTATCTGTCACCAGGTGGCAGAGCAAGTCATCCTGCCACAGCCGATTCGCCCGGCGGTGGGTTACAGGGTGTCATAAAAGGGTGAATAGGGGAGTGAATGCTGCAGTCACACCCCGAAATTGAAGCAGCTAAGCCATCGGCAGGGTGTCTGTCTCCATCCGGTGGTCGAAAAAGCAACGACAGACTAAGCATGTAGAAAGCTGATGTATTCCTTGTTTGGACGCGGGTTCGAATCCCGCCAGCTCCACTCAATCGACCGACATATTGTCGGTTTTTTTATTTTCGGCCGGTGGTTTTCTTTGACGTTTAAACATTGGCCGAATGATCAACAGACGATTTTTCTTCCTTACCTTATTTTTCTTCGTTCACATCGCACATGCTACAGACTGGCAGCTCCGGGTAAAATATGATATAACTGTAGATTTTGACGACCGCAGGCATCAATTTACGGGCTTGCAAAGGCTGGTGTTGTACAATCAAAGTCCGGATACGCTTAATGAACTCTTTTTTCATCTGTATTACAATGCCTTTCAGCCGGGCAGCATGATGGATGTGCGCTCGCGCACCATAGCCGATCCCGACCGAAGGGTAGGTGACCGCATCTCAAGGCTCAAGCCAGAGGAAATCGGATACCATCGAATTCAATCTTTGAAGGTGAATGGCAAGGATACGCCCTTCAATGTGTACGAAACCATTCTCCATATACCTAAAGCACTTGTATTGCCGGGCGATAGTGCAGTGATAGAAATGCGCTACCAAAGTCAGGTGCCTGTGCAAATCAGACGTACAGGCCGATACAACGTAGAAGGCGTAGCTTACAGCATGGCACAATGGTATCCGAAGCTGTGCAACTACGACCGGCTCGGCTGGCATCCTAATCCTTACGTCGGCAGGGAGTTTTATGGCGTTTTTGGCGATTGGGATGTGCGCATCACCTTGCCGGCACGATATGTAGTAGCAGCTACCGGAGTTTTGCAAAATGCAGATGAAATCGGTTATGGTTATTCAAAAAAATCCGTAAAACACAATCCCAACGGGCGTATTACGTGGCACTTCAAGGCTGAAAATGTGCACGACTTTGTGTGGGCTGCCGATCCGGAATATGTCCATAATACCTATCAAATTTCTGATGGCCCGCTACTACGATTTTTTTACAAGCCACGAACCGCAAACGTAGCCACATGGGAACAGCTTCCTGCCTATATGGAGCGCTTCTTTAAACTGATGGAGAAATACGTTGGAAAGTATCCTTATCCTGTGTATTCCTTTATTCAGGGTGGGGATGGAGGAATGGAATATCCGATGGCCACACTTGTGTTAGGTAGCGGAGAATTAAAAGGTATGGTTGGCCTATGCGTGCATGAGGCAGCACATTGCTGGTTTTACGGCATTCTGGGATTTAATGAATCGCTACATCACTACATGGACGAAGGATTTACTACGTATGTGGAAGATCTGATTATGAATGAGCTCTTTCCTCCTGACGATCCTCTCCGCCGGGCTAATCCGCACATCCCTTCGCTTGAGCGCTATGTGGCATTAGCCCGCGATGGCAATTTTGAACCTATGGCTATTCATGCTGATCATTTTCACACAAACAGAAACTATGGTACGGCGGCCTATTACATGGGATCTTTATTACTAGCTCAGCTCGAAGGTATCATCGGTCGCGAGAAAGTGATTGAGGGGCTAAGGCTCTTCTATGATACCTATAAATTTAAACATCCCGGCCCTGATGAACTGCGCAAGTGTATGGAAAAAGTGTCGGGTGTAAAGCTCTATTGGTATTTTCATCAATGGATTAACTCCACCAAAACACTTAAAGTAGCCATCAAAGAGGTGCGCGAAGATGCAGACGGACGAGCAGTGGTTGTGATTGAAAATTCTGGTAAAGCAATCATGCCTGTAGAGGTATATGTAGAAGCCGATAAAGAATATGCCTATTTCGTTCCAATCGATTTAATGTATCAGACTCAACCTCGCCAAGGATTTGTTACAGCGCCCTATTGGCCTTGGGTACGACCAGTTTATGAGCTTAAAACTGATGTACCATACAAGGAAGTTAAGAAAGTAACGCTTGACAAATATTACAGATTGGCACGAGTGGATTTTAAAAACCAGGTGTGGCCATTTAAATAAAACTCAGGACTTTTGAATTAGAAACGGTCGGCTATATTTGCGGCCTCAAATTAAAAAACTCATTAATCCATCGTAAGGAATGCAAAATAAGGGACTTATCAAAGGCTTTGCTATAGCCTTTGCCATCGCTTGCCTTTACCAGCTCACTTTTACCTTTACAGCTTCTAGAATAGAGCGAAAAGCCCGTGAATATGCCAGGGGCGACAGAGAAGCCGAGCAGCGCTATCTCGACTCAATGGCTTCTGAAAAAGTTTTAAATCTTCTTATAAGAAAATATACATACGCCGAAGTCAAGCAAAAGGAACTGAACCTTGGCCTCGACCTGAAGGGAGGTATGAATGTTATTCTAGAGGTACAGGTACGCGACATCATTCGCAGCTTAGCTGGTGATAAAAACAATCCTCTCATCCTCGAAGCACTTGACAATACAGACAAAAAGCTGAGAAGCACTCAGGACAATTACGCCAATCTGTTCTTTACAGAGCTCGATGCACTGATGAAGGCTAAAGGCCTATCTCTGCGTTACTCCGACCCCACGCTTTTTGGCACCAAAATGCTCAACGACCGCGTAGGTTTTAATGCGCCTGATGAAAAAATTAAGGAAGAAATTCGCCGTGAGGTACAAGGTGCTATTGACAATGTATTTACTGTATTGCGCGCCCGTATTGATCAATTTGGCGTTGTGCAGCCAAACATACAAAAGCTCGAAAACAGTGGACGCATTCTCATCGAACTTCCGGGTGTGAAAGAACCTGAGCGTGTGAAAAAACTTTTGCAAAGCACCGCTCAGCTCGAATTCTGGAATCTTTATGAAGGTTCCGAATTTCTTGACTTTCTCAGCCAGGCCAATGAGCGCTTGAGAGTACTGGTGCCAAGAGATAAGGAATCAACTACTATTGATGAGAAGAAAGATCAAAAAGCCTCAGATATACTTAATATCAAGAGCGTAGATGACGAACAAACTACCGCGCAAGCCGAGCAAACCAGGACAACTACAGATACTGCAAAAGCAGAAAGCGATACCTCTGTGGTAGAAAATCAATACAATCCTCTCTTTGAAGTACTTGCACCCTATTACGATTTTCAAAACAACCGTGCAGTTCCGGGTCCGATCGTTGGTATAGCCCTTGTAAAAGATACAGCTAAAGTAAATAAGTATCTTTCAATGCCTCAAATCAGAGCATTACTCCCGGCAGACAAAAGATACGTGAAATTTCTTTGGTCAGCTAAGCCTGAAGGGTCATCACAACAATTGTTTTTGCTAGCCATTAAAGGAAATCGCGACGATCGTCCAGATCTGTCTGGCGATGTGGTGATCGATGCCCGTCAGGACTTTGACGAGCGAAATCGCCCCATCGTAACCATGACTATGAATGCCGTGGGTGCTCAAAAATGGCAGAAAATTACTCGCGAAGCAGCAAGCCAAGACCCAAAGCGCTCAGTGGCAGTAGTGCTCGACAATCTTGTATACTCTTTTCCGCAGGTGCAAAATGAAATTCCAGGTGGTCGTACTCAAATCACAGGCAATTTTACTATCCAAGAAGCTCAAGACTTGGCAAACATTTTAAAAGCCGGTAAACTAGCCGCGCCTGCCCGCATCGTTCAAGCTGACGTCGTGGGACCTTCTCTTGGTAAAGAATCCATCAGAGCTGGTATTTGGTCTTTTGTAATTGCGCTGGTGATCGTGTTGATTTACATGATCTTTTATTACCAAAATGCAGGCGTGGCTGCTAATGTTGCACTTGTAGTAAACATGTTCTTCATTTTTGGACTGCTGGCCTCACTTGGTGCGGTGCTAACCTTGCCAGGTATTGCCGGTATAGTTCTTACCATAGGCATGTCAGTTGACGCCAATGTGATTATTTACGAGCGCATTCGCGAAGAGTTGCGTGCCGGTAAGGGATTGAAACTGGCTATTTCTGACGGTTACAAAGCTGCTTACTCATCCATCATCGACGCTAATGTTACAACATTGCTCACCGGTATCATCCTCTATGTATTTGGTACGGGTCCGATCAGAGGCTTTGCTACTACATTGATCATCGGTATTTTCACTTCTCTTTTCTGTGCCATTTTCATCACTCGCTTGATTTTTGAGGCTCGTTTAGAAAAAAAGAAAAGCATTACTTTCTCTTCAAAGTTTACGGAAGGAATATTTACCAATTCAAAAATTGACTTCCTAGCTCTGCGCAAGCGCGCTTATTTTATTTCAGGAGCTATTATTGTTGCAGGTATCATCTCTCTGTTTACAAGAGGATTAGATTATGGCGTTGACTTTGTAGGTGGCCGATCTTATCAAATTCGCTTTGATCAACCCGTTAATACAGTAAAACTGGCAACTGCAATAGGTGAATATTTTATCGATGAGTCAGGAAAAAAGATTGTACCTACCGTAAAAACCATCGGATCTGCCAATCAGGTAATTGTTACCACCAAATACAAAATCAATCAGACCGGACTCGAGGTAGAAAATGAAATAAAAGGCAAACTCTACCAGGCCTGCAAACCTTTTTACGCAACTGAAGTTCCTGAAAGCCAGTTTCTGGATAACGACAGCGGAATCGGTATAGTGGCTGAGCGACAGGTTGGTCCTACCATAGCCGACGACATCAAGGAGTCAGCAATTTGGGCATTGGTTTTCTCATTGCTGGTGATCTTCTTGTATATTCTTGTTCGCTTTAGCCGTTGGCAATTCAGCCTTGGCGCAGTTCTGGCAGCCTTCCACGATGTACTGGTGGTAATTTCACTCTTCTCGTTGCTCTACGGCATCGTTCCGTTTACGCTGGAAATCGATCAGGCTTTTATCGCGGCATTGCTTACAGTTATTGGTTATTCGCTTAACGATACTGTTATTGTCTTCGACCGCATTCGCGAGTATTTTGCAACCCACAGCCGTCGTAAACCTATCAACGAAGTAATCAATGAAGCGGTGAACAATACATTAGGTCGCACGATCAACACCTCTCTTACCACTTTATTTGTATTGGTAATAATTTTCATTTTTGGTGGTGAAGTAATTCGCGGGTTTATGTTTGCCCTCATGATGGGCGTGATCGTAGGGACTTACTCATCTCTGTTCATCGCAACTCCTGTAGTATACGATACCTTCAGCGAAGAGGATCGTATAAAGCTGCAAGAAGCACACAAGGCTGCAAATGTTTAGTTGTAATTTGCTTGAGTGAAATTTAGCACTTTTAAAAAGCCGGATGAAAACCGGCTTTTTTATTTATTGGCTATATCTTTGCTCATCATAAAGCGTTTTAAAAAGTGCTTCTTTTTATAGGATTTGGTGAAATTGTCTTCATTCTACTGTTTGTTCTGCTTTTTTTCGGTGCTGATTCCATTCCAGAAATTGCTCGCAGTTTAGGGAGAGGTATTTATGAAATTCGCAGAGCTACTCAGGAGATAAAAAATGAAATCACTCGTTCGGCTGAAGAAGTAATCGAAAAAGATAAACTTAATGATACAACAAAAGAAATCGAAAAAGTAAAACAAGAAATCGAAGGTACCATAAGCCGAAAGCGTTAGTATGATCGAATTACTCCTGATTCCTGCTGTTATTCTCATCGGATCAGGATATTTTTTTTTATTTAGGTTTACGATTCACATTTCAGTTTTTTTTCGCCATCAGCCTGCTGCAGTGGGCTTTTTAATATTGTCGGCATTTACATCATTACCAGAAATTTTTTGTGTTTTATACAGCATATATTTTCACTATACGTCTGTGCCATTTCCTCTAGTAATCGGCAGTAATGTTTTTAATTTCACACTGTTGCTAGGTCTGGTAGTATGGCGATATCCTGTGAGGGTTTCAGGATTTCATCGTGAAGAAGATCTATGGGTGCAGATTTTATTTGGTTTTATACTGTTTTTGAATTTCATATATACATCAAAAATTCATCCCGTTACTTTCATAATTTTTTTCATTCTTTTTATTCTCTTTGGTTATTTAGTTCGTAAAAGTGTTCTAAGGAATTTAAATGAAAGGCAACTTCCTGCATCGTCCTTTATTAAAACACATCCCGTTTCATCACTTCTTTATGGAGTATTATTGACGTTTTTTGGCAGTATTTTTCTTGTAGAATCAGGCCAGGCTGTTTCATTCGTGTTTGGCGGAAAAGATGTGCTAACAAGTGCTCTACTCATAGGTAGTATTACAAGCATTCCGGAATTTTTACTTACCATTTATTTAATTCGAAAAAATATTTCATCTGTCGCCATATCTAATTTGATGGGAAGCGGTGTATTTAATTGGGTAGTAGTTTTCGTATTTCCATTGTTTTTTTGGGGTAATTCTGATGATAGCTCAATTAATTATCGATGTATGTTTGGAGCTTATTTCTTTTCCTTGATCACTGTTTATTTTTATATATATTTAAAGAGAAAAACATCTATAAAACAATTTGATTCCCTGGTCTTTTTAACTATTTATATACTCTTCGGATTTTGGATGTATTTCTGTTAAACTTAAACAATTTTTTCTACCAGAGGTAAGTAAATATGAAAGGTAGATCCTTCGCCGTAAGTGCTTTCGAGCTCTACAAATCCATCATTTAGTTCCGTATAATTTTTTACAATATATAAACCTAAACCCGTAGAACTTTCTCCTTTTGTGGGCTTAGCAGAGAGACGTTGAAAAAGCCCAAACATTTTTTTCTTATCTTCTTCAGTAAAGCCAGGTCCCTGATCTTTGATACTAATTTTTACGAATTCTTTACCGTTTCTAATCTCAGTGTTGATACCTATTTCAACAGTGGAATTTTCATTGCTATATTTAATTGCATTCGAAAGCAAATTTTGAAAAACTTCTCCTATTTTTCTTTCATCCACATTTACCAAATATTTGCCTTTAGGTTGAAAGTGAATTTGAATATTTTTTTGACGAGCATAATTGTTCATTAAAGAGTAATGCTCACTCAATATTTCAATGATATCTACGATTTTTTTGTCAATTTTTTGTTTAAATGAGTCTTGACGAACGCTGCTTAAAATGTCTTGGATGATGCTCATCATCTGAGTCGTAGAGCTCTTAATCATCGACAGGTATTCCATCAACTCCTTCTTTATACTTTCATCGAGATCGGTAGTAGAAATAGTTACCTCCATCAACTCTTTTATGCCATCTATTGCACTTAGAGGATTTTTTAGGTCATGAGCATATACACCGAGCAATTGATTGCGCTGTTTTGATAATTCATATAATTCTTCCTTTGAACGCTCAAGTTCCTTCTTTTCATCGATTAATTCCTTCGTTCTGAGTTGTATTAATTCTTCGAGTTCTTTGTTCTTTTTTGCAAGATAACTTTCTCTAAGTTTTTGGATATATAAAAGTATAATTACAATTAAAATAACTAAGAAAATAATAAAATAAAGATTTAAATACCAGGGTGTTTTGACATGTATAGGTATAGATTTTATTTCACTATTAATTCCATAAATGTTGCGTGCATAAATTTGAATTTCGTAATTACCAAAATGTAATTGCGGTATCACAATAATATTGCTATTTTTTAATTCTTGCCATTCGTTGTTGCCATTCTTTATTCGATAGAAATATGTAATCTTATCTTGACCCTCGTAATAAGGAGACGTGATAAATATTTGCAAAGGACCATAATCGTAATTTAGTACTATTCTATTTCGTTTTTCATCGTAGTATCCTTTTTGATTGTACAACATTTGTTGAACGGTAATCTCAAGCGGTTGATACAGTCTATGGGATTTATTTAAATCAAGTACATAAAGTCCTTCAATAAAAGAAATCAAAAGTTTATCGTCATGTGTTAAATGCCATCCGGCAAATCCTCTCTCCGGCAAGTATTTAAAAATTTTATTAAAATCACTATCTATTGTGAGAGACGAATTAATTAAGTAAAATTCATTTTGATTTTTTTCGTTTGTTAATTTAATAAATAATCCAAATTTTGAAGGATTTATATTTGTTACGAATTGTTTTGAAATATAATCGCCGAAGTCCGAAGTTCTTCTTAAATTATTTAAGTATTTATCTGGTTTAAAAATACCTTCTTGAGTCAGTATATATATCTGATTGTTTACATATACTATTCGATTATTGAAGTAGGAAGGTAATCCTGATTTTGTATCATAAAATTTTATTTTTCCCTCAAATAAAAATCCTACTCCACTTGATGTAGTAGAAAACCATATCCTTTTATTTGTATCGACTACAATGTCACTTATTTCTACCTGGTCTAAGGTTTTCAGAAATTCAAAAGAAACTTTTGAGAATTTTATCGAAAAAATTAAAATTAAATGATTATTATAAACTCCAAAAATTTTGTTGGCATTATCGAAGGTGAAAATGTTTTTTCCCTCGGAAAATTCAAACAACTTAGTGAACTTTTGTTTTTCAAATATATAAATAGCCTTATTTGTTAATACAAAGAATGAATTTTCATCTATTTTATAAATTTTTCGGATAATCTCGTTTATTTGATGAATTTTTTTTAGTTCGCTGTTTTCAAAAATATAAATGTTGTATTGATCCGATAAGTAAACTGCATTTTTGAGATCAACAAATGAATGTATTACGCCAAATATGCCATCTGAGTTTGTATAAATACTGTAGGGTGATCCATAATTGATAAATCGGATTAAATATTCTTCCGCTGTCCAAAGATTTCCAAAATAATCTTCATATATATCGTTTACAAACTCATTTATTATTTTATTTTCTTGGTTATAAATGCATTTGATGTGAAAAGAGGAATCTGTAATGACAACACCTGCATTTCCCAATGCAAATGCATAATTTCCGTCAAACAGATGAAGAATTTTTCTAAGAGAACCATTTTTAATGTATTTTGAAACCTGATTGCTTTCAAATATTACGTCTTTTACTTCATTGTTTTCTATTTTGCATTGTGCAACTACACCATCGCTAAAAAAAACTTTAGCACCTTGTGTTGTTGGAAGTATAAATTCAATTAATTTGTCGTTAAAAATATTACTGTTTTTTATGAATTTTTTCTTTCCACCAACGATTGCAAAAAGGCCCACACCTTCCTCCTGAACGAAAAAAGTATTTTTATACACAAAAGCTTTGTAAAATGTATTGTTCTCAGGTTGATGAATAGTGATTTTCATTTGATCGTATTCAAAAATAAATTTTTCACTTATAAAGTAAACATTTTCAGTAATAATCGTTTGCCATATTTTTCCGAATGAAGTTTGGGAGAGCGGTAAAAGATTGAATAAGGAGATATATGTCCATTTATTTGAATTGTCAAGCTCAATATAACCGAAGTCTTCTAATCCCCCTACATAGATATTGCAATCTTCAGGATTGTAATGTATTGAATATACTTCTGAGTTGAGCCTGTTTTTTACAATTTCCCAGTTGTAACCGTCAAAGATTTTAACTCCTGCTGAAGATGCAACAATTATTAATCCTTCTTTAGTTTGGGTTACTTGCCAGTTTATTCCACTTCCTTTGGTAATAGTAGGGCCAAATGTTTTAAATAAAGGCTTTGGATTGGAATAAATAAATATGGAATGTAGAAATATAATTAAAAAAATAAAAAATTTTCTCACATTTGAGATTTTTGACAAATATAGAAATTCACACTTTCAGAACATATGTTGGTAAGGAACTCTATAATTTAATTAGTCCTTCTTCTGTCATTTTATAATATCCTGGTAATAAGTCTTCTGATTCTTCATCTTCAAAAACATCATAATGACCTGAGAAATTTTCGGGTAAATATATTATTTGATTTACAGGAAGGTGAATTTCAATAATTATTTTTTGATCTCTAAATCCAATGTATTTTGGATATGAAAAATAGGAAAAAACATTTATTCTATTGCCTTCTTTATATACTTGATATCTGACGCCTTGAATGTTTTTAAAAGCCTCCAATTCATTCGCTCCTTTAGCTTCAGCTTTTACAGTAAACATCGCTTTATCTGTTTGACTTTTAATAAAAACAAAATCAATATTTGATGAATATACTGAATCTCCTTTTAATACAATAGGAAGAACATCAAATGCGAATATATTATTTGGTACAACATGTAAAATTTCACCTTCTGATATTGAAAAATTATCCGATTGAAGTATAAAAGAAGTTTGCACAGAAAAATTTTTTTCAATAAAATATATTAAAACTCTTGTTATAACAAAAGAAAGTAATAATGCTAAAAGTGCAAGATAAAGACTTTTAGCCCGTTTTATACCATTCTTCTTAGTCAAATTTCTATATCCTATTTTCAATACAGCTAATAGACTTACAATTAAAGTAATAATACTTATAAAAAATAAACCTGCATAAAGGGTAGAAGGGAAGATTAATAAAATATAGTTTAATGCATTTTCCTTTGTAATTTTAACATTATTGATTGTTATGCTATCTGTTAGAATTTCATAACTAGCTAAAAAGGTAATTATTAAAAACAATATAATTGCAATAGACAAAATTGCCAGTGAGCTACGGGAAAGTAAATTTACCAAAAAATTTTTGGTATAAATCAAAATACTTCCTATAAAATCAAGTAATTTTTCAAATAATTTGTTATGTAAAGCTCTCGAATCTAAAAATTTTTTGGAATTGTATTTGTCAATTATTACTTGATCTAAATATTGAGATGGAATCTCCTCGCCCTTCATAATCATTTTTTCTACATATGTTTTTGCTTTTGGTAAAATAACCCAAAAGAAAAGGTATAATAAAATCCCAATACCTTGATAAAAAGTTAGAACTATGAAAAAAAGCCTAAAAACGATTTTATGAACAGAAAAATAATGAGAGAATCCGGCAGCAACTCCTCCCAAAATGTTATTGTCGGGATCTCTAAAAAGTTTCTTATCAAATTTATAAAGTTCTGAAGAGGTATTTGAGGTTTCTTTATGATCTAAAAATTCTTCTGGTTTTCCTATAATTTGTACAATTTCGTCAATGAGTTCTTTTTCAATGATATGATTATTTTGCTTTTTTTGATTTAACAACTCTGCAATTCTCAATTCAATATCATTCAGCGTTTCTTCCCGATAATCAGGATGAATGACTTTCTTGATATTTTCTAAATACAACGCCAGAGTTTCAAAAGCTTCTGAGCTCATAGTAAATGGTACACGGGCTACCTGTACTGATATTGCTTTTTTCATTGTTGCAAAAGTTTGTTGATAGAAGAAGAAAAATCAATCCATATGGTTCTTAATGTATTGAAATATTCTTTTCCCGCTTGAGTAATCGAATAGTATTTACGCGGTGGGCCTTGGTTGCTTTCTTCCCATCGATAGGTGAGATGTCCCTGGTTTTTCATGCGCGTAAGTAGGGGATATAACGTGCCTTCTACCAGGATAATTTCGTGCTTTTTTAATGCCTCAATTATATCATTTGAATATGCATCGCTTTGATTTAGAATAGCTAATACACAGAGTTCAAGAACGCCTTTGCGCATTTGTGCGTTGACTTGCTCCTTTAATTCATTCACTTTACAGATGATGTTTATTAAACAAAGATATAAATAAAAGAATGTACTATGCTATACATAGTACAAAAATTTTGAAATAATTTTTTCACATCATGATCGGCTTTATATCAGAGCGTTTTTACTTTGCAAGCTAAACAACGTAAAACACTTTTTATGGGTAAGCAATGGATGATCGTTTACACAAAACCCAGAAATGAGAAGAAGGTCGCCGATTTGCTCACCCGACAAAGTATCGAAAATTACTGTCCGATTCGCAGAGTGCTCAAACAATGGAGCGATAGGCGAAAATACGTAGATGAGGTAATAATACGATCCTATGTATTTGTGCGCGTGGAAGAGAATGAACGCATCCAAGTACTGCAGACACCTGGTGTTCTCAATTTTGTGTATTGGCTTAAAAAGCCTGCAATTGTGCGCGATGTGGAAATGGATCGCCTTAAATCTTTTCTCGCTGAATTTCAGCATGCTGTAATCGAAGTAAAAGAGATACCTGTAGGAGCTAAGGCAAAGATCATCGAGGGACCACTGGTGTCGCATGAAGGCGAGGTAATTCAGGTAAACAAAAACATGGTGAGCATTCGCCTCTACAGTGCAGGACTGGAGTTTACGGCTGTGGTCGATAAAAACGCGCTTGAAGTGGTGGCTCTTCAAGAAAAAAAATCAGAGAATAAAAAACTTATTAATCGAATAAAATGACACATGCTCCGCTCGTAGGCATCATCATGGGTTCGAAAAGCGATTTACAAGTGATGCAAGGGGCTGCTGATGTGTTGAAAGAGTTTGGAATTGCCTATGAATTGGATGTGGTTTCAGCACATCGTACACCCGATAAAATGTTTGAATATGCAAAGAATGCCCACTTGAGAGGCATTCGAGTAATAATAGCAGGTGCCGGTGGAGCAGCTCATTTGCCAGGTATGGTAGCGAGCATCACGCCACTGCCTGTGGTGGGCGTACCTGTGAAATCATCAAACAGCATCGATGGTTGGGACTCAGTGCTTTCTATCCTACAGATGCCTACTGGTGTGCCAGTAGCCACAGTAGCCCTAAATGGTGCTAAAAACGCAGGAATTTTGGCAGCTCAAATCCTTGGACAATCTGACCCGTCAATTCTGGCGAAGGTTATTGCCTACAAAGAACAGCTTAAAGCTGCCGTTCACCAAATGAGCGAAGAACTAAGGAAGGGGATTGCATGAAAATATTAATGGTTTGTCTTGGAAATATTTGTCGTTCGCCCTTAGCTGAGGGCATTTTAAAAAGTAAACTTAAAGCTCTAGGCGTAGAAGATGTTGTAGTAGATTCGGCGGGAATTTCGTCGTATCACATTGGCGAAAAGCCAGACCCGCGTACGATGAAAAATGCCCGAAAACACGGTATTGACCTCTCTGACCAACGCGCCAGACAGTTTCGACCGGAAGACTTCGAACACTTCGACCTTATTTATGCTGCTGACAGATCGATTTACGATGCTTTGTATTCGATGGCTCAAACGCCTGAGCACTTAAGAAAGGTAAAAATGATGACTGAAGAAGCTTTTCCAGGCCAGATGTTGGAAGTTCCTGATCCCTATTATGGAACGGAGAACGACTTTGAGTCAGTATTTAAATTAGTCGATATAGCTTGCGATGCCATTATTCAAAAGTATTTCGTCAAAAAACAGTCCGCCCAAAATGGGTAAATTGTATTTGATACCTTCTTTGATTTCTGAAATCAATCCATTGGAAGTCATCCCTTTGGGCACCAAAAAAGTGATTGAAAACACGAAATTTTACCTTGCTGAAAATGCCAAATCAGCCCGCGCTTTTCTAAAAAAAGTAGTCCCCTATATTCAGCAGAGTTCCATTGAAGTGGTACAAATCGACAAGCACAGGACGGAGAGCGATTTTTTTTCCTTTCTGGATAAATGTAAAGTTGGCGAAAATGTGGGACTGCTAAGCGAAGCTGGCTGCCCGGCTGTAGCTGATCCCGGCAGTTTGCTCGTGATGGAAGCCCACAGAAGAAACATTGAGGTAGTACCTTTGGTGGGGCCCTCTTCGCTACTTCTAGCGCTGATGGCATCGGGACTCAATGGTCAGAATTACGCCTTTGTGGGGTATTTGCCTGTAGAAAAACACGAAAGAAGGAGAAAAATTAAAGAGCTCGAAGCCCGTTCATTAAAAGACAAAACAACTTTTATTTTTATTGAAACGCCTTACAGAAACACTAAACTAGTTGAAGAATGCCTTCAAACCCTTCGGCCTGATACTTTTCTCTGTGTGGCTTCAGATTTAACGGGTCCAGCGCAGTTTATTAAAACTTTAAGAATTTCCGATTGGGCTAAAGAAAATCTCGTTACACTTGAAAAAGTACCTGCAATTTTTTTAATAGGCGTTCAACCCTAAAAATTTTGAAACACATCTAATATATAACTTGCGCGCAATTTAATTTTTATCAGAAATGAAAGATGTTGTTATTGTTTCAGCAGTTCGTACTCCTATAGGTTCTTTTGGCGGCTCCCTTAGTACAGTACCTGCTCCGGAGCTTGGAGCAGTGGCTATCCGTGGAGCACTATCCAAAATTCAACTCGATCCGTCACTGGTAAATGAAGTATTGATGGGCTGCGTATTACAGGCCAATTTGGGGCAAGCACCTGCGCGCCAGGCTGCTCTGAAAGGTGGCTTATCGCCCGAAGTGCCTTGTACCACTGTAAATAAAGTGTGTTCTTCAGGCATGAAGGCAGTGATGATGGCTGCCCAGTCGATCAAAACGGGCGATAATGAAGTGGTAGTGGCCGGCGGTATGGAGAATATGAGCATGGTACCTCATTATTTGGCTACAGGTCGAACCGGTCAAAAGTTGGGAGACTTAAAATTGGTCGACGGAATGCTTCGCGATGGTTTGCTAGATGCCTACGACGGTCAGCACATGGGAACTTGTGGTGAATTGTGCGCAAGAGAATATTCTTTTTCGAGAGAGGATCAAGACAACTTCGCTATTGAATCCTACAAGCGAAGTGCAAAAGCATGGGAGTCGGGTAAATTTGCCGATGAAGTAATACCTGTGACCATTCCTCAGCGCAAGGGTGATCCCATTGTTTTCGCTGAAGATGAAGAATACAAAAACGTAAAATTTGATAAAATACCCACTCTACCACCTGTTTTTGAAAAGAATGGTACGATCACGGCAGCTAATGCATCAACGCTAAACGACGGAGCTGCGGCCCTAATTCTAATGAGTTTGGAAAAAGCTCAGGAGCTCGGCCTAAAGCCTCTGGCCCGAATTGTTAGCTATGCCGATGCTGCACAAGAACCCAAGTGGTTTACGACGGCACCCGCTAAGGCATTGCCAATAGCCATCGGAAAGGCTGGTCTTAAAATCGAAGATGTTGAGTATTTTGAACTTAATGAAGCCTTTTCTGTCGTAGGATTAGCTAACATAAAGATTTTGAACCTCGATCCGGCTCGAGTTAATGTAAACGGTGGTGCTGTGTCGCTGGGGCATCCTCTGGGATGTAGTGGCGCGCGAATCATCGTTACTCTGATAAATGTACTCAAGCAAAACAATGCCCGATATGGCGCTGCCGGAATTTGCAACGGTGGGGGAGGGGCATCAGCCATCGTCATTGAAAATTTGATGTAAAAAGCCTAAAAAAAAAAAAAAAAACTTCTTGTCGATCGCTATGCTTGATAAGGCAATCTCGCTGCTGTCAGTTATTCCGATGAGAAAGGAACCTTCCCATCGATCTGAAATGGTCAATCAGATACTCTTTGGGGAGCTGATGCACATACTTGAGACCAAAAATGATGAATGGGTCAAAGTGCGTTTATCACACGATGACTACCAGGGATGGGTTTTAACTGAACAAATATGCCTGATCGACAATGAGACCTTTCAAGTTCATTACACCGATTATACAGGCTATAGCGCCGACATGGTGGATTTGATACTGAAAAAAAACAGCAACCACTTCTTTTCTATCTTGTTGGGAAGTAAAATTCCGAAAATTGAAAATGGTGAGTTTACGATTGGCGGTGAAACTCTTGTGTTTAGCGGCCCTACAGTAAAAGGAGTGAAAACTCGAGCTACTATCGTCGATACGGCTCTTAATTTTTTGTATGCTCCCTATCTATGGGGAGGGCGTACCCATTTTGGCATCGACTGCTCCGGCCTTGTGCAGATTTCCTACCGCATGGCCGGAGTCAGCATGCCCAGAGACTCCTATCAGCAAGCCACTGTAGGCATGCAACTCAGCTTTGTGGAAGAGGCCATGCCCGGCGATTTAGCCTTTTTTGACGACGAAGACGGAAGAATCATTCATGTTGGTATAGTTCTACCCGGTAAAAAAATTATTCATGCCGGTAGCGGTATGGTCAGAATCGATATGCTTGATCAAAATGGCATTTATCGCCCTGACCTGAAGAAGTACTCCCATCGGCTTAGAGTACTGAAAAACGCTTTTGACATAAACTTGAAACAGCTGTAAAAAGTCATTTCTCTGCGAGTTTGTACATCATTCATTTGCCAGCTGTTTATGCCTAAGGCCAAATGAATTCTTCCATTGCATTACACCGTCGTTTTTACTTCGAGGCTGCACATTTTCTGCCCGATTATCCCGGATACTGTCGTAATATTCACGGGCATTCGTATGTATTGGAAATTGGAGTTTCAGGTAAAATACAAACTTCAGGTCCCGAACGCGGGATGATCATCGATCTAAAGCGTTTAAAAGCAGTTGTACAAACTTCAGTAATCGATGTACTAGACCATGCATTAATCATTGAAAAATCCGAATTTTCGAATGGCTATAGCATACCGACTGATATGAAAGTGCTCGTTTTACACGAAACACCAACGGTTGAAAATATGCTGAAGTGGATCATCACACGCTTAATAGAATATTTACCTGAGGGCATACGATTGGAATTCTGTAAGTTGCACGAAACTCGAGACTCTTGGGTAGAGTGGAGGGCTGGTTCGGCTGTATTTTCGCAGTGAAAACATTCTCAGCGTGCTCAGAGACAGCTATTCGCCCATCGGAATTTTTGACAGTGGAGTAGGAGGACTCACGGTGGCTAAAGCCATAATGGCAGCATTACCCAATGAAGACATTCTCTATTTTGGCGATACAGCACACTTGCCATATGGTGAAAAGAGTAGGGAGGCCATCATTCGGTATTCTCTTGAGATCAGCGAATTTCTCTACAATAAGGGTATTAAAATACTCGTAATAGCCTGTAATTCAGCCTCTGCTGCAGCTTATGACCCATTGTGTGCCCACTGGGGCGATAGATTGCCCATTGTAAATGTAATCGATCCGGTAGTGCAGTACGTGTGCAAAAATGGCTTTCGAAAAATCGGAATTATTGGTACTAAAGCTACCATCAACAGTGGAGTGTACACAGCTAAGCTTTTGAAAGCTTGTGAAAACATTGAAGTAAAAGCAAAGCCTACTCCATTACTAGCCGGTATGATCGAAGAGGGATTGTATGGCACTGAAGTGAGTAAATCGCTCATTCGACACTATATGGAAGGCGAAAATTTCGAGAAGATGGAGGGCCTAATATTAGGATGCACGCACTATCCGCTCATTCAACCTGAGGTAAGCGCATTTTTTAACCACTCTATTCAGATTCTCGATACTCCAAAAATTGTTGCTGAGCACTTAAAAAAGGTACTTGAGGATACAGGCCTGCTATCGCCTTCGCAATACAAAGGCGAATACCACTTTTATCTTTCTGACCTAACGGAGAGCTTCAAAGAAATCTCGGGTCACTTTCTTGGATTTTTACCCGTGCTTGAGCAAGTACGATTATAGAAGGAGTTGCTATTTTTATGTACCTTTGTAAGTAGATTTAAAAATGGAGTTGAAGTATTATGGCATTTGAATATCAGACCGATACAAAAACGCTCGTACTCGAAGAGCTCACCTCCATTAAAAGCATTGTGCTTTACAACGACGATGTGAACACCTTTGATTGGGTGATTGAGTCGCTTATACAGGTGTGCGGACACACAGCCGAGCAAGCAGAACAATGCGCTTGGATCACACATTTGAAAGGAAAATGCGAGGTGAAAAACGGCACTTACGAAGAGCTGGTGCCGATGTGCACAGAGCTATTGAACCGCGGTCTATCTGCCGAGATACATTAAGAAATCGTTTTGAAAAAAGTTCTTGTTGAATACTTTTTGAGTAGTATTTTTGCACACCTAAAATTAAAAATGGCTTCGTAGCTCAACTGGATAGAGCATCTGACTACGGATCAGAAGGTTTGGGGTTCGAATCCCTACGAAGTCACAAGCGTTTTTTGAGCATAAGTTTTAAAATTTAAATTAAGTTTGATCAATAAAACCCGGTCTGCCGGGTTTTATTTTTTATTAGAATCTTTGATCCATACGAATTCCGAACATATCAATTTTTTATCTTTTTTCAATTTTTAATTCGTAATAAACAGGAAAAAAACTGCTCATTCTAAATTATTTTATCTGTATTGTCACCACTTATTTTAATTCTAAAATGATAAATATTGATGTCAATTCAATCATAATTAATTAATTTGTAGCAAGATAAAATATAAAAAATTTGCTTCACAAATTCATGGTTGACTTTCAACAAGAAAAATAAAATTTTTATTGGATAATATGTTGGAATTGTTCTTTGAAATTCCGGAGAAGATATTGAGAAAAAAAAGTCCCGGAAATTGAAGTTAAAAAACTATTTCCGGAACTTTGAATAATTTTGAAAGATAAGCATTTATTCCAGTGGTCGCTTTTTTTTGAGAAATGCGGCAAGTACAGCGGAAATGGCTGCGTAAAATGCCAGTCCTACGGCAAAGCCGCGAAGCTGTGTGGCTAGTGCAAAGGTCTTGTCGAGATTGGCTACGGCCTCGTCGATTTTTTCCTGGGGTACAGAGAAGCGTTCCATCATAGCCTCCATCTTATCAGTAAGTATGTCGATGACGGTCTGGGCAGCTGACTTGTCTATGATGTTGAAAATCAATATGGTAATAATTGTATTGATGAGCGAGCCGACCAGTGCTGTGATAAAAGCTGTAATAAAGGAGTCGCGAAAGCCGATGTAGCCACCGAGGGCTTTTTTGGTGGTATTGATCGATAAAATCATCATCACAATTCCCACAACAAACAGGACGGTACCTGCCCATGTGATGGTAAACCATTCAAGATTAATGAGATAAGCTGCAAGGGTGTAGCCGCCGTAGAGGGCACCGAAAATGTAGCCATTGTTGAGGCCAATATTTCTTGCAATGGTGGCATCAGAGGGTGTGCTCATAGTAGTAATAGATTTTGTGATTTGCTGAGCGAAGATAGGCTGATGGGTGTATCAGTGGAGAATTAATTTTTCAGATGTGTTTCGAGAAAGCGGAAAAACTCCGAATGCCAGATGAGGGCATTCTGGGGCTTGAGTACCCAGTGGCCTTCGTCGGGAAACAACAGTAGCTTCGCCGGTAAGCCACGCAAACGAGCTGCCTGAAAGGCCTGAAGACCTTGCTCTACGGGCACCCGGAAGTCGAGCTCACCATGAATGACAAGCAAAGGCGCTGTCCAACGATCGACGTAGAGGTGAGGGGAAAACTCGGTGTAACTGCGCGGCACAGGATGCTGCCAATAGGGGCCACCGAGATCCCAATCGGCAAAAAAGAGTTCTTCGGTAGTGCCGTACCAGCTCTCCATATGGAAGAGGCCGCAGTGCGATACCAGAGCCTTGAAGCGGCCCTCGTGCAGACCGGCGAGCATGTACACCGAGTAGCCACCGTACGAGGCACCTACGGCACCCATGCGGGATTCATCGGCCCAAGGCTCAGCAGCCACATGGTCAATGGCGCTGAGGTAGTCGCGCATGGCTTGTCCGCCCCAGTCGCGGGAGATGGCTTCGTTCCACTCGCGACCGAAACCGGGCACACCGCGCCGATTAGGGGCGACGACGATATAACCTTGGGAGGCCATGACCTGAAAATTCCACCGAAAGCTGTAAAACTGCGACACCGGACTCTGCGGCCCGCCCTGGCAGTAGAGGAGTACGGGATATTTTTTGGACTCGTCAAAGTCGGGGGGCAGAATGACCCACACGAGCATTCGTCGGCCATCGGTGGTAGGCACAAGCCGACGTGTGACGGTAGGCTTGCGGATGGCACTGTAGATGCCGGTATTGACCTGTGTAAGTTGAGAGGACTGACCCCGGCGGTCGATGCGAAAGACTTCCGGCGCATGGTTCATATCCATGCGCGTGGCCAGCAGGGTGCCTCCGGCTGAGCGAAGGCTGCCATAGTTGTACCAACCGGTGGTTACTGGCGTAAGGGTAAAGCGATTGCGTCGGGTATCGATGGTCACACGGCCGATTTGTACGGTGGCGCTGTCGTCGTAGGTGACGAGCAGTGTACTGCTGCTCTCCCACACGAGGTCGTGCAAATACGTATTGTCTATGGCCAGGCGGGTACTTCCGTTGGCAAGGTCATAAAGCATCAGTCGGGGCACATCGCTTTCGTAGCCGTCGTTTTCCATGCTTAGATAGGCCAGCAGACGTCCGTCGGGTGAGAGGGTTGGATTCATGTCATACCCCTTTTGACCTTCTGTGAGGTTGATGGTTTGACCTGTGGCTACCTCATATCGATATATGTCCGAATTGGTGCTTACGGCATATTCACGGCCGGTCATTTTTTTACATGTGTAGAAGATGTAGCGGCCGTCGGCAGTGGTAGTGTATTGTTCGGAGCCGCCGAAAGGCTTTAAAGGGGCGTCGAAGGGTTCACCTTCGAGAATGTCGCGGAAGGCATTCATCTTCAACTTTTCCGCTGTAAGTGGTACGTCGGCGTAGAAGATGTGTTGTACACGAGTGTCTTCCCAATAGTTCCAATGGCGGTACATCAGGTCGTCGTAGAGGCGAAATCTGGCTTTGGTCAGTGTTTTGTACTGAGGGAGGCGGTAAGCGGGGTTTGGTACTTCCATCACGGCGAGTATCCGAAGATTGCCGTTGGTCAGTCGTACCACTTTGGCTGAAAGGATGCTCTCCTCGCAATCGGTCAGCCGAGTGGTGCGGTTTCCGTCTTTCAGATAAAGTTGGCCTGAATGCAGGTACCAGATTCGCTGACGGTCGATATAGCCGGCAGCTGAGATGGACTTCTGGTCATCGGCCAGCAGGGTAGCCGTACCGCCAGACGCAGGTATTTCATAGATCAGTTTGGTGCCTTTGTTGTCGTCCACGTCGAAGAAGGTAACTCCATAAAGCGCTGTACGGCCATCGGTTGAAAGGTCTTCGAGGCTGACACGCCCGAGTTTCCAGAGCAGGTCAGGCGTCATAGTAATCTGAGCCTGAACGATATATGATAGGAATAGGATGGCGAAAAAAAGTTTTTTCATACAAAAATTCGTTTAGATGCTCAAACATACAGTGTTTTTAAGGAATATGTGGGTGGGGATTTTATCTCGTGTGTAACGGATAAATTGCAAAAAGGGAATGGCTTCGCCAAGTGGGCATGTACTATCTTGATTACTCACAACAGCTTCCAACCCTATGAGCGATGTTAATGAGTACGAATTTTTTATGAAAAATTGGTAAGATTCATATCGATAAATGTCATTTTAAAAGAATTGAATTATCCTATAACAGGTAAAAATCCAAGCTCTTTTCGTCTCTGGTCACAAAAAGCGCATTGAAAGATTAAGCTCGATTTTAATGTATATTTTTGGGGGGGTGAAATTTTTATTACAGGGACAATTTTAAGCTCGACACTTATACACTTAGGATATCTCTATTCTATCTTATTTCAAAATAACCTTTTATTGCGCGGTGCGATAGTTTATGGACAGTTGACGATTGACCCAATATTTGATCTAAAAAACTTTGTCAAGCAGATTCCCAATAGCGATGTATTGTTTCGAGCAGTTGAACTTGAAAAAAGAAATAAAGGTGCCAGACTAGTTGTAGAAAAACAACTTGCACATATGATTTTTACCGAAAGAATGGTTTACAATAGAAGGTTACATTCAAAATAGGGTGAATCCTGCCATCCCAAAAGACAGTGTTATAAGAAAAGTTCGAAAAACTCCAACGTGGAATGCATATGAATATCTCTGGCCACTCATTGAAATAAATGAATTTAATGGCAGATAGGTGAAATTTTATTATCCAGACTATATAAAGAAGATAAAACATTTGAAGAGAATTTTTCCTGAAGTGGCATCTATAAATATTAAAGAAACTAAAAAAACTGTTTGACAGTATAAAGCCTGAACTGCATGAACTTTACGACTTATTCTTCACCAATGAGAGACCTCGAAAATGATAAAAATTGTACAATAAAGCACATTTGCAATTCGGGGTTTCGTCCTTCGATTACATTTCAGTGGTAGCCAAAAGTTTTGTGCTTCAAATCAAGTTCAATGCTAAAAATCCTAACAATTGCAGACCTTTATACCGTTTTAAACCATTGACAGCAATTGTAAAAGACGACCTGACAACAACATACAGACAACTTATAATTAAGAAAAAAATAAACCATTCTGACAGGTGACTAATATTTAGGACAAATTTAAAACGGACAACGAATAAACCTACATGCATTGCCATATTATTTGTGTTTTAATTTTTTACTTCGATTTTTTTTATTGTGAAGCGACTTACAACTGACGCCTAGAGAAAAACACGAATAATTCAATGCTGAACTGTATCAGAATATTTAATTTGTCCCTTAGCAAAACCAGATTCAACTATAGCCGGCCCTATTTCCTGCCAAAGCTCTGATTACGAAAAGAAATAACCAAAACCTAATTTAGCAAACAATTAAAATCTCAATAATGGCCAAAAAAGCAAAAGAAATAGCAGAAGAATCCTTGGAGAAAAAACTCTGGAAAGCGGCTGACAAGCTCCGTAAAAACATGGATGCAGCCGAATACAAACATGTGGTTTTAGGGCTTATTTTCCTAAAATACATCTCCGATGCTTTCGAAGAACTTTACCACAAACTGAAAGAAGGCAAAGGCGACTATGAAGGAGCCGACCCCGAAGACAAAAATGAATATGTCGCCGAGAAAGTGTTTTATGTGCCGCCTTCTGCTCGTTGGTCGTGGCTGCAAGGCAGAGCAAAACTGCCCTCCATTGGCAAAGACATTGACGATGCCATGGATGCCATAGAAAAAGACAACCCCTCTTTGAAAGGCGTTTTGCCCAAAGTATATGCACAGGAAAAATTAGACAAAACCAGCCTGGGCGGACTTATTGACCTGATTAGTACCGCAACACTGGGCACTAAAGAAGCCCAAGCCAAAGATATTCTGGGCAGAGTGTACGAATACTTCCTGGGGCAATTTGCCCTGGCAGAAGGCAAGAAAGGAGGTCAGTTCTATACGCCTGAAAGTGTAGTAAAACTTTTGGTAGAAATGCTCGAACCTTATGAAGGCAGGGTATTTGACCCTTGCTGTGGAAGCGGGGGCATGTTTGTACAAAGCGAAAAATTTATTAAAGCCCATCAGGATTATTACAAAAAAAACAACGGAAGAAAATTACAGCTTAATCCATCAGACCGTATCTCTATTTACGGACAGGAAAGCAACCAAACCACCTGGCGGCTCTGCAAAATGAACCTTGCCATACGTGGCATCGACAGCAGCAATGTGAAATGGAACAACGAAGGCAGTTTTTTAAACGATGCCCACAAAGACCTTAAAGCCGATTTTATCATTGCCAATCCGCCCTTTAACGATAGCGACTGGAGTGGCGAATTGCTTAAAAACGACCCGCGATGGGTGTATGGGGTTCCTCCGGCAGGCAATGCCAACTATGCCTGGATACAGCACTTCCTCTATCATCTCGCTCCCAACGGAAGGGCCGGCTTTGTGCTTTCCAAAGGCTCGCTAACCAGCAATGCGGGCGGTGAATTCGAAATTCGCAAGGCCCTGGTTGATGCCGATTTGATTGACTGCATTGTGAACCTGCCCACTAAATTGTTTTTGAATACGCAAATACCTGCTTGCCTTTGGTTTATACGAAAAAAGAAAAGTGAAAACCGAAAAGGGCAAATCCTTTTTATCGATGCCCGCAATATGGGTCATTTGATTAACCGCAGAACCCGTGAACTTAGCAATGCCGACATACAAAAAATTGCCCAAACTTACCATCGTTGGAATGCGATGCCTGAGCCGGCCGAAGCGATGCCTGAGCCTGTCGAAGGCGGAGCTTACCAAGACATTCAGGGCTTTTGCAAAAGTGCAACCATTGAGGAAGTCAGAGCACTAAACTATGCCTTAACACCCGGCCGCTACGTGGGGCTACCGGAAGAAGAAGACGACTTCAACTTTGCCGAACGCTTCGCTTCCCTCAAAGCCGAACTGGAAAAACAAATGCAGGAAGAGAAAGAATTGAATGATAGAATCATGGCTAATTTATCTAAAATAAACATACATGAGGGCTGAGCTTTTCAGGGTGCTTGCTTTTAGAATACACAGGGTGGCTGAGGTTCTCGAAGCCACCCTGAATAGCCGAAGCCCCCGTCATAGATGAAAGTATGAAAGGATACATGTACATATTAGAATGCGCTGACGGCAGTTACTATACCGGCAGTACTACCAATCTTGAACTGCGATTGGCTCAACATCAGGCGGGTGAAGGGGCGAATCATACCAGGAAAAGATTACCCGTGAAGCTGGTATATTTTGAGGAATATGCACGCATTGACGAAGCATTTTATCGCGAAAAGCAAGTGCAGGGTTGGAGCCGGAAGAAGAAAGAAGCGTTGATAAATGGAACACCGGAATTACTTCCGCAATTAGCGCTTGCTTATCGTGACTTAAAAAAGGGTGAGCTCGAGAACACTCAGGGTGGCTTCGAGAACACTCAGGGTGGCTTCGAGAACCTCAGCCACCCTGAGGTGCCGCTGCCTGAGGCACTCGAAGGCAGCGATAATAAAACTCCCCAAATGCTGCCTGAGGATCCCGAAGGCAGCACTGATTAAACATTAGACAATTAAAACCAACGAAATTTCAATACCATGAATTACGACATAAAACTCATCAATAACTACGAAGGCATTTGAGATATAAAATTTGTTACATATCAACTAAAAATACTGCAACAAAATGTTCTCGATACAACAAGCACAATATCTTTTAGAATTACCAAAAAAAGTAGAAATGAATGGTGTATTGGAAGATAAAATTGAAATCCATCAACAACCATTTCCATTTACGGTAAGATATACGCTTATTTCGCCTGATAATACCGATTTCACATTTATCTATGATATAACCCAAAGCAAGAAAAATCATTTCAAACTTACGTTATATCTGCTTGATGATGACACTAAAATTGGACTGATAAGGATAGACTATAACGGACAACACAAAAACCCCGAAACAATTACACCCAAAGTTCCTGAAATTTTTCATCCTTTTGCAGGTAAGTTTTTCGATTATCACGAACATCACATTCATTATTATGTGGAAGGATATAAAACTACCTTAGATTGGGCTTTGCCATTAACCGAGGATAGTTTTCCCGTGAAAACTATCTCAAACAATAACGATATTGAGCAGGCATTTTTTTCATTCAACAAATTAATTCATTTGCAAACTGTTTTTAACATACTGCAACCTTCACTTCTATGAACCATTGGATAAACGAACTTATCAATAAATATTACGATTTTTTGAAAGAACGTACAACCATTGTAACCGATACAGGTACGAATTGGGCAGTCATCAGCACGCCTTTCATTGGCTTGTTTAATGATACATTAGAAATTTACGCCAAAAAAGACAATGGCAAAATTCTTATGTCCGATGATGGAATTACGCTCAAAAATCTTGAACTAACAGGGGCGGCTATTACTCGTTCGCCTAAACGAAAAGATTTGCTCGAACGGATTTTACTCACCTATGGCATACAATTACAAAATGATGAGTTAATTGTAGAAGCCACTGAAAATAACTTCGCTCAGAAAAAACATAATCTCATTTCCGCCATTTCTGAAATTAACGATATGTATATGCTCGCCAAGCACACCGTTGCTTCTATCTTTAAAGAAGATGTACGCAATTATCTTGACGAACAAGAAATTATTTACACCCCCCAATTTATTTCTAAAGGAAGCACAGGACTGGAATTTACTTTCGATTTTCAAATTGCCTACCGCGAGAAAGAAATTGTTTTGAAAGCATTCAAT
Source organism: Thermaurantimonas sp. (assembly GCF_046299575.1). Lineage (NCBI taxonomy): Bacteria > Pseudomonadati > Bacteroidota > Flavobacteriia > Flavobacteriales > Schleiferiaceae > Thermaurantimonas > Thermaurantimonas sp. The sequence continues at coordinate 143,824 of NZ_JBKBHX010000006.1, read as the reverse complement.
ACTCTAAATAAACTGAATATACCCAATTTTCTTTTTACCTGGGAGGATATTAAAAGCGTAAGAGAAAAAATTACCAACAAACAAGTAATAGGACTGGCTATAATCAATAACGAAGAAAAAGAAATACAGCAAGAATACTTAGACGCTTTGCGTAGCAAAAATGCCGATTTTATTCTTTGGACCGAAAGGCATGCCCCCGAAAACATTGCTAAATTAAAACAAGCAGCGTAAAAACGAAAAGTGAAAAATGAAAAGTGAAAAACGAATTTCAATTTAAAAATAAACCAATAATATGAGTGAGTGGAAAGAATATAAACTATCAGAATTTGTTCAGTTTGGAAATGGCAAGGAAAGACCAAAAACAAAAGGGGATATACCCGTGTTTGGTGGAAACGGGATTTTAGGTTATTGTGATAGTTCAAATTACAATGGGGAAACAATAATAATTGGGCGAGTTGGTGCTTATTGTGGTTCTGTTTATTATCAAGATAAACCTATTTGGGTTTCAGATAATGCATTAGCAGCAAAACCAAAGAATGGGTACAATGCCAAGTTTCTATATTATTTCTTGAGGAATTTAGATTTAAACAGTTATGCTGAGGGTTCAAGTCACCCACTTGTAACTCAAACTTTACTCAATTCAATAGATATTTCAATTACGGATGATGTAAAAATACAAACCGCCATAGCCGAAGTACTCAGCAGCTTAGACGACAAAATAGACCTGCTGCACCGCCAAAACAAAACCTTAGAGCAATTAGCTGAAACCCTCTTCAGGCAGTGGTTCATAGAAGAAGCAGATGAGAGTTGGGAGGTTGGAACTATTGATGATGTTGTTTCAATGAAAGGCGGAACAACACCGAGCACAACAGAACAGAAATATTGGGATGGTAATATTCATTGGACTTCTCCAAGAGATTTATCAAACACAACTTCCATATTTCTTTTTGACACATCACGCAAAATCACAGAAGAAGGTTTAAAGCAAATAAGTTCTGGACTTCTGCCTGTTGGCACTTTATTGCTTTCATCAAGAGCACCTATTGGATATTTAGCTATAACTGAAATTCCTGTTGCCATCAATCAAGGGTATATCGCAATTATATGCGACAAAATCGTTTCAAACTATTTTATGTTTTTGTGGTGTAAGGCTAATATGGAAATGATAGAAAATGCAGGAAACGGTTCTGTATTTCAAGAGATTTCAAAGGCAGCATTCAGAACACTGGATTTTCTTATTCCCCCAAAGGAAAAGATAAAGCACTTTGATAAAGAAATTGAACCCCTTTTCCAAAAAATCAAATCCAACACCCAGCAAATTCGCACGCTTACGCAGTTGCGGGATACGCTGCTGCCGAAGCTGATGAGCGGGGAAATAAGAGTGAAGAGTTAAAATCAGAAAGGCAATATGAAAGAAAATTTTAAAAGAGGTTCAGAATGGAGATTATGGGATTTGCATATTCACACCCCATATTCTCATTTATATAATGGCTTTGGAAACGATTGGGATACTTATGTAAAAGAATTATTTAAAAGAGCCATTGCAAACAATGTTTCAGCTATCGGAATAACCGACTATTTCACAATTGACGGTTATAAGAAGATAAAGACTGAGTATTTTGAAAAAGAAGATAAATTAAAAGAGCTTTTTAACTCAGAAGAAATTGAGAAGATCAAATCAATTTACGTCTTGCCGAACATAGAATTTCGACTTAACAAACTGGTGGGTTCCAATAGAATAAACTTTCATGTCTTACTATCTGACGATATTTCTTTTACTGATATTGAGGAAAATTTCCTGCATGAAATTGATTTTATTTATGAGGCCGCCCCACAGAGTGAAGATGAAAAGCGAAAATTGAAAAAAAATAATCTAGAAAAATTAGGTGAAAAATTAATTGAGCAACACACACAATTCAAAGGTAAATCACCTTTGTATATTGGAATGATGAATGCAGTTGTTGATGACAAACAGATATGTGAAATTCTTGCAAATAAACGCAACATCTTTGAAGGCAAATATCTAATTGCCTTGCCCTCTGATGAAGATTTAAGCAATGTTTCGTGGAATGGTCAGGATCATCAGGCAAGAAAATTACTTATTCAGAAATCTGACATTTTAATTGCTACAAACCCCAATACTATACAATGGGCTTTAGGCAAAAAACATCCTTCTTCGGAAGACTTCATTAATGAATTTAAAAGTTTAAAAGCATGTATTGGAGGAAGTGATGCGCATACATTTGATGAGTTATTTACAAAGAATCAAGATAGAAAAGTTTGGATAAAATCAGATCTTACTTTCGAAGGGCTAAAGCAAATCATTTATGAGCCGGAAGAAAGGGTAAAAATACAGAATACTAACCCAGCATATGACTTTGAAAAATCTGCCTTTACAGAAATTGAAATTGAAAATCCTGTAAATGTATTCGAGAATGAGCAATTACAATTTGAGAAAAACAGAATCCCATTAAATCAGAACTTAGTAACAATTATTGGAGGACGAGGAGCCGGTAAAAGTGTTTTGATAAACTATTTTGCAAACGGGTTTAAACAATACAATGTTCCTTTTGAAAAATCTGAATTTAATCTATCATCAGATTTTAAAGTAAAATGGAAAAAATCACTTAATAGCACGGATGAGACTTTTCCATTGGATACTCAGTACGATTTACCCTTTCTTTTTATATCCCAAAGTGAAGTGAAAGAGAAGGTAAAAGATGCAAAAGGATTGGGAGAGGAAATTAAGAAGATTTTGGAACTTGAAACGCTTTCATTTGACCAGAAAATTGATGAAACTATCCAGAATTATAGATCCGAATTTAATACTATTCTGGAATGGTTTAACAAGCGGGATGAAAATAATAATCCTATAAACCAGAAATCTTATATTCAGCAGGAAATAGATAAAAATCGTAATTTATTAGATAGGATTACAACAGAGGAAAATAAAGAAAAACTACAAAAGTATACAGCAAACATTGAAAAACTGCAAGACTGTGAAAGCGAAAAACTCAGTTTAGAGCAACTCAAAACATCTCTAACTGAATTTCTACAAAAAACAAACGAACAAATTACTAAACTAAACAAGGGTATTCCCTTATTAGATTTTAAACCACAAATTGATGGTATTGATGCTGCTATTAAAAATATTGACGATACAATAAAAGAAGCTCAAGAAGAAAATGCAAAAATTAAAAACGATTTTAAGGACTATAAAGGGGATATAGCCTCCCTGCTTTCAAATGTAGAACGGTTCAGACACACCATTTCATCTTACGAAAGACGAAAGAAAGAAATAGAAGAGAAAGAAAACCAACGAAAATCAGCTCTTAACAATAAAAAGAAAATAGCTGATTTAATTTATTCGGAATTATTACGTCATAAATCTACAATTGATCAAAGCTGGAGTAGGCTTCTACAAGGAAAAGAGGGTTGGAATGAGCAGCAAAAGGAATTAATGAAAAAAATTATTAACAACAGAGAAATCAAGATTGAGGGAGAAATAGTTTTTGATATAAATGCATTTTACGACCTCGTAAAAGAACAGTTAGACGGCAGAATTTTCAAAGGAAAAAACAGTTATGAAGAACTGAAAGGATTAGTTGGAATTATCGATTTAGAGAATTACCTTGATTTTCTGAGAAACATTGATACATCTTTTCAAAAAATTGAAAATTATTTACGTTCTAACAGATATGAGTTTGAAAAAATATTTTATGATCTTCAATCCCGTTCTAAATATTTATATGTTCAGCCCAAAATCACTTATAAAGGAAAACCTTTGAATAAAATCTCAGTAGGTCAGAGAGGAACTATTTATTTGTGCTTAAAATTAGCTACAAATATTTTTTCTCAACCTATTATTTTCGACCAACCCGAAGATGATCTTGATAACGATTTTATCTTTAATGACCTTACTGATATTTTCAAAGAAATAAAGAAATACAGGCAAGTTATAATTGTAACTCATAATGCAAACCTTGTAGTAAATGCAGACGCTGAACAGGTCATTGTTGCAACAAACAACGAAGAAAAACTATCTTATGACAGCGGTTCATTAGAAAATCCTGTAATAAATACTGCGGTTTGTAATATCCTTGAGGGTGGGAAAATTGCTTTTCAAAGAAGAAAAAATAAATATCATCTGAATAAATGAATATTCTATCCGAAAATATCATCGAACAGTCAGCAATTGAAATTCTGCAATCGCAGGGCTGGGAATACTTGCCGGGCTCTGCCTGTTCTCCCCCCGAATTCCCCTCCTCCGGAGGGGTGTCCGAAGTACGGGGTGGTAACGAAAGAGAAAGTTTCAATCAAATTCTTTTGCTCAATCGGCTGAGAACTGCCATTGCTAAAATCAATCCGCACATTCCCTTAGATGCACAGGAAGCAGCTGTTCAAAAAGTGTTAAGGATTGCTTCGCCTGACTTGCTGCACAACAACGAAGAATTTCACCGCTTGCTGGTTGAAAAGGTAAAAGTACCCTATCAGGAAAACGGCTATGAACGCAGCCACGAAGTGGCATTGATTGACTTTGAGCATCCGGCCAATAATCAATTTTTAGTAGTAAATCAATACACCATTATTGAAAACAACCAGCACAAACGCCCCGATGTGTTGCTGTTTGTCAATGGTTTGCCTTTGGTAGTCATAGAACTGAAAAATGCCGCCAGCGAAACGGCCGACATCAAAAGTGCGTATCAGCAAATACAAACCTACAAAGCCACTATTCCCAGCTTATTCACATACAATGCTATCTGTATTATTTCCGATGGCCTGGAATGCAGAGCAGGCACCGTAAGTGCCGATTTTTCGCGTTTTATGGCATGGAAAACCGTTGACGGAATTAGAGAGGCCTCCCGGTTTAAGCCACAATTAGAAACGCTGCTCAGAGGTATGCTGCAACCCGCCACACTGCTGGATTTGGTTCGCAACTTTATTGTATTTGAAAAAACGAAAAAAGAAGACCCCAAAACAGGATTGATCCAGGTGCATACCGTTAAGAAATTAGCGGCCTATCATCAGTACTATGCCGTCAATAAAGCCGTTCAATCAACCATACAGGCATCAGCCGAAAACGGAGATAAGCGGGGCGGTGTGGTTTGGCACACCCAAGGTTCGGGCAAAAGTTTGAGTATGGTTTTTTATGCGGGCAAGCTCATCACTTCGCCCGAAATGAAAAATCCAACCATAGTAGTCATTACCGACCGCAACGATTTAGACGACCAGTTGTTTGATACGTTTGCGGCATCGGTTCAGTTGCTGCGGCAAGAACCTGTGCAGGCCGAAAGCAGAGAGCATCTCAAAGAACTATTGAAGGTGGCAAGTGGGGGCATTGTTTTTACCACTATTCAGAAGTTTTTACCTCAATCGGGCGATAAGTTCCCCCAACTTTCCGACCGCAGAAATATTGTAGTAATTGCCGACGAAGCCCACCGAACGCAATATGGCTTTGAAGCAAAATTGATTGACGAAAAAGACGCAGTAACCAAAGAAGTCATCGGCAAACGCATTGCTTACGGCTTTGCCAAATACATGCGCGATGCTTTACCCAATGCCACCTACATTGGTTTTACAGGTACGCCTATTGAAGGTACAGACAGAAACACCCCTCAGGTTTTCGGCAATTACATCGACCGCTACGATATAAAAGATGCCATAGATGATGGGGCAACGGTACCCATTTATTATGAAAGTCGCCTGGCAAAGGTAAATCTGGACGAAGAAGGCAGACGCTTAATTGAAGAATTCGACCGGGAATTAGAACAAGACCAAGAATTCCCCTCCGATGGAGGGGTACCCGAAGGGTGGGGTGGTCAAAAAGCCAAAGCCAAATGGACAAAGCTGGAAGCCATTGTGGGACATCCGGAACGTTTGAAAAATTTAGCCCGGGACATTGTTTCGCATTTTGAGCAACGCCAGGCTGTTTTTGAAGGCAAGGCAATGATTGTAGCCATGAGCCGCAGAATTGCTGCCGAACTCTACAAAGAAATTATTGCACTTCGTCCGGAATGGCACCATGACGATTTGACTAAAGGGGTTATTAAAGTAGTCATGACCACCAATAGTGCAGACGGCCCCGAAATTGCCCAACACCACACCACTAAAGAACAACGCCGTATGTTGGCCGAACGCATGAAAAATCCGGCTGATGAGCTGAAGTTGGTAATTGTTCGGGATATGTGGCTTACGGGTTTTGATGCTCCTTGCCTGAATACGATGTACGTTGATAAGCCCATGCGAGGACACAACCTGATGCAAGCCATTGCACGGGTAAACCGTGTTTTCAAAGACAAACCGGGCGGTTTGATTGTGGATTATTTGGGCATTGGAACCGATTTAAAGAAAGCGCTTTCATTTTACGGTGAAGCAGGTGGAAAAGGCGACCCGGCAGAAAACATCGAAAAAGCATTTGATATTTTCAAAGAGAAACTGGAAGTGGTGCAGCAAATGTTCTATGAAGAGAGCAATACCCGGAATGATATTTTGGTTGAAGAACCACAGGCCTATTACGAAGGCAGTTTCAAATTCAATTACCGCCGATTTTTTGTTGCAGATGAACGGGAAAAACTCTCCATCATTCTGCAAGCAGAAGAACACATTTTAGGGTTACAGAACGGTAAAGAGAGGTTTATTCGTGAGGTAAGTTTATTAAGTCAGGCACTTTCGCTTTGCATTACCAAAGAAGAAGTACAGCCTCATCTGACCGAAGTGGCGTTTTTTCAAGCCGTTAAATCAAGATTGGTAAAGTTTGATGCTCCTGTTGGTGGTGGTAAATCAGATGTGGAAATAGAAACCGCCATCAAACAAATTGTGGATGAAGCATTGAGCAGCGATAAAGTGATTGACATTTTTGATGCTGCGGGAATTCAGAAGCCCGATATTTCAGGATTGGAAATACTTTCCGATGAATTTCTGTTGGAAGTTCAGGGAATGCAGCACAAAAATTTAGCAATCGAGTTGCTGAAAAAAATTCTGAACAACGAGCTGAAAGTAAGAGCCAAAACAAATCTGGTAAAGAGCAAGAAATTGCTGGAAATGCTTGAAAGCGCGATCAAACGCTATCAGAATAATTTACTTACAACCGCTGAAATTATTCAGGAACTCATCAATATAGCCAAAGAAATAAAAGAAGCCGATAAAGAAGGCGAAAAGCTCGGACTCACACCCGATGAAGTGGCATTTTACAATGCTTTGGAAGTAAACGACAGTGCCGTTCAGGTATTAGGTAACGAGACCTCAAAAGAAATAGCAAAAGAAATAGCCAACAAAGTAAGAGCCAATGCAACCATAGACTGGACCATAAGAGAAAGTGCCAGAGCAAGGCTCATGGTAATCGTAAAGCGCACACTGAATAAATATGGCTATCCACCTGATAAACAACAAAAGGCAATTGATACCGTATTAAAACAAGCAGAGTTGTTTGCAGACCAATTAACGGTAAGAATATAAGCCAGCCTTATGTTGCAAGAATATTTTAAAATAACAAATCCAATTAAAGAAAAAGCTTTAAAAAATCTTGCAGGAAAATTTGTAAATAAATCTTCCTTATCCCAAAATTTTAATTAACTAACACAATAACCTAATAAACAAATACTCTGGGACTCTACAAAAAAAATTCATATCACAAGCGGAAAAAGGATTATAACACCATGTTTTTTTAACCCTCTTGCCTTACCACGGGAAAGTTTCACCAAACAATAGATGTATTCTGCTAAAATCCTTCTGAAGGATAGATAAAAAAGAGCGAAAATCTGTAGCCTGTGTTATCAAGGTGACTTTTTTTTAATTCCGTAAAATTTCTGATTGATTTATACAGACCACCTGAATAAAGAGCGTTAAATGGTCGATTAAGAAAAAAATGCGTCACTCCCCAACTCCCGTGAAGGTATCCAGAGGTGCTTTTCAAAGTGTAGTACCTGATCGTTGAGCACGGTGATGCCTTCGGCTTCGAGGAGCTTCTGCATTCGCTGAGGGTGACCGAAATGATGTTTGCCGGTAAGCAGGCCTTTGCGGTTTACTACCCTATGGGCAGGGATATCGGGATGGATGTGCGAAGCGTTCATCGCATAGCCCACCATGCGGGCTGCACCTTTGGCGCCGAGGTATTCTGCAATGTGACCGTACGTAGTCACTCGGCCGGGCGGAATCAGCCGCACCACGTCCCACACCATTTCGTAAAAATCGCTTCGGCGGATGTTTATTTTGCTATTGTTCAAGAGTATTTGTATGCAGGGTCAAAATTCGGAATTGTCATCCATTTTTCCCTATCCTTCATCGAATGATCCGGGAGATTTTCCTGTCTTCATAGGCGGTGATCTGTCATTACCGAATTTGATAGATGCCTATCGTCATGGCTACTTTCCCTGGTATGAGCCGGGCACGACCATAGAGTGGTGGTCGCCCGATCCGCGGATGGTACTTTTTCCGGAGAAAGTACATGTAAGCCACAGCATGCGTACAGTCTTTAACAGAGGACATTTTCACCTTACAAAAAATCAGGCTTTTGAGCAGGTGATTACCCATTGTGCCTGCATAAAAAGACGCGGACAGCGTGGCACGTGGATCGGCCGGGACATCATTGAGGCATACACCGAGCTTCATCGGATAGGCATCGTCCATTCATACGAAACCTGGCACGAAGGTCGGCTGGTCGGTGGATATTACGGAGTTTGGCTCGGAAAGGTGTTTTTCGGTGAATCGATGTTCAGCCTGGAGGCCAATGCTTCCAAATTTGCACTGATATCCGCATGCAGGGAATGGGTATCTTCTGGAGCTGTAAAACTCATTGACTGCCAGATGAGCACAGCTCACCTCCGATCGCTCGGGGCCGAAGAAATTGATAGAAAGACCTTTATAGAACTTCTCAGGAAGTGGGTGGGATAACCCACTCTTTATCGCTCAGATACGCCATGCCGTGAAGGGCAGCAATTTTTTCAGAACCACGTGTAATGATCACTTCGATGTAGCTGAAGCGATGTGTGCGCTCCGTTTCGATGGCAGTAGCCTGAAGCCTCTCATGGGCATTAACAGGCCTGATGTACTGGCAGGAGAGCTGTACGGTTTTGGCCATGCGGCCGGCAGCATTCGCTGCAAAAGCCAGCGCACTGTCGGCCAGTGAGATTGCTATGCCTCCATGAGTGATCCCGAATCCATTGGTCATCTCCGGCCGTACGATCATACTCAGGCTGCAGTATCCCGGCCTGATCTCTTCCACAGTGATGCCAAGCCACTGACTGAAGGCATCATTTGCCATCATTAGTTGCACTATAGCCGACGGTTCGGGTAGGGGATTCATATTTCTTGCTGCAGATCGGTGTTTTCTTCGATGGCAGAGATCAGTACATCGAGCATAAAGAGCAGGTTGAGCCGGTCATACACATTGTGAGCATCCGGATTTTCAGTTACACGGTCGAAATAATTGTCGTACAGAAGTTCGAGCACAGCCGGATTATGGCTAAGGGCGAGCATTTTCTCTTTTTCAAACACCGGATTTTCGTCATCTACAGCCGATTTGTAGAGGTCGTCTTTTTCAGCGATGATGTTTTTGACCGATTCTTCAGAAATGAGTTTTACGTGAATGCCCGTTTCTTTAAAGCCGTTGACAAGCATCACAACGACCTGATAGAGGTACTCCTGCATCTCTTCGGAGATTTCATCGTCAAGGTCGAAGAGCAGAGAGGCTAAGACAGGCTGTTCGTCGACAAGGTAGTTAATGGTATCGAGGTATTCCTGATCGTTGAGCGAGATAGACTTTTCACGGACGATTTTAAGAAAGTCGGCGCTTGTTGTAGCCATTAGAAAATTTACGAATTAGAGAGGCAAAGGTAGAGTATTTTTTGCCCTGGGGCTATTCATCTACGCCCCAGGGGCCGGTATCGCTCACACGGCGGTAGAGGGCAGCAATGTTGTCGTAGGTGCCTACCACATAGAGCACATCGTCTTTTTGAATCTTTTCATCAGGTTTGATTTCTTGAATGAATTCTGAACCTCGACGAATGGCAATGAGGTTTAGGTTGTAATCTTGGCGAAGTCTGCTTTCAGAGACCTTTTTGCCTGAAAGTCCGGCAGAAAGTTTGCTCACCTGAACAGCTGCTACCGACAGGTCTGGAATATTAAGGTCAACTGAGCTTGAGCTGCGCGCTTCGATTGGGCGAAAGAGTTCATAATGCGTACTGCGGATGCGGGTGATAACGTCGGAGATTTGATGCATCGGTACCAGGTACTTATGGAGCACACGGCTGAAGATTTCGATGGATGTCTCAAACTCTTCAGGTATGACCTCATCGGCTCCGAGGGCAATGAGCTCTTCAATTTCGCGCACATAGCGGGTACGCACAATCAGATAAATGGATTGACTTAAAAGGCGAATGGCTGAGATGATGCGCTTGGTAGCCGCCAGGTCAGAGATGGCAATTACGGCTACACGTGCTTTTTCTACATGGGCACTGTTAAGTATTTCGGAATGTATCGCATCGCCAAACAACACCGGTACTCCTTCTTCTTTGGCTTCGCGCACCAGCCGGCCATCCATTTCGATCACTACATGCGGAATTCCTGAGTATCGGGCAGCGCGGCTTACGTTTTTGCCATTGATGCCATAGCCGATGATGACGAGGTGATCTTCCAGCGCATCAACTGAAGCACCTTCTATGTCCTCGTTCTGACCTGGCCGGATGATGGTGTTAAACTTAGAAAGGATAACCGGTACATTCGTTTGCCCCAAAAGATCACAGATAGTGTCAATTCGACCGATGATAAAAGGAGCAATAATCATCGTAACAATCGAAACAGCCAAGAAATACTGATACATTCCGGCTGTAATAAGCTTCTGATCAATCGCTGTTTTAGCCAGGACAAAAGAGAACTCTCCAACTTGTGCCAGCGCCAGGCCAGTAATAATGGCGAGTCGGGTTGATTTACCATTGATTATCAGGGCAGATGCGCCAGTGATAAATTTAATAAACATAACGGCTAAAGCCAGCACGACAATCCAGTGGAGGTTCTGAAACAAAAATTTTAAATCGACCAAAAGGCCGATTGAAATAAAGAAAAAGCTCATAAATACCTCTCTAAATGGCAATACATTAGCCACTGCCTGATGGCTGTATTCGCTTTCGGAAATGACCAGTCCGGCCAAAAAGGCACCTAACGCTAGTGAGAGTCCGGCCTCATTGGTAAGCCAGGCAATTGCAAAACAGGTGAGTAGAATGACGATGATGAAGAGTTCCTGACTTTTAGTAGCGGCCACTTGATACATGATAGCCGGAAATATGTATCTGGCTGCCAGATACACGAGTATAAGCACAACCAGCGTTTTCAAAACAAGCAAGCCAAGAAGTTGCCAGGTATTTCCTCCACCATTGCCTGCCATTACGGGTATCAGCAGCATCATAGGTACCGCGATCAGGTCTTGAAAAATCAAAATTGCCAAGGTATTTCGCCCTTCAGGATTGTTGATGCGTCCGTGAATCTGAAGAAGCTTTATGACTACTGCTGTACTGCTCAGCGATATCATAAAACCTATCAACAAGGATACATTGGCACTATAGCCGTAAATATAAGATATAATCCCGCCTAAAACCACTGAAAGCAACACCTGAAGACCGCCACCGATAAACACAGTAGATTTTATGGCTGATAAGGTTTTGAGGTTAAATTCAATGCCTATTAAAAAAAGTAGCAGTACAAGGCCTATTTCCGAGAGAATTTCGATTTGTTCAATATCGCTGATCAGCCGCAAGCCAGTAGGTCCCATAAGCATTCCAGCGACCAGAAAGCCAATGATGGAGGGCATTTTAATCCGCTGAAAAAGCAAAATAAGCAAGGTGGAAACCCCTAAAACTACTACAAACTCTCGGAAGATGTTCAATTCCATTTGTAAGAAATACTGTATTAATTATACCCTTCGTTCACAAAGATAATCGATTCGCTTTTGATTGTATTCTTTCATTTTTAAATTAAAAAATAAAAAATTTAATGAACATTTTCAATCGGCTGACAAAGTTTCTGACAATGGGCCAACAATCATCAATACATTCCAGATTATGAAAAAAAGTAAGTATTGCAAGCTTTCAGTCTTCGCTTCGCTTCCAAATTTCTACAGCAGTTGCACCTTGTCCGTATTTAGAGTAGTCAGCGTCGTAAACTGTGATTCCGTCGAAGGCTGAGAGCATTTTCCGAAGTTCTTGTTTCAGCACACCTTCACCAACGCCATGAATAAATATGATTTTTTTAATGCCTGCTTTTCGCGCTTTAAAGAACTGATTTCGGGCGTGATTTAGTTGATACGTCACCATGTCATGACGAGTGAAACCTCTGTAATGTTCAGCAATTTCGTGCAAATGCAAATCCACCTCTAATACATCCGATTTGGGAGGCTGTTTGCTACCAGTGGTGCGTATAGCAGCGTCTTTTTGTGTAACTGGTGCATTGAGGATGTCTTTAGCTAATAATTTTGGGCGTGCTACAAGTTTGCTGATTGGGTACTCAATTTCAAATCCTTCGTCTGTAAGCACGATGGCCGTATGCCCGGTGATGCTCACAACGGTTGCAGTGCCGGTTTCGTCTAAAAAGCTGACTTCATCTCCGGGCTTCAGCGTCATAGCGGTTAAAATTCCTGTTGCATCTCTTGTTTCAGATAAGCAATAGCTTTTTTGGTTGGCAACCCTTCCATTTCCATAAAGTGGCTGATGATTTTCTTACTAAATTCGAGAGCATCGGTATCTTCGGGCGTTTCAGCCGCCAGTTTGTTGATGATCCCCACCATAGCTGATTTTGCCGTCACCACATATTGCCATGCCTGCTCGCTTATATACATCTGCTGGCTGAGGTTGAATTCATATTCAGTCTGGATAGATTTAATGAGTAACTGTCGATATTGACGGGCTGTGAGGTTTTTACTCGGTATGCGCGTTACTAATTGATTGGGCGAGATACGTTCCAGGAAAAGGGCAAGTCGTTCATACGCCTGGAAGCGCAGGGGTAAAGCAATTTTGGCGTTCTCCTTGTGCAAGGAGTAACGCCTTCGCTTCTCTTCGTTTTCCATAAAATTTGAGAGAAGCATATATGTGAGAATCAGCATAAATGCTGATGGCAAAACGTATTTGAGAAGTTCGATAATGAGTTCCGTATGTTCCATAAATAAGAGGAGAAATCGCTCAGACAAATGTATATTGACCTTTATACATTTTATTTCGGGGGAATAATGGTTCCAGTTTTTTGTAGCAATTTTTTCGGTATAGACGATTTGACGATTTCCTCCAGTTTCTGAATCATTTTGTTTTTCAGTTGATTACGTGAATAAATCAAACTAATCTCGCGAACAGGTCGTGGTTCAGCTATCAGTTTGATGTTTTTTTGCGCATCGCCTTTCATTTCAATAGCCATCAAATAAGGTATCAGGGTATTTCCCATGCCTTCATCTACCAGGCGCACGATGGTTTCGAAGTTTCCGATTTCTACCATCAGGCGATTTTGCGTCAAAGCCTCTGATTCATTGCAAATTCTCAAAACGCTGTTTCTGAAACAATGTCCTTCGCTTAAAAGTAATAGATTAGTATTGTTTAACTCGCTTGAAACGATAAAATCCTCTTTCCAGAGAGGATCAGAAGGCGAGATGTACGCCATAAAGGGTTCGTAAAAGAGCGGTATTTCGGTGATGTTTGGCAGGTCAAGCGGAGTGGCCAATATAGCTGCGTCGAGGTGGTCGCGATTGAGTTTCTCAACAATAGTGTCGGTCTGCAACTCTTCTACAATCAAAGTTACTTGAGGGAAAGCTTTGCGAAAAGAGCCGATAAAACGGTGAAGCAGATAGGGAGCTAAGGTTGGAATTATGCCCAAGCGAAATTCCCCTTCGTGCTGATTTCGAGCATCGGCTATGATGTCTTGGATTTTATGCGCTTCGCGCAGCACATTTCGCGCTTGCGCCAGTACAAGTTTGCCGATTTCAGTGGGTATAATGGGTTTTTTGGAACGGTCAAAAAGCACCACGCCAAGGTCTTCCTCTAGCTTTTGCAATTGCATGCTCAGCGTGGGCTGTGTTACATTACAAGCTTCAGCGGCTTTGCCGAAGTGCCTATGATCGTCCACAGCAATAGCGTATTCCAGTTGAGTTATAGTCATGGTTTTGAATTTTTTTGCAAAAATAGTATAAAACTATTAAAAATACATTTTAATAGAAAAAAACACAAATTGATTTTAAACCCTTCACACTGGAATAGCTTTGGAGAACTCACAACAGTAGCACATACCTTTCTTGGCAAGTACATTTGCAGTCCATAACTAATTATACATATGTCAATGACCACTACCCCCTATATTCCCAAAAACAAAGTTCGTATAGTTACAGCTGCATCGCTTTTTGATGGTCACGATGCTGCAATCAACATCATGCGCCGTATCATGCAGGCCACCGGTTGCGAAGTGATTCACCTTGGGCACGACCGGTCAGTAGAGGAAATCGTAAATTGTGCCATTCAGGAAGATGCACAAGCCATAGCCATCACCTCTTATCAAGGTGGGCATATGGAATTTTTTAAGTACATGTACGACTTGCTAAAACAAAAAGGCGCTGGACATATCAAGATTTTTGGAGGAGGGGGTGGTACCATATTGCCTACGGAAATTGAGGAGCTTCATCAATACGGCATCACACGCATTTATCATCCTGACGATGGCCGTGCAATGGGCCTGCAAGGCATGATCAATGATGTGGTGATGAAGGCTGACTTTCCTGTGGGTTATCCGTTGAATGGACAAGTCAAAAAACTCGGAACTGCTCCCGAAAACTGGGGTGCCATTGCCCGATTGATTTCAGCAGCCGAAAACTTTCCTGAAGAAAGTCGTGCTGAGTTGGAGGCTGTAAAACAACTGGCCGAAAAGTCAAAAACTCCAGTATTGGGAATCACCGGTACCGGTGGTGCAGGTAAAAGCTCATTAGTCGATGAGTTGGTTCGTCGTTATTTGCTCGATTTTCCCGAAAAAACCATAGGCATTATCTCCGTTGACCCGTCAAAGCGCAAAACCGGTGGAGCTTTACTCGGCGACCGCATTCGTATGAATGCCATTAACAATCCGCGTGTGTACATGCGTTCGCTGGCTACTCGCCAAAGCAATCTGGCCCTGAGCAAGTATGTAGGCGATGCCATTGCCGTACTGAAAGCTGCCGGTTACGACCTGATCATTTTAGAAACTTCAGGCATCGGTCAAAGTGATACCGAGATACTCGATTACAGCGATGTATCACTTTATGTAATGACACCTGAATACGGGGCAGCCACTCAGCTCGAAAAAATCGACATGCTCGACTTTGCTGACCTGATTGCCCTAAATAAGTTTGATAAACGTGGCGCCCTCGATGCTTTGCGCGATGTAAAGAAGCAGTATCAGCGCAACCATCAGCTCTGGGATCGCCCTGCCGATGAAATGCCCGTATTTGGCACTATCGCAAGCCAGTTTAACGATCCTGGAATGAATCGCCTGTATAAGGCTGTGATAGACAAAATTGTGGAAAAAACCGGTGCTGATCTCCGGTCAAACTTCCACGCCACCGATGAGATGTCGGAAAAGGTGTATATCATTCCCCCACATCGCACGCGTTACCTTTCTGAAATCACCGAAAACAACCGCAAATACGATCAGTGGGTAAATCGTCAGGCCGAAATTGCCCAAAAGCTGTATAATCTTCATCAAACCATTGAACACCTTTCATCCACCGATATTGAAGACAAGGATCGACTCATCAAAAAGTTGCGCGAAGAATTTGAAAACGTAAAACTCGACCTCGATCCGCACAACTGGCAGTTGATCGAAAAATTTGACGAAAAAGCCCAACAGTACCACAATGAAGAGTACATCTTCAAAGTGCGCGATAAGGAAGTACGCGTAAAGACCTATACCGAATCGCTTTCTCACCTCAAGATTCCGAAAATCGCAACCCCGCGTTACCGGGCATGGGGCGACCTGCTGCGTTGGCAGCTTCAGGAAAACTTTCCGGGCGAATTTCCATACACTGCAGGTATCTATCCTTTTAAGCGCACTGGAGAAGATCCCACCCGTATGTTTGCCGGCGAAGGAGCTCCGGAGCGCACCAACAAGAGATTTCACTATCTCAGTTTAGGAATGCCAGCAGCACGTCTGTCGACTGCTTTCGACTCCGTAACCTTGTACGGACGAAATCCAGACCTTAGACCAGATATTTATGGAAAAATCGGAAACTCTGGCGTATCGGTCTGTTGTCTCGACGATGCCAAAAAACTTTACTCAGGCTTTAATCTTGCCGATCCCACTACATCTGTATCGATGACCATTAACGGGCCGGCGCCGATGATCCTGGCCTTCTTCATGAATACGGCTATCGACCAGCAATGTGAGCTTTACATCCGCCAAAATGGTTTGGAGCATCTTGTAGAGGCCAGGCTGAAAGAGCTTTATGACGATCGCAACCTTCCTAGGCCTCGTTACAATGCACCTCTGCCCGAGGGCAATGATGGCTTAGGCCTTTTGCTTCTGGGAGTTACAGGTGATCAAATTCTAGATCGCGAAACGTACGAACGGATCAAGGCTCAGACCCTTAGTACCGTGCGCGGCACGGTGCAGGCTGACATTTTAAAAGAAGACCAAGCGCAAAATACTTGCATCTTCTCCACCGAATTTGCCCTGCGCCTTATGGGTGATGTTCAGCAATATTTTATCGACCATAAGGTACGCAACTTTTATTCGGTATCCATTTCGGGCTACCACATTGCCGAGGCTGGTGCCAATCCAATTACCCAGCTTGCTTTTACACTGGCCAATGGATTTACTTATGTAGAGTACTACCTCAGCAGAGGAATGGACATCAACGACTTTGGCCCAAACCTCAGCTTCTTCTTCTCTAACGGAATCGACCCAGAGTATGCCGTAATAGGCCGTGCAGCCCGTCGCATTTGGGCTAAGGCCATGAAATATAAATACGGAGCCAATCCGCGTGCTCAGATGCTCAAATATCACATCCAGACCTCCGGCCGCTCGCTCCACGCACAAGAAATCGACTTCAACGACATACGCACCACCTTACAAGCGCTATATGCTATTTACGACAACTGCAACTCCCTGCATACCAATGCCTATGATGAAGCAATAACCACTCCTACTGAAGAATCGGTTCGACGTGCTGTGGCTATTCAATTGATCATCAACAAAGAGCTCGGTCTCGCCAAAAACGAAAACCCCCTCCAGGGCAGCTTCATCATTGAAGAATTGACCGACCTCGTAGAGGAAGCAGTGATGATGGAATTTGACCGCATCACCGAGCGCGGTGGCGTTCTTGGGGCAATGGAGACCATGTATCAACGGTCCAAGATTCAGGAAGAATCCCTCTACTACGAGACCCTCAAGCATACAGGCGAACTGCCTATCATAGGTGTGAATACTTTTTTAAGTTCAAAAGGCTCTCCTACAATCATCCCTGCTGAGGTAATTCGTGCCACTGAAGAGGAGAAACAAGCCCAAATTGAAACGGTGAACAGACTCCACGCTTTTAACCCTGAAAAGTCACGGCAGATGCTGCGCGCCATCCAGGAAGCGGCAATTCAGAACAAAAACGTCTTCAAAGTTTTGATGGAAGCCAGTAAATACTGTTCACTCGGCCAGATGACAGAGGCTCTCTTCCAGGTGGGCGGTCAATACAGGAGGAATATGTAATTTGGTGGGTTAAAGGATTAAAAAATTAAACTTTAACTCAAACATTTTCTGCGGATTTCAGAAAAATCTGCTGGAAAAATTGTCTTATAGTTAATGCTTAAGGCTTTAAAAACTAACTTTAAGTACTTACAATTAAACTTTTATTAAAAGCTAAAATTTCTTTACCTGCGTTTTTCTGCGAAATCTGCAGAATTAAAATTTCCTTTCTCTTTAAGTCCAACAGATGTAGAGAACCTTAATTGTCTACAAAGCTCCCATGAGCTTTCGTCGATAGGTGTCGGGGGTAAGTGGTTTTTCCCATAAAATTTTCACATCACTTTATATTCCCTTAACATCCTTTTGGAGTAATAAAACTACTCAATTAACTGGTTTTACTCAAAAAAATGGGTATTATGCAATTAAAATATGGCAGTTTGCTAATTTCTTTGCAATTTAATTTGCAATTCATAGTCGTTTGAGTAGCTTTGTTGTGCAATTAGATGAGCAAAAATATTGCTCAATCTCTGCGCAGCCATGTCAGACACATTAATGGGACTGACGTGGCGGAGCCTTTAAAAAATGTCACATTGGCTCCTTTCCCCTGCTTCTTTGAAGATGATTTTGAACGCATCAGGAGAATCATTCTTCCTTTCGACTTTGAAGCCGAAATACGAGTCTTTTGTATCGACCCTGAAGATCTCGATATAAGCCGGGAAATTTACCTGCTTATTATCAGTGAAAAAATAACCAGCGACGTTTGGTTTATGATTGATTATTACCTCCGCAAAGAATTTAAAGGCAGATATATTAAGACTTACGTCGTTAAAGAAATCAATTCGGGCTTATTGCGCATAGCATACGATTGTTCTGTGCGAATTTGATGCGAGTTTACAGAGACTTTTTCAAGAGAATTTTAGACATTTTAATCTCCTCCACAGCTCTTTTGATTCTTTGGCCATTAATCTTACTCATCGCAATTGTTTTGTTTTTCCAAAATAAAGGTAAGATATTCTTCTACCAAGAAAGACCGGGCAAGGAACAACGCGCTTTTTATGTGCTAAAATTCAAAACCATGACCGACGAGCGCGATAGTACCGGTAAGTTGCTCCCGGACTACATGCGCATTACGCCCTTAGGTCGCTTTTTAAGGGCTTATTCGCTTGATGAGCTGCCACAACTTATCAACGTAGTGCTAGGCCATATGAGTTTGGTAGGTCCGCGCCCCTTGCTATTTAAATATATTCCTCTGCACCAGCCCTGGCAATTGGTTAGATACAAAGTGCGTCCGGGTATCACCGGCTGGGCACAGGTAAATGGACGTAATTCGCTCACATGGGCACAGAAATTTCGTCTTGACGCAGAATATGTAGAAAAGTGTAGCTTTTGGTTCGACCTAAAAATTTTGTTCCTTACTTTTATCAAAGTACTTCGGGCCGAAGGCATTCAGAATTCGCAAACCCAACCTATGCCGCCCTTCGACGGCACCAACTAATATGCTGGATACGCTTATTTCATCCAAAACACGCATTAAACTGCTTTTAAAGTTCTTTCTCAATACCGAAACGAAAGGATATCTGAGGGGACTTGAAGCCGAATTCGGAGAAAGCAGCAATGCCATTCGTCTGGAGCTAAATAAGCTGGAAGAAGCTGGAATGCTTGTATCGGAAACCCAAGGCAACAAAAAGCTTTACTCAGTTAACAAAAATCATCCACTTTTCAATCCGGTGTTTCAGTTGATTCGCTCCTATGTGGGCATTGATACAGTTATAGAGCGCGTGATCGAACGCTTGGGTAATGTCAATGAAGTTTATCTAACCGGATCCTTTGCTAAAGGTGTTGATTCAGATCGTTTAGACATTGCTTTAATAGGTAAAAATATTGATGTCGAGTATCTTGAATTCCTTACACAAAAGGCAACAAATGTCATAAATCGCAAAATTTATACTTCCGTATTTTCGGACATTGAATCGCTAAAGTCGGTTCACGGCGATTCTATTGTACTCATTTACAAAAACGAAGAACAAAATGGCAGAACTCAAACCTCTTAGTGAATCCAAGATTGGAGTCATAGGTTTAGGATATGTAGGCCTTCCACTGGCTGTGGCACTTGCCTCAAAGTACAAAGTGGTAGGCTTCGATATAAATTCAGCACGTATCGATGAGTTGCTCAAGGGACACGACCATACCCTTGAAGTATCAGATGAGGATTTACAAAAGGTACTGGTAAAAAATCCAATGGAGCTGTACAACGGTCGTGTAGGACTCTATCCCTCAATGGCTATTGGAGATCTGTCATCTTGTAACATCTACATAGTGACTGTACCTACACCCACTGACAAGCATAACCGTCCGGATCTCACACCCATGATTAAAGCCTCTGAAACGGTTTCCAAAGTGTTGAAAAGAGGCGATGTAGTCATTTACGAATCTACTGTGTATCCCGGCGTAACCGAAGAAGAGATGGTTCCCATACTCGAGAGGGGTTCTAAACTAAAATTCAACGAAGATTTCTATTGTGGCTACTCTCCCGAGCGCATCAATCCCGGTGATAAAGAGCACACTGTCACCAAAATCCTCAAGGTCACATCCGGATCTACGCCTGAAGTAGCTGAGTATGTCGATCAGCTTTACCGGTCAGTAATTACTGCTGGTACATTCAAAGCTTCTTCTATCAAAGTAGCCGAGGCTGCCAAGGTCATCGAAAACAGTCAGCGCGACATAAATATCGCCTTCGTAAACGAACTTTCTAAAATATTCAATCTCCTTGGCATTGACACATCTGAAGTACTGGAGGCTGCCGGCACCAAGTGGAATTTTCTGAAATTCAAACCAGGTCTTGTAGGGGGCCATTGCATTGGTGTCGACCCTTACTATCTGGCTCAGAAGGCTCAGGAGGTCGGCTATCACCCTGAAATCATATTGGCTGGCCGCCGGCTCAATGACTCTATGGGTAAGCATGTAGCCACTGAAACCATAAAGCTCATGATGCGCAAAGACCTGCGCGTTATTGACTCAAAAGTGCTTATCCTCGGATTTACCTTTAAGGAGAACTGTCCCGATACACGCAATACCCGCGTGATCGACATCTATAAAGAGCTCAGAAGCTTCGATATAAACGTGGACATTTACGATCCCTGGGCTAGTGCTGAAGAGGTAAAACATGAATACGGAATTGACATCCTTACCGGGCACGGAAACATGCCTGATCTCTCGCAATATCAGGCGATAATTCTTGCAGTGGCGCATAACGAATTTAAAGACATTAACCTCTGCAAGTCACCCTCTCAGGTAATCTTCGATGTTAAAGCCATTCTTCCAAAAGAGTGCGTTGACGCACGATTGTAAAACGAATACTTAGTCTCTGGTGAAAATATTACTTACCGGTGTTGCCGGTTTCATAGGTTCAAATCTTTTGGAATCATTTTTAAATAATCCCCGAATTTCATTTGTCGTGGGCTTAGATAACCTTGCGACAGGGTACATGAAAAATATTCAGGAATTCATGTCTCATCCCAAATTTTCTTTTATTGAAGGTGACATCCGGGATGCTGAGGTCTGTATGAGGGCTGCAGAGGGTGTGGATGCCATTTGCCATCAGGCAGCGCTTGGCAGTGTACCCCGAAGCATTGATGATCCTAGGACCTCTCACGATGTGAATGTAAACGGCTTTATCAACATCATCGAGGCTGCCCGCACTCATGGTATAAAAAGAATTGTCTACGCATCTTCTTCGTCAGTTTATGGTGACCTGGAAGAATCGCCCAAAGTAGAAGACCGTGTTGGAAAAGTGCTTTCGCCATATGCGGCAACCAAAATGACCAACGAGCTCTATGCAGAGGCCTATGCGCGCAACTACGATATGACCTTTGTCGGCCTTCGATATTTCAATGTTTTCGGCCCAAAGCAAGATCCCAACGGTCCGTATGCCGCAGTCATACCTTTGTTTATCAAAGCTGCCCTAACCAATACACCACCCGTTATCAATGGTGATGGCACCATTACGCGCGATTTTACACCGGTTGCCAACGTTGTTCAGATCAATACAAATGCATTGCTAAACGATTTGACAATCGGTCGCCACTATGTATGGAATGTAGCCTGCGGAAAGACAACTGATCTGAACACCCTTTGGAAAATGATCCGGCAGATCACGGGCACTCAGGTAGATACCATCCATGGTCCTATGCGTAAAGGCGACATATTATATTCTCTCGCAGATATAAACAGGGCAAGAATTGAAGGAAATTACAATCCGGATGACGATCTGTTGAAGGGATTAAAAAACACTGTGGAATTTTATTCATTTCAATTGGTTTAATTTTCAATATACCGTTGAAAAACATTTTAGTTACCGGAGCAGCAGGGTTCATTGGTTTTCACCTTATCAAAAAAATATTTGGCAACTCTCAAAAAATCGTCGGCATTGATAACTTAAACTCCTATTACGATCCTGCTCTGAAAAAAGCAAGACTTAAAGAATTGGGGGTAGAATTGGTAGAATCTGAAAAATATTATAAAACATCAAACTTTGATTTTTTTCAGATAGATATAACTGATTCAAAAGAAGTAGAAAACGTTTTTTCTCAATACAATTTTGATGTAATTATTCATTTAGCCGCTCAGGTCGGTGTAAGATACTCACTTGAGAATCCGGAGGCTTATATTCAGTCAAATATCTTAGGTTTTTACAACATCATAGAAAAAGCAAAGCAACAGAAGTGTTCGCACTTCATTTATGCTTCCAGCAGCAGTGTTTATGGGCTGAACGAAAAAGTGCCATATTCTACCGGCGATAGTGTCGATCATCCGATATCGCTGTATGCAGCCTCCAAAAAGTCGAATGAACTTATAGCGCACACCTACAGTCATTTGTATAATCTCCCCACCACGGGTTTAAGGTTCTTCACTGTTTATGGACCTTGGGGAAGACCAGATATGGCTACATATAAGTTTACCAAAGCAATACTGGAAGAAAAACCCATCCAGGTGTTTAATTACGGCAATATGAAGCGCGATTTTACCTATGTGGACGACATTGTCGAAAGTATAAGCCGCCTTATCGGACAGCCACCATACAGAGATGAAAATCGTAAAGTCTCCCCCGCAGTTTCAAAAGCACCTTACAGAGTTTTAAACATCGGAAATCATTCACCCGTTAATCTGATGGTTTTTGTCCACCATTTGGAAAATATAATTGGAAAAAAGGCTCAAATCGAGCTCCTGCCACTACAGCCGGGTGACGTACTTACAACCTATGCCGATGTAGCAGATCTATCTGATCTGGTCGGTTTTGAACCACACACTCCGATTGAAAAAGGATTGAAAAATTTTGTGGATTGGTATAAAAATTACCACGGCTTAGCGTAATGGAAAGCAGAAACGAAATCATTATCGAACCCGGAAAAAACTGGTTCGCTGAATCAGTCAAAGAGTTGATCCGGTACAAAGATCTTTTGTATTTCATGGTGATCAGAGGCATAAAAGCCAAGTATGCGCAATCCGTATTAGGTATTAGCTGGGCAATCATTCAGCCCTTATTTACTACAATAGTATTTACCATCATTTTCGGAAATCTGGTGAAAGTCAGTTCCAATGGAATGCCTTACATTCTTTTTAGCTTCTCCGGGATGGTAATTTGGAATTACTTTTCCAATACGCTGACCGAAGCGAGTAACAGCGTGGTTGGCAATGCCTCTATGATTACAAAAGTCTATTTTCCGAGAATCATTCTGCCACTCTCTGCGGCATTTTCCAAGTTGCTGGATTTTCTGATTGGTTTGGCAGTACTGATAGGATTTTTACTGTATTTCAGAATTCTTCCCTCAGCCAATATTCTGTGGCTGCCTGTAATTGTTTTGGTCATGCTGCTGTTTTCACTGGGTATAGGTTCCTTCCTTTCAGCATTGGCCGTTCAGTACCGCGATGTAAAGCATGCCTTGTCTTTTCTTGTTCAGATTCTGATGTATGCCTGTCCGGTGGTGTATCCATCCTCTGTAATACCTGAAAAATACCAAACCATCTATGCGCTTAATCCTATGGTAGGGGTGATTGAGGGCTTTCGGGCCGCGTTTATCCCGACGCTGACATTTCCCTACGCACAGTTTGGGTTAGGTTCTCTGGTTGCTGTACTTGTTTTTTTGGGTGGTACAGCATATTTCAACAAGTTTGAACGAAAATTTGCCGACGTAGCCTGATGAAAGAAGTTATACGCGTCGAAAATCTCTCCAAAGCGTATCGCGTTGGAAGTAAGGAGCAATCACACGATACACTCTTTGGTCAGATAATAGACATCGTCAAATCCCCAATTCGTAATCTTCGGAATCTTCGCTCCCTCACCCGCTTCAATGGTGAGGATGACTCTTCAGTACACTGGGCGCTCAAAGACATTAACTTCTCTGAACAGAAGGGAGAAGTACTCGGCATCATCGGCCACAATGGCGCGGGTGAGAGTACTTTTCTTAAATTTCTCTCTTATGTAACCTGAGCATACTATCAGAAGGTATTCTTACACTTAATGCAATCTATTCAAGAATGAAAAAAGTAATTAAAAGGTTAATTTTAAAACTCAAATACTCAGGAAATCAGCATGAATGTCCACTTTGTGGTTTTAAGGCTAGAGCTTTCTTACCTGGAGGTCTTCATACCAAACGCGTCAATGCTAAATGTCCTTCATGCGGCTGTGTAGAGCGCCATCGAATCCTTTGGCGATATTTTATTAATATTGGTTGCGTAGTCAACGAGCCTCACAAAAGCGTGTTGCATTTTGCACCAGAACCAGCATTGCGCCGAAAACTAACTGAAATGCTGCCTTTGTACAAATGCTCTGACTTAAGTTTAGAAGATGCAGATTACGCCTATAATCTGACACGAGTGGATTGTCCAGATGCGCATTGGGATTATTTGATCTGTTTCCATGTGTTGGAACATATCGAAGACGATAGGCAGGCCATGCTTGAAATGCATCGCATTCTAAAACCTGGTGGAGTTGCCTTTGTGCAAGTTCCTATCTGGCCGTCGGAGTTGCACCCCACTTATGAAAATCCAACTATTATTGACCCCCGTGATCGTCAGATAACATTTGGGCAGGAAGATCATTTGCGTATTTATGGGTTGGATGTTGTAGAGCGCTTGCAAGAAGTCGGATTCGAGGTACAATTGGTACGATATACTGATTTTTTTACTTCCGACGAAATACACCGGTACGCTCTGCGTAATACTTCAGGCATAAGCGAAGTATTTTTTTACTGCCGAAAACATGTTTAAAGAAGAAGCACATTGGATTAGGACTGTACTAACAGGTCTTCAACTAAAAGGTTGTACGGCAGTTAATCTCGGGGCTTCTACTGCTGAATTTCGTAAGATTGTACAGCCACATATTCATCAGGAGGTTATTGAGCCATTAGAGCGAAGAGGTGTGAGTATTACTCATGTGGATATCAAGAAGGCAGAAGGTGTGGATATAGTAGCCGATATTACATCAGCGGATTTTCCACGTCAAATATGTCGCCAGTTTGATCTGGCCTTATGCACCAATATGCTTGAGCATGTGAGTGATATCCCGATGGTGCTGCGGAACGTGATAAGTGTCGTAAAATCGGGCGGATACATACTGCTTACTGTACCGAGGAGATATCCTTTGCACTTCGATCCAATTGATAATGGCTTCCGCCCCACACCTAATAAACTGGCTTCGTTGGTATTGGAGCAAACCCGCGGGTATCTTTTGTGCGGGGAGGTGATCGTAATCAAAGATCCTAAATACTATTCAATTAAGCAATCACGCTTCCCAATTTGGGGTTACCGTCAGCGTATCAGATACCATTTAGGGTTTTACTATCAAACAACAGGTATCTTAATTAAAAAGACGGAATGAATGAGTAAATTTGTACAGGGTTTAAACTGGACAGTTATTCAACAAGTGGCATATTTTGTCGCAAATTACGTCTCACTGATCCTGTTGGCCAAGTATCTCAGACCTGAAGATTTTGGAATCGTGGCGGTTTCTACAGTATTAGTTGGCCTGTTTGATATTTTGAATGGCTTTGGCATTCCACAATTAGTTATTAAGAACCACGTGTCTGATGAAAAGCAATTAGGGCATTATTATGGAAAATGTCTTCTTTTGAGTGCAGGATTAGCAGTCGCTTGCATATTTGGCGGGCAGATTTATGTCCTCTGGTATCAGTCTGATATTCGACAAGATGTGGTACTGATAATAAGTGTTAGTAGCCTTGGTTTAATACTCAATAGTACAGTTGCATTCTACAATGCACTTTATCAACGCGTTCTTGATTTCAAAATGCCAGCTTTGTACTATACAATCGGGTTATTTGCTGGCAATGTATTAGCTGTTATTTATGCGTCAATGAAGGGAGGTTATTGGTCGTTGGTCTTACGCAATCTGGCTACGCCGGCATTTGTAGTTTTGGGTTTTACTTTGTTTTCGCGTTTCCGAATCGTTCCGCATCTACGCTCGAGACTGGGTGACGACGAGCGGAGTTTTACGTTTTGGCTAAGTAGCAATCAAGTATTAAATTACCTATCGCGTAACTTAGATTATTTGATTATCGGACGATTTTTTGATGTTGGTGTGGTGGGTCAGTACAGCATTGCGTATAAAATTATGCTACTACCGATGAAATTCTTGAGTTCTCGGATACAATCGGTTTTATATCCAACTCTGGCTCGAATGCAAGATTCTACAAAAGCCTTGGTTAATTTTTACGTGAAAGTTGTTTCGTTTATTGGATTTATCAGTTTTCCACTTATGGCTTTGGCAAGTGTAACAGCTCCATTGTGGGTGCCTTTATTATTTGATAGTGAACGCTACGTTGATTTAATACACCTTATTCAGTGGTTGACAATTGCTGGAGCGTTCCAAGCAGTGACCGCACCCATCGGTAGTCTTTATTTGGTTAACAATTTAGTGCGTCAGATGGCAATATACTCAATCATAAGTGCGATAGCCTTTACGGTAGGTTATTTATTAGGTGTTTGGAGTGGGAACATAGTAACTTTTGCTATAATTTATACCATCATGAGTATTATTGTAAATTTTTTTGTTGCCAACCATGTACCTTTAAGTCATTTGGGGTATTCGTTGCGTATTTTTTTGAAAAAAACACTACCACCGATTCTACCTGTAATGGTAGCATATCTTTTTGTACAATTTTTTTTGTGGTCTTGGGAAGCGGAAAAGCATGTAAACCGCTTATTGGCTTTGGCGACATTAGGAATAGTATTTGTTTTGACATATTTAATTGCTTATGCTTTGCTTTTCCGCCCCGACTTGCATCGTAAGTTATCTAAATTAAAAACGCTTTACTCTTAAATTATGTGTGGGATCGTCGGAGCTATTTCTTTTGGGAGACGTGAACATGGAATCGAACGTTTTGTGCGTTGGGCTACTGGACAAATGCGTCGACGTGGTCCTGACGCAGAAGGATATGCAGAGATTGGTCAGGCAATTTTTGGCTTTAGGCGTTTAGCTATAAGAGATTTAAGCGAAGCGGCAAATCAACCCATGTTGGATCCATCGGGGCGTTTTATGCTTGTATTCAATGGCGAGATTTATAATACTGAAAAACTTAAAAATCGTCTAAGATTTGCTGTTAAATTTCGTACCCATTCTGATACTGAAGTTCTACTGCATTGCCTCTTGCAGTTGGGAATAGAGTTGACATTACCTATGCTTGATGGAATGTTTGCTTTGGCATGGTATGACGCAGAAAGTGGAACACTGACGCTAGCCCGCGACCGTAGCGGTATAAAGCCGCTTTACTATGCTGTCAGCAAAAATCATTTGTTATTTTGCTCAGATTATGATTTACTGTTATGCCAAGAAGACTTTCAAAACCTTAGGATAAATCCAGATGCTTTGGCTAACTATCTAAGGCTCGGTTTTGTGCCTGACGGCGAAGCGTTGTATAAGGACACGTTTCTGCTACCCCATGGTCATAGCCTTATCGTTGATCGGAATGGCTCACTTAAACTTAGCGCTTACTACAATTATCCGGTGAAACGGCTGGCTACTGAATACTCAATACCAAACCTCCAAGAAGTGCTGTCTGCATCGGTACAAAGTCAATTAGTAAGTGATGTGCCTTTAGGCGTGTTTCAGTCAGGTGGCATTGATTCTTCATTGGTAAGTGCTGCTGCATCTGGTATGCGGCAGGATCTAGAGGCATACACTATCGGTCTCGCCTCGGGCGGCTTTATGGATGAGTCAAATGAAGCTTATACTGTGGCTCGTGCGTTCGGTTTGCGCCATCATCTAAGGAAAATAGACGAATCCGATGTTTTGTTCAATTTAATTAGCCAAAATTCAGAGGCATTTTCTGAGCCTTTTGCTGATTATTCGTCTCTTCCTGCGCTACTGCTGGCTCAGTTTGCCAAAGAACGCATCACTGTTGCGCTGTCGGGAGACGGGGGCGACGAATTGTTTTGGGGCTACCCGCGCAATCGATACACAGTAAATTATGCTTCTATTTTTTTAAAAAAAAAATGGCCTCGTCGAGCGCTAATTTGTTGGAACAAAATAAGCCCACTTAGCGAATCTATACCACTAGAGCTGCTTAGATATCCGGACTTTACAACATATGTATATAATAAAATTTTTATCACTGGAGCAAAAAAATGGGCAGGTCGCATTTTCAAGCATCAACCCGAACCTCCTTTTTTTTTAAAAAAAATTGTAGACGATCTGACTGAACTGTCGCTATCCAATGTACGCGATTTGATGAATGTGCAACGAAAGATTGAATTTGACTTGCATATGCAACGCGTTTTACTCAAAGTGGATCGAACTTCCATGTATCACAGCTTAGAAGTGAGAGTACCGCTGCTGAGTAATGATATGTTGGATGCTTCTACAAACTATAGGTACGATATGTGTATTGGCAAATATCACGGCAAAATACCGTTGAGAGACTTATTTGCCTCAATGCATGGAGATGCATCACTCAGTTTGCTACCTAAAAAAGGTTTTACAGTGCCAATTGATGATTGGATTAATGGATTGTTACTCGAGCGCGTTCGCGAGCGTGTTTTGGAACTACCTTCGCAATGGCATAATTATTTTGATAAAAAACAACTTGAATTGCTTTGGCAGAGCAGTTCTAATGAGAAAAATGGGTGGTTAATATGGGCGGTATTTACTCTGTTCGAGTGGAATGAACGGCGGCTCAATAAACTTCGTCAAGATTATCAAAACAGCATATTATGACCAGTATAGCCCTTGTCGTTAATACATTTCCAACACTCTCGGAGTCTTTTATTGTAAACAAGGTGCGTTTATTGGCTGACTTAGGTTTCAAAGTTACAATTATAATTCACAAAAAACAGGCTGAATCAATTCCTCAAGATTTGATCGGTCGAGTACGAGTTCTGACAGCACCTTCTGCATATCCTTTAGTTAAACGCATCCTACATATTATTTACGCGTTTTGTCTAAATTTTGAAAGTTTCTATTTATTATGGCGACAATGTAAATGTTCAGATTTATTACATCGCTTTAAAATTTTGGAATTATACACCCCTTTCGCTGGTTGTAATTTTGATATAATACATTTTTCTTTTTCAGGTATCGGAGTGGCTTATCTGCCTTTAATGAACTTTTTAAAAAAAAAATCGAGACTATATGTGAGTTGTCGCGGACATGCCGAACAAATCCGTCCACTATTTGACTTGGAACGTCGTAAAAAATTAAATGAGTTATTCGACGTTGTTGATCGCGTGCACTGTGTGTCTGACGATATGGTCACTACTTGTGTGACTTATGGGCTTGACCGCTCTAAGGCATTCGTTAATCGACCTGCCATTGATCCAGCCCTCTTTAGTCCTATAAAGGGCCATAATGCTACAATTAAACAGCAAAAGGAACGAGATGAAGAGCGATGCATCCCTTTTCGTATCTTAACGGTTGGACGTCTTCACTGGAAAAAAGGACTCGATACACTGATACAAGCAATACGTATTTTGAATGAAAAGAACTTGAATTTGCATCTTGATATAGTAGGAGAAGGGCCAGAGCGAGAGAAGTTAGTGTTTTTGGCCCATCAATTAGGTTTAAGCGAGATCGTGTTCTTTCATGGTGCTCTAAATCAGTTTCACGTACGTGATTTCCTTGCTCAGGCTCAAGTTTTCGTGCACCCAAGCCTGAGCGAGGGAATAAGCAATGCCGTAATGGAAGCAATGGCAATGGAACTGCCTATAGTATGTACAGACGCCGGTGGGATGTCAGAACTTATTGTTCATGAGTACAATGGGCTTATTGTACCTATTCTTAATCCTGCAGCACTGGCAGAAGCTATTACACGGCTTTATCAATCTTTTGAGCTACGACTTCGTCTTGGCCAGTCGGCCCGCCAAACAATTCTAAAGGATTTTACACTTGAACGCCAAGGTCGAATATTTGCTAATGAGTATGCTTTAGCTACTTGCTCTTACTCGTAATTTCACAGCTATTCTTTAATTCAAACATCTAAAAAACTTTTCTAAATTTTATTAGAGTACATCTACATGCCTTTTCTTTTCATCAGATACATATTGCCTGTATGGTATAATTATCTTCCTTACGAAGGAGATTGTCCTTATTTCCCAGATTATGATAAGTTGTCTTCTACCAGTAATAAGACTCTATTAAACTTAGACTTGGCCTATAGTTGCCGCGAAGTGACCAAAATAGATGCCGCCTACCAAGCCTGGAACAAGGGTTTTATACTCCAAGATCCAACCATAAAACTAAACACTGAAGGTATCAAGCCCACTATAAGTGATAATTATCGCTTTGTCAGAAAATATTTTCACCCTTTCTGGAGTTGGTATATTCTGTCATTGCGCATTTTAACATTACACAATCCAATAAAGGAAATTGCTGCTTTTATCAAAAATTTACGTGTAAGGAGAATTGATTTATATGAAAAAGTCTATCCTCACGAACATTCATTCCAACAATTTGAATCCAGGCTTTTAAAAAGTGCACCAAAAGTTTCGGTCATCATCCCCACACTAAACCGCTACCACTATCTTAGAGATGCTCTAAATGATCTTGAAAAACAATATTACAAAAACTTTGAGGTCATCGTTGTGGATCAATCCGAGCCATTCCAGCCGGAATTTTATGAGCAGTTTCATTTAGACCTCAAACTCATCCGGCAGGAGGAAAAAGCCTTGTGGCTGGCGAGGAATACAGCAATAAAATTATCGGGAGCGGAATATCTTCTGCTTTTTGACGATGATTCTCGTGTAGCGCCCGACTGGATCAGCCAACACCTTAAGTGCCTGGATTACTTTAATGCTGAAATATCTTCAGGTGTATCTATTTCTGCTGTAGGTGCCAAAATCCCGGAAAATTACAGTTTTTTTCGATGGGGTGATCAGGTAGATACAGGTAATGTGATGATTCACCGCCGAGTTTTTGAAAAAGTGGGACTATTTGATCGACAATTTGAAAAACAAAGACAAGGGGATGGAGAATTTGGATTAAGAGCCTATTTGGCAGGGTTTAAAAATGTGTCTAATCCTTACGCAAAAAGATTGCATTTAAAAGTTGGTGAAGGTGGCCTTCGCCAAATGGGCAGTTGGGATGGCTTCCGCCCAAAAAGTTGGCTGGCACCAAGGCCGGTGCCGAGTGTGTTGTATCTTACAAGAAAATATTTTGGAAATAAAGCTGCTATTCATAGTTTACTTACAGGTGTGCCTCCTTCTTTAATTCCATATCGATTTAAGCGTCAACCAATTTTGCTTTTGTTTGGTAGCTTACTGGTATTTCCTTTTTTTCCATTTGTGTGCTGGCAGGTCTTTAAATCTTGGAGAATAGCCGACAAAATGTTAAAAGAAGGGGCAAAAATTGAATATCTACAGCAACATGAACATAATGCACAAAATCCTTAGCGGGTTAAAAACTCGCTATTGGAAAACGGAACTTCCGGTAGTACAATACAAATTGGGGGGGGGGCAACTCAAAGCCATAAAAGGTACTATACGTACTAAACCAGACAAAGACGACGCCTGGTTATTTAGATTGATGGGGGATTTTCACTTCATCTACGATATTGGCGCCAACATTGGCCAATCAGCCCTGTACGCTAAAATTCAAAACAGAGACAAGCAGTTGCTGTTGGTAGATGCTAACCCGGAAGCTTTGTCTTTAGCTGCGAAAAATTTAATTATCAATGGATGGTCTGGTCACTGCACTTTTGAATGTGCATTTGTAGGCGAACGAAGCCATGAAAAAGTGCAATTTTTTACAGTAGGCGCCGGTGCGGCAGGAAGTATGTACAAAGGCCATGCGCATACTGCAGCAGCCATAGGTGCTTCTACTTTGGTACCGACCATTACTTTGGATGATTTATGGGGAAAATACGGCTGGCTGCCCGAGTTTGTAAAAATAGACGTGGAAGGCGCCGAAGCCAAAGTACTACAAGGCGCCACCCAATTGGCCGCTCAGCAAAGAACATGGTTTATGGTGGAAATGCATAGCCCACCGGAGTTGCCTATGAAAGAAAATGCAAGTCTGGTGTTGCACTGGTGCCGGCGAAACAGCTACCGTGCATGGTATATGCGGGATGCTGCAGAACTGACAGCACCGGAGCAGATTCAACACAGGGGCAGGTGCCATCTGTTGCTGATGCCGCAGCATGAAGCCTATCCTGAAAAACTTAGCCTTTTGGCAGAAAATTCTCCTATTCCGGACAATTTCTAAACATGTAAATTTTTGAAAATCCTCCAAATCATTGACACCCTGGCTGTAGGTGGCGCTGAGAAAATACTGGTGCTATTGGCCAATCTTCAAAAAAGAAAGGGACATGAAGTAACTGTGTTAACCATACTTGAACCAGGAGCATTAGCAATGCAATTACTGCCTGAAATTCCTGTAATTGCCCTAAACCGAAAATGGAAATTTAACCCCATCATAATGTATCGGCTGGTGAAAATAGCTAAAGGGTATGAAATCATACATGTGCACAGTTCGCACAATCTTCGCTATGTGTTTCTGGCTTTCCAGCTGTTTGGTTTGAAAAAAGTTCTGTTTTTTCACGAGCACTTTGGCAATATTGAAATAGACCTTTCAGTCAAATGGCACCAACGGCTCATCTATCCCAAGGTGCAGTTGATTGGGGTATCCAGGAAAATATGCCAGTGGGCAGTAGAAAAAGTTGGCGTTCCTGCCCGACAGGTACATTTATTGCCTAATACCGTTAAAGACTACCCTTTCCGACAAAATATTCGCAATATTTCCCCTGACCGGCTTTATTCGCTCATACTTGTAGCAAACATTCGTCGCCCTAAAAATATTGAATTTGCTCTGTTATTGATTAAATCCCTTCAAATGTGTAAACTTACCATTGTGGGGCAAGTTGTTGATAAATTATATTTTGATTCACTTCTGACACAAATTAGGCAATTTGGTATTTATGACTGTGTAACGTTTGTATTCGATTGCAAGGATATTCAACCGCTTCTTCATCAGTTTGATTTGGCCCTTCATACCCCTGTATCCGAATCCGGACCGCTTGTACTTATTGAATATTTGGCACAAGGTATTCCATTTTTGTCTTACCGTACGGGGGAGATTGCCTATCAGGTGGAGAAACAATTCCCTCAATTTATTATAGATAATTTCAAGTCGGAGGAATGGATAAAGCGAATTCAGCTTTTGCTATCCCAAAATCGCCAGTTGCTGGGGTCTGCTATGAGACAGTTTTATGAAGTTCATTTTTCTGAAGACAAATACTTCGACGAATGTCTAAAAATTTATCAAAAGGGACTACTTTCTTAATGGTAACAGACACAGCAATGGTGTTCAAAGAGGGAAAGGTGTATGCTTTTGGTCCCGTAGTACGGGAATTGGAGGTTTTTCATGAACTATTCGGCGCAATTGAGTGGATTGGGTTCAATCGCCCTGATTTACTGAATGACCCTGTAATGCAACCCGTACCGGATTATGTAAAGTGTGTATTGTTGAAGCGTTCGGGTGGAGATACATTCCTAAAAAAAATCGGTGTATTGCTTCAGACTCCTGTCATGACTTGGGAAATTCTGAAGCGATTAAGAGGAAAACGCGTGATACATACCCGTGCGCCTTCCAGTCCTGCGTTTATTGCAGCAGTATTATCTTTCTTTTTTCAAGAAAAAATCTGGTGGCACAAATATGCCGGAAATTGGGGGGAAGAAGAACCTCCTTTTTTTTACGGATTACAGCGCTGGTGGTTGTCAAAGGCAGTATGGAGCAAAGTAACCATCAACGGTCGCTGGCCCGGGCAGCCGGCCCATTGCCTGAGTTTTGAGAACCCTTGTTTGGATGAGGATGAACGGCAGGAAGGAATAAAAGCCTTAAATAAAAAGTGTTATGAAGGAGCACTGAAGGTTTGCTTTGTCGGCCATCTTTCTGAAGCCAAAGGAGCAGACATGTTATTGGAAGCTTTAATACAGTATAAAGGGACGAGAATCGAATCCTTGCATTTGATAGGCAATGGACCTCTACGCCAACAATGGCAGCAAAAAATGGAATCTATGCCATTCGAGGTTCATTTACACGGGTATTTAGATCGGGTTCAGGTTGGTCAAATTATGGCCCAATGCCACCTCATTATACTTCCTTCAAAATCAGAAGGTTTCCCCAAGGTCATTGCCGAAGGTGCCAATTACGGTTGCATACCGGTGGTGAGCGATATTTCCAGCATTGGGCAATATATCCGTCATGGTGAAAACGGATTTCTGCTTTCTCCAAAAAGGTTGGAACAAGGTAAATTAGCAGAAGACTTGGAGCACATATTAAAAATTAGGAACCTTAAACCCATAGCCCTGGAAGCTCATAGTATGGCT
The DNA here is from genome assembly GCF_046299575.1 of Thermaurantimonas sp. NCBI lineage: Bacteria > Pseudomonadati > Bacteroidota > Flavobacteriia > Flavobacteriales > Schleiferiaceae > Thermaurantimonas > Thermaurantimonas sp. Next base: position 109,330 of record NZ_JBKBHX010000006.1, on the reverse strand, counting down.
ACTGCATTCACTTTTAGGCATTATCACGACAAAATAAAGCAGGAAATTTTAATCCCTGCCGGAATGAGCACACGATAATAGCCTATCCAATGTCTTTAGCTAGAAGTATTGCTTTAAACAGTAATCCAACAGCCAGCTACTCTTTTGAGTGGAAGGCATTACTACATGTCTTACTTGGCCTGGTAGGAGCTTTAAATCCCCAACTAGTTCCTTTATGGGTGCTTTATGTAATATTTTATGAAGGTACTTACAAGGTTTATAAAACTAAAAATATAGCCGGGCAGGCGCATCTGGCAGCCGCCTATATGGCAGCTATGGAAATGATCGTTCGCATGTCGAGGTCGGGGCTTCCACACGAGCTAACTAAGTATGCTGTAATTTTTATTTTAATCAATGGGTTATTCGCTCAGGTTTATCGTCCAAAAGGAATAGGACCAATACTAATATATTTTATATTATTGTTGCCTTCAACCTTGTTTTTGGTCTATTGGGATAGTTTTGATTATGCAAGACAAATGGCTTCTTTCAATTTGTCAGGTCCGTTGTGTTTAACGGTTTCTACATTTTATTTTTTTCGAAGAACGATAAAAGAAGGTGAATTGATCCGAATTTTTCAACAAATATTGTTGCCATTAATTTCAACCTTGTCCTGGCTTTTTGTTCGCACCCCTAACATTTCTGAGATAAATTTCGAATTTGGTGCCAACTTCGCTGCCAGCGGATATGGTCCAAATCAAATGGCCTCAGGCCTTGGACTCGGTGTACTTATAATTGGAATCAGCTTTTTAATGAAATGGCCATTATCAAAATGGAGGCCTTTTGCTTTTTTATTATTAGCTGCTTTGACCTACAGAGGATTATTGACTTTCTCCAGGGGAGGAATCTTTGCTCCTGTAGTAATTCTACTGATAATATCCATATACCTATCTTTCTCTAAAATTTCTTCATTGAAAAGTATAATTAGATTTGTTTTTGTAACTGGTTTATTAACCTTAGTAGGATATGGTATTTTTACCTACGTAGATAAACTAACGGAAGGCGCACTTTTGAATCGTTATATCGGTATAAGTCATGGAGAGAAAGTTGATGCTAGTAAATATACTTCAGGCAGATTAGACATACTTCTCATTGATTCAAAAATTTTTTTAGATAATCCTATTTTAGGAATAGGACCAGGAGTAGGTACAGTTAAGCGATTTGAATATGGATATCACGATATGGTTGCGGCTCACATTGAATTTTCGAGATTGCCTGCTGAGCACGGAATTTTTGGATTGATTGCGTTAACAATTCTAATTTATTTTCCTTTTAAAGAATTTAAACGAAGGAAGCAATTTGAGCAACGTGTTATTCTGATTGCTGGTGTTTTGTTTTGTTTTTTATTTATGGCACATTCTGCTACTCGAATTGCCCTTCCCATGTTTATGTATGGATTAGGTTTTATAATATTAGACACAGGTCATCAAAATACCTATTCCATTATATAAATAAGTATTCTTACAAACAATATCGTTAAAATAAATTTGTAAAAAACTGAAGAATAAAAAAAATACAATTTTCATAGTTGGTAATTTCTTTGGACCAGAAAGTAAAAAATCAACTTCTCAGGCTGAAGAGCTTAAAAGAATTCTTGAAAAGAGAGGTGTTCATGTATTAGCCTACTCAAGATATATTTCAAGAATCCCTCGACTTATAGATACATTATTTGCACTTATAAGACATCGAAAAAAATACCAAATTGTTAATGTTCAGTTTTATGGGGGACTTGCGCTAATTCTTGAAGATTTTGCTAGTTTTTTAGCAAAGTTACTGGGTAAAACAATCATCTTTACGCTACATGGCGGGGCATTACCTGACAAGGTAAAATTAAAACCTAAATGGTACTATCGTGTATTGAAACGAGGTACCATAATTACTTGTCCGTCAGCTTATCTGATAAATAATTTGACAAGCCTCAATCTTAATATGATTTTGGTTGAAAATACGTTGCCTTTAAAGAACTATAATTTTAATAAAAAATCACAATTTTTTCCAAATCTATTGTGGATGAGGTCGTTTCATCCTATTTATAACCCGGAGATGGCTCTTGAGACAATAAAACTTTTAAAAAATACTTATCCCGAAATCAAACTTTATATGGCTGGATCTGACCTCGGTTATTTTAAAAAAACCAAAGAAATGGTCACAGAGATGGGTTTAGAAAATAATGTGATATTTCCGGGTTTTTTGAATATTCATGGGAAAAATCATTTTGCCAGAATATGTGACATTTATATATGCACAAACAGAATAGATAATTTGCCTGTATCGTTGCTCGAAATGATGGCACTTGGCCTACCTATTGTTACTACCAATGTCGGAGGTATTCCATATTTGATTCAAAATGATGAGGCACTTTTAGTTCCATCAGAAGACTCAAAAGCAATGGCCGAAGCTGTTGAAAGAATTATTAATAATCCAGATTTGGGAATTCAAATGGTCAAACGGGGTAAGGATTTGGTAAAAAAATACGATGAAGACGTTGTTAGTGAAAAATGGTTGGCTCTGTTAATGGATTTAGGAATGGATGTAAAATCTAATGTATTACAAGGTATAAAAAAATAATAGATTTATTATGTGCGGAATTGCCGGAATATTTCATTTTGATATAGATAAAATCATTAACCCTATGCTGCTTCATATAATGGAACGCAGTATTGCACACAGGGGACCTGATGATTCCGGCATATAGCACGATTCGAATATTGGATTTGCTCACCGTCGTCTATCTATTTTAGATTTATCTGAAAGAGGGCATCAGCCTTTTCACTCAGCAGATGGGCGTTTTACCATCGTTTACAACGGTGAAATCTACAACTTTACGGAATTTAGGAAGGAGTTGATAAATAAAGGTTATAACCTTTATTCCTCTACAGATACGGAGGTGTTGTTGTATCTCATTATTGAATATGGTCCAAATGTACTTCATAGACTGAACGGCATGTTTGCATTTGCCGTTTGGGATAAGTTAGAACAGAAATTAATTCTTTGCCGTGACCGCATGGGGGTAAAGCCACTCTACTATACGATTTTTGAAAATAGTTTATATTTTGCTTCTGAGCCAAAAGCGCTTTTTGCCGCTGGAGTTCCACTCGAAATCGATGAAAAGAAGTGGGATGAACACCTTATATATCGATACGTAGCCGGCGAAAGTACAATATTTAAGGGTGTAAATCGACTACTTCCGGGTCATTTTGTTACATGCAAAGATGGAAAGATTTCATTTACTCGTTGGTGGAATCTTTCAGAACGCGTGCGACAGCATGAAACCATAAAGAATCCTCTTGAATGGTTTGACAATACCTTTCAGGATTCGGTAAGGTATAGAATGGTAAGCGATGTTCCAGTTGGTGTTTTATTAAGTGGAGGACTCGATTCCAGTAGCGTTCTTGCTTCGCTTTATCGGCAAAATTTTAAAGTAAGTTGTTTTAATATTGGCTTTGATGACAAAATTCATGACGAATCTGCATTGGCCAGGAGTTTTTCGGAAATTTTAGGGTATCCTTTTTTCTCTACTCGCCTTGAGGACGAAAATTTATTGAAAACGCTTGAAGATTCGTCCTGGTATCATGATGAACCACTCATTCACAATAATGATCCTCACTTACTTGCGATTTCACGCCTTGCAAAAAAACATGTCAGTGTATTACTGTCTGGCGAGGGATCGGATGAACTTATGGCTGGCTACGTACGCTATCGTGTATGGCGGTATAAACCTTTTTTCTCCTTGCTTAAGGTTACATTACCACTTTATAATGGTCTTAAAAAAAACCTACGCAGCATTAAATTACAGCGTTACTTAAGAATAAGGAATAATCGAGATAAGCTACTCTTAAATGCGTCTAATCTCTTTCCTGAAGATTTTTATGAGTTGGGAATAAAGAATCTGGAGCCTTCAATCGAATATAGATCAACAATATTAAAAGAAGCAGAAGATTTATATCCTGGTCAGCCGCTACGCCAACTGCTATATCTGGATCAACATACATATCTCTGTTCCCTTCTCGATCGCAATGATCGTTCGACAATGGGAGCTGGAATTGAATGTAGAGAACCATTTCTGGACTACAGGCTGGTTGAAGGTTTAGCTACATTACCTGTAAGTTGGTTTGATAAAGGAAAAAAAGGTAAATTTATCTTGCTTCAATCCATGAAAAAATTTCTGCCTCCTGAAATTGTTAATCATAGAAAAATCGGATTGAGTGTACCATGGACAACATATTTATTAAAAAATAAAGTCTTTTCTGAAAGAATGTCAGAAATGAAAAATAGTGAAGTATTTAAATATGGAATTTTTAAATCATTTAATGTAGAAAAACTAATTGCCAATTTTTACCAAAATCCAGAATTATTTGGAACTATAATAAATCAGTTTTTTATAATTTATATATGGTATGAAACTTACTTCAAGCGAATTAAGGAGTTTCAATATTAAATAATAAGTGCTTGAATGGCATTATTTCAGGATAAAATCTACCCAAACCTTCCTGTTTTCGCTCAAAACCTGGCTATTACTGCATATGGTTATTACTGGCACAAACGAAGATTTGGAGGTATTTTTCATCAGGAGTTAAGAAAATTCAAAGAGCGGGAAAATTTTACTGTACAACAGTGGAGGGATTACCAGACAGTAGAATTGCGCAAACTTCTGGTGCACGCTTTTGAAACAGTGCCACTTTATCGGGAGCGATACAGTGCATTGGGATTTACAAAAAGCCAGTTTGAGCGTTTTGAACTAGAAGACTTATCCAAATTACCATTTCTTACCAAAGAGGACCTTCGACGATATGGGACAACTACTTTGCTATCATCAAAAAGAGAAAAAGGTGGTCAGTTTTTTAGCAGCAGTGGGAGTACAGGGACGCCTACGAGGATTCTCTTTTCACTTCCCTTCCATCAACGCTGGAGTGCTGCTTATGAAGCTCGTATTAGGCATTGGGCTGGAGTAGACAGATTTCATTCTAGAGGAATGATCGGTGGCAGACGTGTTCTTCCTAAGGCTGATGCAAAACCTCCATTTCATAGATATAACTGGGTTGAGAAACAAGTTTATTTCTCAGCTTACCATTTAGCACCAAAAAATGTAATTTTTTATTTAGATGCGATTTACAAGCATAAAGTAAAATACATGACTGGCTATGCAATGAGTAATTTTTTCTTAGCCAATATGATATCGGAGCAGTCTCTTAAAGCACCAGAATTATTAGCAGTTATTACCTCAAGCGAAAAATTGACCAACGAAATGAGAAAAACCTTGAGCCAAGTATATGGCTGCAAGGTGTATGATGGTTACAGTGGTGTAGAGGCATGTGGCTTGATTTCTGAAACGTCCTTTGGAGAATTGCTTGTAAGTCCTGATGTAGGCATAATGGAAATTATTAATGAATATGGGGAACCTGTAAAACCAGGGGAAACAGGTGAAATCATATCCACTGGCCTCTTAAATTATGATCAACCACTGATTCGTTATCGCATTGGAGATACAGTTACACTTTCAAATAACCAAAAATCCCAATGCGGTAGAAATATGCCTGTTATAAAAGAAATTAATGGAAGGGTTGAGGATAAAATAGTTGGTCCAGATGGCCGGCAAATGGTTCGATTTCACAGTCTATATGTGGATATTTCGGGACTTGTCGCGGCACAAATTATCCAGGAAAAAATCAATAAATTCACAATAAATTTGGTTGTAGATTCAACATATAAGTCATCAAGCGAGCAGGTAATAATTAAGCGCCTAAAAAGTCAATTAGGTGAGGTGGATGTTGATTTTTATTATATGGATGAAATCCCTAAAAATACTAACGGAAAGTTTCAGGCTGTAATTTCAAGATTGAAATCACTATAAAAGTACTATTCTTTTATAAATCTTTAATTACAACAAAACTGCTTATTGAAATTTTATATTTTCTTAATATGATTTATATGTGAATTTATCTTAATAATAAAATTTAAAATTTTTCAAATTAGAAAAATCTTTATTGAAGAATAAGTCTAATTACTAAACTTTATTTTTTAATGAAATTAACCATTGTTATACCAACACTTAATGAAAAATCATTTACAGAAAAGTTAATCAACTCAATTAAAAATAATGATTTTGCGGATAAAGAAATTATAATTGTAGATGGTGGATCAACTGATGGTACTGTAGAACAAATAGTTGAATTAAAAAAAAAACATAAAAATCTTCATTTAATTCATAATCCCGCCCGCTACGTCAGTCACGGCTTCAACAAAGCCTACAAGGTAGCATCGGGGCAATACATATCCCTCGTCGGTGCCCATGCCGAATATCCTCCTCAATATTTTTCTACTTGCATCCATGCCATTGAATCGGGAGAGTGCGATGTCGCTGGGGGCTTTCTCTCTCAACAAGGCAAGACGCTGATGGGCAAGGCGATAGCTCAAGCTATGAGTTCCCGATTTGGCGTAGGCGATACACCCTTCCGCACTAAACGCAAACGAATGTATGTGGACAGTGTAGCTTTTGCTGTTTATGATCGCAAGGTTTTTGAAACCTGTGGGCTACTTGATGAAGTATTAATACGCAATCAGGACGATGAGTTTCACTACCGAATAAATCGAGCCGGTTTCCGCATTTTAATGATACCAGAACTAGAAGTAATTTATTATGTAAGAGATTCCCTTAAAAAACTGTTTTCCCAGTATTTTCAATATGGGTTTTATAAACCACTGGTTCTAAAGAAAGTTAAAACTGGGATGAGATTGCGACACCTGATTCCCTCTCTTTTCGTTCTATACCTTCTAAGCTTGCCATTTACATTTTATTTCCCTTATTGGCTATTACCCTTAGCTCTTTATATAATTCTTTCAGTTTATTTTAGTTTTAAAACAAAAGCACCCTTTTCTGTTCGTCTACGCATGATCCCGGTTTTCCCTGTCCTACACATCGCGTATGGTACTGGTTTTCTGTTAGGATTATCTAAACTATGGAAAAAATAATAAATACTGCATTCTTCCATCTCCCCGCCCTTGCCCGCTGCCACGGAACTTACCCATCTCCGCAATTGTTCATAAAAAGATGGCTAAATTAGCCGGACTAAAGCAAAAGGTCATGGATAAAGCTTTACAAACAAGGCTATTGCAACTGCTCCTCCCGTATCTGCCTGCCAGGATCAGTGTATTTGGTTCTTATGCGAGGGGAGAGAACAGGCAAGATAGCGACCTGGATATTCTCATACAGTTCAAGGATCGGATAAGTCTTCTCAAACTGGTTCAAATTGAGCAGGAGCTTTCTGATGAGCTGGGCATTCCGATTGACTTGGTCACGGAGAATAGCCTGAAAAATCCACGGCTGAATAATTATATCGAAAAAGACCTTATCACTATTACCGAGGAATTTAACAACAAAACAGGATACAAGAAAACATAGTAATCCATGAAAAAATATATTGAGTTTATTAGCATTCACCCAGACATTCGCTTTGGCAAGCCTTGTATTAAAGGCACCAGAATAACCGTAGGCGATATTTTGGGGTGGCTATCTTCCGGCATGACGTACGAAGAAATCGTAGAGGATTTCCCGGAATTAAATACAGAGCATATTCGTGCTGCTCTTGCTTTTGCCGCTGAGCGGGAGGAAAGTGTCAAAATATTGACTACTCCATGAAACTCTTGCTGGATGCGAATATTTCCTGGCGACTGGTCAAAAAACTGGCAGGTGTAGTCCCAAATGTTCTTCATGTAAATGATAGCGGGCTTCCAATGCCGGCAAAGGATGAGGAAATTTGGAGTTGGGCCTTACATAATGATTTTGTGATTGTTACAAACGACGAAGATTTTCTGAACTTTTCCCTCCTAAAGGGATTTCCTCCTAAGGTAATCTTATTGCGAAAGGGAAATCTTTCAACAAATGAAGTAGCAGCATTGCTTATCTCTTGTTACCACGACATAGAAATCTTTTGTAATGCTCCCGCAGATGGGGTGTTGGAAATATTCTAAGATGGCCATGCTACGCACCACCCTCCCCTCCCACCTTCCCTCCCTCGCCCGTTGCCATGCGGCTGCCTTTCCACATTCATTGTCTACTGCCCTGGGTCAGCGATATGTGGCAAAGATGCTTTCCTGGTATCTCTCTTCAGATAAGACTTTTATATTTCACATTGAGGATGAGCATGGTCAATGCGCCGGGTATTGTGGTGGGATCGTTAGTGATGGAACTCTTGGAACTGGGTCAGCAAGTGGTATGGCACAACATACATTCACCGCAGCAATATGGGCTTTTCTTACACATCCCTGGGTATTGTTTCACCCTGAAGTCAGAGCAAAATGGCCCCTGCTCTGGAAAAATATTCTTATGAAACTCGGCCTGCGAAGGCGAGTACATTTCTCACCAGAACAAAAAGAAAAAATGGCACGGGAACCTCAGGTTGGTTTAGTTGTTATAGGTGTAGATCCAAAATATCAGGGCAAGGGTTATGGCTCTTTACTTTTAAAAGAATTTGAAAGAAAAGCAGTAGAAGAATTCGGAATCCGTAATCTTCAGCTTTCCGTCCTTGCCGACAACCACAAAGCAATCAAGGCATATGAACGAAATGGTTGGAAAAAGCATTCTATACATGGTAAATCATTGAGTATGATCAAAAAAGTTGAATGAATTCATACCTGAAAAGGAGCTTTGATATTGTAGTTTCTATCCTAGCGCTCCTGATTTTTTTTATTCCAATGATTTTAATTTCCCTTTTGATTAAACTCGATTCAAAAGGGAAAATTTTTTTTATTCAAGACAGAATTGGAAAGGATTTCAGAAAATTTCGGTTATTGAAATTCAGAACAATGGCCGATAGTGAACATGCAAAATCGGGATTGTTTGAACCTGGAAATACAAAACGGGTTACTAAAATAGGAAAAATCTTACGGAAATACAAACTTGATGAACTGCCCCAGTTGATCAATGTATTGAAAGGAGATATGTCATTAGTGGGACCAAGGCCTGAGGTAGAGGAGTGGACTAAAGTTTATCCCGAAAAATGGAAAGTCGTGCTTTCCGTTAAACCGGGCATTACAGATTATGCGTCGATTCTATTCAGAAACGAAGAGGAATTGCTTAAAAATTCACCATCTCCAAAAGAGACGTATGAGAAAGAAATTCTCCCTAAAAAATTATCCATTAACATGGATTATGTAATAAAAAATAATTTGATTACTGATATAAAAATTCTGTTCTTAACTGTGTATAAACTTTTAAAAAAATAAATGATGAAGATCCCATATGCAAAAGTATTAATTGGTGATAATGAAAGGAAATACATCAATGAAGTTTTAGACAGTGGATGGTTGACAACTGCAGTAAAAACATTGGAATTTGAACAAAAATTTGCCCAGTATATAGGTGCAAAATATGCTTGCGCTGTCAATTCCTGTACAGCAGCATTGCATCTTGCAGTTGACGCTTTAGGTATTGGTCAGGGCGACAAGGTTTTTATCCCATCCATGACATTCACCTCTACGGCAGAGGTAATTCGCTATGTAGGAGCAGACCCCGTATTTTTGGATACTGAGTACGGTACAAATCTTATCACTTCAGAAATATTAGAAGATGCAATTAAGAAAAATCCCGATGTTCGTTTTTTAATAATAGTACATTTCGGTGGTCAATCGGTAAATCTTACAGAAATTATCGAAATTTGTAATAAAAATAATATAAAAATCATAGAAGATGCCGCACATGCTTTTCCCACTAAACATAAAAATAAATTTATTGGTCAATTTGGATTGATCACCTGCTTTAGTTTTTATGCTAATAAAACCATTACAACAGGTGAAGGAGGTATGTTAGTGACTGATGATGAAGAAGTTTATAAAAGGGCAAAAGTGATGCGGCTACACGGCATTAACAGAGACATCTGGGATAGATTCACCTCAGACAAACCCTCGTGGGAATACGATGTAATAGATGCAGGTTTTAAATACAACTTGCCTGATCTTGCTGCTGCAATCGGACTCGGACAGTTAGAAAGAGCTGAGGAATTCCGAACCGAAAGACAAAAAGTGGCTGAATTTTATTATAAATCACTAAGCGATATTGATTGTATAGATTTACCAATTACACATGTGCCTTTTGAAGATCACTCATGGCATTTATTTCCCATAGTTTTGAATGGTAAGGCTCCGATAAACAGGAATAAATTCATTCAACTGCTTTCTGAACGGGGAATTGGTACTTCAGTACATTATAAACCCTTGCATCAAATGACCTACTATAAGCGCAAATACAATTTAACCCCAGACCAGTTTCCTAATGCAGAAAAAACATGGTTAGGCACAGTTTCATTACCTATTTATCCATTCATGAAATTAGAAGAATTGGAATACATATCTGAAACAATCCACGAATTGTTGAATTAACTTCTATACCCCATTTTCCTAAAATTTAAAGATATATTTGAATCTGATTTTTATTATTTATCTGGTAAAATCATTTAAAGATAGCTTTCAATATTTTTCAAGAGTAAATAGTTAGCATATAATTTCATTATATACAGTTAAAATATAAATTTATTTTTGTCATTATCAAAATCTGATTTTTTTGGTTTTAAAATCTGATTTAATCAAAAAATTTAGAACAGTCTGAAAATATATGCTACCTAGGATCTATCTATCTCCGCCCCATATGGGTTCCTGCGAATTAAAGTACATAATTGATGCTTTTGAATCGAACTGGGTAGCTCCACTGGGTCCGAATGTCGATGAATTCGAAAATGACTTATCGAGGTACTTTTCAAATATCCATGTAGCAGTATTAAGCAGTGGTACAGCTGCTATTCATTTAGCTTTAGTATTGCTCGGTGTTGGAAGGGATGACGAAGTAATCTGTCAAAGTTTTACCTTTTCCGGAAGCGCATATCCAATAGTATATCAAGGAGCTGTACCAATTTTCGTTGATTCAGAACAAGACACATGGAATATTAGCCCTGATTGGCTAGAGCATTCAATAAAAGATCGAATAAAAAAAGGCAAAAAGCCGAAAGCAATTATTCCAGTGCACTTGTACGGATTTCCTGCAAATATGGATGAAATTGTTCAGATTTCCCGAAAATATGAAATTCCTATAGTAGAAGATGCAGCTGAAGCTTTGGGCTCAAAATTAGGAGAGAAAAAATGCGGTACTTTTGGTGATTTAGGAATTTTGTCATTCAATGGAAATAAAATAATAACCACAAGTGGAGGTGGAGCTATCATTTCTTCTAATGACGAGTGGATCAGGAAAGTACGTTATCTTTCAACTCAAGCCAGAGATAATGCACCTCATTACGAGCACACTCAGATCGGCTACAATTATAGAATGAGTAACATTTTAGCCGGAGTCGGAAGAGGACAATTAATGGTTTTAGAAGATAGATTAAAACAGAAAAGAGCAAATTTTGAACGATATGTTACATATTTTAAAAAATTAAATTCCATTGGATATAATATTAAATGGCTTGAAGAACCAAATGGATATTTTTCTAACAGATGGCTTACTACTATACTTATTAACCCTGAAGAAAATAATGGTATAAATCGAGAAAAAATTCGACAAGCCTTCGAACAAGCCAATATTGAAAGCAGACCTTTATGGAAACCAATGCATTTACAGCCTGTTTTTAAAGATGCACCATATTATGGAAATTCAACGGCTGAAAATATTTTTAATATAGGATTATGTCTTCCGTCTGGAACTAATATGTCTGAAGAAGATTGGTCTAGAATTTTTAATACCTTAGATTCAATATTTTATAGATAAATTAAATTGTAAATATTCCGAGAGAAAATATAATTCGTTAAAGAAAAATACTTAAGATCATTTTTTACAAATTCCTCCATTATATAAGACATAAATTTTTTCCAAGTAAATTAAATAAATAACTTTAAAATTTACATTTTATCATAATGGTATAAAATGTGTTCTTATTAAATTATATTTATAGTTGTTTGAATCAAATAATTTAATACAGCTTTTTTACTACTTTCAATGAATCTTAAACACAAAGCAATATCTGGCGTTATTTGGAATATATCCGGAAATATTGCTAATCACATAATTACATTTATTGTTGGAATTGTTTTGGCTAGATTACTTACTCCCAAAGATTATGGGCTAATTGGAATGACAACAATGTTAATTGTTATTTCTCAGACTTTTATAGAAAGTGGATTCAGACAGGCTTTAATACGTAAACAAAATTGTACTAATGAAGATTACAGTACTATCTTTTTATTTAATTTATTTATTGCAGTCATAATATATGTAATCCTTTTTTTTTTATCGAATTACATTGCACTTTTTTTTAATGAACCTGAACTAAAAAATATTATCCGAGTAATAAGTTTTAGTTTAATTATTAGTTCACTAGGGATAATTCAATATACAATTTTCTCAAAAAATATCAACTTTAAACTTCTTTCATGGATTTCGCTGATTTCATCATTAGTATCGGGACTAGTAGGAATCATATTAGCCTACAAAAATTTTGGTGTCTGGAGTCTGGTAATTAAAACTTTATGTGGAGATTTCATCAATATATTTTTGTGGTGGTCGTTTTCTAAATGGAAACCAATGTTTATTTTTAGCAGAAAATCCTTTAAAGAACTTTTTAATTTTGGAAGTAAATTACTTATAACAAATTTAATCGATCAGTTTTTTTGGACTATATATTATTCAACAATAGGAAAGTTTTTTTCTATTCAAACCCTTGGTTATTATACCAGGGCAGAGATGTTTAAAAATCTTCCATCACAAAACTTAACGTTTGTAATAAACGCAGTTGCTTTTCCTACTTTATCAGCTTTACAGAAGGATTCCGAAGCATTAAAAAATTCATTTAAAAAATTTTTTTTAGGTACGATGTTAATTTCTACAATTTTGATTTTGGGTATGGCAGCCACAGCAAAAGCATTGGTATTAGTTTTAATTGGTGAAAAATGGATCACAACTGCTAATTATCTTCAATTTCTTTGTATTGCAGCTTTACTTTTTCCCGCCAGTGTTCTGAATTCTACCATTCTAAAGGTATACAATCGGAGTGATCTTATCTTAAAAATAGAAATAATTAGAAAATTGATTACAATACCATCAATTTTTATTGGAATTTTATTCGGAATAAAAATAATGCTTGGCTTTTTTATTATCAATTCAATTATTGATTATTTTTTATATTCTTATTGGTCAGGAAAAATTATTAATTATTCCTGGAAATCACAGGTTTGGGATTTGATACCAACTCTTTTAGTTGGTTTTGTTTTTGCAACCGCGGTATTCCTCTTTGGATTACCTCTTTCAGACAATCAATTTTCAACTTTAATAATCCAAATGATCATAGGAATAATTTTACTTTTTTTTCTATTTGAAATATTTAAAATTAATTCTTATGTCATACTGAAGAAAACATTATTCGAATATTTAATTAAAAAATAATTTTAAAAATTAGGTAATACAGAAAAATTCTTTAAACTAATTTAACTATGATCATTAAATTTAAACATCAAAGTTAAAAAAAGTATTTTCTTTCATATTTATTGACGCCATATGCTTAGCAATAATTCGTTCAAAAATGCTGTACTTTTAATTACTGGCGGTACAGGTTCGTTTGGTAATGCAGTTTTGAAAAAATTTCTTGATACTGGTATTAAAGAAATCCGCATATTTAGCCGAGATGAAAAAAAGCAGGATGATATGCGGATGAAGTATAAAAGCGATAAGATTAAATACTACATAGGTGATGTCAGAAATTTTAATAGCATCAATCAAGCTATGGTTGGTGTTGATTATGTATTTCATGCCGCTGCATTAAAGCAAGTTCCATCATGCGAATTTTATCCAATTGAAGCTGTTCAAACAAATGTTTTTGGATCAGAAAATGTTTTAGAATCTGCGTATCAAAATAAAGTAAAAAAGGTTATAGTATTGAGTACTGATAAAGCAGTGTATCCCATTAATGCGATGGGACTTTCAAAAGCTTTGATGGAAAAAGTAATGATTGCAAAATCACGTTTACTTGATGCTGAAAAACAAGTATTTTGTGCTACCAGATATGGAAATGTAATGGCTTCCAGAGGTTCAGTTATACCACTTTTTGTAAGACAAATAAAAGAAGGCAAGCCAATTACAGTAACTGATCCTAAGATGACGAGATTTATGATGTCTTTGGAAGAATCTGTTGGACTAGTTGAGTTTGCATTTAGACATGCCCAACCTGGCGATATTTTCGTCCACAAAGCTCCGGCAACAACAATAGAAAATATAGCTCTAGCATTGAAAGAAATATTTAACGCTTCTAATGAGATTAAAATAATTGGAACCCGACATGGCGAAAAACTTTTTGAGACCTTATGTAGTCGTGAAGAGATGGCTAAAGCAGAAGATTTAGGTGAATTTTTCAGAATTCCAGCTGATAATCGCGACTTAAATTACTCTAAATATTTTGTAAAAGGTGATACAAAAATATCAAAATTTGAAGATTATAATTCTCATAATACACGAAGACTCGATCTCAAAGAAACAATTGACTTGTTAAAAAATCTTGAATATATAAAAAATGAATTAAATAACTAGAAATTTTAATGAAAGTCGCAACAATTGTAGGTACAAGACCTGAAATCATTAAATTAAGCCGTGTCATTGCTGAAATTGAAAAACATTTAGATCATATTTTAATACATACTGGACAGAATTTTGACTATGAACTTAATGAAATATTTTTCAAACAGCTTAGAATACGAAAGCCAGACTATTTTTTGAATGCAGCAGGAAAAAATGCAGCTGAGACTATCGCTAATGTAATACAAAAAACAGATGAAGTTCTTGAAAAAGAAAATCCCGATGCAGTGCTTATCTATGGTGATACAAATAGTTGTCTTTCAGTGATCTCTGCAAAAAGAAGAAAAATTCCGATTTTTCATATGGAAGCTGGTAATAGATGTTTTGATCAAAGAGTACCAGAGGAATTAAATCGAAAGATTGTCGATCATCTTAGTGATATAAATCTTGTTATTTCTGAACATGCAAGGCAGAATTTAATTAGTGAAGGTATTCGTCGCGATACCATAATAAAAGTAGGTTCTAGTATGATGGAGGTTTTAAATTTTTATGCAGATGAGATTGAAAATTCAGATGTATTAGAAAAAGAAAATTTAAACCGAGGTGAATACATTATTGTAAGTCTACATCGAGAGGAAAATGTTGATTCAGAAATTCATTTAAGAAATATATTACACGCTTTTGATTGCATGGTAAAAAATTTCGGTAAAAAAGTAATTGTATCAACACATCCTCGTACAAGAAAGAGAATGGAGAAAATTGGTTTTGTAAATGAGAATTCTATGATTGAATTCATGAAACCTTTTGGCTTTTTTGAATATATTAATCTCCAAAAAAATGCATATTGTGTTGTTTCTGATAGTGGAACAATTACCGAAGAAGCTTCAATTTTAAAATTTCCCGCAGTAACAATTCGTCAAGCACATGAAAGACCAGAAGGAATGGATGAAGGAACAGTAATCATGACTGGTCTTGATAGTGATAATATCATAAAATCTATGGAAATAGTTATTGATAATTTTAAAAGCAATACTGAACCAATTAAAATAGTAAATGACTATGATGTTTATAATGTTTCTAGTAAGGTAGTTAAAATTATTTTATCATACACAGGTTATGTCAATAGATTTTTTTGGTATAAAAACAATTTTTAAAGGATTTGAAAAATAAAATACTCATTATTGGAGCCACTGGCATGGCAGGTCACATGATTTACTTTCATTTTAAAAATCTAAATAAGTATATTATTCACAATATTGTTTATCGAACTAAACTAACTGATGATAGCATATATTGTGATGTAAGAGAATATAAAAAATTGGAAAACATCATTTTTAAAATTAAGCCTGATTTTGTAGTAAACTGCGTAGGTTCATTAATTAAAGAATCAAAGGTAAATCCAGAAAATACAATTTACTTAAATGCGTTTTTACCATATCAACTTATGAGGTGTTGTGAAAAAATTGATGCTAAACTTATTCATCTTAGTACTGATTGCGTTTTTTCCGGTAAAAAAGGTAATTATTCAGAGGATGATTTTCGTGATGCAGATGATATTTATGGTCGCAGTAAAGCACTTGGGGAAATAATAAACAATAATGTCTGTACTCTTCGAACTTCAATAATTGGTCCTGAGCTGAAAGCAGATGGGGAAGGTCTTTTTCATTGGTTTATGCTTCAAAAAGGGAAGATAAATGGTTATACAAAAGTTTACTGGAGTGGGATTACTACGTGTGAACTTGCCAAGGCTATTGAAAAAGTAATTGAAAACAATCTTTTTGGATTATTTCATGTGACAAATGGTGAACCTATTTCAAAATTTGACTTATTAAATTTGATTAAGAGAGTTTACAATAAAAATAATGTAACAATAGAATCGTTTGATCAATATAATTCAAATAAAACTCTTCAAAAGTCAAAGAGATTTGATTTTAATATTCCAGATTACTATCATATGCTTTTGGAAATGAAGGCCAGAATGGAAGAGATTAATAAATATCCTTTTTACATGTGAAAATTCTAATAATTGCATTTTCGATAGGAAAATCAGCAGCCGGTGTAGTTGCTGAAGAGTTGTTTACTGAATTAATTAATCAAAATCCGGATGTTCATATTATTTGTAATGAAAATTTCAGTAAAAAAATCTCATCAGATAAAGTTTCTCAACTTGGTTTAAAAAATATACATCACAATAGATTCGATAAACTTTTATTAATATGTACTCATTTTGAAATTAATGGATGGAAATGGGTAAGTAAAGGTTTATCAGTTTTTAAAAAAATTCATGATAATTTCAAACCAGATGTAGTTTTATGCTTTACATCTGCTTATGGTTTCCGTGTACTCGATCTAGGATATAAAATAGCTAAAATATATAATATTCCATTAGCAATTCACTCTGTTGATCCTAACCCTTCATCATCAGGTTGGGGTGAAAATTATTTGCTAAGAAAAGCTATTGTTTCAATCGTAAAGCCATATTATCAATATGCCAAATTTATTTCTGCTACTAATGAACAAATGCTCAGTTATCAATTAGAAATATTGAGCATTAAGAACAATAAAAATACAAAAGTAATTTTTAATCCAGCAAGAAAACCCTTAACTGTTAAATCAAATTTATCAGAGAAAAATACATTTCTTTACTTAGGCACTTTATATGAAAAAAGAAATCCCCAGCTTATAATCGATGCCTTTCTCGAATTTAATAAGATAAATAATGGTTCAAAGTTTTTATTTGTTGGTGAGAATAAATGTAAAAGTCTTTTTATTCCTCAGGAATTGTCCATGAATATTATCTTTAATGAATGGACAAGTAATCCTGAAATATTTATAAATAAATCATCTGTTTTAGTCGATATCGATGCAAACATACCAAATGATGTATTTATTTCTTCAAAATTATCTCAATATCTAATGTATGATAAACCAATATTGTGTATTACACCTATAGGAAGTCCTTCTCGTGAGCTAACTAAGTCACTGACTCAAACTGTTTTTTGTGTGAATCACAATAAGGAAGAAATTCTAAAGGGAATGCAATTTTTAACCAATAAAATATATGATAATAATATGTTTTTGGAAAGAGAATCTATTCGTGAAAAATTTTCTGTAAAAAATATTACAAAAAATATTTTAGAAGAATTATATTCAATTCTATAAATGTATAACCAAACGAATACAATTTTAAAAAATTTTAAGAACAATAAAATTATTTCATGGATAAGATACCAAAATATTATTTTTTTAATATGGCCTTTTCTCGCTTTAATTATTGCAATTAAAAATTACAGAAGCCCATATTCCAAAAACATCGTCTGGCTGTTTACATCCTTTTATGGATTAACAATGGTATTAGTATCTGATGAACTAGATGGGGCAAGAATTATTTCAAATTTTAAATATATTGCAAAATATGAATCCATTTCATTCTTTCAATTTTTTGTAAAAGAAGGTTTCACTGATATTATTCAACCATTTCTCTTATTTACAGTTTCACGATTTACTTCAGATCCAAGAATATTATTTGGCATTTTGGGACTTATTTTTGGATATTTTTTTTCTAGAAATGTTTGGCTTGCTTCTGAACTATTCAAAAATCAATTAAATAAAAATTCTTTGCTATATATCTTTTTATTTTCGATAATTATTCCAATATGGGAAATAAATGGATTTAGAATGTGGACTGCAGCACATGTATTATTTTATGGGATTTCCAGATATTTATTTACTGGAAATAAAAAATATTATTTTTTTATTTTTCTCACTCCATTTATCCATTTTAGTTTTATATTTTCAGTCTTTGTATTTTTTTTGTTTATTGCTTTAAAAAATGTATCTTTAAACTTCATTTTCACCCTTTTCATACTTTCAGTAATTGTAAATGAAATTAATATAGAAGTTTCAAAATATAAGGACTACTTCCCAGAAATTTATCAATCAAAAATTGAGGGATATAGTAATAAAGATTGGATTGAAGATATGCGAATTATGAGAGGAGAGATGAGGTGGTGGGCAAAATACCATAAAAAGTTACTTGATTTGTTTATGGTAATATCTGTAATAATTACTTTTTTTCTTTTTAAGAAAAAACCAAAAATACTTGACAATTATAGTCTGATTTCCTTTTTTAAATTTTCAATTTTGTTTTCTTCTTTAACTCATTTTTTTTCTGCATTACCTATAGGTGATAGTAATCGTTATATAATTGTTTCTAATTTATTCTTATCATTTTCACTTATAATCTTTTTTGGTAGAAAAATTAAAACAATAAAAATTCCGTTACAATTGGAATTATCTGTTATTTTTATAATTTTTTATTCTTTAGTCGAGTTTCGATTGGGTTTAGATCGTATTGGTATTTCGACATTTATTGCTAACATTTTTAATTTATGGTTTTTTGATGATTCGAAACCTTTAATTGTATTTATAAAAGAATTATTTATAAAATGATTTTAATACTTACTACATATATATAATTAGGAATTGAATTCATCTTTACTTCAAAAAATTATATATTTGTAAAAAAAAAAAAAAAAAAAAATAGTTAAAAAATATTAAATAGCTAAAAGTTTGATTTCACTTAACTATATTAAAATTTAAATTTTAATACTTTGCTTTTATTAAATAATATAATAAAAACATTACTTGATATACCATCTTTGAAAATTAAAAAAAAATACATTATAATTTTAAGTGATGATTGGGGTTCTATTAGAATAAAATCGTACGATGATCAACAGATACTCATTAAAAAAGGTTTGTCAATTAATAATAGATTTGATAAATACGATTCACTAGAAACAAATTCTGATATTGAATATTTATTTGAGATATTAACCAAATACAAAGATAATTGTGGAAATCATCCTGTTGTTACCGCTGTTACAAATGTTGCAAATCCCGATTTCATAGAAATTAAAAAATCAAATTTTTTACATTATCATTATGAAACAATCGATAAGACCTATAAACGATATAAAGATTCTGATAGAGTTTTAAATTTAATTAATGAAGGAATTAGATTAAAAATATTTATTCCTCAGTTTCATGGTCGGGAACATTTACAAATTAATTGGTGGATTAATGAATTAAAAATTAAAGATAGTGCGGCTAGAAAATTTTTTGAAAATGAGTTTTTTTTTGTCCCTGCAACTAATCTTGTAAATTCTTATAGGAACAGAGGTTTGGCAGCTTCTTTTGATATTTGGGATAATACAGATTTAATAACTCAAAAAGAAATAATCAATTCAGGTTTAAAAATATTTAAACAGTTGTTTGGTTATAATAGTTTGATTTTTTCTCCTCCTGCTTTGTATTATTCTCCTATGATTGAAGATACATTGTTTAATTATGGAATTAGGTGGTTGGATGTAAGTCGTGTTTTTATCGCACCTGGAGTCCGTAGTTTAGGAAAATTACAAATTAATTACCTTGGAAAAAAGAAAAAGTCTGGATTGAGAGTTTTGATAAGAAATTCAATTTTTGAACCATACATTACCGATTTAGATGATGGTGTGAATAGATGCTTAAAAGGAATAGAAAGTTCGTTTAAAAGAAACCTTCCTGCAATTATATCCAATCATAGGGTTGCCTTTGTTAGTAGAATTGATCCGTTAAATAGATTTAGAGGATTAAAGGCATTAGATTCCTTATTATCACGAATACTTAAAAAATGGCCAGATGTTGAATTTATTTCTGCAGTAGATTTTGTAAATAAATTGAAATGAATTTATTTAATAAGTTAAAATACTTTGAATTACTTTACAGATCTCGTAAACTAAAAAACAAAGTTATTGTAATAGAATCAGATGACTGGGGAAGTGAGCGGATTCCAAATTTGAAAATAAGAAATGAACTTAAAAAAATAGATATTGATGTTGAGACAAACCCTCATTTAAAATACGATACATTGGAAAGGTTAGAAGATATTGAAATTCTTCAGAATATATTAGAAAATTTAGAGAGAAAATTTGATAAGAAAATAAAATTAACTTTTAATTTTATTGTTAGTAATCCTGATTTTGAAAATATCAAAAAACATCATTTCGAAAAATTTATTTATGAAAAATTCACAACAACATATTTTAATAGAGATGGAAACAATTATTTGTGGTTAAAGATATGTGAATTAATTAAAAAAGGTTATTTAATTCCACAATTCCATGGAAGAGAACATATAAATGTTTCTTTATGGCTGTCAGAATTAAAAAGGGGCAATAAAAAACTTTTAAGAGCCTTTGAAATAGGATGTTATGGCATAGATAAATATGATTCATTAACTGGTAGAAATAATTTGATGGCAGCTTTTGAATATTCAAACAACAATGAAAAAAAATTTGTTATAGAAAGCATTAATGATGGACTAAGCTTATTTGAAGCCATTTTTAATAGAAAATCCACAACTTTAGTTGCGCCTAGACATACCTGGAATGCGGATCTTGAACCTTTTATAAACCAATTAGGTGTATCAGCAATTCAAACATCTATGTATCAAATTTCTCACGAAAGAGATCAATACAAGAGAATTTTCAGATATACTGGAATGGTTAATTCAAATTCAGGAATTGTATATTTAGTCAGGAATGCCTTTTTTGAACCCTCATATTCAAGCAAAATAGATTGGGTGAACAAAACATTTAAAAAGATACATTTAGCTTTTGCATTTAATGTGCCCGTAATTATCGGAATGCATCGCATTAATTTCGTTGGTGGCTTGAGTCCATATCAAAGAGATTTAAATTATGAGCTGTTTATAAAACTTATTGAGAAAATTATTAAACATTTCCCGGATGTTGAATTTTTAAGTTCAAATGAATTACTAAATCATATAAAATCCTGAAGTGTGCGGTATTAGTGGTTTTTTTCATAAAAAAAGTCTTTTAGACATAGATCAGCTTTTTATTTACAATAAAAATTTAAAGCATAGAGGACCTGATAGTTCCGGATATTTTTTTAGAAAGACTTCCTTAGGCAGTATAGGTCTTGGACATGTACGATTGGCCGTCCTGGACTTATCTGAATCAGGTAACCAGCCAATGACTGACAATGATTATACTATCGTTTTTAATGGCGAAATTTATAATTACAAAACCATAAAATCCGAACTTCTCACAAAAGGATACTCCTTTACTTCCAACTCAGATACTGAGGTTGTTCTTAAAAGTTTTCAGGAATGGGGCTTGGAATGCGTTAGCAAGTTCACGGGAATGTGGGCCTTTGCTATTTATAACTTTAAAGATTCAGAACTGCTGCTTTGTAGAGATAGAGTTGGAGTAAAGCCATTGTATTGGTTTAAAGATGAAGAACAATTTTTGTTCGGGTCAGAGTTGAAGGTTTTTTATTATACAAAAACTTTTAGAACAGAAATTGATTTTAATAGCTTAAAGACGTTTATCAATTATGGTTATGTCACTAATAATAAAACCCTAGTAAAAAATGTATACAAAGCTAAAGCCGGAGCCTGGACAATACTGGATTTAAAAAGCTTCGAAATTCAGACTAAAACGTATTGGTCTTATAGTGAATTTTTTGAAAAAGAAAAATTCAGAGGTTCATTTTTTGAAGCGGTTGATGAAGCAGAGAGACTTATAAAAGAATCTTGTGAATTAAGAATGGTATCTGACGTACCGGTGGGAATATTTTTAAGTGGTGGTTTTGACAGTACATTGGTTACAACTATACTTCAAAAGGATAGAACTCAAAAGCTAAAAACATTTACCATTGGTTTCTCAGATGGAATAGATGAGTCAAAGGATGCTGAAAAAATAGCAAAATATTTAGGAACAGATCATTATAGCTACGATTGTCGACAAAAAGACGCCATAGAATTAATTCCTGAATTGCCGAAATATTATGACGATCCGATCGCTGATATTTCATGTATTCCAACTATGTTGGTAAGTAAATTGACCGCGAAAGAAGTAAAGGTTGCATTGTCAGCAGATGGGGGAGATGAATCATTTGCAGGGTATTTGGGATTCAAAACATCACCGGAATACATTCATAATGTCGAAAAAATACCGTTTAAATCTATTGTAGGAACTTTTGCGAAAACATCTTCAACTTTTTTTAAAGGAAGGAATAATCATTTAAACAAAAAATTAGCAGGTCTTGGTTCCATGTTGCTGGCACCGGAAAACGAAAGACTATATCAAATGTACGTTTATCAAAATAGCCTTCCTTTTGAAATAAGCAATAATTTAATTAAAATCCCTTCAATGATTGAATTTCCTACTTTTACATATACTGAATTGATAGATCCTTTAGATGCTTTATACATATATGGCGTAGAAGATGTTTTACAAAATATGCTTTTAGTTAAGGTAGATAGGGCAACAATGGCCAATTCCCTGGAAGGCAGAGAACCCCTTTTAGACCATAAATTAATGGCTTTTGCAGCTTCTCTACCTTATGAATACAAGCATAATGGAAGCGAAAGTAAAAGACCCTTAAGGGAGATAGTTTATAAATATCTTCCTAAAGATATGATGGATAGACCAAAAGTTGGTTTTGATTTGCCAATATTTAAGTGGCTGAGGGAGGATCTTACGCATCTTATTGATGAGCTTTTAAATCCCTATTTTATAAAAAAACAAAACATTTTTGATCCAGATTATATTTATTATCTTTTACGATTATTCAGAAATAATCAATTAAGATATCCATATGTGATTTGGAGACTTTTGGTTTTTATGTTGTGGTACAACACATGGATTAGTAAAAATTCTAATTAAACCTTTTTTATATCTTTATTTTATCAAAAACTATTATTTATTTAATATATATAAATATCAAATTTATAATGGTTAATATAATTATTTATTTAGTTTTATTTAAAAATTTTTACTTATCACGATATTTGAATTAATCCAGATGATTTTATAAGTTAATCTAATATTATAATCTAATTTATGAATGAATCAATTTTGTGCCCCATTTGTAAAAGAAATAATGTAAAAAACCTCAGAAAAACATTAAGAAATAACTATTTCCTTGTAAATTGCCTCGAATGTGATTTTTACTTTGCTTCACCAAGACCCACATTTCAAGAACTTTCTGATTTTTACAATAGCATTTCTAGTATAAGATTTTTCAAACATAGTCAGAAAGAAGCAGAAAAGTTTTCAGAACCATTATTTAAAAAAATTAGAACTTACCATCCTAGTTGTAGAAAAATACTAGAAATTGGTGCTTCAACAGGTTATCAATTGTTTGGTTTGAAAAACAGAGGTTATGAAGTGGTAGGGTCTGAATTGTCAAATGATGCTTGTAAATTAGCTAGAGAATGGTATAACATTGAAATGTATGCCGACGAGTTTCCTCCAGAGGAAGAATTTAAAGAATATTTTGATGTAATTATCATACACCATGTTATAGAACATGTGGTAAAACCGAGAGAATTTATTGAGCGAGCAAGTAAGTATTTAGCAAAAAATGGTTGGTTGTTTATCGAAACACCAAATGTGAAAAGTTTAGGGGTTAAATTACTTGGGAAAGATTATCCTGTATTCTGTCCTCCGGGACATTTGAATTTCTTTTCAAAGAAAACTTTGGAAAGTATTTTGCCGAAATCTATAATTCCAATCAAATCATATACTACAAGTATGGATGGTTTAACCCCATACAACATTTTAAATGGAATATTTTCAAAATTAAAATTAAAGGATTTCATAGACAAAAAGATTAATGTTAAGCAAAAAATAGAAGCAAAAAGTGAAGTTAAGGTATTAAATTCGAAAAAATATATTGTTCTTACTCTATTATTCAGATTATCGAAATTTGTTTTTATATTATTTTATCCTTTATTCATTTTTATTGATTCAATAGGACTTGGAGAAAATTTATATTTAATATCTAAGAAAAAATAAGATGGATCTTAGACGCAATATTTACTTAAAATTGCCAAGAAAAATTATAAAACATATCCTTGGTTTAGCTTATTATCCAATTGTTTATTTCTACGGTAAACCAAAAGTAGCAAATATCTACGAGACAGTAGAATATATAATTTCAAATAAGGCATCAATAAGTAGGTTTGGAGACGGAGAATTATCTATACTTTTATTTAAAGCAAGCTATCCTTTTCAAAAATATGACCCAAGATTAGCGGATATCTATTTAGAGATTTTAAAAAACGAGACGGAAAATCTATTAGTAGGACTTCCGATAGGATATGAATCCTTGGATAATTTAGATTTTTCGCATTCCTTGATGTGGAGAGCACATTTTGCAATGACCTGGCCAAAACTAAAGAAAAGAATAAATCCTGAAAAAAAATATTACAATGCCAGTATTACAAGACCATACTTCGGAAGGGTAAATCAAGAGGGAGTCGCAGAGTTTTTTGAACTAATTAAAAAGATTTGGGATAATAGAGATGTACTTTTGATTGAAGGTGAAAAAAGTAGGCTTGGCATAGGGAATGACTTATTTGATAATGTTAAAAGTTTAAAAAGAATTTTGGCTCCAAATGAGAATGCCTTTGAAAAATTTGATCAGTACATAAATTTTATAAAGAGTTTTGATCGAAATTTTTTAATTTTAATTGCATTGGGACCTACTGCTACAGCATTAGCATATGAATTGCATAAATTGGGTTTTCAGGCGATCGATATTGGTAATATAGATTTAGAATATGAATGGTTCAGAATGGGAACAAAAAAAAAGATAAAAATAGAAGGTAAATATGTAAGTGAAGTTAAGGGAGGTAGGGAAGTTGCTGATATAAAGGATGAAAAGTATTTTCAACAAATTATTTATAAATTTATTTGAAAAAGAAATTTGTTTTAATCACCACATGTTTACAAATGGGTGGAGTGGAAAGAGCATCTGTAAATACTGCAAACGCTCTTTCTGAATTAAATTTTGACGTTTATTATATTTCATTATTTAATAAATTACATTTTTTCAAACCGAATCCAAATGTTAAAATTATTGAACCGCAAGGATTTAATGAATACAATTTATCATTCATTAAAACAATCCTCTACTTAAGGAATAATATAAAAAAAATAAATCCGAACTATATTCTAATTTTTGGGAAAATTTATGGTGCATTTCTTGCAATTTCTCTATTAGGTACTCATTATTCATATTATTTATCTGAAAGATCCAGTCCTCTTTATAAATGGCAATTTCCTTTCAATTGGATCAATCGAATTGCATATTCCTTAAATCCGCCTAAGGGTGTGATTGCTCAAACCAGCATTGCTGCCGAATTTCAAAAAAAATATTATAGGAATTCCATAGTTGATGTAATTCCAAACATTGTTAGAGAAGTTAAATTGTATCCAGATATTCAAAGAGAAAAAATTTTATTAGCTGTAGGAAGATTAAATGATCATTTGAAAGGCTTTGATCTGCTTTTAAAAGCCTTATTTCATTTAAAAAATCAGGATTGGATGTTGCATTTAGCCGGTGGGGATGGAAACACATCTAACCTTAAGGCACTTGCTTTAAATTTAGGTATTAATCACAGGATAAAATTTTTAGGAAAAATTACTGATATTGACTTACTTTATGCTAAGGCTGGAATTTTTGTAATTCCATCGCGCTCAGAAGGTTTTCCAAATGCGTTGTTAGAAGCTATGTCAGCAGGTTGTTGTTGTGTGTCTTTTGATTTTATAGCTGGTCCAAGAGATATTATTGTTGACGGTTATAATGGAATTTTAGTTGAAAGAGAAAATTATAAAAAATTGGCTGAAGTACTTGACTATTTAATTGAAAATGAAAAGTTGAGAAATTATTTAGGGAATAATGCGAAAAAAATCATTGAAACGCATAACGGAGAATTGTATAAAAAAAAATTGCTTCAATTTTTAAATTCCTGAAACATGGTTAAATATAAGCATACAAAAGAAATACATAATATGACTTCACCAAGAGAACTTGTTCCTGTTTTTTTGGAAATTGATAATTTTCGTTCAGTTATAGATGTTGGCTGTGGTTTGGGTACATTTTTAAGAGCTTTTTAAGAGAATGGAATAAACGATCTGCTTGGAATTGATGGTAAATGGTGCAATAAAGAATTATTATTTAAAAATATTGATGAATCACAATTTCTTGAATGGGAATTAGAAGAAGAAATTAAAATAGATCGTAAATTTGATCTGGCGATTTCCCTAGAAGTAGCTGAACACTTATCCGAAAAGAGAGCACCGTCATTTATAAATGATTTATGTAAACTAAGTGATACAATAATTTTTTCAGCTGCAATTCCATATCAGGGTGGACTTAATCACATTAACGAAAAGCCATTATCGTATTGGACTCGTTTGTTTAAAGAAAATAATTATACTTGCTATGATATAATTCGACCAAAAATTTGGTATAATGAAAACATTTATTGGTGGTACAGACAAAATCTATTGGTTTTTAAAAAAAATGAAATTAATAAATTATATCAAGATGAATGTATCATTGATATTGTTCATCCAGAATTATTAAAGGTATCTTTAGATTACAGAGATAAAAATTCAATTAAAAGACATTTAAAAATATTATTGAAATCGATATTATATAGATTTAAACTTATTGACTAATTTGAAAGACTTAATTTCAATAATTATACCTGTTTATAATGTAGAAAAATTTGTAGATAAATGTATAGTATCTTGCATTAATCAAACTTACAAAAATATTGAGATTATTTTAGTAAATGACGGATCAATTGATTCATCCGGTGAAATTTGTGAAAATTATAAAAGGATAGATAATCGTATAACTGTATATCACAAAGAAAACGGCGGACTTTCAAGTGCCAGAAATTTCGGAATCATCAAATCAAATGGCAAATACATTACTTTTTTAGATTCTGATGACTGGTTGGAACTAAATACTTTGGAAGTAGCTCACGAGATCATCTCAAAGTATTCTGCTGATATAGTTTTTTGGTCATTTATTAAGGAGTTTTATAGAAATAATATAAAATACAAAGTCTTTCCTACCGATAATGATATTGAAATTTTTGCAAATGATAAATTGTACAATATCAGAAGACGCACAGTAGGTTTATTGAATGAAGAATTGAGGTTCCCTACAAAGACAGATTCGTTTATATCTGCATGGGGTAAATTATACAAATCTGATTTAATAAAACAAAATAATATTAAATTTTTAGATACTCATTTGGTTGGAAGTGAGGACGTATTCTTTAATATTCAAGCTTTTCATTTTTCAAATAAAATTATTTACATCAATCAATTTTTGAATCATTATCGAATGACAAATGAAAGCTCGCTCACAAAACATCATAAAAATACACTTTTTTATCGATTTAAAAACTTATACCATACTATTGATGATTTTATTATTAAAAACAATTTTGAAAATTCTTATAAAATTGCATTATCCAATCGTTTAGTCTTATCATTAATCAACAATTGTCTTGCTATTTCAAGTAAAAATTACACAGTTAAATGTAAACAAAAACTTTCTGATTTAACTTTAATTTTAAACGATGATCTTTTTCGGGAAAACCTAAAAAAATTTCAGTTCAAATTCCTACCATTTAAATGGAAGATTTTTTTTATCGCGGCCAGATTTAAACAAAGTTTTATTTTGTTGTCCATTACAAAAATATTTAGGACAATTAATTGATGTGTGGAATATTTGGTTTTATTAGTAACAATTTTGATTTAAAAGTATTAAAATCCCATACAGATATACTTTACTCAAGAGGTCCGGATGATTGTGGATACTATTATGATGCACCAGTAGGATTAGGGCATAGAAGGTTGTCGATTATTGATCTTAAATCCGGTGCACAACCAATGTTTTCTGATGATAAAACTGTTGTTATAGTATTTAATGGAGAAATCTATAATTTCAAAAAAATAAAAACCAGACTTGAACAAAGTGGGTATTCATTCCAAACTCATAGTGACACAGAAGTTATCATAAAATGTTATCAAAAATATGGTTGGGAATCCTGTCTGAATTTATTGGAAGGAATGTTTGCCATTGCACTTTGGGATAAACGCTTAAAAAGGCTTTTTATTGCAAGGGACAGATATGGCGAAAAACCTTTGTATTATACGAAATGTGAGGACAGTTTTTTGTTTTCTTCAGAATTAAAAGCATTAGATGAATTTATAGACAAAAAGAAGATTTCAATAAAAGGACTAAATCTTTTTTTCAGTTTGACTTATATCCCGGCTCCCTTTACCATTTTTGAGGATGTTTATAAGTTAAAGCCCGGTCACTATATTGAAGTTGACGAAAAGGGCAATTTTGAAATTAAAGTGTATTATGATTTAAAAAGTATCGTTGAGAACAATCAGCATTATTTAATTACTGATTATAAGGCTGCTAAGGAAATGCTACGTCGCCTTTTATTTGAATCGGTGGAGGAGCGAATGGTTTCGGATGTACCATTAGGTTCATTTTTAAGTGGGGGAATTGACTCCAGCATTGTATCTGCCATTATGGCGAAGGTTTCTTCTGAGCCAATTAAAACTTTTTCTATAGGTTTCAAAGAAAAAGCTTATGATGAAAGCAGACGATCTGCTTTAGTAGCTAAACATATAAAATCAGATCATACATTATATTTTTTAAGTCACAAAGACTTATTGGAAATAGTGGATGATGCCTTGGCCTATTTTGATGAGCCTTTCGGTGATTCTTCAGCTATACCTTCGCTCATGGTTGCCAAAAAAGCAAGGGAAAGAGTAACAGTGGTGCTAACAGGTGACTGCGCGGATGAATTGTTTGGTGGATATGAAAAATATTTAGGTAGCTATTATGCTGCTCAATGGAATAAAGTTCCTTCATTTTTTCAAAAATTAATAAAAAAATGGATAAACTTGATTCCTCACACTACTATTACTAATCATACTCTTAGAAAGGTTAAGAAAGTAATAAAATCTGCATCTTTAACACCAAACCAAAGATATATTCAGCTTTCGTCTTTAGGTTTTTCAACCAATGAAAAACAGCTTCTGATAAAAAATGAATACTATCAGTCAACTGACAATGAAATAGGCTTTTTTTTCAATGAATTTCCAAATTTAAATGAATTGGATAGAACGTTTTACAGCGATGTAAAATTAGTGTTAGAAGGGGATATGTTGACCAAAGTGGATCGCATGTGTATGTTCAGTTCCTTAGAAGCCCGTGTGCCATTTTTGGATTCAAAAATTGTAGACTTTTCCTTTCGATTGCCTTCCAATTTCAAAATTGAGGGAAAAGAAAAGAAAAAAATACTTAAAGATACCTTTGCAGACCTTCTGCCGAAGGAAACTTTGTCTTTTAGTAAAAAAGGATTTGGGCTTCCTCTTAATATATGGTTTAAAAATGAATTGAAACAAGAACTACTCGAGTTATTAGATAAAGATTTTATTCAAACCCAAGGGATTTTTCAAGCAAATTACATTGATAAATTACTGGAAGAACACATGAATAACCAAGAGAACCATAGTTTTAAATTATGGGTCTTATTTGTCTTCCAAAAGTGGTACAAAAGGCATTGGGTTCATTGAAAAAAAAGCTTATTCTCGGGGTCACATCAGGAGGAAGTTCAAGATTACTCGACGGCCAAGCTAAATACTTCAGAGAATTGGGATATGAGGTGTACTTGATTTCACAAGATCACTATAAAGAAACTATATTTTGCCAGAAAGAAGGGATTACACATTTACCAGTCGATATTGTTGCGGAAATTAACCCTCTTAAAGATCTAAAGTCTTTAGTTCAGATCATAAGGCATTTCAGAAAAATTAAACCCGATATAGTAAATCTGGGAACTCCCAAAATGGCATTATTGGGTCTATTAGCCGCAAAAGTTTTGGGTGTTAAAAGGCGTATTTACACATGCAGAGGATTACGGTTTGAAACAGAGGTTGGAGTGATGCGAAAGATTTTAATCCTAATGGAGCGATTAACAGTAAGTATGGCTCACAAAGTAATTTATGTCAGCCATTCTTTGAAATCGGCAGCAGGGCGCTATGGCATTTTGGATGAAAAAAAGTCCATAGTCATTCTAAAAGGAAGTAGTAATGGAATAAATTTAAATACTTTCGATAGAGGTAAAATTGATCAAACAGAGGTTACCGAATTAAAAAAGAAATATAAACTAGAAAATTGCCTTGTTATAGGTTTTGTGGGTAGGGTAACAAGAGATAAAGGCGTTTACGAATTAGTAGATGCTTTCGAAAGTTTATATGAAAACTATCCCAATTTAAGATTAATTATGATGGGTCATATAAAATGTGAGAAGACATTCGAGAAAAGATTTCGATCCCATCCTGGAATTATTCATATTCCCTTTCAGGACAATGTACCCTTGTACATGTCTCTGTTCGATATTTTTGTATTGCCTTCCTGGAGAGAAGGCTTCCCAAATGTACCCGTTCAAGCTGCAGCCATGGGGCTTCCAGTTATAGTAAGTGATGCCACAGGTTGTATTGATTCAGTTAACGAAAATGTAAACGGATTGGTGTTTAAAGCAAGAGATAAAGAGGCACTTCGAAATGCCCTGAAATATTATATAATAAATGAAGAAAAAAGGCTGGAACATGGGCGTGAAGGTTTGAATTGGGCTAAAGAATTTTCGCAGGAATCTCATTGGCAAGGTATTAATCAGGTATATTTAACTAAATAAAAAATATGTGTTTTTATTTTATATATGAATTTAAAAAGATTTTTATACCTTGCTTATTACATAAAGCAGACCGATAAAAAAAAGTTTTTTCAATTTTTAAACTATACGGCTAATCTTGTAAAAAGATCAAAAGCAACACTAATATTCGATTCTATAGTCTCCGTATTTCGCTATAATATTTCATTACTTGAATACTTTCAGTTTCGGTTTTTCAATCTTAATGATCAAGAAAGAAAAAACTGGGCTGGTACAGGATTCATGTATGAATACCAATTATGTATGAATCCAAAATCGGAGAGGCATATTTTAGAAGATAAAACTCTTTTTTATAAAAATTACCGAGACTTTTTTGTACATAATGTAGCAGATTTGGAGACATTAAAAAGAAATAAAGAATTTGCTCAAAAACTTTTGGAAAATCCATCTGGGAAAATAGTCCTTAAAGTATCTGACGGGAAATGCGGTAAAGGTGTTATGATCTGTGAAACAAAAGATTTTACGCCTGACAGTTTGATTCAATTTATGGAAAAGAAGGGTTATAAATTAGCAGAGGAGTTTATAGTTCAGCACCCTGTACTTCAAAAATTATCACCTACAGCAGTCAATACTGTAAGAATATTTACACAGCTAAATTCAAATAATGAAGTGGAATTACTAGGATGCCGCTTGAGAATATCGGTTAATTCCCCCGTAGACAACATGGCTGCAGGAAATCTAGCAGCACCTATTGATGAAAATACAGGAATTGTAATTGGACCAGGTGTATATAGTGATATTACCAAAGCAGAAGTATCTATTCATCCGATTACTGGTGTTAGGATAGAAGGCTTTCAAGTCCCGTTTTGGAAAGAAACCTTAAATATGGTCAAAAATGCAGCTTTAAAACATCCCCAAAACCGATCTATTGGATGGGATGTAGTCATCACGGAAAAAGGGCCTGGGCTTATTGAAGGTAACCATGATTGGTGCAAGTTACTATGGCAATTGCCGGTGAAAAAAGGAATGAAGCCCATTTTAGAAAAATACATGATATCTGGCTGAATCATCAGACTCATTGCGAGCAGGAAATAAATAAATTATCACTGTTTAGGTTCATTTGCAGCATCAATTTTTTATCCTTTGTGTTTTATTGATAAGGAACTGTTTTATGAGACTTTTATATGAAAAATATGATTTTATTGTAATGAAATTTTTGAATTTAATTATACTCCTTTATTTTATCCAAATAATCCAGATTAAGGAGATAGTTTTTACAATAAGCAAATGATTAGATTAACAGGTATAATAATCCTAAAACTATTAGTAAAAATTAATTTTTCTATAATATGATCATATGAAAAAATTTGAGTTATGTTTAACAGGATAATTGTTAAAAATACGTCTAATTTTATTACGATAAATTCTGGATTGAGTTCAAAAAATAGTATGATTATGTAAAATGAAATCGGAGAAGAAAATTTAATGTATCGGAAAATAATTATTATTAATTTTTATGATTTTAAATAATTATTTTTTGATGAAAATTAAAATTTATTTTTAGACTTTTTAAAGGAAATAACTAAGTAAATTCATTGAATAAAACTTCATCATATCCGATGTAATATTTTTAAAAAATCAAACAATGAAGAAACCATTAATTATCATCGGAGCAGGAAATGTGGGAGGCTATTTGGCAAACAATTTTTCTGATTTTTCAAACTATGAAATATTTGGAATTTTAGATGATGATTTTTCAAAGCACGGAAAAAATTTTTTTGGTTTTCCAGTAATAGGATCGATTGATAAATTATTTGAGATTAAAACAATAGATCTTTCTGTAGTTATTTGTATTAATAAACCTATTATTAAAAAAAATATTTATGAACGTATTAAAAATTTACCAATTAATTTTCCTAGTTTTATATCACCATACTCTTGGATATCAAAGAGATGTGAAGTTGGTAAAGGGAATTTAATATATCCAGGTGTATCTATTAATTATGAATCAATATTAGGTGATTTTGTTAGTATAAATATGAATTGTGCTCTTGGGCATAATGCTCAAATCGGTGAATTCTCAAGTTTAGCTCCTGGTGTAAATATTGGGGGTAATAATTTTATTGGTAGATGTGTAGAAATAGGCATAGGTGCCTCAACAAAACAAGGTGTAAAAATAGGAGACAATTCAATAGTAGGCGGACAAGCAATGGTCACAAAATCTTTCCCAGAAAATTCTGTTTTAGTTGGTGTTCCGGCAAAAAATATTGGTTGCAATATATGAACATTTTCATCTATTTATACTCATTCAATTTGAATAGATGATTATAATTTTTTTTTTAGCATTATAATTATAAAAAAATCATTTAATCAACTAAACAATTACCTGAAGCACATTTTAATTTTATTTGTTTAAAATTCGTTAAAATAAAGGGGAAGTTAATTTTTTACTCATATATACATTTGATCGAATAATTAATTTAGATTTGATTTTTTATCTGACTATTCAATATTTTTGTCTTAAATATTTTATTTTTAAGTAGCTTTTTTAAAAAAAATGCAAATTAATCTAAAAAATGAGTACTAATAATTATTTCGCACATCCCACAGCAGTAATCGATGAAGGATGTGAAATAGGTGAAGGAACCAAAATTTGGCATTTCAGTCATATAATGACAGGTTGTAAAATTGGAAAAAACTGCAATTTGGGTCAAAACGTAGTAGTAAGTCCGGAAGTAATATTAGGAAATAATGTTAAAGTCCAAAACAATGTAAGCATATATACCGGTGTTACTTGCGATGACGATGTTTTTTTAGGTCCAAGCATGGTATTTACTAATGTAATAAATCCCAGATCAGCTGTAAACAGGAGGAATCAATATCTGAAAACTCATGTGGGTAAAGGCGCAACAATTGGTGCGAACGCTACCATTATATGTGGACATAATATAGGTGAGTATGCTTTCATAGGCGCAGGTGCAGTAGTGACAAAGGAAGTTCCGCCATATGCACTTGTAGTAGGAAATCCTGCCCGGCAAATTGGATGGATGAGCGAATATGGTCATAGGCTTAATTTTGACGAAAAGGGAATAGCTCAGTGTCCGGAATCTGGAGAATGGTATGAATTAAAGAATAATAAAGTAAGAAAAATAGGAAATGTCTAAAAATTTCACTTTAATCGGAGCAGCTGGTTACATTGCTCCTCGTCATATGAAAGCTATAAAGGAAACTGGAAACAATCTTGTAGCTGCTTATGATCCTTACGATGGTGTTGGCATTCTCGATACTTATTTTTCTGATGCTTCATTTTTTGTTGAATTTGAACGATTTGACCGCCATGTTGAAAAATTAAAGCGCACTGGAACTAAGGTGGACTATGTAAGTGTTTGTTCACCAAACCATTTACATGACAGTCACATTCGCTTTGGATTGCGCATTGGTGCAGATGTGATTTGTGAAAAACCAATTGTGTTAAATCCTTGGAATATTGATGCCTTACAACAGGTTGAGAATGAGTCAGGTAAAAGAGTATATAATGTATTGCAACTTAGGATTCACAAATCCATTTTAGAGTTGCGAGAAAAGATTTCACAGGCAGACCCTAAAAAAATTTTTGATATTGATCTAACCTATATTACAAGCCGTGGAAAATGGTATTATACCAGTTGGAAGGGTGATGTCACTAAATCGGGTGGAATCGCTACAAATATAGGCGTTCATTTTTTTGATATGCTTACATGGATCTTCGGAAAATGTAGATATCAAATGGTTCATGTAAGTACTCACGACAGAGCTGCAGGTTTTATGGACTTAGAACGAGCACGTGTCAGGTGGTTTTTAAGCATCAATGAAGAATGCTTGCCCGCAGAAGTGCGGATGAGCGGTAAAAGGACTTATCGAAGTTTGAAAATAGAAGGTGAGGAATTTGAGTTTAGTGATGGTTTTACCGATCTTCATACCGAAACCTACAAAAAAATTCTTGATGGAAAGGGGTTTGGGCTAGAAGATGCCCGTCCGTCGATAGAGATTGTTCATGAAATACGATATTCCAATCCTGTCGGATTAAAGGGAGATTATCATCCATTAGCAGCACTTCCCTTATCAAAACATCCCTTTTCCTTAAAATAATGAATTGTTAATAAAAAAAAAGAAATAATTCACTTTACCCAAAACATATCTTTGACCAAAATTAATTGTTTGATGAAGCGGTTTCTTTTTTCATTTATAGTTTTGATTTTATTTTCTTCCTGTGTTACCAGAAAACAATTAACATATTTCCGCGATTCAGGAGCTTCAATAGAAGTAGATTCTGCAGAATTCCAGAGGCGATTGATGATAAAGTACAGGTTGCAGGTAGGAGATATGATTAAAGTAGAAGTTTTATCTACAAATAAAGAAGTCAATGAGTTATTTAATCTTGCTGCCAATCAATTGCAATTTGGTATGATGGGTGGAGTAGGAGCCGGTTTGGATCCACTATTTTATCTCAATGGTTTTTCAATAGATATGGATGGAGAGGTAAAATTGCCGATTATCGGAAATGTAAAAGTAGCCGGCAAAAATCTTTTGGAGGTACAGGAAATTATCGAGAAAGAATTACATAAATTTTTTGAACCCGGTAGTGTAAAAGCGAAAGTTAGAATTCCGGGAATAAATATTAAAGTGATAGGAGATGTTCGCAGACCAGGAAGATATGTTTTTATGCGAAATTATGTAACAATAATTGATGCACTTGCAGAGGCGGGCGATATTGATTTTGTAGGTGATAGAAAAGAGGTTGAAATTATTAGGATGACAGCAAATGGATATGTATTTAAAAAACTGGATCTTACCGATAGAAAAGTATTATCAAGTCCTGACATATTTCTTGAACCTAATGATATTATAAACGTTAAACCTTTGCCAGCAAAAAGCTGGGGAATAGGAACTACAGGTTTCCAAACTTTTACCGGAATTTTAAGTGTAATAAGTACTTTGTTGACACTAATAATTGTTTCGCGCACTTTAAGTAATTAATTAGTCAAAATTTGCAGAAATGAATTATAATTTTCAGAATAATAACGGTAATTTTAATCAAGTACCGTTTCAGGATTCGGATTCATTTGATTTCAGAGCTTTTTTATATAAGATTTTATCATATTGGCATATTGTACTTATTGGAATTGCAGTAGGTTTTTTGTCCGCATTTATAATTAATAAATTTAAGACACCAATATATCAGGGAAAAAGTTTGATACTCCTACAAGAAGGAGAAAAGACAGGTCCAAATATGGACATGCTACTAATGTCTATGGGATATTATAATCCAAGATTAAAATTTGAGAATGAAGTATTAATTCTACAAAGCTCAAAACTTGCCGAAAAAACACTTAAAAGTTTAAATTTCTATTATACTGTTTTTGAGGAAGGCAGAATCAGGAAAGCTGAACTTTATGGTTCAAAACTACCGTTTTACATTGAATTTGACAAGCATCACACACAACAACTTACACCATTTATTTTAAAAGTAATTGATAAAAATTCCTTTAAAATACTAAGAGCTGACAGTGATGAAAAAGTTAAAGTAATTCAATATGATAATGATTCAGTTTTTTCATGTTCTAGAAATATCGAGGAAGAAACCTATAATTTTGAAGAATGGATTGTTTCAGATTGTTATAAATTTAGAATAATTAAAAAAATCACTGATATTTCAGGGCGGGAATTCCTGATACAATTTAATAATATAAAATCTCTTGCAAACTATTATTCTAAACAGATAAAAGTAGAACCTGCAGCCAAAAGCTCTTCGGGAATCAGTATTTCTCTGCAGGGCACAGTTAAGGAAAAAATCAGAGATTACATTAATGCCTACATGAAGGCCTATATCGATTATGGTTTAGAACTAAAAAGAGCCGCCAGTCTATCCACATTGAATTTTATAAATGATCAACTGGCTGGTATAGAAGATAGTCTGGTTTTTACTGAAAATATTTTGCAGAATTTTAGATCTTCAAATCTGGTCATTGATTTATCAAGTGAAGCAACTGAACTGTTCCAAAGATTGTCTGATTTAGATAAAGAAATTGTACAAATAAAATTAAAGTTAGATTATTTTACTTATCTTGAAAAACAGCTTCAAAACAAAGATCCTGAAAACGAGATCGCGAGACCAGCTGTGAGCGGAATAAATGACCCGGTAATATTGAATTTGGTACAAAAACTTAATGATTTAATCAATCAAAAAGCAAGATTGGGAAATTTAAAAATTGATAACCCATATCTCAAAGAAATCCTCCAACAAATCCATTCGACTCAGGAAGCTATCAAAGAAAACGTTGTCAATATAAAAAATTTATTAAACATGGATTTGGCAAGTTTGCAAAGAAGACAAAAATTACTTGAGACGCAACTTAGTAGGGTTCCGAAAACTGAACAGGATTTACTTAGAATAAAAAGAAAATTTGAAATAAATCAAACATTATTTACTTTTTTACTTCAAAAGAAGGCTGAAATCGGAATAACAGCTGCCAGTACACAAACAGACGTACAGATAGTAGAAGATGCATCTGTTGACAATACTCCACTCTCTCCGAAATATGCTCAAAACTTATTAATTGGTGCACTATTAGGTGGGATTATTCCAATTGGGTATCTCTTTTTAATAACTTACTTTGATTCAAAAATTAGAAATCCTCAAGAATTAGAAAAAATAACACAAGTTCCTTTAATCGGATTAATAGGACATAATAAAAAAGAAGGGAATCTAACCGTTTTAAACTATCCCAAATCTGTCGTTTCTGAAAACTTTAGAGGTATTCGTGCTAATTTGGAGTTTTTTAAACCGACAAAAGAAGCTCCACTCCAAGTCATATTAGTAACCTCATCGATACCAGGCGAAGGTAAAACGTATGTTTCCATTAATTTAGCAAGTGTCCTTGCAGTGGGAGGAAAGAAAACCATTGTAATTGGAGCTGACTTGAGAAAGCCTAAGATTTTCATGGATTTTGGTCTTACAAATGAACCTGGGTTAAGCAATTTTTTAACTGGCTCCAGTGAAATTAATGAAATAATTCAATCAACATTTTACGACAATTTAGATATTATTTCTGCCGGACCGATTCCTCCAAATCCCTCAGAATTGATTATTAGAGAAGAATTTAAAAAATTACTTGATGAGCTGAGAAAGAGGTATGAATTCATTGTAATTGATACACCCCCAATTCTATTAGTAAGCGATGCTTTTGAAATTGCAAAATATTCAGATTTAAATATTTATGTGACAAGACAAGGATATACACCAAAAGAGGTTTTGTTCTTAATTCGTGAAAGAGCAAGTACAGGTTCGCTATCTAATGTAGCTCTGGTTCTGAATGATATTTCTCCTGAAAATTCTGGTTATGGCTACGGATACGGCTATGGCTACGGATACGGCTATGGCTACGGATACGGCTATGGCTACGGATACGGCTATGGCTACGGATACGGCTATGGCTATGGTTATGGCTACATTGATGAGGAGGATGGAGAAGATCTGACTCCTAAAAAAACTAAAAGTAGGAGAAGGAAATAGCATTTCATAACATTAAAAAATAAAGGGCCATTTTAGGCCCTTTTTTTATCACTTACTAAAAAAAATAAGATTATTCATACAAATAATTCAGCAATTTGAATAGCGTTTGTAGCAGCTCCTTTGCGCAGATTATCAGCTACGATCCAAAGATTTATGGTATTTTCTTGACTGTGATCTCTGCGGATTCTTCCTACATATACTGTATCATTGCCATTTGCAAGTATAGGCATGGGATAAATGAACTTCTGTGGTTCATCAAGTACTTTTACACCTTTTGTTTGGCTAAGGATTTCGAAAATCTGTTCAATCTTAAAAGGTTTTTTAAATTCAATGTTTACAGATTCACTATGTCCTCCAATAACCGGTACTCTTACAGCAGTAGCTGTAACTTTTACACTGGGATCTCCTAAGATTTTTACAGTTTCATTAGTCAATTTCATTTCTTCTTTGGTGTACCCATTTTCGAGGAACACATCGCATTGGGGGATACAATTAAGGTCAATAGGATGAGGATATACCTTTTCTGTATTTTCGCCCTTGCGCTCAGCCATTAGCTGGGCAACGGCTTTTGCTCCTGTACCAGTAACTGATTGATAAGTACTAATTACAACTCTTTTTGCATTAAATTCTTTATGCAACGGGGCTAAAACCATAACCATTTGAATGGTAGAGCAGTTGGGGTTAGCTATGATCATGTCTTCATTGGTGAGCAGATGACCGTTTACTTCTGGTACTATCAATTTTTTGGTTGGATCCATACGCCATGCTGAAGAGTTGTCAATTACTCTGCAACCGACTTCAGCAAAACGCGGAGCCCATTCAAGGCTAACTGCTCCACCCGCCGAAAAGATTGCAATTTCAGGTTTTAAATCGACAGCTTTTTGAAGAGAAACTATTTCAATTTTTTTGTTTTTGAATAGAATGGTTTTTCCGACGTTTTTTTCAGATGCTACGGGTATTAATTTTGAAACTGGAAAGTTTCGGGCTTCTAACTCTTTGAGCATTACTTGCCCTACTAATCCTGTGGTTCCTACTAATGCTACTTTCATATTGATGTGTCACTGTTTGTGGGGTAAATGTATTTTTAATCCGTTTTAATAATAGTGAAATGTATTTCAAAATTTTAATGCTCATTTCATTTTTATTTTATACAAGCATAAATGCTCAAAACATTGATAGTATAACCCGAAAGCTGGAAATTTTGACGGAAAAAGAACTTTTTAATGGGAGCATTGCTATTGTGAAGGAAGGAAAAGTTATTTACTCAAGAAATTTCGGCTTTTCAAATCCAAATCAAAAAATACCACTTCAAAAAACAAGTTATTTTAAAATTGGCTCTATTACAAAAACATACACTGCCACAATAATTTTAAAATTGATTGAAAGAAAAAAATTAAGCTTAAATACCACTCTTGATTTGTTTTTTCCGGAAGTAGTGAATGCAAGAAGAATCACCATAGAAATGATGCTTAGACATAGAAGCGGAATTCATAGTTATACAAATGAAGAAAGGTACTTTCAATATTTTTCAAAACCTACAAGAACAGAAGAAATTTTGAAAGAAATATACTCTTATCCTTCTGATTTTGAGCCTGATGAGCGATTTGAATATTCCAACAGCAACTTTTTTCTATTAGGGCTTATAGCTGAGCGTATTACTGGCAAATCGTATTGTGAGTTAATAAGCAATGTGCTTCCGAAAAATCTTCATAAGGAAATGATTTGTTGTGGTGGAATTTGTATTCAAGAAATAGTACCATCTTTTATCAAAACAGATTCTCTTTGGGAAAAAGCTTCTGAAACATACATGAATGTAGCCCTTGGCGCGGGTAATTTGGCAGCCACAGCTGCGAGTGTGGGACTATTTTATGACAGGCTTTTTTGTAAAAAAGATTTATTAAAGGATGAAAATATCGAAAAAATGATTTCATTTCGAGATGGTGTTGGAATGGGTGTTTTTAAAATTCCCTTTTATCAGAAAAATGGATATGGGCATTCGGGTGGGATAGATGGTTTTACGAGTTTAGCGGTGTATTTTCCTGATGATAATGTTACAGCAGTTTTGTTAAGCAACTGTATAACAGACGTTTCACTCAATGATGTAGCTATTGGAGTATTATCATCTTTTTACGGAATTCCGCACAGTTTTAATTTGCCAGGTTCATATATACCTGAAGAAAGTATTTTGAACGCTGCAGTTGGCGAATACAGATCGAATGATTTACCACTTGAAATTAAAATTTACAGAGAACGAAATAAGCTATACGCGCAGGCTACCGGGCAATCAGCTTTTCCTCTAAATGCTGAGTCGGATAATAAGTTTACCTTCAAACAGGCCGGAATAGTATTAGAATTTAAAGAGTTGAGCGAGGGACGATACCGTGGGTTCATTTTAGAACAGGGTGGTTATCGCTTTCAGTATTTGAGAAAATGAAACTAAAGCTTGTAGGTTTAATAATTCTGATAAATACTTACCACACTTATTCCCAACAAACTGATTATCAATGGTGGAATGATTTACACGGTTGGGATGGCATTTCGCCATTTGAAAAATATCTCTACTTAGAATCTGGCAGAATGGGACCTAATGCTTTACCGGTGCCTGAACCCTTGTATTGTTTATGGGATTCATTAAACGGTTTTTACAATCTTCTACAGTATTATTACACGAAAGGTGAGAGGACGTATTCTATTAAAAACAGCTTTTACTACAAAGCTGATCGAAAAGTAGCTCTTCGTGCCTTGATGGTTTCTGCAGAATATTTCAACACAAATGCCGATATACGCGACTTTAGGGCTGCTCGTACCTATGAGGGTAGGGGATGGGCAGTAGGGGATATTTATGTAGAAACACATTGGCAAATTGTTCAATTTGATAAAAAGTTGCCTGATATTGCTTTTCGCGTAGGTTTAAAAACCGCCTCAGGAAGCAGAGTGGAAGATGCACGCTACACTGATACACCTGGCTATTACTTTGATGTAAATTTCAGAAAAATATTTTCTGCAAAAACGTTTACCTATCAGATTTATAGCATGTTAGGCTTTTACGCATATCAAACATATAAGACAGACCACAAGCAAAACGATGCGGTATTGTATGGTTTAGGGGGTAGAATAAAAAATGTTAAATGGGGGGCAGATTTACATATGAGAGGTTATGTGGGTTATTTTGGAAGATATGACAAGCCTTTGATTGGAAG
This sequence comes from Thermaurantimonas sp., assembly GCF_046299575.1. Lineage (NCBI taxonomy): Bacteria > Pseudomonadati > Bacteroidota > Flavobacteriia > Flavobacteriales > Schleiferiaceae > Thermaurantimonas > Thermaurantimonas sp. Next base: position 67,421 of record NZ_JBKBHX010000006.1, on the reverse strand, counting down.
TACGGAAATATTTTATGTATTAGGAAAGAATATTTTACTGTTCCGAATTGAAAAGGGCAATACCTCCTGGCCCTTTACGAGTTTTCAATTAGGTTATTCTTACCGGTTTTATTAAAATCTACAGCATTTATTTCTTATGTTTTTAAACTTAAAATGGGATGTGTTCACTCAATTTGTTTAAAATCAATTATAAAACTTATTGTGTAGCTATAATCTTTAACTCTGTTCTCCGATTCAGCTGACGACCTTCATCCGTATCGTTTGATGCTACTGGTTGTGTATCTCCATAGCCTTTGGCGATAAGCCGTACAGGATTGATTCCGTTTTTAACCAGGTATTCTATCACACTTTTTGCTCGATTTTGCGAAAGGGCACGGTTGTAAGCTGCTGAACCTCGACTATCTGTATGTCCTGCAATTTCTACACGTACATTCGGATTTTGTTTTAAAAATTGTAAGATTTTAGCTAATTCAGCTTCAGATTTGGGTTGAATTTTATAGGAATCAGTGTCAAAAAAGAGATTCTGAAGAACGATAACACTGCCAGTTTCGATTGGCTTAAGTCGTACCTCTACATACAGTGCGCTGTCCGAAGGTTCTTCCTTCACCACAAAATTTTGAGAATGAAAGAGATAGCCTTCTTTTTCTACATACATAGCGTATTCTCTGTTTCCGGGCAATACCCAGAAGAAGGTACCATCTTTTCGCGTTTCGCCAGTCCAGATTTCTTTACTACTACTTAAGTCAAACAATCGAATTGAACCGTTAGCAATGCGTTTGCCGTCATTAGCATCTATAGCCACACCATTTACAAATGCGACTGGTGTTTGCCTAATTCGTTCATCAAGCGAAAATTTATACAGATCAAATCCGCCATATCCATCTGCACGGCTATCGCTCGCAAAGTAGGCTGTGCGGCCATCGGGGCTAATAATAAGGCTGAATTCTTCGGAAGATGTATTCACCGGGTAACCGAGATTGACCGGCTGTGACCATGTGCCGTCTGCGTTGAGTTTTGAGTAGAAAAAGTCCATGTCGCCGAAACCTGGGTGTTCGTCGCTGGCAAAAAAGAGCGTTTGATTGTCGAAATAAATAAAAGGAGTAGCCTCACGCCCGGGAGTATTTACTGCTCCGGGTAATGGTTTAGCTTCTGTCCATCGCCGGTTATCGTCGAGGGTAGAGTAGTAGATGTCCGTCGATTCGTCGCGACCGGTTTTTCCACGAACAAAATAAAGCGTTCGACCATCAGGTGAAAGGGAAGGTTGACTTTCCCATGCAGCTGTATTGATAGCTGGACCTAGATTCTGCGGTGAGCTCCAGCTTCCATCGGGCATCAAATAGCTGGCATACAGGTCGCAAGAGCCAAATCCCTCAGGCCGGTGGCACCCAGTGAAAATGATGATTCGCCCATCTGCTGATACGGACTGCGCTCCTTCGTTAAGCGGTGTGTTGATGTAACCTGGAAGTTTTCGCTTTGGTGAAAATCCACCACCTTTGAGTAATTCTGCGTAGTAAAAATCTTCGTCTTTCTTGTCTGTACCTACTTCTCTTTCAGTAAAAACTAATAGTTTGCCATCAGCTGAAAGAGCTGGGAAATATTGGTGATGTCGGTCGTTTACTGTAGGTCCTAGGTTTTCAGGAGAGAAACGCACACTATCTTTTATAGCAACTGAAGCAAATTCAATATTTTTTCGTAATTTATTGGCTTTCTGAAGCCCTTGAGGGCTTGCTTTTGGATAGGCTTGATATATATCGAGATGCTTTTTTGCCAAATCATATTGATATTTATTGAAATACAACTCAGCAACAGATAGATGTAAGAAGGCACCGGCACCGGCTTTTAAAGCACCCATGTATGCTTCAAGTGCGAGATCGGTATTTTTTTCGCGAGCATGTAAATCGCCTTTCAAAATCCAGGCATCGGGAAAGTCAGGATATTTTTTATTGAGTTCACCCAATTGTTTAAGGGCTCCTTGGATATCGCGATTTGCCAATTTTTCGCGGGCTTGTTGATACATTTTAAGAGCCTTCTTGTTTTGTGCTTCACTTATATTCACTAATGTTAACATCAAAATGAGCGAGAAAATCCAGGCGCCAATTGATTTCAATCTCTGTATTTTTTATTTGTCTGCAAAGAACGTCAATAATGAAATATGGACTAAGATGAGTTGGAGATAGGGGTTAAAAAAAATCAAATTTGACGATATGGGTTTTGTATAAATCAAAAGTAAAACATTACATTTGCAGCCCGAAAAATGGTGGCTGTAGCTCAGTTGGTCAGAGCGTCGGATTGTGGTTCCGAAGGTCGTGGGTTCGAGACCCATCTGCCACCCTTTAAAAACCGGCCATTTTTGGTCGGTTTTTTGCTTTTTAAACAAAGATAAGTTTGTCTTCAAGTGAATTTTTAAGCTATTTAAATCTGGCATAAAAACTCTTTATTGTATTCCACCTATGTTTGCCATGTCATGACTGCAGAAAATTACATATCTCTAAATACTAATCCTCTGAACAGCTCTGATTCGGTGGCTCAAGCCATTGAAGAGATTCTGCATCATGGCACAAAGTCATTGCCTGTACTTCAGGAGGGTGAATTCGTGGGTGTGGTAAGGCTTGAAGACCTTGAAAATCAATTAGATGGTTTACAATCCATCAGTGGATTAACACCTGAGCTGCTTCGACCAGCTTATGTGCAAATAGATAGTCATGAGCTGGAAGTAATTAGCGCCTTTGGCGTTTTTAAATGCGACGTATTAGCTGTATTAGATCGAAATGGTTCTTACATTGGAAGCATTCAGGCGTCTGAAATGCTATATGCCTTTGCACAAGCGATTTCGTTTAAAATTCCAGGTGGGGTCGTTGTGCTTGAATTGGCTTCAGGTGATTATTACCTTAGCCAAATAGCCCAAATAGCTGAAAGTGGCGATGCGCGAATTGTGGCGCTTTACATTACGGAAATTCCAGGCAGCAACAGAATATTGCTGACGTTAAAACTCAACAAGGAAAATCTGGACGGAATTCTTCAGACCTTCGAGCGCTATAATTACGACATTCGGGCGGTTTTTGCTCAGACAAAAAGTGCAGTAGATCTGATGCAGCGCTATAATTTGCTGATGAAGTGGATTAACATTTAAAATGACCTTTCAGCATCGCATTCTTAGTTTCCCTGCCGTAGAGACTCCCATAGATTTACTCAATGTAAAAGACGGCGTCATATTGTTGGGTTCGTGTTTTTCTGAAAATATTGGAAGTCGCCTGCAGCGCTTTTATCATCCTGTAATTGTTAATCCCCTGGGAATAGCTTTTGATCCGGTTAGTCTTTTAAAACATTTAAAACAAGCTTTTTCCGAAGCGGAAGAAGATACGATTTTTGAGCGCGACGGTATTTATTTATCCTGGCAACACCATAGCTCACTGTACGCTGTTTCGAAAGAGGCATTAAAACAAAAAATTAAGGAAGCAAGTAATGTATTGAAAAAAAGCGTTTTAGAAGCTCGTTTAATAGTCATTACTCTGGGTACGGCATATCACTATGTCTTAAAAAAAAATCAGCTATCAGTGGCTAATTGCCACAAGATGCCTTCGGATATTTTTGAGAAAAGATTGCTTGCCCCAAAAGATGTAGAGGGAATTTTAGAGGAAGTATTGGCACTAATTGCATATTGGAACAAAAACGCATCAGTTATTCTGACAGTAAGCCCTGTGAAACATCTACGCGATGGAATGGTACAAAATATTCGAAGCAAAGCACATCTATTGGCTGCTGTACATGCGGTAGTTGATAGGCATAATCACGTCTTTTACTTTCCTTCGTATGAAATCATTACAGATGTGCTGCGCAACTATGAGTATTACGAAGATGACATGGCACATCCGACACAAAAAGCAATAGATGTCGTGTTTGAATATTTTGTTAATACTTGGTTTTCAGAAGATACTAAAAAGTGCTTTGAGCGCATAGATCAATTTTTAAAAAATCTGAACCATCATATTCGAATGCCTGAGGCTGAAAGCGCCAGGAAGTGGTTTATGCATTTAAAAAACGAAAAGGAAAACTTACAAAAAGAACTCAACTTAGAGCTTAACAATGCTGACGAAGAAAGATGGAAGAAATTGGAAGCACTTTTCGAACGTCAGTGAATGTTGAGGTCGTAAATGGTAAGACCACTGCGCAGTTTTGGCAGGATATAAGTACTTTTTGGAGGCATAACAAGGTGTAGGTCTGATATTTTTTTAATGGTTTCAACGTCGATAGGTGCTAATTCAAATACTAAAGAATGTGGGTGTTCTACTGCCCAAATTTCGGCTTTCTTACGTCCCTCGGGTGTAGGCATATAGTGTAAGCGTTCGCTTTCTTTAGCATCAGTGATGCCAGCTATGGGATTAAGAATATGGTCGAACAGAACACTTGCATCTAACTGTTTTGCCGCATTTTTACCCACAAACCACCCGTCTGGTATTTTGTATGATTTCCATTCTTTTCCGTTAAATACTGAAATTTCGCCTGAATTTAATGGTTGGTTTGGAGAAATCTCTTGACAACTCGAATGGACAAATTCCTCAATGTTTTTTTGTTCTTCGGCTGATGAATTTTCAAGCAAACGGAAAAAGGAATCGATGACCAACTCTGTTTCAGGGAGCATCATGGCCATAAAGTAGCCTGACTCAGAAGAAGTTCTACCTTCGTTTTGTAAGCGCTTGTGAAGCAGGGCTGAAGAGGCCGATCTGTGGTGGCCATCGGCAATATAAACATTCTCGATATTTGAAAAGACAGCTTGGATGGTCTCAATACTATTGGCATCGTCGATCACCCACAATTCGTGCAAAACACGGTCGGTAGAGGTGAACTCGTATTCCGGCCGCATGAGTAGGTAGCGTTCAAATACCTGGCGAAGTTTCATTTGCCACGGGTACATAAGCAACACAGGCTCGGCATTGAAGCCTGTGTGGTATAAATAGTCGGCAAACATCTCTTCGCGACGGGTGAGGGTGTGCTCGTGAATTTTGATGCGGCCTTCATTGTAATCTAATACACTCACCGCGCCGATGAGTCCGGTAAAAACGTGTTGAGAGGTAGATTGGCGATAGAGATAATACGCCGGTCGTTCATCAGAAATAAAAACACCATCGCGATAAAATTTTTGAAAAGTTTTTCGTACGAGTTTATATTTATCACTGCCTTGAATGTTGTTAACTCGAGCTTCAGTTGGATTGATGACGTGTAAAAATGTATACGGATTGTTATTGAGTTTATCGACCAAAGCCTGTTCGTTGTAAGAAACATATGAGCGTGTGGCCACCAAATATGCCTTGTCGCGAGTTGGGCGAATGGCTTTAAAAGGTCTAAAATCAATCATTCAATTACGCGGATTATTAGGTGCAATGTTAAGTACAATCGTGGGAAGTGATTTTACTTTTTAAATGTTCTTATTAAGCCTTAAAAAATTCCTTCAATTCTTTGAGGTATGAGCAAATGAAAATGGATATTTAAATAAGTTAGTAATTAGTTGATTATCTAATTTGGTCAAATACAAATAGAGTATGGTTCAACGGGTTAGGGAGAGAATGATGTGTTTAAATACTTTGGTATCAAATTTTAAAAACTTTGGCGGAAAAGCGCACAGAAAATAGGTACATTGAGGTTCAGAGATTCCGTCAGTGGTATGCTTACTTTTTGTTAGCAATGCTTTTGTTGATGAGTTTTTGGATGTTTTATGAAGGATTTTTTGTCCCTTTTATGAAAGATGGAAAAATCGAGTTTGAAGCTTTAGTTTTTTCGATATTGATATTCGGAGCTTTCCTCCTTTTATGGTCTATTCGATTGACTATCACGATAGAGGATAAGGGGATAAACATACACTACTTTCCTTTTAATCGGGAGTCACACAGTTGGGATGAAATTGAAAACGTTGAAATTGCGGAGTACCCATATGCAAATAAAGGAGTCAGATGGTCAGAGGATTTAGGAATTGTATACAGCCTTCAAGGCCATAAGGGAGTGCACATACGCTTTAAAAACGGAGAAAAATGCTATGTGAGCAGTCTGAATCCCAATATCCTTCTCAATGAAATTGAAAAAAAAATGGCTCAACTCAAGGGTTGAGCTTTCTTTGCGGCTCAAAAAAGGCAGAAGTGGTCTGGTTTGCACTAAGTATTCTATGTTCCGTACTTATATTTTTGATTTTCAATATATTTCCAAGATTTAAGGTCGATACATTTAAGGCGATAGTGGTGAATTATTTGGTGGCACTCACTCTGGGGCTGATGGTTGACTCAGGAAGTGCCTTCAATAGCAATCGTTTAGACTTTTGGCCCTATGTGATTTTTATAGGCTTTTTATTCATTACGCTCTTTGGTCTTATGGCGAGGGTTACTCAAGAGTATGGTGTGGCTGTGGTATCGGTAGCTGTAAAGATGTCATTGGCTATACCTGTAGTGTTTTCTCTGATTTATTTTCAGGAGCGATTGAGTATATTAAATGGAATTGGGATTCTGTTGGCATTTCCAGCGCTTTTGCTTAGTGTAATTAATTCATCAGGAGCTACTGGAAGGGTTCAAATAGGCTTAATGCCAATAATCTTGTTTATAGGAAGTGGGATACTCGATGCATTGCTTAAATATGTACAGCAGATGTATTTAACAGATGAAACGTCAGCGATTTTTTCGGCTCTTTGCTTTGGGAGTGCTTTTTTGTTTGGTGCAGCAACTCTTGCAGGAAGGCGAATACTCAACGGTGAGAATTTAATGGATTTGAGGTCGTTGATCGGTGGTATTGCGTTGGGAATACCTAATTATGGGTCAATTTACTTTTTAGTGAGGGCGTTACAATTGCCGGGGATGGACGGCTCAAGGGCTTTTCCTTTAAATAATATGGGAATTGTAATTCTATCGGCAGTAGTGTCGGTGGTGATTTTCAAAGAAAAATTTACTACTGCAAAGATGCTATCGATACTGCTGGCTGTGGTAGCCATTGTGCTGATGAGTGGGGTTTAGTCTTTTTTAAGGTCATAGTGTTTTAATAGAAAATAATGAATCTACGTTTTTTTATTATTTAAGCGCGTCGGCTTTCGGATTGGATTGAAATATAAAGTTTGACGAAGAGAAGTAAACTTTTAGGAAATAATAAAAAAAGCGGCCGAAGGCCGCTGCCGCGTGAGGGATAGGAGCGGATATGAGCCGTAGCAGGTGGGGCATAGCGGCACACTGCGCGAGGCTGGCTGCCTCCTGAGAGCAGACAACGTAGCGCGATGTGCCGCCCCCACATGCAAGGCGAATATGAGCGTATAGCCCGACCCCTGACGAAGGCGCTACAGGCGCCTTGTCAGGGGGCACGCCCAAAAAAGAAAAAAAATTACACGTACTGACGGGCTTCGTCGAGGGTGACGGGATTGCTGCCGAGAATCATTAGGCGCTCCACGACGTTGCGCAGTTCGCGTATATTTCCTGTCCATGGCAGGCCTTGTAGGTGCTTAACAGCGTCGGGGGCGAATTTTTTAGGAGGAAGGCCCTGTTCTTCGCTGATTTTTTTGGTGAAATAGTCGATCAGGAGTGGGATGTCATCACGACGCTCGGCGAGTGTGGGCATTCGGATGATAATGACCGAAAGTCGGTGGTAGAGATCTTCACGGAAATTGCCTTTAGCAATTTCCTCCTGCAGGTTTTTATTGGTGGCAGCTATTACGCGTACGTCAACGTTGATGTCTTTATCGCCACCAACGGGGGTGATTTTGTTTTCTTGAAGGGCGCGAAGCACTTTGGCCTGGGCGGAGAGGCTCATGTCACCGATTTCGTCAAGGAAGAGAGTACCGCCGTCGGCGAGTTCGAATTTTCCTTTTCGGTCTTTGACGGCGGATGTGAAGGCACCTTTTTTATGGCCGAAGAGTTCGCTTTCGATGAGCTCTGAGGGGATAGCAGCGCAGTTAACCTCCACGAAGGGGCCTGAGTTGCGGTTTGACTTTTCGTGGATTTGCCGGGCGACGAGTTCTTTACCTGTACCATTTGAGCCGGTAATAAGCACGCGTGCATCGGTAGGGGCAATTTTATCAATCATTTCTCTCACGACCTGAAGGGCAGGGCTTTCGCCCACCATTTGGTATTGACGATTGATTTTTTTCTTGAGGATTTTGTTTTCGACGATGAGGTTTTTTCGGTCGAGGGCGTTGCGCACGGTGTTTAGCAGGCGATTAAGGTCGGGAGGTTTAGAGAGGTAGTCGTAAGCGCCTGATTTAATACACTCGATGGCCGTATCCATATCGCCGTGGCCTGAGATCATAACTACTTGCGTATCGGGTGAATGCTCTCTGTAGTAGCGGAGGACTTCTACGCCGTCTTTGCCGGGCATTTTAATGTCACAGAGAAGGAGGTCGTAGAAGTTGTCTCCGGCCATGTCGATGGCTTGTTGGCCATTCTCGGCTTCGTCTATTTGGTATGATTTGTTTTCGTTGAGCAATATATCGCGCAGTACTTTACGGATCGCGCGCTCGTCTTCTACAATGAGGATTCTTGCCATGTACACTGGTTGTTTAAGATTTGGAACATAATTCCTTCTTTGAGGGCAAAGGTGGAGAGCAGAATTTTTTTGAGGGAAGGGATGGAATGAAGGATTATTTCGAGCTGGAGGGCTGACATGTGAATGGTATCAGCCCGGAATGGCTCCATTCCGGGCATTTGAAGTCGCTGTTCTTGATTGCTGATGAGCAATGTGTTAAGTAATTCTAAAAGGATATTTTTCGGGAATTCAAAGCCATTACCGGGTATAATGTTTTGATTTTGAATCCTGACAACAATATCGGCGAAAGTATCGAAAGAGCCTGAGGAGCCTATCAGAATCTCCGGGTGATACACATTGCAGGCAGAGAAGAGGTCTTCGAGCTCGTCGCGCACATACTGGCGTATGGCGCCTATTTCGTCAGCCTCTAAGGGATCGTGAGGTTTAAAAACTTCGATGAGGCGACTGCCGCCAATGGTATAACTCTGTTTCCAGAGCATTTTTTGGCTGTTTCCTATGATAAACTCGGTACTGCCACCGCCGATGTCCATCACAAGAAATTTTTCTTTTTTTAGACTTGGTATGGAATTTTTGACTCCGTTGTAAATAATGCTGGCTTCTGTAGTGCCGTCGATGATGTTAATGTGTATACCAGTAAGGCGCTCTATATCGGCGGCAAACTGCTGTCCGTTAGTACTACTTCGCACGGCTGAGGTGGCAAAGGCATACGCTTTTGTAGCGTTATAGGCAAGGCACGTAGCCCTATGCTGCTGCATGGCATCGAGGCCGCGCTGGTAGGCGTCGGGCTGAATTTTGCGTTCGGCGAGTCCGCCTTTGCCGAGCTTTACAGCAATTTTTCCGTTATAGAGGATTTTGCCTGTGGATTGTTCAAAGATCAACAGGTTGAAGGTGTTCGTTCCTAAGTCTATTACTGCTATGTTCATGGCTTTGAAGTAGGGGAGTGGAGATACACGTCGTTTTGTGGTATGGCGAAGCGGAGATTGTACTTGCGGAATAGTTTGTCGATTTCAAAGCGTATTTGGCTTTTTACCATTGGTATTCCGAAGAGGTTATTGCTGTAAAAAAACAGGTCAAAAACCAAACCACGGGCTCCAAAATCAATGAGCATAACGCGTGGATGTGGTTCATCTAACACGTCCGGATGGCTTTTAGCAGCCTGAAGGAGCAACTTTTTAACCAATGCTGTGTCAGAGCCATACTCGGCGGTCACCGTTATGTTAAATCGGGTAGGAATTTGATTTTGACTCCAGTTGATGATCGGGAAGTTGGTTAGCTTTGTATTTGGAATCACTACTGCGATATCGTCAAGAGTGTTTACGATGGTGGCGCGCAGGCCGATTTCTTGTACTTTGCATACCATTCCATTTACTTCGATTACATCGCCCACGGCTATGGCGCGTTCAAAGAGTAAGATTAAGCCAGCTACGATGTCTTTGAAAAAGTCTTGAAGGCCTAAGCCAATGCCCACTAATATAGCTGTGGAGCCTGCTATGAGTACCGTGATTTTAGCGCCTGTGGTTTCGATTGCCAGTACAATACCGATAACATAAATGAGATAAACCAGGATCTGGTAGAGAGCGTGTGCTTTACCCGACTCAAGTCGATTTTGAACTATGAGCTTTCTGAAATACAGTTTAAGGAAATAAAGTGATAGTCTGATAATTAGGTAGATCAGTACAAACACCACAAGGTTGATCACCCTGAAATGAATGGTGCCAATGGTGAATAATTCAAACTGAATAAAATCCTTTACCGACATTGTTTTAGTGGGTTGGATGTAAGTTTTGTTTCTGAAGTTGTGCTTTTCGCTGTTTTAGGAAATCGATGTAATGTTGTACCAGCAGCTGGTCGTTTTCGAGAATAGAAGGTGGAGTATTCTGAAAGAAGGGGATCAATCCGCGCGGATAGTCGCCACTGGCAGCTATTGCTCTCAGGCTGTATTTGATGATTTTGTGGATTTTAGCTTGATACTGAGGCATTTCCCATTTGGGTTCGTATACGAGATTGAGCGTGTTGAGAGCATCGTTGTGGTAACCAAGTTTGTGTTCTACCTCAGATTTGTTGAGTAGAGCTGCTGTATAGCGTGGGGCGATTTTCAGCGCTTTGATATACCACTCACGAGCCATGAGTAAGTCGTTTTGGGCTTTGTAGAAATTACCCATCTGGTTCATGCTGATAAAGTGATAGGGAGTAAGCTCTAAGGCTTTGTCGAACATTTCTTTCATTTTAGGCCAATTTTGCTGAGCCATATAGCCTAGTCCCATGTAATAGTACATAGTATTACCCACCCGATCTACTACAAAGTAGTTGCTCAGAGCGCTTTCGGCCAGAGGAATGATGCGTCGGGCATCCTGACGAGCATTAGCCTCGAGTACCTTAACACTAATTTTTTCACTTTTTAATTTCTGATAACCCGAATAGGAACTTGACAAAGCAACTCCCACAAATACAAATGCTGACCATGCAGGCAATTTAATAAATCCCTTAGTTGACTTTGAAACCACAAAGGCTGCCGTAGTAAGTACGAGTAATTGAATTTCAGGCCTTTCTAAAGGAAAGTCGAAAAAGCTGAAACCAAGATAAGCAACCATGCTCAACAGAGCTATAAGCATTTGACGCTTGAGTAGATCATCAGCAGAACTTTTATAAATAGAGTATGCAGTGAATAGTACAAGCACCCAAAAGGCAATAAAGAAAAGAAAACCTACAATGCCGCTTTCGGTGAGCACCCATAGGAAGTCATTATGCGGCTGAGGTAATACCGTTTCGCCGTCCATTACGGATGTATTCATGCCTTCAACTCCATATTTAGGAAACCAAAATTGCCAATTACCCGCGCCCACTCCGAAAGGATTTTCTTTAAACATCTCGATCGAATTCTTCCAAAACTTAATTCGATGGTTCAGGTTGGTAGGATCAATGATTTGATGGCGAGAGATGTAGATGCTGCCAATCAGCGTAATGGCGGCCAAAGTAAAAGGTAGGATGCGCTTATAGTTAAGCTCTATTTGCCGGCTGCTTCTCATCCACCGAAGTGCATTGGGCGCAAGTATCAACAGGGCTAAAAAAAGTCCGACCCAAGCAGCTCGCGTTCTCAGCAGGCCGATCACAATAAGAGAAGACCAGAAGCCGGCTAATCCAAAAACTCTGTTATTCAGCTCAGAATATCTGAAGATGTAATACATCCATGGCAGGGTGATTAACAAAGCGCCTGAGACCAGGTTCTTGTGTCCGATCACTGATTGCACGCTGTACATCTGCATAAAAAAATCTTCTTTCTTTAGAAGAAGCAAAATCTGAAAAAGAGCTACCATTGAGATGATCAGAGCCGATGAGATGTAAAGCGTAGATAAATGGCGTTCGTCGAGGCTTGTCGTTTTAAAGAGATTAACCATTACGATAAAATATGCTACAGAAAGACCATGTCGCAAGAATTCTACTCGCGCATCGACCTCTACCAGGGCTTTTGGGATGAGAAAGGCCATGGTGATCCACCAACCGATAAGAGCAATGCCTGCGTAATGAATGTTAAAGGTCTGGTTTTTAAATTTTTGATAAAAATAAATTCCAAGAATCGTTGTCATTATTCCAATAGCTATCTGACGCGGAAGCTGCGCCGGATCGGGCAAGACTTTGTCAAAGTACAAAATGAATAAGCCAGTGGAAAAGGCAGTCCAAATCAAAAAAGAAAATGACCCTGGGTTTGCTTTTCTCTCTATGGAATTTTTTGTCGTTGAGTGCATTTGAATGTTTTTACCCATACTTGAACATAAATAAGTTAAAATTCTTTTATTTCTACGAAGTGAAAGACTCTGTAATCATGCACAAATATGCATCGGTTTATCTGCCGAATACATCATCTGACATTCTATCTGATACTGCTTTACATTCGTCCTAAAAATTTATTTATAAAAAAAATATGAAAGGAGTTTTAAGCATCTTACTCTTAGTGATGAGCAATACATTTATGACTCTAGCCTGGTATGGCCATTTAAAGTTTAAGGAGTGGAAGTGGTTTGAAAATGCTGGAATTGTGGCCATAGTTCTTATCAGCTGGGGTATAGCCCTATTTGAATATTTTTTTCAAGTTCCGGCAAATCGCATTGGCTTTAAGGGAAACGGTGGCCCGTTTTCTCTCATACAGCTTAAAATCATACAAGAAGTAATCTCCATTACTGTTTTTTTGATTTTTGCCCTTGTCTTTTTTAAAACCGAACAACTTCGACTTAATCATCTGGTCGCATTCGTTTTAATTGTAATAGCTGTATATTTGGTATTCAAAAAATAAAGCAATGAAAATCAAAGGGCTGGCTGAAGTAAGCATGTTAGTTGTACTTGCAGCATGTTCTAATAATGTATCCCAAACATCACACGCTGATATTGATGCCACTACGTTCGATGCCTGGCGTCAGAGTCCAAATGTGTTAGTGCTCGATGTTCGTACACCTGATGAATATGCCGCTGGTCACGTAGATGGTGCCCTGAATGTTGACTATTACTCGCCCGATTTTGAACAGCAATTAAAAAACCTGCCTAAAAAAGATACAGTACTGGTGTATTGCGCTAGCGGTCGCCGTAGCTCTAATAGTGTTGATGCCCTTAAAAAAGCTGGTTTTTCTTACATCGCAAATCTCGAAGGAGGATATTCTAATTACATAAGACAATGAAGAAATATTTGCTGCTCTCCGCATTGATTGCATCCGTATCACTGATTCAGTGCGGTCAGAAGGCTCAGGACGATGAGGATACCATCTTCACCGGACAGCCCCGCACCGACGCTCAGAAGATTGTCAGCATCATGCAGGAGGCGATGCTCGCCGAGCTTCAGAAAGGACTGGAAGGAGGCGATGCCGTCAAAGCAGTAGCCTATTGCAACGAACGCGCCCATCCGGTCACCGACAGCTTATCCCGGTACTATGGCGTACTCGTGCGCCGGGTAGCCCTCAGATACCGCAATCCCGCCAATAAACCTGACTCCATTGAAACAGCTGTACTTCAGCACATGGCTGAGCTCTCGGCCAAAGGACAGATTCCACCGGCGCAGACCATCGACCTTTTCGACGGCTATATCCGCCACTTCGAGCCCATTATCATGAAACCTTTGTGTTTAAACTGTCACGGAGTAATTGAGCGTGGCGATATTGCTCCAGCTACCCTCGAAGAAATCCGCAAGCGTTATCCTTCTGATCGTGCTTACGATTTCAACCTCAACGAGCTTAGGGGTGCATGGGTTGTATATATGGCGACAAATAAAACTTCGAATTAAAAATTTTTAATTACCTCATTAAATTCTAGGGCTTTAGGCAGCCCTTTTTTTATTTTTTCTTTTTTAGGCAAACCTCTCCTTATTCTTCACTGCGTTCAGTGTTCGGGTCGGTTCCTTTTGGGCTTCCTCTTTATCCGGTGCTCTGCTCTGCTTTCTCATTACCAGCTTAAACAGTAACCTTCATGTCTTTGGACGCAGACAAAAATTTTAAAAACTCCCGTCTATGTACCTTAAGCGGCAGCAGCTTACTAGCCGCTTATAATAAGCGAAAAATTTTAAATGCTGTTCTAATACACCTGCAGCATGCGTTTAGCTTTGTACCGAAAAATCAACTTTAATGAAACAAACAACCCTAACCCATATACATCGAGCTATGGGTGCCAAAATGGTGCCTTTTGCCGGTTTTGAAATGCCAGTTCAATACGAAGGACTTATAGTGGAGCATCATGCGGTACGCCAGGCGCTTGGAGTTTTCGACGTATCGCACATGGGCGAGTTTCTGGTCGAAGGGGCTGGTGCGCTCGATCTTATACAGTCAGTCACTACCAATGATGCTTCAAAACTCTTCCCCGGCAAAGTCCAGTACAGCTGCATGACCAACGAACACGGTGGCATCGTGGACGACCTGCTGGTGTACATGATCGCCGAAGGCCGCTACATGCTCGTAGTCAATGCTTCCAATATCGAAAAAGACTTCCATTGGATACAGTCTAAAAATCGTTTTGACGCCCGGCTCACTGATATTTCTGATCAAATTTCTCTGCTTGCCGTCCAAGGTCCGAAGGCTGCTGAGGCTATGCAGTCACTGACCGATGTGAAATTGGCCGAAATGGGTTATTATACCTTTCAATACGGGCGCTTCGCAGGTATTGAGAATGTGCTGATCTCAGCGACAGGATACACCGGGGCAGGAGGATTTGAACTTTACGTGCCCAATGAGGCTGCCAAAACCCTCTGGAATGCTGTACTCGAAGCCGGTAAACCCTATGGAATAAAGCCTTGTGGTCTCGGTGCACGCGACACCCTGCGCCTTGAGAAAGCATTCTGTCTCTACGGCAACGACATCGACGATACCACCAATCCCATTGAAGCCGGACTGGGCTGGATCACAAAGTTTACCAAGGAATTTACCGCACACGACATCATAAAGCGCGTTAAGGACGAAGGCCCCACCCGCAAACTCGTGGGCATTGAGATGATCGACCGGGGTATACCCCGCCACGATTATCCTATAATGAATGCCGAAGGCACTGTAATTGGTAAAGTCACCTCAGGCACCCAATCGCCCTCACTTGGCAAGGCCATAGGCCTAGGCTATGTAGCCACTGAATTTTCAGCGCCGGGCAGCGAGATTTTCATTGACATTCGCGGCAAACAGCTGAAAGCTGTGGTAGTCAAAACACCTTTTTTATAGAAAGCATCTCACACTCGGCTCGTATTACAAGAGCTCCTGTAAGGCGCGCTCGATGATTTCATCACGAGTCAGGTCGTTCCAGTCAAAGGATGCGGGTATTTGTGGAGGAACGCCGTCTTCTGCATAGTTGTTTCCCTGCAGATCCAGCAGTTGACTCACCGAAAAGCGGTATCGCCAGCCATTGGGCAACTGGCCGCCATTCGGCAGACCACCTCCACCGCCCGTGGTATCGCCCATCAGCGTCAGATTTGGCAAGGCAAGGCTGAGAACGGCAAAAAAGGTGGTAGCGCTATACGACCCTCTGTCGATCAGCACAATGACTGGTTTCAGATATTTTACATCACCATCCGGTGTAATAAAGAAATTTTCCCGTGGGCCGAAGTCGGTATGATTCGGTCCGTTGCGCGTGATGGTGTAGCCGGCCAGCAATCTCTCGGTGGTAAACCGGCTGAGCAGCAGCGGTACGTTGAAAATTGAACCACCTCCGTTGCTCCTCAGATCGAGTATCAGACCTTTGGTGTCTTTGTAGCGGCTCAGCACAAAATCGAGCTGTTGACCGCTAAAGCTGCTCATAAAACTTGAATATCGGATATAACCAACCTGACCGCCTGCCAGAAAGTCATGAAAAAATGGCCCCGTAATCCATCCGTTTGGTATATAATATTTTTCAACTGTCCGCGCATTAAAATTAGCGGGCTTCTGAAGCTCCACGTTAAACCGCGACACGTTGAACGGCGAAATCAAATTAGTATGGTCGTCTCGCAGGGTATTGAGCATCTCAGCCAGCACGTCAAACAGTTCAAATTCAGTAGATTGATTCGAAAGTTTTTGCCTAAGCGTGTCTCGTACTATATTCCAGTCGATGCCTTTGAGTTGAAAGTACGAATATTTTTTATCCACTTCGTTCCACAGGTAGTCAAAGTTGACCAGCGGGTCGTTTGAGGCTTTATCCCTTTCAAAAAGCGCCCGCTCACACGAGAGCAGCATACCGACACCCACTATAGCAAGAAGTATTTTTTTCATTTCTTAAGGCGAATTTTTCGTTCGAAGTAGTACGCAAATCCCACATTATGAATAGCCATCTGAAAGGCCTCATGTCTTCCTGGAGCATGAAGCGCATCCCATTCATACAGCAGGCAGAATGCATTGCCATTGTGCAAATACCATAGCCATTCGAGGCGTGTCTGCAATCGCCAGCCATTCATCGTCCAGCGGTAGTTGGCCAGCGCCCACTCCAGCGGACTGGTTTCAGTACCGATGATTTCGGCATCGTATGTGTAGGCATAGCCTGGCCGGAAGTTAAAATTCAGAACACCGATATTGAGCTGAGCCCTGAGCTCTCTCCGGCGCTCTGGAAGAGTCACTTTAAATAAGTACAAATTCAGCCTGCGCTCACGCATTCGGCTTATATCTCTGGTGACCAATCCTGTGACCATCAGATTGGTCAAATTTTCAAGCCCCAGAGCATTATTTAACAGAGCTGGATTGATGCGGATGTTTTGCGTGATCACCAGCGACGGACCGGCTTTGAAATTCCATTGGTCGTTGGATATACGACCTATTCCCATCAGATAGTGATAGTACACCTGTACCTGACTGAGCGTAGCCGTCGTCATAGAGCTGAGCACAGAGCTTTCTGGAACCATGGCAAATGCAGAGTAAAATCCAAATCGTAGGTCAAGCATCTGATCGCGCTGGGCGGATCGGTCTGAATTGTAGGTTGAAAGCACTAATCCCGGCCCGGAGTAAAAAAGAGGCGACGTGGCAAAATCGCGGTAAGTAACCAAACCTGCGGAAAAATTACCCGAGAAATATTCGCGTATGGCCGTAGGGTCAAAGGAAGACGATGGTACCAGCGTTAGGTCAGTTTTTTGAGCAAAAATGGATACACTACAACAGACCGTCATGCATGCCATCGAACAAGTCAATTTCATATCAAATTATGGGAATTAAATCTGTTCCAAATGTAATGGAATTCTCGCTGGTAGATATTAAGTTACGAGGGTCAGTATATCAAATATCATTAATATGTGACAAATACTCTTCAGCCTGTTTCAAAATGTTTTGTCGCTCATTTTCGGCCATACGATCCAAGGACTGATACATCATTCCGATGCGAGGATTTTTTTCCAGCAGCTTTCGGTGGCGGTCATAGAAGTGCCAGTACAGACTGTTGAATGGACAGGCACCTTCCCCGTAGCGCTTCCTGGGGTTGTAGTGACAGCTGTCGCAGTAGTTACTCATCTTGCTGATGTAGTTGGCCGATGATACATATGGCTTTGTGCCCACGATGCCACCATCGGCAAACTGGCTCATGCCCCGCGTATTGGTGATTTCTACCCACTCAAAAGCGTCGATGTAGATGCCCAAATACCACCGGTCCACCTCATCCGGGTGGCAGCCTGCCAGGAGCGCAAAATTACCGGTGACCATCAGGCGCTGAATGTGGTGGGCATACGCCATTGTCAGGCTTTGGCCGATGGCATGGCGCAGGCAGTTCATCCGTGTATTTCCTGTCCAATACCATTCAGGCAGCGGACTTGTGTGTTGAAAGTGATTGAGCAGCGCATAGTCCGGCATTTTTGCCCAGTATATGGCGCGCATGTACTCACGCCAGCCAAGTATTTGGCGCACAAATCCTTCGATTTGTGATAGGCTGATTTCTGTGGGGCGGCTGTGCCACTCTTCTATACAGCGATTGATTACTTCGTATGGGTGCAAGATTTTGACATTCAGTGCAAACGACAGTCGCGAATGGTACCCCGTACTGTACTGCGTATGCATGGCATCCTGAAAGGTGCCGAACCACGGCAATAGATTTTTGGCAAAATATTCGAGGAGCTCAAGCGCTTCACTTCGATTGATCGGATAGGTGATGGTATTTTCAGGAATTTGGCCTATCGTTTTTATGCCTTCTTTCGCTATGAGTTTGACTATTTCATCTGCTCTGTGGTGAAAGAGAAATGGAGGGGGTGGCACATGATTTCTTGGAAAAGCCTTTCGGTTTTCGGCATCGTAATTCCATCGGCCACCCTCGGGTTGTCCATTTTGGTCGATCAAGATGTTGTATTTCTTTCTATAATGGCGATAAAAGCTCTCAAGAAGATAGGTTCTCTTACCGGAAAAAACTTCCGAAAGACTGTTTCGATTGGCGAGAAAGTGCTCAGAGCTCACCATCTGGACGGGAAGTCCCAACTCCTCTTTTAATGCAGCCAACATTTTGTCCACCCTGTATTCGTCAGGCTCCTGGTACTCTATTCGCTCAATGGGATATTTCTCGCACAGTACTTTTAAATTTCCGGCGAATGACTGCCGGTTGCGTGGATCATCAAGCGTAAAATATTCCACGGCATGGCCCATCTGCCGTAATTCTTTCGAAAAATGACGCATCGCAAGAAAAATAGCTGCTATCTTCTGTATGTGGTGTGCCACATAATCGGTCTCACTGCGCACCTCCATCAGCGTGTAGAGCACACCTGGATTGACCTCTGAAAACCAGTTGTGCTTTGGATTGAGTTGATCGCCTAGAATAAGCCGAAGAATCATTTTTTCATTAAAGACCCTGTGATAACAAACAAAAAAGCCGGCAAGTTTGGCCGGCTCATTTTTAATTTTTTTGTCAGGCTACTTTTTAATCAGCTTTTTAATGGCGTAATATTTATTTTCAAAAACCACTGTCAGCAGAAGTTCTTCCTTGCTGATATTTCCAAGGCCCTTAACTTCTACTTCGTTTTTACCTTCAAGACAGCGCAGCTTGTCTGAGCTAAACAAGATTTGCCCCTTGGAATTTGTGATGTAATAACGGAAGTCCACAGGGCGATCTGCAATAAAGGTAAAGGTGAAATCTTTTCTGAACGGATTTGGAAAAACATCGATTTGATAAGGGGTTTCTCCAGACAATTTTTCCTCCCCTTTTCCAATGGTTTGAACTTTTTTCAGCCAGACTTCGTAAACGCTTGGGTCGGCTGAGGTCAGGTTAGTTTGGTTGTTTGAAAACGGATTCAGTGCCGTGCTCTGAATGCCGCCATAGATGTAGCCCACCAACACACTGTCCTGTGTAATCTGATGCAGTTTTATCACTTCATTCGAATAGTGTGGAACAGCCTTATTTAAAATAAACTCGGCAGATGAGCCTTTTAAAGCGGGCATTTCTACAGGCAGTTTGTACTCTGTCAATTGTCCGTTGGCATCGCGGGTCACTCTGCTGATGGTGCGCACAAAAGGCACCAGATTATCTTGAATCAATTGACCGTTTTGATAATAATACTGGCTCATTCCGCCAAAGAAAATGCTGTGCATTCGGTTGTTTATACTGTCATAAAGTGGCAATACGGCACTGTGATAATTGCTGAGATACTGATTAAAGTTTGGTTGTGGGAAGTAACCTGAATCGAATATATCCACTGGGTATAAGTAGGGCAAGTCAGCATTAACCTGAAATACCCCAGAGCTGATCATCAAGCCCCGTTTTCCATTGGGATAAATCTGTGGCACCAGATTGTAATCTCGGCGATGTAGATGAATGGGATCGGTAATAGCCGTTACATTCCCAAAACTTAGCTGGCTACCAGAGTTATTGACAGTGAATTTCCTGATCTGATTGGTATACTTCTGAGTGAATGTCGGATTGTTCATCGGATTGTAACGGCCGTCGAATTTGTGGCCGCCCACTAAGTAAAACATGTTGTCAATCATTTTCAGATGCCCGCCCGTAACGGCAAACAGCGTGTCTTGAATTTGCTTAATAAACGAGCTAAACGGCTGGTTGTTTTTTATCGCATTTATGACGGATGACACGCGAACAGTTGATAAGTACGGAAATGTAATATGCCCATTTGCTGATGCCGAGAAGGCATAACCACCAATGATGTAGAGTGTATCTCCATGCTGATAAAAATTCATGTTTGTTGATTGAAACTGCTCGCGGATGCTCGTAGGAAGACTACTCACCGGGGCAGTCCAAAATTGTTTTGAAACGGGATCAATAACATATATATCAGTGTTGTTCATCGAGGCCGGAAAGGCATTGAACGGTTGACGTGGATGTAATCCATCTTTTCTGCCGCCTATGATGAGCCATGTACCCTCGTGCTGACCGTGGGCAAACGAATGAAGCCCGGGTAGATTTGGAATTGTTATCGGTTTGAGAGAAATTTCATAATTAAAATCGTTTTGTCCAATCAGACTGTTTATCACAAACAAAAAGAAAAATAAAACTTTTAAAAATTTTTTAATCATTTTTATTACACAATTACAATTTGCAAAGGTTAAATAATACCTGGTGATAAACTTTGAATCAAAATCACCCTTTTTCATAATAATTATCAGCTTTTCGATTTTGTGAATAATTTGTTTAAAACAAGCTTTTTAAGAACTAGAAGTCAATCGAGATTAAGAATACTTTAGCTTTATACTAATGGAAAAAATCGATGGCTGATTCTGCCAAAACTTCAGCAAAAAAATCTTCTGTCTCAAAAAAGAAAATCTTTGTCCTCGACACATCAGTAATTCTCTACGACCACAATTCCATTCAAAACTTTCAGGAGCACGATGTGGCTATTCCGATCACGGTACTGGAGGAATTGGACGAATTCAAAAAAGGCAACGACACCAAAAACTACGAAGCCCGTGAATTCATCCGATTTCTCGACCGCAAGGCCAAAGACAAGAGCCTGACCGAATGGATTTCGCTAAATGGAGGCAAAAAGGGAAATTTTAAAGTTATCATGAATGCCGCTGGTGGTGAGGTCGATGCCACCCGCGTCTATATGGGCAATAAAATGGACCACCAGATCCTCAACGCCTGCATCAACCTAAAAAAGGAAGAGCCACACCGCCGTGTCATCCTCGTCACCAAAGACATCAACCTGCGCCTCAAGGCCAAAGCCCTGGGGGTAGAAGCCGAAGACTATGAAACCGGAAAAATTAAAGACCTCGAAAATCTCTATACAGGTAAGGCCGAAGTAGATGGCTTTGTACCAGAAATTATCGATGCGCTTTATCAAACGGGCAGTGTAGAATTAGAAAAAATTCAAAAACGCAGAAAGCTCTTTAAACCCGAAGTCAATCAATTTTTCATTTTGCGATCGAGCCGGAATACCGCTCTGGCCTATTTCAATGGCTTCACATCGCATTTAGAGCATGTGCCCAAGCACACGGCCTACGGCATAAAACCCCGCAATGCCGAGCAGGCTTTCGCCGTCCATGCTTTATTGAACAAAGACATAAAACTCGTGGCTATATCAGGGGTAGCCGGCACCGGTAAAACCCTCCTGGCTCTCGCAGCCGCCCTCGAGCAGCGACGCGAATTCAAGCAGATTTATCTCGCCCGACCTATCGTACCGCTGAGCAATAAAGACATCGGCTACCTGCCCGGTGATATGAAAGCTAAAATCAACCCCTACATGCAGCCCCTTTGGGACAATTTAAAATTCATCAAAAACCAGTGGGACGAAAAGGATAAAGAAGCTAAAGCCATTGATGAAATGGTAGAAAATGAAAAAATTGTCATTACACCCTTGGCGTACATCCGTGGCCGCAGCTTATCCAACATATTCTTTATCGTAGATGAGGCCCAAAACCTTACACCCCATGAGGTGAAGACCATAATAACTCGTGCAGGCGAAAACACTAAAATCGTTTTCACCGGTGATATCTACCAGATTGATACTCCCTATCTCGACGAACAGTCAAATGGACTTTCATATATGATTCACAAGCTGCGCGGCCAGAGACTTTTTTCGCACATTGCCCTCGAAAAAGGCGAGCGCTCTGAATTGGCCAACCTTGCAAACGAGTTGCTGTAAAATTTTGAGCTTATTTATATAGAAAATGCTGACCGGCCAATAAAAAGTCTTTCCATTTCTGATGGAGTTCTCGTGTTTCGTTCATCGCTTCGAGTCCAATGTACTGCATCATTTCCAGGGATTTGACTTCCATTAATGGCTTTAATCTTTTTATTAATTTCTGTAGGGAAGAATTCAAAGACTTCTGGTCCGAAGATTTTTCAACTTTTTTCGCTTCACTTGCAAGGTTCCATAATTCGCTTTTAAATATCGTATGGTACAGTTCAAAGTCTTTCACAGCCGAAAATCTTGTTTCCAAATCGCTATCTTTTATCTCAGTTTTGTTGAATTCTTCAAAAAAACCAGCCGCCATTCCCAAAAGCGAGGCGGCCATGCAAAAGCGCGCAAAGAGCATGAAATCCAATTCGTACAAGCTGTATTCCGGAAAATTGTTGTGTTGACCTATTGTAAAACTGTACTCATATGGCACTAAAGCGTCTTTTACTTCGATGGCATAGGTTTCAGTTGCTTTTAGCGCCCAATAAGGCCAGTCTTTCACTACCGAGATTTGATCAGGTCGAAGAATAAAGGTACGCACTTCTCCTTTTGGCAATTTCGCATTTACTGTAAAAGCCGTGGCGGATAGTGCCCCAGTGCAAAAGGTCCAAGCTCCTGATATTTTCCATCCAAAAGGCTGCCTTGATGCTTTGCCAGAAGCTGAACCACTGCCAGCTACGACGGCATCGGGGGCTTTGTAAATTTGTTCAGCAGTTTCAAGGGGCATACTGCCAGCGAAAAATCCGGCACCCGCGCCAAGGTTCACTCTCCAGCCAAGACTCCCATTTATTTTAGCTGTTTTGTAAAGCACTTCAAGGCCGGCCGGAAGTGAAAGTTGCTCGCCCTTAAGTGCTTTGGGAAGGAATATACGAAACCAACCACCTTGTTTCAGTTCGTTTTGCCATTGCTCGGGAAGTTCAGAGCGAAGATTGATTTCTGCTGTGTTTATAGATTTTATATTAAAAGCACTGAATTTTAGCATATTGATTTTTTTAAATTCTAAAAGTCACTAACAAAAGTATGATAAAATTTCTATGTAATTGCTAATCAAAAGGATGAAATTAAAAAAATAATTTTGCTATCATTAAAGCTAAACTAATCGGGCATCAAAGTCATTTACAGCTTTATGATTAAAAAAAATTATCCTCTGAAAAGTTTACATTCGCCCAAAGCAAATTAATCTTTAGCCACTTTAATCTATTTACTAAGAAGCTTTTTTGATTTGCTATATTTGTCATTAAACCGGCTGAAAAAATGAAGTATCGAATTTGGAAGATTTTGCCGTTGCTTTTCTGGGTGATTTCTTGCTCTAAAGAGCCTGTTTTGCGCGAATCAATGCTTTTTACACTTTCAGTCAAAGACAACTTTAGAAACGATTTGCTCGACACCAATTATGTTGGGCACTTTCCTTGGGCTGAAATTCGTTGGCAAGATCCGGAGGGCACATTTGTAGAATTTCGCATTTCAAAAAAGTATGGAGCCTTTTTACTGGAAAATACCTCAAAATTGCGCGAGAATATAGATTACACAATTCAATTTCCTGGTGTTGCCCTTCAGAGAGTGCGTTTTGAATTTGCCGAATATCGAATGATGGATCGCAACACCAATAGAGAACTGATCGTACGGTCTATAGCTCGTGTTTGGTGGAATGATGTGCCTATCGTAGCCGAGAATGGTTATTTCGAAGTTATACTTGCGCGCTAAAATTTTCTGCACTGATTGAAGGCTACGCATCCCATCGAATCTTTATTGCGCAAGTCATTTGTTTTCAATGGCTTTATAATAATTGCTAAACTTTTTTTCGGTATTTTAGGAAATTCCTTTGCGTTAATGGCTGATGCCATCGAGTCAGCATCTGATGTGGTGGCTTCGGGTATTGTATGGTTAGGAGCTCGCTATGCAAGCCGACCGGCTGATGAAAATCATCCCTACGGACATGGACGTGCAGAGCCCCTCATTGCTTTTGTCGTAGTCTTATTTCTCATTATTTCTTCTTTAATCATTTTTTACCAAAGTGTGCTCAACATCCGCAAGCCTCAAGAGTCGCCAGAATGGTGGACCATACCTGTCATTGCTGCCATTATTGTTGCTAAAGAACTGGCATTCAGAATTATTTATCGCGCTTCAGACCGTTTGCACAGTACCGCAGGTAGGGCTGAAGCATGGCATCACCGCGCCGATGCTATTACTTCTCTGGCCACTCTTACAGGTGTAAGTGTAGCTGTGTTGCTGGGCGGTGCATTTGTGGTGGCCGACGAAATCGCTGCCATGATTGCTGCCCTCTTTATCTTGTACAATGCCTACAAAATTCTGCGGCCTGCCCTCAGCGAAGCGTTGGATGAACACATTCATCATGAACTGGAAGAAGACATTCGCCGTATTTCAAAAACTGTAGAAGGGATAATCGATACCGAAAAGTGCTATATCCGTAAGACTGGCCTTACATATTATGTAGATTTGCACGCCATTGTCGATGGGAATATCACCGTAAAAGAAGGGCATGATCTTGCGCACCGCCTTAAAGATACACTGATGCATCACTTGCCTAACATTTCCGATGTACTCATTCACATCGAACCGCATGAATCACATATCAACAACACATGAATCTGCGAAACTATCGATTTAAGCTCTGGCTGCTTGGCCGTTTTAAAATACCACTGATCGGACTATGTCGTCCACACCTGCTCGAAATGACAAATGAGAAAATCGTTGTAAAACTGCCGCTTTATTTTTTCACTAAAAATCACTATGGTTCCATGTATTTTGGGGCACAAGCAGTTGGTGCTGATTTGGCTGCAGGATATCTCGGATATGCTCTTTGCCACGAATTAAATCTCGACTCCGGATTAGTGTTTAAAGACTTTAAAGCCAATTTTTTGAAACGTCCAGAAAGCGACGTGTATTTCGTTTGTACTCAGGGTGAAGCTATTAGGCTACAAGTAGCGGAAAGTTTAAGCACAGGAAGTCGAGTGACGCGTGATGTTACCGTCGATGCCTTTACCCATTACGAAACTCCCAAACAAGAGCTGGTTTCTACCTTTGTTCTTGGGCTCAGCTTAAAAGTAAAAAAGCGCTGAAATGACCCCGCGAGCACCTGACTACCTGCCTCATCTCGTCGAAGAATCCGTTGAGATTCTTTACATTTCCGCAAGGCATTTTAAAAATGCCATGATTCTTTTTTCGGGGGGTAAAGATTCAATTACTCTAAGCCACATTGCGCACAAAGCTTTCTATCCTGCACCACCTCCTTTTAAACTCCTACAAGTAGATACAGGCCACAATTTCCCTGAAGCACTTGAATACCGCGACTGGTTTGTACAGCATTTTGGATATACTCTTGAAGTAGCTGATGTTCAAAAAGCTATTGATCAAGGTCTTGTAACCGAGCCTGAAGGACCAGACAAAAACAGAAACCGAATTCAATCGGTCGTGCTTTTAGATTACATCCGCACACATCAGGTCGATGCTCTACTGGGCGGAGGTCGACGCGATGAAGACCGTGCTCGGGCGAAGGAACGCATTTTTTCACACCGCGATGTTTCCGGGGCATGGCATCCAGAGCATCAACGCACTGAGCTCGGCACTTTGGCACATCTTTCAATCGTTAAGGGAGAACATTTTCGCATCTTCCCACTTAGTAATTGGACGGAACTTGACATCTGGTACTACATTCGCGAGCACAACCTGCCAGTGCCTTCGCTCTATTTTGCCAGGCCCCGCGAAGTCGTTTATCGCAATGGAGCCTGGTTGCAAATATCTCCCTACATCACCATCCGACCCGATGAAATACCAACTACTCGAACTATCCGCTTTCGCACTTTAGGCGATATTACGATCACTGGCGGCATCGAATCGAATGCATCAACCTTGGAAGACATCATCCGCGAACTGGAATCTACCCAAACCAGCGAACGTGGACATCGACACGACGATCGCCAGACTGCCTACAGCATGGAAGTGCGCAAGCGAGAGGGATATTTTTAGCCTATTGTTTCAACCTCCATTGCCGGATAAAATAGCTAGAAATTAACAGCATAAACCCACATTTATATCGAATTAATACCTGAGATCGCTCGGAACACGAAAAATTTCCGGATTAAACTATAGGTTGGTTTTTAGATTTTTTAATTGCTAACCGTCAAAGGATACTTTATATCCCGGTTTTTTCATCGATCTATCATCACCTGATATTGCAACATTACTCTCATGGGCGGTGCCAGGAAGGCAGGTCTAATCATGATTTCCCGATTAAGTGCATTATCTATAATCAGGTTTACCATTGCTCCCGATGGCCATTTGTATCCAATGCGAAGGTCGATCACCAAATCTCCTCTGTTTAGTCGTTGATGAACAGATTGCACACCCGGAATAACTTGGTAAAATACGCGGTCCAGATTTCGCATGTAATCGTTGTAACGCAATGAAATTCCAGCTCGATAGCCTCTGATGTGTGTCCACTGCACGTCGGTTTTAAGCAAATGCCTGTATCTGTACTTAAGTGTGCCTGTGCTGTCGTCAGTACTCAAACTTTGATAAGTAAGGTATTGGCTGGTTACTTCGTTAAAGATAAAGGGCCTATCAGGATAGCGCACGCGCGGATCGCTGAAGGCATATCCGGCAAGAAATTCAAACTTGTGATTGTTAGATTCGTAAAGCCCGGTAAAGGTTAATTCAACCCCCTGAATGCGCACGGCACCTACGTTTACTGACTTAAATCCCAACTGCCTTTGCAGCTCGGCAAGCCCTCCGACTGTATCCCAACGGCTGAAGGTAAATTCAATCATGTCGTCGAAATCCATTCTGAACAAGGCTAGTTCAGCCTGCATTTTAAGCTTCTGACCCACAGCAAGCAGCTGTTTCGCTCCGATTTCATAGGTATTGCCAAATTCCGGATTGAGCTTAGGATTCGGAAAAATGTTAACTGCTCCCACGTTGGTTTGTGTAAAAGCTTCTGCCATTGAAGGAAATCTGAAACCTTGTCCCCACGAAGCGTATAGATTGGTATATGGCGCTACTTTATAGTTGGCTCCGAAGCGCAACACCGGTTTACTCTGTTGCCTGTCATCAAGCATAAAAGATTCAAAACGTGCCCCAGCACTAAGGCTTAGTCTGTTCCATTTGTAATCTGTTTGCAGATAGGTGGCAAGATTTCGGCTTGTATGGCGCCCAACAAAAAGTTCGCTGTTGCTTTCGGACCATAGACCAAAGAAGCCTCCGGTAATTTTCAAACCTGTGTAAGAAAGCCATTGCAATTGATACTGAGCGAGATACGATTTACTTGCGTTGTCATATACGGTTGAATCGTCTCGCGAATTGTTGTCGATTGCCAAAAAGCGCCCGTTAATTTCATGGCGAAATACACCAGTTTTTCGGAAATTATTAATGGTAAGCCAAGGATCTATGTGATACGTAAAGCCCTGGGCGGTAGTAATACTGCTGTCTTGCGCGATGAGTGCCTGATTCTCACCATTCCAGATGAGGGGTGAAGCACTTTTTCGATAGGAAATGTTGCCGTTTACACCATATTGCAAGTTCTTACTTCTGTTCCAGTGGGTTTTAAAAAAAAGCCTGCTTCGATTGTCAGGCGAACGCCATTGGTAGCCTTCGTCCCACTGGCCTAATCCGCTGACTAAGTAGCCAAACCAGCGGTTTTCGTCATTCGGATTTTCTCTGCGATTTTGTAGACTCATCTGTACACCGCCGAGGGTTTGAGCACCATTCCACCATTTGAGCTCTGAACGATGTGCCAAGGGATAGCCTCCGGTAAACACGTTTAGCCAGCTGCGCTTGCGATAGTCGCTGCGAGTGCGTACATTGATTACGCCATTTAAGGCACTTGACCCATACAATGCTGAGGAGGCACCTTTGATTACTTCCAGTTGTTCGAGCGATTCGAAGGGTACAATGGTCCACTGTACTTGATTGGCATCGGGCGAAATGAGAGGCAGATTGTCGAGCAGGAGCAGCACGCGCGTACCTGCTCCATAGCTCCAGCCACTACCTGAGCGGATGTTTGCCTGTCCATCGTTTACATTTACACCTGGCACCTGATTCATCGTTTGCTGTACATCGGTGGGGTTTTTGTTTTCGACCAGATTTGGGCGAATTACCGTAAGCGAAACAGTGGTCTCTTCGATGCGTTGTTCAGTTTTAGAGGCGGTTACGACCACGTTGGGCAAAGAATAGCTCTCTTCCCGCAATTCTATTGTGTAGGAGGTTGATTTATTGAGTGTAATCCACTCTGTGCGGTAGCCCAACATACGTATTTCTGCATATCGAGCCTTTGACACATCTACGCGTATTTTTAAAATACCCAAATCATCTGTTTGTGCTCCGTTGAGGACTTGTGTTTTTGACACATCAAAAATTCTGACGGTAGCTCCTGGCAAAGGTCCCTGTCGATCTTTTATATTAAAAATGATATCGAGCGATTGGGAGTGAACTTGAAAAGCGAAGAAGAAGAAACTCGCGATCAAATAGATTGCAATCCGCATGTTTGTTATAAAATGGTTAACAAAGATGTAAAAAATCTTTGATTATATATTTTACTTTTATCAAATAGTTGGTTTCTAAAGACTATCTCAGACAGAATTTGTATTTTAGCTGATGTTTAAAAATCTTGAATGCAAGCAAAAACATAATTTTTTTGATTAATTTCAAGAAAATGTGAACTAAATACTGCAACAGTGAAGCCTTTAAAAAAAAGAATTATCTCTTGCAAGTCAACACTTCCGATTTTGCTGGTCATTTTACAGGCTTTTGCTTGTCAAAAATTAAATGATTCACAACCATTGACCAACCCTGCAGAAAAAAATCTGTTCATTCAATTTCAACACAAAATCGATCAATTTTCTATTCGCAAAAATCAAGACGTTCAACTCTCAGATGGACGAAGGTTAAGGTTTCAATACATCCGCCACATTTTTACGAATATTTACTTAATAAACGAACAAGGCGACACTGTTTATCCTTCACTTCGTCGAGTCTTGATTCGAGAAAATGAGACAGAATATGCTCTGGGAAAAGTGCTCTTGCCAACTGGCCAGTGGAAGATGTACTTGCTCTACGGTGTTGATTCTTTGACCAACAAGACCATCCAACCGTCAATGGTGGAAAATGCAGGTGACCCATTGGCACCACAGTTTCCATCAATGTACTGGACTTGGGAAAGCGGTTATCTTTTCACCCGAATCGAGGCTCTTGCCGATACTTCACGAGTTCCATCGGGCCAGCTCAATGGATTTGTGGACTATCATCTTGGTAAGACCGGTTTGGCGAGGTGGATTGGGCCTTTTGAAGTGCGTGTAAATAACGAAAAAGCTACAATTAATCTCAATTGCGATCTTCAGCCAGCCTTCCAATCAATAATATGGCCTGAAGAGTTTAGTTCCCATACATTTGAAAATGTGGCTCTCGCTGAAAAAATCCTGAACCACATTGCTCAAAATATCAAAGAGTAACAAAGTACATTAAAAGTGTAAAAAGTACACTTTTAAAAGTCTTTTCCTTTAAAATTTGACATAGATTTATACCTTAGCTGCATATTTTTGCCCGGTTAAAGTATCAGATATGCCCAAAAAGCCCATAACTAAGGAAACCTACCTTAAGTGGTACGAAGACATGCTGTTTTGGAGAAAATTTGAAGACAAGGCAGCGGCACTCTACATTCAGCAGAAAATCAGAGGATTTTTACATTTATATAACGGCCAAGAAGCTGTGTTGGCAGGCTGTCTCTATGCCATGGAGCCCGGCGATCGCATGATTACGGGCTACCGAAATCACGTGCAGCCTATAGGTATGGGGGTCGACCCCCGCACCGTAATGGCTGAATTGCTTGGCAAAAAGACAGGCTGCAGCAAGGGAAACGGCGGTTCGATGCACATGTTTTCTAAAGAGCACAACTTTTTTGGCGGCCACGGTATTGTTGGTGGACAGATTCCTCTGGGTGCCGGAATAGCCTTTGCCGATAAATATTTAGGACGTCCACATGTGACACTCACCTTTATGGGCGATGGAGCTGTGCGTCAGGGTTCTTTGCACGAAACGCTAAACATGGCCATGATGTGGAGCTTGCCGGTTGTTTTCATAGTCGAAAACAATGGCTATGCAATGGGTACCTCAGTAGAGCGCTCAGCTAATCACACCGAAATTTGGAAACTCGGTCTCGGCTATGAAATGCCCTGCTGGCAGGTAAATGGCATGAACCCCGTAGATGTGTATGAAGGCGTATGGGAGGCTGTGGACAATGCACGCGCCGGCAAAGGACCATCGTTTATCGAAATAAAAACCTATCGCTACAAGGGTCACTCAATGAGCGACGCCCAGCACTATCGCACTAAAGAAGAAGTTGCTGAGTACATGAAAATAGACCCAATTACGCAAGTTCTTAACGTTATAAAAGAAAATAACTGGGCAACTGATTCAGAAATACATGCCATAGATGAGCGGGTAAAGGACCTCGTAAACGAGTGTGTGGAATTTGCTGAGAAAAGCCCTTATCCGGAGCCCGAACAACTTTATGAAGATGTGTATGTTCAAAAAGACTATCCATTCATAAACATTCAATAAAAACTACTGATGGCTGAAATAGTAACCATGCCAAGGCTAAGCGATACCATGACAGAGGGTACAGTAGCCAAATGGCATAAAAAAGTAGGAGATAAAGTAAAAGAAGGTGATATACTGGCCGAAATCGAAACAGATAAGGCCACCATGGAATTTGAATCCTTTCAAGAGGGCGTACTCCTCTATATCGGCGTAGAGGAAGGCGGATCTGCACCAGTCGATAGTATCTTGGCCATTCTCGGCCACGAAGGAGAAGATATTTCTTCACTCATCAGCGGAGGGGCTTCAAAAGAAACAGTAGCTAAAGCCGAAATGCCAAAAGAAGAAAAACCCGATCCGCAAAAGTTAGATACCGACGATATCACTGAAGAAGTAGAAACAAATGGCCGAAGAATAAAAATATCGCCCCTTGCACGCCGATTGGCAAAAGAAAAAGGTATTGATATCACACAAGTAAAAGGCACAGGAGAGGGTGGTCGCATCGTAAAAAGAGACATCGAAAACTTCAAGCCCAGTGTAGTGATCGAAAAACCTGCGAAAGAAGAAGTAGTGCGGCCTGCCGTGCAGGAAGCTCCATCAGTACCAGCTGCGGCAAGTGTTACATATACCGAAGAGCCAGTTTCACAAATGCGAAAAACCATTGCTCGTCGACTGGCCGAGAGCAAGTTCAGCGCTCCGCATTTCTACTTAACTGTTGAGATCGATATGGACAAAGCAGTAGAAGTGCGCAAGATGCTCAACGAGATCTCGGACGTCAAGATATCCTTTAACGACCTTGTGATTAAGGCGGCAGCTCTTGCACTCAAGAAGCATCCAAAAATCAACTCCTCCTGGCTCGGTGATCGCATTCGTTATAATCACGACATTAACATTGGTGTTGCCGTTGCCGTAGAAGAAGGTTTGCTTGTACCCGTAATTCGCCATGCCGACCAAAAAGGACTCAGCACTATAGCTGCTCAGGTAAGAGAATTTGCTCAAAAAGCTAAAGATAAAAAACTACAACCCGCTGATTGGGAGGGCAATACATTCACCATCTCAAATCTGGGCATGTTTGGCATAGATGAATTCACAGCCATCATCAATCCACCAGACGCCTGTATCATGGCCGTGGGTGGCATTAAACAAGTTCCTGTAGTGAAAAATGGTGAAATCAAAGTTGGTCACGTAATGAAAGTAACCTTGAGCTGCGATCATCGCGTAGTGGATGGAGCTACAGGTGCTGCGTTTTTGCAGACATTTAAGTCTCTGATCGAAGACCCGATGAAGATGATTCTATAAATTATAACTGTATCTAAAAAACAAAACCCGGCTCACGAGAGTCGGGTTTTTTGTTTGAAATATTAAAGAGTTGTGCCATCTTTTGTGGTAAAAGCTTTCTGTGTTGGTTAATACTTGAACTGTATTTTTTCACACCACATTAAAACTTTTACATTCACGGGTAAATGTAAATAGAAAATAGCCCCAACACATGTGCCTAACATATTACTGCTTAAAAGTCTAAGGGCTTTAAATTGTCTAAAGCCAGGTTTTTAATTTGCAACCTCGCTCATAAACTTGATGCGTACCATGCGAAGCTCCTCTTCTGAGTATTCTCCATCGAATTCTTTGTAAGCTTCTTCAATGGAATCGGATTCAGCTTCCATAAAGTAGTCAAAAATTTCTTCGATCTGGTCTTCGTCGAGCTTTTGGTCGAGATAATAATTAATATTAATTCGGGTTCCAGAGTTGACGATGCCTTCAATTTCATCAAGCAACTCTTCCATAGTTAGCCCTTTTGCTTTGGCGATATCGTCAAGTGCCACTTTACGGTCAGTCGATTGAATAATGAACACTTTCAGGCTCGACTTATTGACCACTGACTTTACAACGAAATCGTCGGGTTTTTCGATATCATTTTCTTTTACATACTTGGCGATCAGGTCAACAAAGGGTTGTCCAAATTTCTTTGCTTTTCCTTCGCCTACGCCAGGTATGTTCTTAAGTTCTTCGAGGGTAGTGGGGTAGTGGAGTGCCATTTCATTCAGTGTACTTTCCTGAAAGACCGCGTATGGTGGTACGCCTTTCTTTTTTGCCTCACTTTTGGTGAGGTCTTTCAGCATTTTAAAAAGTACTTCGTCAAAGGCTGTGGCACTTTTTCCAGCGAGAATTACATCGTCGTCGTCATCAGTGATGCCTTCGAAGTTGGTGTCTTCCGCCATTAAGAATGGCTGCGGATATTCAATGAATTTTCTGCCTTCGGGCGTAATTTTTAAGATACCGTAAGTTTCAATTTCTTTTTCAAGCAGTCCGTTGACAATGCATTGGCGAATCACGCTGTTCCAATAGTGTTCGCTCTTGTCAGCACCTTCGTTAAATTGTTCGTATTCTTCTACTTTATACGAACGCAACTGTTGATTGAGCTGACCTTTGAGAATGGCAACGATCTGGGGTGCTTTAAAGCGATTTTGACCAGATACAACTGTCTCGAGCACGAGTTTTACATCTTCCTGAGCGTCGAATTTTTCCTTCGGATTACGGCAGTTGTCGCACATATTGTTGCACTTATCCTCAGGAAATTCTTCGCCAAAGTATTTGAGTAGGTACCTGCGACGGCAGCCTGAGGTTTCAGCATAAGCGATGGTCTCTGCTATGAGTTGTTTACCGATTTCCAATTCGGCAACGGGTTTTCCGGCCATCAGCTTTTCCATCTTTTCGAGGTCCTGGTAAGCGTAGAAAGCTATACAGTTTCCTTCGCCACCATCGCGACCTGCACGCCCTGTCTCCTGGTAGTAGCTTTCCAATGACTTTGGCATATCGTAATGGATCACAAAGCGCACATCCGGCTTGTCGATTCCCATACCAAAAGCAATGGTGGCCACGATCACATCTACTTCTTCCATCAGGAAGGCATCTTGGTGCTTAGCACGTGTATTGCTGTCGAGGCCGGCATGGTAGGGCAGTGCTTTAATGCCATTTACTTGCAAGGTTTGGGCGAGTTCTTCTACTTTTTTACGGCTCATACAATATATGATGCCGCTTTTGCCCGGATTGTTTTTTATATATTTTATGATCTCTTTTTCTGTATTTACCTTGGGACGAATCTCGTAGTAAAGGTTTTCGCGGTTAAAAGATGATTTAAACACTGCCGCATTTTCCATCCCAAGGTTTTTTTGAATATCGCTTTGTACTTTAGGAGTAGCAGTAGCGGTAAGGGCGATGATGGGGCGCTTTCCGATTTTGTTCATGATCGAGCGCAGATTGCGGTACTCGGGTCTGAAGTCGTGTCCCCATTCCGAAATACAGTGCGCTTCATCAATGGCATAGAAGCTGATTTTTACTGTTTTTAAGAATTCAATATTCTCATCTTTAGTAAGACTTTCGGGTGCTACATAAAGCATCTTGGTGATACCCGCCGTAATGTCGTCTTTTACTTGCTGAATCTCTTTTTTTGTGAGCGATGAGTTGAGCACATGTGCTACCCCATTTTCGGTAGAAAATCCCCGCATTGAGTCCACTTGGTTCTTCATCAGGGCGATCAGTGGCGATACGATGATGGCTGTACCTTCGCTCATTAAAGCAGGTAATTGATAGCACAGCGACTTTCCTCCGCCAGTAGGCATGATAACAAAGGTGTCGTTGCCCTCTAACAAACTTTTGATTACTGCCTCCTGATTTCCCTTAAAGGTATTGAATCCAAAGAACTTCTTCAGGTTCTCTACTAACGATGTGTTACTCATTTTCCTCAGCGTATGTATCTGTAAAGATAATCGAATTTTTCTGCGTTAAACAATGATTAGTTGAATTTTAAACGGTTTTCGAAAAAAGGATTGCAAAACTAAAAATTTGATTCTTAAAGATTTTAAAATATTTCTGCTATCATTATAGGCCTAAGCTCATGACCTACCCGCTATTGCTTGTTCCAAATTTTTCTTTTTTACAATTCCATCACCAGCTTACAAGTTTTATCACAACTTCACAAGTGATGGACAAAATTGCCTGATAAGCCCATTATCCACCTGAACTTATTTTCGATTTAATTTTTAAGAAAAATGAATCAGTGATAGGTTTTTTGAATTTGATTCGTTCAAAACTCCTTGAAAAATACTATTAAGAAGTGCTTGAATAATTATTTGATGTTGCAGTAATTCATTCAAATTTTACACTTTCGGAACCTATACATTGATAAACTCCATCCCAGAGCTTTTTTCGCATTTTCAGCGCTTTCACTACAGCCTCTTGTGCCTCAGTCCATTTTAACTGATCATCTTCACACAACTGAGAAGTCATTTCTAGAGCCAAATGGCTGTGATGACCACCGTCTACTTCGATATGCCGATCGATATAGTACTTAAAGCGAGAAACTTCCTGAGGGAATTTATTTTGCAATTCTTGAATAATTGACAAGAACATGTCAGGTATCAAATCTTCTCTGCCAAAAGTGAACACTGCTGATAGCACATGAATCTTACCACTTCGAATAATTTCAAATGTATAGCGCACAAAATCTGCTGCCTCTGAAGGTGCATCGGCAGATGCAAGCGCTTCTTCTACTTTTTTGCCTTTTTTCAAAAAATCGATAAATCGATTAACGGTGGTCATATCGGCGCCTGCTTGCTTCATGGCATCCAAATACATTTCGAAGTGGCTTTTTCGCACACCTTCAAGGTCAATATCGCTCTCTTCGCCCACTACAATCTCATTGATTAGGTAGCGCGTGTTGGCATCACCCACGGGCAGCCAGGGTACAGAGGTACAGGTCAACTGGTTTTGGAGCGCTTTGAGCAGCGACATAAAGTCCCAGACGGCATACACATGGTACTCCATAAAAGTGCGCAAATCATCTAAAGAATGAATGGACGAATATGCAGGGTGATGAATAATCTCATTGCGAAGTGGTTCGATAGCCAGTTGAAGTGCTGTAATTTTTCTGCTCGTTGAATTCATTTTAAAAACTAAACATCAAATTAATTGTCCTCAATATGACGGCTTATAAACAGTGAATGTTTGTGAATTTAAATGCTTTCAATCCTAAAAACTTGCTAATTTATCGAAACTGAAAAGTCAAGGTTAGTTATCGAACACAAATCCTTTAAAAATTGGAAGTTACGGTAAGGGTGACTCCATTGCTTGGTGGAACTACCCGACAGATACCTCCTACGCAGAAAATACCTCGCATCTGCCTACCGTAGTTGAGTTGAAAGCGGGTTGTATTAAGTGTGTATCCAACAGAACCGAGGGTATAATGCAGGCGATCAGCCGGATTGGGATTTCCGTAGTTCCAGGAATTCTGTATGGCTACAAACCAATGGGGCGACACGCTATATTCGGCCAGTGCCATCAACCAGTCACCTCTATCCTGGCGGGTAAACATTCCTTGCAGTTCAGTACGTAAGCTGTGTCCTGGCCGAATTTTGTAAAGTGTTTCAAGCACGAAAGCATTGATATATACCAACTTTTGATAACCGCGCTGGATGATTTCGGCGTCTGTTACACCTTTTTCTAAGACCTCTTGGTTGTATACAAAGTTGTAGTAAGTAAATGTAGTCTTAAGGCTGCGGCTTATTGTCTTTCGTATTTCAATGTTTAAGTCTTTAAAATAAGTAATTGGACCTCTCTGAAAGGGATTTGAAACAAAACCTTTAGTGCCTGCCCAAGTGCAGTCGATTACCTCTCCCGGATTTACTGTGCTGAAGATGGGTCGTTTAGCCACAAACTGGCGGTCAATAGAAGAAATGTCGGAATAATTGATGGCTATCGTGGTTCCATACTTACCGCCAAGAGTAGTGCCTTTCTTGAAATTATAGGAAAGGTCGATTTGGAAGCCCATTTCACCATTAGGCTGAACGGCGTTAGGATATAAGGCCGGGAGGGTATAAGTGTGAAGTTTGGTAGTAGGTGGTAAAAAGTTGATTTGAGCATCGATGAGCGAAGCGTTTCGGTCTGATCGAAAGCTCATGTTTTCAATGCGTTTAGCAGTAACCATGAGGCTAAGACCTTTTTTTGCGTACGTAAGAGTTGACAAAAAGCCATTTCCTTGGCGGTAAATAAATCCATTGTCAAACGAAGGATCGTTGATTTTCCAAACAAATTCGGTATTCCATCCAAATTCACCGCGCTGCAACGTAAATCTACCGCCAGAAGCTCCAACATTTTCTGGCAGGTTGAGCACAGGATCAGCGGCTCTTTGAAATTTGCTTACAAAAGAAGCTCCGACAGATAGCAGCCACGCGGAGTTTTCCATACCGGGCAGAGCTTCGTTCAAATTAATTTCGGCATCTACGCCCCTTACAATTCCTTCAGCTTTGGTGAAATATAGCCTTTGGCGGCCTATTACGCCTTTTAAGTGAAAGCCTTTTGCGGGTTTATAGCGCAAGCGCAAACCGTCAATGGCATTGTCGAGCCCTAAGCCACGCTCCTCAAATGACCTGAAAATCATTCCGCTGCCAAACTGCTCATAGTAATTTCCAACAGTGATATCCAATCCATCTTTCTCAAATCGGATAAATCGAAATGGAATACCTTCACCTCTATAACCCTCGGGAAGACCCAGCAGATTGTTTTGATAATTTTCATATCTCAATCCAGCGGAAAAGCTGCCTTGTGTAAAGATGAAGTTTGCAAAACCGGCGGCTAACAGTCGTTCTCTTGGAAAAAATTCACCGGTTGGGTCGATTGCCTTATCTCTAAAGTAGTACTGAACATCTGTTTGAAAATTGCCGTGCAATTCTCCTTTCTGCGATTCTTGCTTGCTTTGAGCTGAAATGCGTACGTGCAGTACCAACAGTATATATATTGCAAAAGCGTAATTTTTTTTCAATGCTATGTTTTTTTACAAATGTATTTTAAAATGAATATGGAACATGATACAATTATAATTCTATTTTGACCCGAAAAACAAAATCATTTTTATTTTATTCCAATAGCTTTTCTGCTTTTTTTACTTTCCATTCTGGCCAAAATTTTTTAAAGTTTTTCAATTCTTCTTCTATCCACTTTCTTTCGCTTTTTTCAGTTATGTTCTTCAAATATTGCGACGCTGACTGTGCTAAATTTCTATCGTAGTGTCCTAAAGCATGTACACATAGCTTTACCAATTTTTCGCTTCTGTAATTTACTCTGCCTAAATAGTTGATGGCTTGTGCGCGAACAAAGCCCATATAAGTAGTTTCAGCAAATTCAGCTACCGCTTCATACGACGTTTGATTTTTGAGCATATTTGCTTCTGCAATGGCTATTTGCAGCCGTTCGTTTTGTGTGGTAAATGTTTTTGGAACATCTATTGTCTCTTTATAAATATTTATCTTTTCGGGTTTAATATTTATTAGTCGTGCATAGACCAAAACCTTTAAAAGTTGATTTTCAGTTTTGGCAAAATCGAGCAATTCATCTTCCGTTCTACCCTTCCAGAATGCTACATCTGTGTATCGCAATGCTGCCACTTTTACTCGATCGTTTTGAAATTTTCGGAAGAAGTTCCACACCTCAGGTCGCATTACATTCCTGCTAAATGCGTTAATCCAGTGTTCTAAAACAATCGGATTTTCTTCGTTTTTTATATAATCGAGATCCGAATTTGAAAAATTTTTGACATTCAACGTATATGTAAAAAATCGATCGTAAGGTTGCTCAGCATGTCTTACAATGTTTTGATTAGGATCAAAAATTTCAGTCCATTCAATTAATTGAATTTTTCCAGGGTCTGGATTAACCATTAAGACACTTTCATCGACCTTCAATGGAATAAATAAAGTATCTCTTTTTGACCGAATTTCAACCGGAATTTTATACTGTCTTTTGGTTGTTTTAATTTCGATATCAAAAAACAATCGAAATGTTTTAGCACTATCGGGTTTATATATATTTTCCTGAGAAAAATGAAGTACAAGTCTTTTTGATTTTTTATCGCTTTCTTCTTTCCAATTAAGCGAAATTTTAGGCATTCCTGATCCATAAATCCATTGATTCCAAAACCATTGTAAGTCGCGTCCGGTAACCTCGTGAAAGGCATACAGAAGATCTTCGGAGTGTACATTCCGAAAGCGATGTCTTTCCAAAAACACGCGCAGTGATTCATAAAAAGCTTCATCGCCTACCAGTTGACGCAACATGTGCAGCACTACTCCCCCTTTCTGATAGTGGCGGGCTGTACCTGCTTCAGAATGAGCCAATGGCAAGTTGTTTTGCTCTTCTTGAAACTTTACACGCATTATAGCTTGTCGCACTTTTGACGAAAACGCAAAATCGCCCTCTGTCCATTGGGTAGAAAGTAAGTCAAAATACGTCGCAAAGCTTTCATGAAGCCAATGATGACGTGCGCTCCAGGCAGTTATAAGATTACCAAACCATTGATGGGCCATTTCGTGAGCATTCACAAAATGGTAATTTCGATAATCCTCGGTAGCGGGTTCACTAATCAGATTTTCACCAAAAATTACGGCTCCGGTATTTTCCATTGCCCCGTAGATGAAGTCCACTACTGGAACCTGGCGGTATGGTCCAGGCCATGGATAGTGAACTTTGAGCAACTTTTGAAAGTTGTTCATAAATAAATGGCTGTACCGGAAGGTAGATGCAGCTGAGTTTGGAACATCTGGATAGGTGAACTCTTCAAACTCGATTTCGCCATTTTCTTGTTTCAGCATAGTTTTATATGGCAGGTAATCACCTATGGCGAGCATTACCAGATAGCCAGAATGTGGCCTATCTTGCAGGTAGTGCCAACGTATTTTGGCTCCGAGGGTGTCAACGCGAATAAGTTTTCCGTTAGAGATTACTCGAAACTGCTTTTCAAAGAGAACGATTACTTCAGTGGTGAGTTTGTCATGTTGTTCGTCATAGTAGGGTATCCAGTGCCTGTGGTCGATTCCCTGGCCTTGCGTCCAGATTTGCTTTCTGCCTTTACCGGTCGGGTCGTCCCAGCCGGTAAAATAAATTCCTTTTTCAGGGAAGGCTGAATAGTTGATTTCTAAAATATTCGCTTTATCCCTGTAGAGCTTTTGAGGCATAATGGCTATTCCAGAATCGCTTGACGTGTAACGAACCTTTTGTCCATTTAAAGTCAACGAATTAATAGAGAAGCGAATAGCATCTATCCAAATGCTGTCATTTGATCTGTAAAGTGGAGAAAAGGTAATAGTTGATTTTCCGATTACTCGACCTATTGCTGGTTCAAATTCGACCTCGAGTTGCAAATGATGCATGTCGATGGTGCGCTCCCTTGGTGCCCAGCGTGGATCGATTGGCACACATAGAGTGCTGTTTTGTGCATATAATATACTGCTAGTCAAAAAAATGCAAAGGCAGTTTAAAAGACTTCTATGCATTGATTTTTTGTAATTAGATATTCGATTTTTCCTTTGAGTTTTTTATTGAAAAACGGTGAATTTACACTACAAAACTCTTTAAAATCTTCTTTATTCCATACAAAATCTTCTTCTAGATTAACTAAAATAAAATTTTCTTTTATATCAGAATTTAAACCTAAAATTTTTGCTGGATTTTTATGAAGTTTATCGATTAATATATCTACGGAAAAAATGTTCGATTCAATCAAAGTTGGAAATACAAAAGGCAATGTAAACATGCCATAAGAAGCCTTGTCAAATTCACATACTTTTTCTTCGTATGTTCGGGGTTGATGGTCGGCAGCTATTGCATCAATGGTTCCATCTTTTACTGCTTCAATGAGCGCTTGTCTGATTTTTTCGTCTCTCAGTGGCGGATCGGTTTTATAATTGGAATCAAAATTTTCGAGCATTTCATCTGTCAATAGCAAATGATAAAAATTGACATCTGCAGTAATGGGTAATCCTTCAGATTTAGCCATTCGAATGAGGTTAATACTTTCTATGGTAGAAATAGATTGAAAGTGTACACGGCAACCGGTGTATCGAACCAAGTCGATGTCTCTTTTGAGTCCGATCGATTCGGCGATGGTGGGCAATCCTTTTAATCCTAGTCTTGTAGAAACTACGCCTTCGTGTACCATGCCATATCGTAGCAAATCGCTATCACCGGGTGTTAATAAAAGTGTCACATTCAATTGTTGGGCATATTGCATGGACAGGAGCAAAAGTTTTGAGTTTCTAATGCGATTTTTGTAGTCAGTGAATGCTACTGAACCTGCTGACTTCATATCATACATTTCAGCCAGTTCCTTGCCTTCTAAATTTTTAGATATGGCTCCTATTGAGAGTAGATTGTTTACAGCATTTGAAGCTAATTTTTGCTGAAATTCGATGAGCTGTCGGCTGTCAGCTACAGGTTGAGATGAGGGCATCCCTGCCAGGTGTGTAAATCCTCCGAGCGCAGCTAAATGAAGCGTTTGAAGGATGTTTTCTCGATCTTCCCGTCCAGGTTGATTAATTTCTGAATGAAGATCTATTAAACCCGGTAATAAGGATAGATGATTTCCTTCAATTCTCTGAATATTTTCGTCAATTTCACTTCCTGAAGGCAATATTTTTATTTCATTTATCCTAATTAAGATATCACATTGCTTTTTATAGAGAGA
The DNA here is from genome assembly GCF_046299575.1 of Thermaurantimonas sp. NCBI lineage: Bacteria > Pseudomonadati > Bacteroidota > Flavobacteriia > Flavobacteriales > Schleiferiaceae > Thermaurantimonas > Thermaurantimonas sp. The sequence goes on along the minus strand of NZ_JBKBHX010000006.1, from coordinate 26,334 downwards.
ATGATCAGGTACACGGTTAAATACCGAAGTAATAACTTTTTCAAAAACTTTTTTCATTTTAAAAATCTAATTAATAATAACTCCGTAATAAAAAACAGTAATGCTGCCAGAGTGAAGAGATACCAAAGATCAGAACGAAAGAAGCTTATTTTTGATAAAGATGTTAAATCCTCTGATAACGGTATTTTTATCCATGATTTTTTTAAGAATAAACTGTCTATTTCTGTATCGATGTAACAATCGCTCCTTAAGTTTCTGAGATCGAAATTAAAGGCTAACTTATCTAATTCCTGATTAAAAAATTGTATGCTGTATATGCCATTTTCAATTACATCTCTTCCAAAAAACAGTTGAATTTCGTTGCCTTTACGTCTTTGGAAAGGTATAATTTCTTTGCCTGAAGGAGAGAAAATTTTTATCGGCTCATCCTTGTTGGACTCAGGTACTGAGTATTGAAAAATATAATCAGTACCTGCATAATAATACATTGAATATCGTTGTGTATTTCGATGGATGAAGTTGTACATCATTGGATTAAAAATTGTGTGATAGATCAAATTTGAATTTTCTGGAGCGATGGAACCTGCAAAGATGTATAAATCGCCATTGTAAGTGATTTTTCCAAAAAGTGTAGTGCCATCAAGTGTGTAGAGAATAGGGGTAATTCCTGTGCTTTTCAGTAAAAAATATTTATTAAAATAGGGTAGGTCAGGTAAGTCAATTTCTTGTACAAAAACATTAAAGAAAAGTAAATCGTTGTAATTTAACTTATCAGTTTGTACAAATTTCTTTTCAGATGGATGTATTAAAACATCAAATCGCTGTAAAAATCTATTGTATGAAGGCATATCAACTTCTTCATTTGGACATAGAAGCAATCGTCCGTTTTCTCTCAAAAATGTTTGTAAGGCAGTGGCTAACTGTTCTGGAATTTCTTTAATATTTAATAAAATAACTAATTTAAAATCCTTGAGAATTTCTGGTCTTATTTCTCTAACAGTTTTGTAAGTAATCTCTGCAGTATATGCCGTAGTAAATTTTGTTTTTAAGGCTTCTGACAAACCTTGATTTTCTGCAATTACAAGTACTTTTTTCGGCTTGTGAAGAGGATGTGTGAAGTAGAATCTAAAGATGGAATTCTGATGACTTTCAGGTTCTATGAATCCGAAAGTATTTTCTATTGATTTTGGAAAGGAAAACGATAACTTTTTTGAGTTCTCTTTCTCTGGTATGAGGTTAAATAATACTTTCTTGCTGTTTCCTAATACGTACGAAGATTGTTGGTAGATCGAAGCTTCGATCATATCTGTACCAGGAATTGACCAAATGGAATCGATGATTTCTAAATTTCCAGTGTTGAGAGCTTCTAGTTTAATCGGAATACATAGGCCAGACAATTCATTTAGATTATCAGCTCTTTTCAAATAATCGCTCAGTAGAAAAATTGCAGGTGGTATTTGTTCATTCTTTATCGTTTTTTCTATGCTATTGGCTATTTCTTTCCATGTAGGTATGTGAGGAAAAGGTTCTATTTGATCAACATACTTCAATGCATCGTCTTTTCGATAAAAAGTTTCGGTTGCATTGTTATTCGTTTGGATTGTCAACTTTTTAAAAGATCCTAAATTGTTGATTGCACTTTTCAAAGAATTACGCAAATAAAGCAAACGACTTTTATCATCATTCTTCAAATAAAATCCTGGATGATTATCTACATAAATCAATATATTTTCAGCGTTTTTATATGAAGAACCGTTAAGTGAATTTTCACTGAAATAAGGAAGCGAAAAACCTAACACCAGTGCTGAAATACCCAAAATTCTCGAAATGAGTATAAATAGGTGTTTTAAATTTTTAATCTTTTTTTGTTCAACTTGCGTTTGCTCTAGAAAAAACGTTTGAGTAAAAACAATTTTCTTATATTTTCTGAAGCGAAAAAAATGAATAATTATGGGTATCAGAAGAAGTAAAAAAGTCCATAAAAAATAGGGCTTTTCAAAACTCATTTGCAATATTTCAGACTTTTTATTGTTTCTATCGGATTGCTTGATGAAAATACGAAATTACCAGCCACCAACACATCTGCACCTGTATCGATAAGTTTAGATGCATTTGTGAGATTCACTCCACCATCTATTTCGATCAGAAAATTCGTTTGAGATGATTGCCTTAATTCTGCTAATTTTTCAATTTTTTTATAGGTGTTTTCTATAAATTTTTGTCCGCCAAAGCCGGGGTTAACGCTCATTAGGCAAACTAGGTCAATATCGGCTAATACTTCCTCAAGATGGTGTACCGGTGTGTGCGGGTTTAAAGCAACGCCTGCTTTCATACCAGACTGTTTTATTGCATGTAGCGTACGGTGCAGGTGTGTAGAGGCTTCGTAATGAACCGTAAGGATATCTGCACCTGCTTGTTTAAATGCTTCGATATAACGCTCCGGTTGCACTATCATAAGATGCACGTCGAAGGGTTTATTAGATAACTTTTTAAGTTGCTCAATGACAGGCATTCCAAACGTAAGATTCGGTACAAATACTCCGTCCATTACATCTAGATGAAACCAATCGGCTTCAGACCTGTTAAGCATATCGGCTGCATCTGCCAGTCTGGTAAAATCTGCTGACAAAAGTGAAGGGGCAACCAGGGGCATGAAGTTTTTTCTGCAAACTTAGGAATACACAGTCATTTTTTTCCTTTTATGCCATGAGCACTTGATCAATTATATTTTAAACGTTTGATATTGATTATATTAATAACATTGTAAAACGATTTTAAAAGCATTTTGAGCAAAAGAGATTATGTGATTCATACTTTCGCATGTCTGATTTTTGCAACTATGGAAGTAAAATTTAAAACAACTTTGAAATGCCAGGGATGTGTCGACAAGGTAGCCGACGATTTGACCAGGGAATTTGGTTCAGAGAATTGGAGCGTTGATCTGACAACTAATCCAAAAATATTGGTTGTTAATTCCGATAGTGCAGATAAAGCGATCGAAATACTTGAAAACAGAGGATATAAAGCAGAAAAAGTAGCTGAATGAGTAAAATAAAGCCAGCGTTGGTTCAGGGTACCAGAGATCTGGGCCCTGAATTGATGTATAAACGAAATTATGTAGTTTCCATTATTAAAGAAGTTTTTGAGAAATATGCCTTCCAGCCATTGGAAACTCCGGCTATGGAGCGTCTGGATACTTTGACCGGAAAATATGGTGAAGAAGGAGATCGATTGATTTTCAGAATCTTAAATTCTGGAGATTTTAAAAAAGAAGTTTCTCCCGACGTCTGGCAAATGGCTGAAAGCAACACTTTGGCTGGTTTGATTTGCGAAAAGGCTTTGCGCTATGATCTTACGGTACCTTTTGCCCGATTTGTTGCTATGAACAGGCATGCGATTGCATTGCCATTTAAGCGCTATCAGATACAACCGGTGTGGAGGGCCGATCGCCCACAGAAGGGAAGATTTCGCGAATTTTATCAGTGCGATGCTGATGTAGTAGGTAGTACAAGCCTGTGGCAGGAAGTGGAATTGGCACTTATTTATGCCGAAGTCTTCGAAAAATTGAAGTTACCTGTGCGCATTCGGCTTAATAGCCGAAAATTGCTGAACTCCGTAGCGCATAATGCCGGAGCAGGGGAGAGGTTTGGAATTTTCATTACAATACTTGACAAATTAGATAAAATTGGCTGTCAGGCTGTTGTGAATGAATGGCTTAATGCTGGATTCGACCATAACGGTGTTAGTAACCTAAGTAGCTGGATTTTTGATGAAAATATAAATTTATATAAGGTTGAAAATCAATTAGGCACTAGTAATGAGGGGCTTAAGGAAGTGCAATTTGTTTTTGAGAAAGTTAAAAGTCTTAATCCGGATGCTCCTATACAATTTGACCCTACGTTGGCGAGAGGACTTGATTACTACACCGGCTGCATTTTCGAAGTAGTAGCCGAAGGGGTAGCCGTTGGCTCCATTGGTGGAGGAGGCCGGTACGACAATCTGACGGGCATCTTTGGCGTTGAGGGTATTCCTGGAGTGGGAATCTCTTTTGGATTGGATCGCATTCTTCTGGCATTGGAGGAAAGAGGAATGTCAGCATTTGCTCAGGTTTCCAAAGCTCGTGTGATGGTCACCGGACTGTCGGACGACGACATGCCTTTTGCAGCCGAAGTTGCTTATGCTTTTCGAAAGGCTGAAATTGCAACAGAACTCTATCCGGTAGCCACAAAGCTTAAAAAATCGCTTGAATATGCAAATAAGACCGCTATTCCCTTTGTTGCCATAGTTGGTGAAGACGAACGAAACCAGCGATCTTTTACACTTAAAAACCTTAAGACCGGAGAACAAAACGCAATAGCCCTTGCTCACGACACAGAATGGATTCAGGTGCTCTCAGCCGTCGAAAATGAATTTTGATTAAATGTATATACACAAAAATTGCGTTAGATGGATTAAGTTTGATTTTTTTATTTTTTAATTGTTTAGCTTTCTTAAAAATAAGTATCAAAACTTAATTGCAATACCTTTGTGTAATATAATTCTATAAGCTATTAGCATGAATATCAGATCGTTTTCGAATTCAATTCGATTTCTGATCCTCCCTTTTTTCTTTTTTCTTATTAGCTCTTTGTATTCGGTTGGGCAAGAAAATCTTTTTCAACACGAATTTTTTATTTTGAAAGATGAAGGGCAATATGCTAAAGGCATAAAACAAACCGAACCGACTTTTTTTATCAAGGGAAATGGAGCCATAATGGCACTAACGGCTCGGCGATGGATCTGGTATTATACTGGCGATTCTCTTGAAAACAGGCGTTTTACTTCTTCAATGACCTTTCTAGGTGCCAATCCTAATGCCAAAATCGAAGATGAGGGCATTGGTGAATACTTCGAGCGCCACTATACTGTGCATGATGACGGAAGACCTATATACAGTGTGAGAAAACTGCGGGTATGTGGTCTGTATCCGGGTATTGATCTCGAAATGTTTGCCGGTGAGGCTGGCTTGCGTTACGAATTTTTGGTACAGCCGGGAGCCGATGTTTCTAAGATTCAAATGGAATTCAGCAGCGATCTCAGCCTAAGTATTAACAGTGACGGAATTTACCTAGCAAAATCGACTTTGATTTCCATTACTGATGAAACTCCTTATATCGTAATGCCTGACGGCAGCAAGTTGGCCTGCAGATTTGAAAAAAGGGGTAGCTTCATTGGTTTATCTTTTGATAGGAGAACAGAAAAATTACTTGCTCAGGCTAACCAACCTCTTCGTATTGATCCACAGATTGTTTGGAGTACGTATTACAGAGGGATTGCAGCTGATCAAATTATGTCAGTAAGCATCGATTCATCTCGAAATGTATTAGCATTAGGTCAGACTTTTTCTACCTCAGATATAGCATCACCTGGTTCACATCAGTCAACCTTTGGAGGTGGTATCTCCGATGCATTTCTGGTAAAATTTGATCGATGTGGCAGAAGGCTTTGGGCCACGTATTACGGAGGCAATGGCGGAGAAAATGCCGGAAAAGTCTCCTCCGATCTTCTCGACAATATATACATCAGTGGAACTACCAATTCTACTTCAAACATCTCCACTCCTGGGTCTCACCAGCAGAATTTTGGAGGTATGAGAGATGGTTTTTTGGTTAAATTCAATAAAAACGGCGTTCGTCTCTGGGGGACCTATTATGGCGGAACAAACATCGAAGGCAGTGCTGTGATAGCGGTGAATCACACTGGTACACGGGTGTTGCTTGTAGGAGCTACTCAGTCTGCAACAAATATTTCGACTCCAGGCAGCTTTAAACCAGTTTATTCGGGCACAGGCTCAGATGACGGATACTTTGTTATGTTTGATAGCAGTGGAACACGATTGTTCGGTTCATACTTCGGTGGCACGGCTGCTGATGAGATCACCTCTGCTTCTTTTGACGCTTTGGGTAATTTTTACATTGTAGGTTTTACCAGTTCAGCTTCAGAGATAGCTTCACCTAACGCATACGATGGTTCATATGCAGGGATGCAGCCCGATGGATTCTTTGCAAAATTTACATCTACCGGCGCTCGAATTTACTCTTCTTACTATGGGGGTAACTTGCTTGACAGAATTCAGGATGTAGCGGTAAGAAATAATTTAATGTATTTCTGTGGGGTGACTGAAAGCCCTACAAGCATATCTACTCCAGGAAGTTTTCAACCAAACATTAGTGCCGCAGGAGTTCAAAACGGTTTTCTAGTACAATTTGATACAAATGGTACTACCCGCAATTGGGGAACGTATTATGGAGCTCAAACAATTTTAAATGGCGTTACCACTGATTTATCGGGTAATGTGTTTTTCGTGGGTACTACCTCAGGTACCAACCTTGCCACGCCAGGTGCTTTTTCAACCACGCTCAGCGGAATAAGCGATTTGATTGTAGGAAGGTTTGCCACCAATGGTACCCGCACCTGGGCAAGTTATTATGGCGGCCCTCAACAGGAAGGTTCAATATCATCCATAGTTTTTGGTTTTAATAACACCATTTTAATCGCCGGCACTACAAACGGAATCCATAATGTTCTTGGAATTTTTGGCTTTTACAATAACTCTCAAGGCTCACAGAGTGGTGTGATAGCGAGATTTTTTGCTACTCCACTGCATCTCGAAGTACGAGCAGTGAGCAAGATTAACCTTTGTCCGGAAGAAAGTTTTACAGTGGCATTCATTGGGGGTGGTTTTGGAACTCCGACGACTGTTTTTGCAGAAATTTCGGATACAAATTACTCTTTTATATCGCCCATCACAGTGGGTCAGATCGGAAGCTATAGTACTGGTGCAAGTACCATTACTTGTTCTCTGCCAAAAACACTAAATGCAGGAAAATATTTAGTTCGGATACGTTCTCAATCGCCGGCTTTTAATTCAGTTCATTTTTGCGATACCCTTACACTTCTAGCAAATGGAATCATGCAGCTTCAAAAAACAAAAGACACCCTTTGTGATGGAGATAGCGACACCCTGCGCATATCAAATTATACTTCCGGTGCCATCACTTGGTTCCAAAATGGTGCACAGATCTCGGGTGCTAACCAACCAAAATTATTTGTTTCACAACCCGGAGTTTATCGTGCCACAGTAAATGTCAATGGCTGTATTATTAACACGGATACCGTAACTTTATATCAAGGTGGTAATGTGAACATTACCTGGACATCGTTTCCTGTAGTTTGTGTGAATTCACCGCCTTTTGCCCTGACGCAGGCAAGCCCTTCAGGTGGCACATACAGTGGTCCTGGAGTATCGAATAACGAGTTTAATCCGGCTGTTGCTGGTGTCGGAAAACACCCGATTAAATATACCATCAATTCTACACTTGGAAACTGTCCTACAGTATCTTATGACACATTAGAGGTTTTCCCAACTTATAGCCAGACTCTTACAGGATCTATTTGTCAGGGAGAGACCATCACCTTGCCTGATGGACAGGTAGTGAGTCAGGCTGGTACATATACGGTCAATTTGAAAACGATTAACAATTGCGACAGTACACTGATTTACATCATTTCTGCTCTACCACCAACAGGCGATCTACTGCCTCCAGATACCAATCTGTGTGAAGGACAGACCATTACGCTTAATCCGGGATTTTTTCAGTCCTATCAATGGAATACAGGAGATACCACACCCACTATCACTGTGTCAGAGAGAGGGCTGTATAAAGTGACGGTTCGTGATGCACTTGGTTGTATTTACACAGATAGTATATTGGTGACAAACAATTGCTCACCGGTAGTCTTTGTTCCCAATGCTTTCTCGCCCAACGATGACCGCCGAAACGATCGATTCAAGGTGGCTGTTAGTCAGTTTATCACCTACTTCGAATTGATGATCTTTAACCGCTGGGGTGAACTGGTATTTCAGACCTTCACAGCCGACTTTGAATGGGATGGAACATATCAGGGACAGAAATTACCTCAGGGAAACTATCCTTACCGTATTATTTATGAATACGAAATTGGCGGTAATCGCTACCGGAAGCAGGAATATGGGTCAATTAACATTGTACGCTAATTGAGGCCCCATCCGTAGGTATGCCACAATTTTGTCACCTGAAATGTTGGCAAGTTTCGCTCCTAACAGAGCTATTGCTATTGTTTTTGACGATTTTCGGCTATTAACCTTCGGCTGCTCTGCAGCCGTTTAAATTGCTTCTATCAGATCAATAGGTTAAAAAATTTGCTCCGTAGGAGCAATAGGTTAATAGAAAAATCATTGCAATCCCACACAGCTCCGTAGGAGCGATACCCCTTGTGTTTCAATGTTTCGCTCCTAACGGAGCTATTGCGATTGTTTTCACGTTTCAGGCTATTGACCTTTGGCTGCGATGCAGCCGTTTAACTTGCTTCTATCAGATCAATAGGTCAAAAAATTAGCTCCGTAGGAGCGACATGTTAATAGAAAAATCATTGCAATCCCACACAGCTCCGTAGGAGCGATACCCCTTGTGTTTCAATGTTTCGCTCCTAACGGAGCTATTGCGGTTTGTATTGATGTTTATGCTATTAACCTTGGGCTGCGCTGCAGCCTTTTGAATTGCTTCTATTAGAGCAATAGGAAAATAAATCAGCTCCGTAGGAGCGATACCCCTCGTGTTTCAATGTTTCGCTCCTGAAGGAGCTATTGTGCTTTTGATTTAACGTTATTTGCTATTAACCTTAGGCTGCAATGCAGCCTTATTCATTTGCCCCGTAAATACAATAGGTTTATAATTCCAGCTCCGTAGGAGCAAAAGGTTAATAGAAAAATCATCGCAATGCCACACAGCTCCGTAGGAGCGTCACCCATTAATTTTATCGTTTCAGGCTATTAACCTTCGGCTGCGCTGCAGCCTTGTCAATTTGCTCCGTAGGAGCAATAGGTTAATAGACCTACGCAATATCATTATTATTCTCCAGCTCCGTAGGAGCGACACCCACGTCATCAAAAATATAATTAGGATCAAAATCAATTTTGTAAGCATTTAAAAAAGCAATGTATTCTTCCTTAAACGTTTTCTTCTTGTGATGTTCCTCTTGATTAAGTATGTATGTGACAACTCTTTGAACTTGTGATTGTCCGATTGTGAAAGCTCCAAAACCGTTCTGCCATTCAAATTTCCCTCTAACTAATTTATTTTCATTTATCCATTTGGAAGAGTTTGATTTGATATCTCGTACTAAATCTGACAGTTTACAATCAGGCATTATTCCAATTAAAAGATGCACATGATCGGGCATGCCATTAATAATCATTAGTTTTTGATTTTTATTGGTAATTATGCCGGTGATGTACTGATAGAGCCTTTCTTTCCATTTTTCGGAAATAAGATTAGCTCTGCCTTTAACGGCAAAAACCACATGAACATATAGCTGCGTGTATGTATTGGCCATAAATTGAATCGTATATCTTTCTTAATAGTGTTGGCTTGCCAATTTAAGCTTTTTTTATATAATAAATATTCAGCTGCGATGCAGCCTTATTCATTTGCCCTGTAGATACAATAGGTCAATAAATCAGCTCCGTAGGAGCAAAAGGTTAATAGAAAATTCATCGCAATCCCACGCAGCTCCATAGGAGCGATACCCATGTGTTTCAATGTTTCGCTCCTGACGGAGCTATTGCGGTTTGTATTGATGTTTATGCTATTAACCTTTGGCTGCGATGCAGCCTTTTCAATTTGCTACGTAGGAGCAAAAGGTTAATAGAAAATTCATCGCAATCCCACGCAGCTCCATAGGAGCGATACCCCTTGTGTTTCAATGTTTCGCTCCTAACGGAGCTATTGCGGTTTGTATTGATGTTTATGCTATTAACCTTGGGCTGCGCTGCAGCCGTTTAACTTGCTTCTATCAGATCAATAGGTCAAAAAATTAGCTCCGTAGGAGCGACATGTTAATAGAAAAATCATTGCAATCCCACACAGCTCCGTAGGAGCGATACCCATGTGTTTCAATGTTTCGCTCCTGACGGAGCTATTGCGATTGTTTTCACGTTTCAGGCTATTGACCTTTGGCTGCGATGCAGCCGTTTAACTTGCTTCTATCAGATCAATAGGTTAAAAAATTAGCTCCGTAGGAGCGACATGTTAATAGAAAAATCATTGCAATCCCACACAGCTCCGTAGGAGCGATACCC